>NZ_SCMO01000003.1:0-352572 GCF_005503735.1 Pseudomonas sp. 2FE | reverse complement strand
GAGAACAGGATGGCCCATTTGTCGCCGATCCATTCGTGGAAGCTGAGGGTCCCCTCGGTGCTTTCGGCGGTGAAATCCGGCGCTTCGTCGCCAATGCGGATTGCCATGTTCGACCTCCTTGCGGGCGATGGGGGAATGGGTAGCTGTCGGCACTCCGACTGCTGTTCCGACGGTGTTTGAGTGTCTGCGTTGAGCCTGTCGGCGCGAAACAGCATAGGCCCGATAGTGCAGCGCGCCTGGTCGGCTCGATTTGTCGCTTGGCGCGGCTCCCCGATGACCCGATGGCGGCTCAGCCGCTCCTCATCCTTTGGGTGGTGGGTCGGTTTTTTGCCTCGGTGGATCAATGGTCATGCGTGTGGCGCAGTGGGCTGCTATTCCTTCCCTGAGGCGGTTGTCGGGCGGCTGAGTGTTTCCCTGGGCGGTCGGCGGCCTCCTAGGAGCTTGAGTGTTAGGGTCGGGATTTTCATAGGACCACTGCCGGCCTTGGCGGGCCGGCGAATTGTTCGATCGCAGAGGAGAAGCAAATGAACGCAGCAAAGGTTATTACAGCCTCAACTGTGCTCGCGCTAGGGGCGCTCATCGCGGCTCCCGCGTTGGCAGCAGAGCCGGTCATGGAAGGCCACATTTCGATTATCCCGTCCGAAGTCCAGTGGAGCGATGCCCCGGCCATCGGACCTGGCGCCAAGCTGGCGGTTTTGGAAGGCGATCTAAAGCAAGCCATACCCTTCACTATGCGCATCAAGCTGCCTCCCGACTTCGAGGTGCCAGCCCACACCCACCCCGTATTTGAGCGGGTCACAGTGTTGTCTGGAACGTTCCATTTGGGCATCGGCGAGACGTTCGATCGTGCCAAAGCCAGAGCCTATCCGGCTGGCGGCGTTACCATGATGCCCCCGGGAATGCCCATGTTCGCCTACACCACCGAGGAAGAGACCGTCATTCAGATTCACGGCACCGGCCCCTGGGGCATCAATTACCTCAACCCGGCGGAGGACCCCAGAAAGAAATAGCCATCAGCCTAACTACCAATTCGAGAGGGGCGCGTCATTCGGACTAAAGGGGTCGTAGTGATTTGTTTCTGATCAGTCAAAATGACCAAGGAGGGTTGTTGGTTGATGGGTGTAAATCACTACGATCCCCTTTTGTTAAGACGGATCGGAAAAGATAACCGTGTCCCCGATTATGCTGGACTAGCGAGTAATCAGCTTGCCGATGCCGGGTTCAGGGGCTGTGGCTCAAGCTTTCGGTGGAACCTGGAAAGCCGCTGTTCGCCAGCGGCGCAGTCTTGTCGAGCGACCTGGCCGGTGGCGCCGTGACACAGACTTCGTCGGGGTGCGCCAGGCTCTAAGGCTGATGGTCCGATCTTGGCGTTGCTGGCGTTGAATGCCCGTCGTCGTGAGGGGGCTATACTTGTTTCGCATTGCAGGACGTGTGCAACGTGCTCCACGGGTGCAGATACCGACTGCAAATCTCAGTTAACGGCTGTAAGAGGGGGTCTACAGCAAACACGAGGTGGGAGGTGTGGCATGAATCGACACTATTACATCAGTGACAATCTCGATGATCTTGAAACCGTTGAAACTGAATTGGAAGCCAACGGCATCAGTACCGAACGTATCCATGTGCTCAGCGAAAAGGATGCGGATGTAGAACAGCATCACCTCCACGACGTGAACTCGTTGATGAAACAAGATGTTGTCCACTCTGGCGAGATTGGTGCGGTGGTCGGCGTGCCACTCGCGGCGCTGGTCCTTGGCGGCGCCTATTGGCTGGGCTGGACCGAATCCGCCGCGGGCTGGGTGCCGTTTATCTTCCTTGCCGTGGTGATACTGGGCTTTTGCATCTGGGAAGGCGGCTTCTTTGGTATCCAGGTGCCAAACGCCCACTTCCGCGCTTTTAAACAGAAGTTAGCAGAAGGCAAGCATCTCTTTTTCGTGGATGTTGAGCCGGACCAGGAAGCGCTATTGGACCGGGTAATCGAACATCATCCAAGACTGACGATCGCCGGCACGGGAGCGGCAGCCCCGCACTGGACAGTGGCCTGGCTGCAGAGATGGCATCAGTTCAAGCGAACGATATAGCGCTATTGCTGAGGGGTTAGCCGGCGGATGTCTAAGGCGGTCCGGAAGTAGCTTGTTGCCCGAAGAAAATTACCCGGCTGAGGAAAACGTAGTCCGCCTCGGTGGCCATGAGTCCGACGAGCACCAGTAAACACAAGGGGGGCACCAGTATGGCGTAGACCATGGCCAACCGCTCCCAGGCCATGTGCATGAAGATGGCGACAATTAGACCCGCCTTCAACAACATGAAAGTGACGATCAGGGACCACCGCAGGTAGCCTTGAAAGTGAAAATAGTCGACCAGATACGACATGGTGCTGAGGACGAATAACAGCCCCCAAATCTTAAGATACAAGCTGATGGGATGTTGTTGACCCTGAGCGTGCGCCATCGTCAGTGCTCCTCTTCAGAACCTGCTCACGATCTACTGCGCGCGGCCATGCTGCGTTAAAAATGGCTGACCTTCGCTCGCGACGACCATGAACAGGCTCTTAGACCTACCATAAATAGAAGAAAGCAAAAATAAACACCCACACCAAGTCCACGAAGTGCCAGTAAAGCCCAGCTATCTCGACGATCTGATAGTTTCCGGAGCGCTCATAATCTCCCCGCAATACTTTCAGCGCCACGATGCTGAGGTAAATGACGCCGATCGACACGTGCAGGCCGTGGAAGCCGGTAATCATGAAAAAGCTGGCACCAAATTGCGCCGCCCCCATGGGGTTCGACCAAGGACGCACCCCTTCTGCGATGAGCTTGCTCCATTCAAATGCCTGCATGCCGACGAAGGTCGCGCCAAAGGCTGCGGTCGCCAGCATCAGGGCAGTGGTTTTGGCGCGATCACGGCGGTAGGCGAAATTGACTGCCATGGCCATGGTGCCGCTGCTACTGATCAGCACAAAGGTCATGATGGCGATCAGAATCAGTGGAATTTCGCTACCGCCGATCGTCAAGGCGAACACTTCACTGGGGTTTGGCCAGGGGGCGGTGGTGGTCATGCGCACCGACATATAGCCGGTTAAAAAGCAGGTGAAGATAAACGTATCGCTGAGCAGGAATATCCACATCATCGCCTTGCCCCAGGGGACCTGTTTGAAGGCGTCTCTATCCGAGGCCCAGTCGCTGGCGATGCCCTGCCATCCCGGTGCAGGCGTGTCGGCTGAGGTCGGTGTGGGGGATGAACCGGGCTCTCCGGGGGCTGGTGGGTGCGCTGCCATGGCTTCACCTCAGGCCGCAGAATGCCGCGATGGCGGCATAGGTTTCCGGTGTGCTGGTCAGCAGGGCGAATAGCACGAACCAAAGACCCAGTAGGTAATGCCAATAGATGGCACAGAGCTCTACGCTGGCGCTGAGTTGCGGCAACGGCACGCGGTGCAGGAATTTAGCGACGGTTCTGCTCCAGGCTACCAGGCCGCCCAGCAGGTGCAGTCCATGCAGGCCGGTCAACAGGTAGAAGAAACTGCTGGCCGGATTGCTGGAGACAAAATAGCCCCAGGCGACAAACTGCTGCCAGACCCAGAGTTGTCCCGCCAGAAAGGCAAGCGCAAATACGCCCCCCAATCCAAAGCCAATGACAGTTCCGCCAAAGTGACCCTGTCGGGCGGCCATCCGTGCCCACTGCAGGGCGATGCTGCCGAATACCAGCAAGGCCGAATTCAGCCAGAGTTGCCAGGGGTTGGCCAACGGACCCAGAGGCTCTGTCAGGGGTAGCCAGTCGGCCACTTGTGAGCGGGCGATAAAGGCCATCAGGAAGAGAAAGAATAACGAGCTCACTACGACCAGAAACAGGCGCAGGCCTACTTTTGCGGTTTGCGTTCTATTGGCACCCTCGGGGGTCTGGATACCTTCAGGGTCGAGACTCCAACTGCCCCCGGGGTCGGCGCTGTCGGTGTTTCTCAATAGCTGCCTGTTCATGGTTTTTCGCCCGCTATCTTGGCTTCGGCACTGAGTTGCCGCAGCTGCTCCAACTCCTGGGCAGAGACCGTTTGCGGGACAAAATCCTGATCTATGCCCGGCACACTGTAGTCATAGGCCCAGCGATGCACGACCGGCAACTTCGCTCCCCAGTTGCCGTGTATCGGCGGGGTGTTCGGCGTTTGCCATTCCAGGCTGGCCGCGCCCCAGGGGTTACTGCCTGCGGGCTTGCCTTTAAATACACTCCAGAACAGGTTGAACAAGAACAGCAGTTGGGAAACGCCGACGGTCAATGCGACCACCGTAATGAAGGCATTCAACTCTTGCGCCGACTGCGGGATGAAGTCGTAGTTCTCATAGGCGTAATAGCGGCGGGGCATGCCCAGGAAACCCAGGTAATGCATGGGGAAGTAGATGAGATAAGTGCCCAGGAAGGTAATCCAGAAATGCAGCTTGCCCAGGGTGTCGTTCAGCATGCGCCCGGTTATTTTCGGGAACCAATGATAAATGGCGCCGAACACCACCAGAATCGGCGCAACGCCCATGACCATATGAAAATGGGCCACGACAAAGTAGGTGTCCGATAGCGGAATATCCACGATCACATTGCCGAGAAACAACCCGGTCAGACCGCCGACTATAAAGGTGACGATAAAAGCCAAGGCAAACAGCATCGGCACGGTCAGATGGATGTCGCCCCGCCACAGGGTCAGCACCCAGTTGTAGACTTTCAGCGCGGTCGGCACCGCGATGATCAAGGTGGTGGTGGCGAAGAAAAAGCCAAAGTACGGGTTCATGCCGCTGACATACATATGGTGCGCCCAGACCACAAAGCTCAGCACGCCAATCGCAACGATGGCCCACACCATCATGCGGTAACCGAAGATATTCTTGCGCGCATGGGTGCTGATCAAATCGGAGACCAGACCAAATGCAGGAAGAGCAACGATGTAGACTTCCGGGTGGCCGAAGAACCAGAACAGGTGTTGGAACAATATCGGGCTGCCACCCTGGTGATCGAGCTGCTGCCCCAGCGAGATGATCGCCGGCATAAAGAAGCTGGTGCCCAGCAGTTTGTCGAACAGCATCATGACCGCGCTGACAAACAACGCCGGGAAGGCCAGCAAGGCCAGAATCGAGGCCATGAAGATGCCCCAGACGGAGAGCGGCATGCGAAACAAGGTCATGCCGTGCGTGCGCGCCTGCAACACCGTGGTTACGTAGTTCAACCCGCCCATGGTGGCGGCGACAATAAAAATCGCCAGTGAGACGAGCATCAGGACGATGCCCCACTCGGCCCCCGGTGTCCCCTGGGTAATGGCCTGTGGCGGATAGAGCGTCCAGCCCGCACCGGCGGGGCCGCCAGGGACAAAGAAACTGGCGAGCAGCACCACTACCGAGACCAGGTAGAACCAGTAGCTCAGCATGTTGACATAGGGGAAGACCATGTCGCGGGCGCCCACCATCAGTGGGATCAGATAGTTGCCGAAGCCACCCAGAAACAGGGCCGTCAGCAAATAAATGACCATGATCATGCCGTGCATGGTCATCGCCTGATAGTAGGTGCTGGCGTCCATGAACTCGAGACTGCCGGGGAAGCCTATCTGCATGCGCATCAGGCCGGACAACACCAGGGCGATAAGACCCACAAATATAGCCGTCAAGGAATATTGAATGGCTATGACCTTGTGGTCCTGACTCCAGATATATTTGGTCAGGAAACTTTTAGGCTCGTGCAGTACTTCTGTTTCAACTTGCTCCGCATAGGCCATCACGTCATCCTCCAGGTGAAGTTTCGGTGTATTTCTGGCTGCTTACGGTAACTCTCCTGGTTCCACCCTATTCGCATCAACTTTGGCATTCGCTTTGGACTTGATAAAAGCGATCATCGCATTCAACTCCTTATCGCTCGGGGCAAAGGCCGGCATGATAGGGGCATAGCCTTTGACTATTGAGGCGCTAGGATTAAGAACGGAATCTTTTATATAGCCCTCATCGACTTTTACCTTCGTCCCGTCGGCGAGGGTTTCTGTCTTGCCATACAGGCCCTGCCAGCCGGGGCCGACTCCCGGACTGCCATCGACACTGTGGCAGGCCAGACAGCCGAGCGACTCGGCCAATTGCCGTCCCTGCGCCACCGAATCCTCGCCTCCGCCCGTCGCTTCACTGGCAGAAGGTCCATCCTCTTGCGGCACCGCACTCAGTGATTTGATGAGGGCGACCAGAGCGCCCAGTTCATCTTCATTGAGAGTATAGGGCACCATGACCGGCGGATAACCCCGGACCTGTCTGGCCTTTGGATCGAGGATCGACTCTTTCAGGTAGGCCTCATCGACCAGGACATTGGTGCCATCGGCAAGCGGTTCCGTGCGGCCGTACAGCCCCTTCCAGCCCGGGCCGAGACTGGCGCTGCCATCCAGGCTATGGCAGGCACGGCAGCCGTAGTTTTCGGCCAGCAGGCGGCCTTTTTCCAGCACGCTGTCCCGGCTGGGCTTGGCCGCTGTGGTTAAGGTCTGGGCAAAAGTCGGTTGGCTGTTCAGCCATTGAGCAAAAGCGCCCTGCTCCTCCACGATCATATGGCCGCGCATGTTGTAATGACCTACGCCACAATATTCAGCGCAAAGGATTTCAAATTTCCCGGTTTTAGTCGGCGTAAACCAAAAGTAAGACACCATACCCGGCACCATATCCATCTTGCTGCGAATCTGCGGTACATAGAAGTTATGCACCACATCTTTAGAACGCAGTAAGACTTTCACCGGTTGATCGAGCGGAAGGCGAACTTCATTGCTCTTTATAAGCACATCGTCTTGCCCAGCGGAATCCTTGGGATCAAGGCCGAGGGGATTGGCGGAGTCGACAAATTTAACATCCGACCGGCCCAGCTTCCCGTCCTGACCGGGAAAGCGAAAGGCCCACTGCCACTGCTGGGCGACCACTTCAAGCTCATAAGCATCTGTCGGGACCCGGACGAAATCACTGTAAACAACCAGGCCAGGCGCCAACATGCCGGCAATACCCAGCGAGGTGATAACCATTAACCACCATTCCAACTTTTTATTTTCCGGCTGGTAGTGCGCCCGGCTGCCTTCCTTGTGACGGTAACGCATCACGGCTACCGCCATAAATACCGTGATGGCGATGAAAAATATTCCGGTAATGATCAGGGTGATGAACAGGGTGGTGTCTATTGACCCCCAATTGGAAGCAGCCGGCGTCACCTGCCAAGGCGCTAGTAAGTGGAACAGCACTGATGCAACAACGATTAGAATTAAGATAATTGCTATTGCCATTTTCTCTTCATCCTGTTCCTGTTGCCAACGGACTATGCAAAAGCATCGCCGCTAAATCGCGGCGTTAAATTAACTATTAATCCGACTCCAAAGCAGATCAAACAAGTACCACCCATCTTGGTGGCAAGTTCAGTGAAAAGTATAGTGCATAGAAAGAATAAGTGCTTTTTTATGAAAAGCCTGACGGTCTGAGACTACCCAGCCAAAGCCGGATATACGAATGCAACCGCACTGACGCCAGGGTTGGAAGAGTATTACTCAGCGCCGGCAAGGAGAGTCCATATACATTGTTAGCGGCCAACACTATTCATAGTGTGTCCATAAGCGCAGGACTTTTACCAAATGCTCTTTCTCCAGTACCTGGTATACAAGGCGGTGCTGAATGTTGATCCGGCGAGAGTATGCCCCCGCGAGATCGCCAACGAGTTTTTCGTAAGGTGGGGGATTTTGAGAAGAATTAGTCTTTATGAGTTTCAGTAGTTCTTTTGCTTTTTCTTTGAGGCCAGAGGATGCGAGTTTCTGAGCATCCTTCTGTGCCTGCTTGGTGTAGATAATTTGCCAAGTCACCAATCCAGTTCCTTCGAGCAAGCCTCGGCAGGCTCTTCCATACCTTGCTTGATTGATTCACGCATGCCTGGAACAGAGAGGAGATAGAGAGTTTCTTGGATCGCATCCCAATCTTCAGACGAAATCAGCACCGCATTGCCCCTTTTCCCAGAAATAACAATGGGTTGGTGCGATTCAGTGGTTTGATCGATAAGCCGGTAGAGATTGGCGCGAGCCTCGCTGGCAGTGAGGGTTTGCATGATGGGAGAACCGTGTCGGATGTAGAGTAGTTAACGTACTATTTTCCGTACGCTACGGCAAGGTCGGCTTTGGCCGCTAACGTTCAGGTTAGGGGGCGGGCTTTAGCCCGTTCCGAGTGAGCGAAGCGAGCGGCTTGAACAGCTAGTGTGCTGTCTCGCAATAATCATTGCTCAAGCGGCTGCGGCTGGCCTGTGTAGGGTGCGCCGTGCGCACCACTGACACCGGGTGCCTGGTGCGCACGGCGCACCCTACTAGCCGGTGTCATCGAAACAATAATTCTGAGACAGCACACTAGTTAGGTGCTTTGCACTCGGTCTTCGTAGTGGTGCCATATACGAAGAATAACGACAGCCTCGGTATGGGCCGCATATCTGATTACGTATTTCCCGAAGATGGCGTCACGAATAGCTTTGGGGTCTGGAGCTAATTCAACAGTGCAGCCCATTGTTGGGAATAGACGAAGATTTTCGATGCGTGCAATGAGCTCTGTTGCTACACGTGCAGCAGCAAGGGGATCTTTCTCAGCAATGAATGCTCGTAGGCGAACCAAATCCGCCACGGCTTCTTCTGAATAGACCAGCCTCATTGGCCCGCCTTCGGTGGCGACAGCTCATTGGGGCTGCCCCAGCTTTGAAGCCAGGTATTTACTGCTTCACCGGACACGACCCTGCCTTGTGCAACTGACTCCATAGCCTGTAGCGTTTCCTGCCACCGGTTCTGCTCCAGCTCCTGGCGTTCAAAAAACTCTCTAAGCGCTTGATTAATAAGCCAGCTTTTGCTTCGGTGGAGCTTCTCGGCCAGAGCTCCAAGATTTTCTTCGAGCTCGGGTTGTAGCCGGACGGTTGTGACGCTCATTAGGGTGCCCTCCATACAGTAGAATGCAATGTAATACATGGTATTCGAAGGGGCAAGCGGGCGTTGACGGATGGCGGGCCAAAGCATCTAACGCAGAGCTGAAGCGCGCCGCGTAGCGGCGTCGCAGCGAGCGAATTCGAGCGACGTGTTAGAGAGCCGGCTCATTGTTCAGTCGCTATCAATTGAAACTCAGGGTGACTCACGACAGATTTAACGAGATTCTGGATCGCGGGCATGACT
This sequence comes from Pseudomonas sp. 2FE, assembly GCF_005503735.1. Taxonomy (NCBI): domain Bacteria; kingdom Pseudomonadati; phylum Pseudomonadota; class Gammaproteobacteria; order Pseudomonadales; family Pseudomonadaceae; genus Pseudomonas; species Pseudomonas sp. 2FE. The sequence goes on along the minus strand of NZ_SCMO01000003.1, from coordinate 343,403 downwards.
GCTTGTGCCGTTTGATTGCAAGCAGTTTCCCCAAAATAACTAGTCGTGTATTGATACGTTTCCGTTATCTCAAATCTCCTCCCTTGATTCGATTGCACTTCAAGGACAATTGTCCACGCACCACCAACAGAAGTGAAATCAATGCTTTTAAGGGTTCCTGTTACGTTGGTCTGAGCAGCCGAGTCGTATGCCCCGGCTAAACGCAGCTCATCTATCAGCGCTTTTCGAATGTAAGCCTCAAAGGGCTCGCCATCCGGTGTTTTGATCGGGCCAACACCGCGACACATGATGGTCGTACGGCCTGGCTCAACCGCGGTGAACGTTCCAACTGAAATTGACCTACCATCGACCGCTCGTTTGATCTGTTCAACGTTGTCCATCGACATGGAGTAGCGGTTCACCGCGTATGTCGAACATCCTTGCAGTAAGACAAGGATCGTTACTAGCAATATCGATTTCATGCTACTGCTCCCTTAGTTTTTAAATCCATTCATCGTCTCTCTAACGTTTGAGCTAAGCGGCCCGCAGCGGCATGCCGTTGCGGGTCCGCTTGAGCGATGGGTTAGGCATCACTCCCGTCCGATCGCGCGAACTCTCATGCGGCCGGCTCGTGAGACGATACGTGAAAGATTGTCGCCTCGGGTTCTCCAGCTAGCAGTTCCGGAAAGAGGCCCATGACCTTGTGAACCTCAGGTATGGACTCCTGGCGGTCCAGTGCAGCGCGATCCACGAAGACCTCGGTGGCGATGAAGACATTGGGATCAAGGATGTCGCGGCCGATGTCGAAGTGAATGACGCCATCGATTCCACGGCTCGCCCTCGCAACCTCTGCAAGCGCCGCGAGGGCTTGATCGGCCTTCTCAGGCCTACAGTGCATCTTGAAGCGTTCGATAAGCATAGTCTCGTGCTCCTTTCAGGCGCGGAGGAGAAAGTGGCGTCACTCGTCGCTCCGCGCGCAATCGGGTGACCTTTGGTATACGTGTCGACCGCCAGCCAGGATGCTCCTTGGGTACGGTAGAACGAAGTGACATCGTATGGCGGAGGTCCAAGGCGCGCCCCGTGATGCCTAACGTTGGGTTAAGGGGCCGGCTTTAGCCGGTCCCAGTGAGAGCAGCGAACGATTTGAACCGCTAGTTAGGGGGCTCACGTGAAGCTGCAAAGGAAAAACGGACCACTCAAATGATTACACTCTAATAGGTCGCCGCCGAAGATATTCTTGAAGCGTTCAGCATCTTGCACGTCGCCACTAGGGTCGTAGACGATGCCTATCCAGTTGTCGATGATTCCCTCCCATGGGAAGGCAAGCGGAACGGGCGAGCCTGATTCGTACTGGCAAAATTTAGACGTGACACAATCTGGTTGTTTCCCTGCTACAACCTCTGCAACGGCTAGTTCGTATTGTGGTCGTTCAAGCCAAAACTTTGCATAAACGCCGAGCAAGTCTAGCGGAGCCAGTAACCAAACGATCCATGCAGTGCAGGTAATTAGTGCTGCTAGAGTGGATGCGCGTGAGCGCGATTTGATGATGATAAAAAGGGAGGCGACAAATATCAGAATGCCGAACAGGCCAAGAATAACTGCGAAGATAAATGCTCCAGGGGCTCCCAATAGATAACGAAGTAGCGAAAGAATGGCAACTCCAGTCGCAAATACGATAGCCATCTGTAACGAGCGGGATGAACGTAGCATGAATGAGAGCCCTAACGGTTGGCTAAGGGGCCGGCTTTAGCCGGTCCCAGTGAGCGAAGCGAACGATTTAAGCCACATGTTAGGCCGACCTGGCACAACGCGGTAGTCGCAGCAGCGCAAAAAGAAAAGGCTGACGCCACCGATGTGGCGGGTGTACTGAGTAAGTTATTTGCAGTGGTACATGACATAAGTCCAACTCCGTTTGGTGGTGCAAATGACGGCACTTACTCACAGGCGACGCGGTTGGCGATAAAGCGCCGATATTGCGTACATTTTTAGCCGCGCAACATTCTAAAGTGAACGCTTTAATCAGGCTCCCACTTGCCTAACGTTTGGTTAAGGGGCCGGCTTTAGCCGGTCCCAGTGAGCGCAGCGAACGGCTTGAACCATTTGTTATGTGGCTACTACGCTTAGAAGCTCCTTGAACACTAACCCCTTTTTTGAGTCGGACTCAGCGAGTTTTGCTGCATCTTGCAGTAATGCTCTTGCTTGGAACCATTCAATGGCAGCCGAAATCACTATGGATGGATCTTCGACCGAGAGGCGTACCCTAACATGGCACTTGTTTTCTGTCGGTGTGGATTCGTTTCCAAAGGCATGAAAATACGTGCCTATATTTATGTAGTAATTACCACCACCCCATTGTGATTTCTGAACATTAAATACAGCCACACTTTCACCTTGGTCTTTTCGCCAAGTAGCGTTTGCTTTTTTGAAACCGCGCTCTTTCAACAGAGGGCTTACAGCTTTGATGAATTCTTCAGTGTCCATGCTCTGCCACATAACGTTTAGGTTAAGGGGCCGCGGTACGCGGTCCCAGAGAGCGAAGCGAACGATTTGAACCGATTGTTATGTTTTACCTGCGGAGGACTGCTTTGAAAAACCTTTGACCACAAGATAAAGCAACGGGCCAATGGAAACGAAAATGGCAGTAATTAGAAGGTATGGTGCTACAGATGCCAATGACTTACCGCGAGATTTGTTGTCGTGATACATCCAGATACAGGCCAATGCAGCCAGAATATAAAGGTCGATTACGACTTGCGCGGTGTCCAAGCTCGACATGAGTTGGATGCCAAATTGAAGAAGCGATTGCTCAGCCTGCAACATTGAGAAAATTGTGTACGCGGTAAATAAGATCAACACCAGTAGTGGCAATTCGGCTTTTTTCATGGGGCCTTCCGTGGTTAAAAAGTAGAACATAACGTTTAGGTTAAGGGGCCGCGGTACGCGGTCCCAGAGAGCGAAGCGAACGATTTGAACCGTTTGTTAGGCTTGTGAATTTTAACTGCTTTATTCAAATAATTGAGCTATTGAAATTATAGCTATCCCACCTATGGGAAACTTGCCAAGCCGCGCAGAGTCTTTTATAGCAAGTTCAATGACATAGCTATCAAAAACTGTTGGTATCAACTGGCTCTCAAATTCAAATTCAGACTTGAGTGTGCTTCCGCCTGTCCTGATTTCGTATAATGCCTTGTATTTCATACGGCCTCGTATTTCTTTGTGATTGCATAAATAAAGTACGCCATTAGACTTTTTTGTTGGGCGACTACATTTTAAATGGTTTTTTCGCAAGCGGAATCGTAGGTGGCGGCGTTTAATTCCAGTTAACTTTACAAGCTCCTTCAAATAGGGTGCCGGAAGCTGATCCTCCTACAATCTGTTGATCGGGGAGGATTATGGCTTCATGGCTAGTGGAGCCGACATATTCCCCTCCGTACATATCAATGGAGTAAGTCGTTGAGCCTGAGTATAAATTCAAAACATCTTCTTGGTTTGTTAGCTTTGAAACGAATACTGCACCGGACTTAAGTTCGTACCTGCCATTCTGGATGTATTTAAATACATGTTCAACCTGGCTAAGCAAGTCATTTTTTTCAGTTATTCCATTAAACAAACGTACCCCAACCGCCCTGACAGGAGTGCACTCAATAAGGCTGGGGTATTTAAACTGAGGACTGGCTTGAGTTGCTGCAGTGTTAACTGCACACATGAGGGAAAATATTATTGCGCTGGCTTTCTTCATTTTTATCTCTTAATCAACATGTTCGTAGAAATAAGGCAGTTGGTTGCGTCCATTGCAGTGCTATATGATATGGCCTAACAAGCTTCGAGGTGAGCGACAGTGCTGCGCAGCAGCAGTGTTCGCTCTAGTGAGTAGTTAGCCGACGATTTGCACATGCCCGCGCAGCGGGCAGGTAAATGTTCAAAGCGCTCAAGGCGGAGAAAAACCGAGAAATGGCTATCCCTGGCGAAGCGCAACAGCGATGTTCGCCTTAACGCAGTTAAGCGACAACGAAGTTGTGCTTCGCTAACTAGCATATTTTTCGCTTTTTGGTCACCTTGATTCCGCGACATTTACGTGTCCTTACGCCGATGTTCCATATCGTTGGCTAACGATTAAGCTAAGGGGCGGCGGAACGCCGTCCCAGCGAATGAAATGAGCGATTTCAGCGACTTGTTATGCGCGACCGCACAGAATACCGTAACAGCCATTATATAGAGCTACCTTGGCGCTTAAGATACATATATCAGCTCTCGGAAGAAATGGTTGAGTCTTGACTGGATTCAGCAGCTAGCTTCAATCGGTCAGCTTTACTAATGTATTTAGACTTACTTTTTGGTGCCAATTTGGCACTAGCTTTTTTGGCGTGAGCCTTTAATAACTGATTTATTTTTTTACGCCGATTCATGTTTTTCTACTCAGCTTGTATATTCTTGAATAATATCAGCTTAGAATATTGAGCCAGATCCTGCCGCGCGCTCTTAGTGCATAACGTTTAGGTTAAGGGGCCGGCTTTAGCCGGTCCCGAGTGAGCGAAGCGAACGATCTTGAACCGTTTGTTAGGAGCCACGCTCACTGCGAGACCTTGACCGTGCAGTGACCCACGAGGGACAAGAGCGAAGGGCCTTCACCAAAGATGTTTTGCAAGCGATGGTGTGAGTAGAACAACACGCCAGTATCTAGAAATAGAGTGTACGCATAGAGGCCATTGCCATCTTGCTCCACCGCATGTAGCTGCGTGGGAGAGTGCTCAACGATAAACGCTTCGTAGGTGGTGGTGGACTTTTTTTCGAAAAGTTTTATCTTCCAATGGGATACGAGCTTTTTCGGATTCTCTGAATCAATAAATAGGATCGGATTGCCCGAATGAGACTGCGGAGAAACAGTGGGCTTGTCACCACTCGCAACCAGTAGTGTTCCGTCGAGTTTCCCGCAACTTGCGGTTAACAGAGGCGCTGCCGACGCGGTACCGCCCCCCCATAAAAGCACGGTCACTAGGGTTATGTGGAGGCAGAGAGTGTTCATATGGCTCCTAACGTTCAGGTTAAGGGGCCGCGGAACGCGGTCCCGAGTGAGCGAAGCGAACGGCTTGAACCGCATGTTAGGCATCGACAGCTCAGACTGGTTAACTCACATCATCGGTTTGTGTGGTTAGGCGATGCCAAGTTATTAATTGTGTTTCTCCATGATGCTTGTAGTAGTAATTATCCGTAGTTCAGTATCAGGAAGACCTATATCTGAGTCTATAAGCTTTCCGCAGGTGTCAAAGAAGAAACGTATCTGATAGTCACTAGGGGTGACCGGGGCGATACTTGTCTTTGAGTTAAGCCACACCTCAATCTCTTGTGAGCCTAACAAGGGATCATTTCGGATGACTAGACAGCAATTTGGGTTCTCAAGGTTAAAGTCTAGGTTTTTATACCAGCTTGAGATTTCTTTAAGTTTCCCTGTTGTTCCCTCTGGATAACTCGTTACTTGTCTATTGCTTTTCCACTCCAATGCTGCAGCTGAAGCTTTTATGAACTCATCGTCAGAGATATATCTCTCCTGACTATTGCAGTAACCGGCTGGTGTAGAAAGTGTGAGTTTATAACCAAAATAGATAAGTGGAACTGTAGCAATAAATACAAAAAAATAAAGCGTGAAAGGTGGTGATTTAGACTGAACTCTGGACATGGCTACAGATGCCTAACGATTAGGTTAAGGGGCCGCGGTACGCGGTCCCAGAGAGCGAAGCGAACGATTTGAACCGTTTGTTAGCTGGCTACTCAGTGCTCATGACGCTCATGGGGTCTTTCATGTATTTTGTACACTTTTCCGAGTATTTATTTATTAGTATTGAGGAGTTTGATAAATCTGAATTAATTTCCTTCGTCATTTCCTTAGCCATTAATTCCATTCTGGACTGAGTAACTTTTTCCGCCATGGCTCTGTCTTGATTTATTGCGGAGATATCAACGGCAATCTTTAACGCCAAGCTAGAAGCCTCATCGAGTTTATTGGCTAACTCTTTTTCACCTCTCCCTGCTACACCGATCGAGGCTATATTGTAATAAACAGAGCATTCTACAAACTTATATGACGCGTTATCTAAAGCAAGCCGATATTGGACTGCGTCATCGTCAGCCGAAAATACAGAGCGCGAGAAAAGCATGAAAACAAGATAGAAAAATTTACTTTTCACGACTACCTCCTAGACAGCTAACGTTTAGGTTAAGGGGCCGCGGTACGCGGTCCCAGAGAGCGAAGCGAACGATTTGAACCGCTAGTTAGAGGCGTCTGCTTAAATCTGCGCGCCAACACTTTTTTCTATTGCAAGCTCAACGTATTCGTTAAGTGAGATTTCGCTAGATGGCCACTTGGCGATATTGATTATTATTGTGCCACTCTTTTCTGCTTCGGCTTTCAAAGCGCCACCAACCTTATTTTCTTTTGTTAGAATTACCGAGCCAAGACCCAAAGCAAGGAGGTCTCTGTCTGTCTCATTGTTTCTTAACTTTGATTTTCTTGGAGTGCCAAGATTTTCTTGGGTTTCTTCTAGGAATTTCATTTGTTCACTTGTTGCCAAAATGCCGCTACCAAAGCCGCTCGTATATCGAAGATTGTTTTCTGGGTTCTTTGCATCGCGGAAACCGAAGAAAGAGGCTTCGCTAATTCTTTGGTCCGCAACTAATGATAAGGCAAATTCCTTAACAGGTTTATGTTCAGGGATGTCTTGTAATTCTTGCTGAACACCTTTGGTAATTATTAGCTCGTAGTTGGCTTTTGGGAACTCAGCTGCAAGGTTTACCGAGTGCTCATGCAAGACATTGACTGCACAAGAATCAATGTAAATCTTAATGGGTTGTGTTGACATGAGATATCCTTGCGCCTCTAACGTTTAGGTTAAGGGGCCGGCTTTAGCCGGTCCCGAGTGAGCGAAGCGAACGGCCTTGAACCGTTTGTTAGGCCACGCCACGGATTAAAGCCAAGTGTAAAACGGGATGACTCAAAGCCGCTGGGCTTGTGGCTTGGAGCATACGCGTGCTGACTTTCAGATTGAAGGAAGGGCACGCGGAGATTTGCACATAAACCGAAAAAATAACGCGTCCGAGGCTGACGAGTGCGATATGTCAGACTGAAACGGGCGCACGCGGTATTGTGGCGAGAGCTAAGCAAATGGTGCGGGTTGGATTCGCGCTGACGCCGCGAAACGTCAGCCTGAATATGTAATGTGTTATTTGAACGCATGACTTCCATGTTCTACCCGCTTTGCCGCCTAACTACTATTAGGCGACATGCCATGTCGCGTTTTTTGTCGCGACGGCATGTCGTATAACGTTCCTTGTCGTCCTGTAAGTCCTTGTCTAGCTTAGCGGTGGTCGCGGCAAGCGCGACATCACTCAGGGAGAAACGCGACATGGATGACGGCAAGCCCAGATTGCTGGATCAATTGCGCCAGCAGACTCGACCCAGAAACTATTCCATTCGTATCGAGTATGTCTATGCGCAGTGGGTAAAGGCCGTAATTATCAGTGGCTCAACGGCTCCGCCCACAACGTCACCGCCATGCTCTGTTGTTCGCCGGGAGCGAGTAGCAGGACATCGTCCAGCACGTTCGCGGTCTCGATGCAGAGCATGCCTTGCCAGGCGTCAGCGGCGAATTGGCTGAGGCGCTGGGCTTTGTCGCTCCACGGGTTCCACAGCACGGCTGAGCGCGAGCCGCTGGTGTGCAGTTGAATCCGTCGCTGCCAGCCGGGGTCGAGGATGCTGAGTTGGGTCGGGGTATTCAGGTAGATGCGATCCGTCTCGCCGCGAAAGTGCAGGGCGCCGCTCTGCTGGCAGGGCAGCCAGCTTTCGAGCGTTTCGATGTAGTGGCTGCCGGTTAAGCCTTCGACGCTGGCTTGGCGGATGTCGCTGACGGCGAAGTAGGTGTGCAGCGCCTGGCTCAGGGCGACCGGGGTGTCACCCAGGTTGTGGCTGGTCAGACTCAGGCTCAGGCGGTCGTCGAGGCGGATGCTCAGTTGCAGTTCGACCGCGTGCGGCCAGCCCGGCAGGCTGTGATGCGCAGGGCTAAAGCCGAAGTCCAGGCGCACGGTGGAGTCTTCGGTGTCGATGCCGAGCAATTCCCAGTCCAGCCCGCGCACCAGGCCGTGGGCCGGCACGCCGACTCTGCCGCCTTGGTGCATGGCCTGGACGCTGTGCGGGTTGCGTGACAGGTCGCCAAACCAGGGCCAGCACACCGGCACCCCGCCGCGCACCGATTGGCCCTTCTTATAGGCCGCTTGTTCGCTGAGCCAGATCAGTGGCGGCTCGCCATGCCGTTGGTAGCTCAACACCTGCGCGCCTTGCTGCGCCACCAGTAGCTCCGCCTGCTCGGTGCGGACCCGCCAGCAGACCAGTTCGTCCAGCTCCACGCGCTCGACTTGTGGGGTGGTTGTTTCACTGTTCATGGCAGGGCTCCGCAGGATGGCTATGGGGAAAGCGTGACACAGTTTCCGGAGATATTCCGACGCCGTAGCGCCGTCGCGGCAAGGAATTTTGTTGTGCGGGTAACGCTGGCGATAGCAGTTGCGAGAGAAAACAAATCTCATTCGTCATTAATCTGACGCTCGTCTGAAAGCAGTCAGATAAATGGCGTTTTGCGTTGTGCTTTTGCCCCCCTGACCTAGGCTGAGCCGTGTGGGGAGGAGGTTCAGCGCATGCGCAAATGGCTGATTGGCTCGTCGATACTGGCCTGTCTGGTGGTGTTGGGCGGCTGGTTGACTCGTCCCCAACCCTTGCCGGTCAGGCTGCTGGAGGTAGAGCGTGGGCCGGTGGAAACCCTGGTGGCCAACACTCGCGCGGGTACGCTGAAGTCCTGTCGACGTTCGCATCTGTCCTTCAATGTCGGCGGCCAGGTTGCCGAGTTGCTGATCGGCGAGGGCCAGCGGGTTCAGCCGGGTCAGGTGCTGATGCGCCTGCGCCAGGACGAACAGCAGGCCCGGCTGCAGGAGGCCGAGGCGCGCCTGGAGGCCCAAGGCAACGCCCGCGAACAGCGCTGCCAGCAGGCGCGCCTGGATCAGCGCGACCTCGATCGCCTGCGCCACCTGGCTGACCGCAAGCTGGTTGCCGCCGATCGCCTCGATCAGGCCGAAACCAGGGCCCAGCTGGCAAAGTTGATCTGCAGTGCCAGCGCTGTGCTGATCCGCGAGGCCGACGCCAGCTTGCAGTTGCAGCGCTCGCTGCTGGATCAGGCGACCCTGCGTGCGCCCTTCGCCGGCATAGTCGCAGAGATCAACGGCGAACTCGGCGAGTTCGTCACCCCTTCGCCGCCGGGTATTCCCACGCCGCCGGCGGTCGACCTGATCGATGACAGCTGCCTGTATGTCGAGGCGCCGATCGATGAGGTGGACGCTGCCCGGGTCCGCCCCGGAACCGCCGTCCGGATCAGCCTGGATGCCTTCCGTGGCCAGCATTTCGCCGGCCACGTCAGCCGCATCGCGCCCTATGTGCGTGACCTGGAGAAGCAGGCGCGCACCGTCGATGTCGAGGTGCGCTTCGACCAACCGCCGGCTGACCTGGCCCTGCTCACCGGTTATAGCGCCGATGTCGAGATCCTCCTGGAGCAGCGCGCAAATGCTTTGCGCATCCCCACCGAGACGCTGCTAGAGGGGCAGCACGTGCTGCGCTATGACCCGAACGCGCGGGTGTTGCGCGAGGTGGCGGTGCAAACCGGGCTGAGCAACTGGCGCTGGACCGAGGTGCTCGCAGGGCTGGACGAGGACGCGCGGATCGTCGCCAGCCTCGATCAGGAAGGGCTCAAGGATGCCGTGGCGGTGATCCCGGAGGACGCTGCGGAGCCTGAGCAATGATCCGCCTGCGCGGCGGGAGCCGCAGCTTCCAATTGGGCGAGCAGCAGGTGATGGGGCTGGACGGCTTGGATCTGGACGTCGCCGCCGGTGACTACATGGCGGTGATGGGGCCGTCGGGCTCGGGCAAGTCGACCCTGCTGAATATCCTCGGCTTGCTCGATGCGCCGAGCGCCGGCGAGTACTGGCTGCAGGACGAGGCCACGGCGACGCTGAGCGAAGCGCGGCGCGCCCAGTTGCGCAGCCGACTGATCGGTTTCGTGTTCCAGTCCTATCATTTGATCGCGCGGCTGACGGTGCTGGAAAACATCGAGCTGCCGATGGTTCTCGCCGGCATCGATGCGGCGCAACGGCGCAAGCGCAGCAGCGAATTGGTGGCGCGGCTGGGGCTGGGCGAGCGCATTGCCCATCGCCCGGCCGAGCTGTCCGGGGGGCAGCGCCAGCGAGTCGCCATCGCCCGGGCGATGGTCATGCAACCGGCGCTGCTGCTGGCCGACGAGCCCACCGGCAATCTCGACAGCCATGCCGGTGCCGAGGTCTTCAGCCTGCTCGAAGAGCTCAATGCCGAAGGCCTGACCCTGATCGTGGTGACCCACGACGACAGCCTGGGCGCCCGCGCGCAGCGGCAGTTGCATCTGCGCGACGGGCGGAGCGTCAGCGCCTCGCCGCAGCGGGCGCCGGCCTGATGCGCGCCGCCGATACCCTGGGCTTCTGGCTCGGCGCCTTGCGGGGGCACCGCTCGCGCAGCCTGATGCTGCTGCTGGCCATCGCTATCGGGGTGGTTGCGGTCAATCTGCTCACCGGCCTTGGCGCGGGTGCGCGGGCCTTCGTCCTCAATGAGTTCTCGCTGCTCGGGCGCGACATCCTGATCGTGTTCCCGGGCCGCAAGGAAACCACGGGGCGCCTGCCGCCGCTCACCGGCCTGACGCCGCACGAGCTGACCCTGCAGGATGTGCAGGCCATCGCCCAGCTGCCGGGCATCCGCCGGGTCGCGCCGCTGCAGGCCGGGCAGGTGGAGGTGATAGTCGGCAACCGCAATCGTGAGGTGCTGACCCTGGGCACCACCCGGGAGTTCTTCGCCATTCGCCAACTGACGGTCGTCCAGGGCCAGCCCCTGCCGGTGCTGGACCCGGAGCAGGCTGAGGCCGTCTGCGTGATCGGCGGCAAGCTCCGGCGTGAGCTATTCGGTGCGCGCCCGGCCCTGGGGGAATGGTTGCGCGCCGGCGACCGGCGCTTCCGGGTGGTCGGCATCCTCGGTGAGCGTGGCGAATCCCTGGGGATGGATTTCGCCGAAATGTTGATCATCCCGGTGGCCAGTGCCCAGGCCTTGTTCAACCGCGAGGGGTTGTTGCGGGTGTTTGTCGAGGTGCGCGGGCCGAGCTTTCTCGACAGCAGCAAGCGGCTGATCCTCGCCGCGCTCAAGGAGCGCCACGAGGGTAAGGAGGACATCACCCTGATCAGCCAGGACAGCCTGCTCGCCGCCTTCGACGAGATCCTCGCGGTGCTGACCCTGGCGGTGGCCGGGATTGCCGCGATCAGCCTGCTGGTGGCGGGCATCCTGATCATGAACGTGACCTGGATTGCGGTGAGCCAGCGCAGCGCCGAGATCGGCCTGCTCAAAGCCATCGGCGCGACGGCGGCGCAGCTGCGCCTGCTGTTTCTCGGCGAGGCGGCGCTGCTGGCCCTGACGGGGGCGCTGGCGGGGCTGCTGCTAGCCGAAACGCTGCTTTGGCTGGGGCGCCTCGCATTCGATCTGCCGCTCTATGCACCCTGGTGGGCGCGGGCTAGCGCGGTGCTGCTGGCGCTCGGCACGGCGCTGCTGTTCGCCTGGCTGCCGGCCGCTCGGGCCGCGGCGCTGGAACCGGTGGCGGCGCTACGCCCGCCGGGAGCGCACTGATGCACTGGCAAGATGGCTTCCGGCTGACCAGCACGGCGCTGACCAGCCGGCCTTTGCGCAGCCTGCTGACCCTGCTCGGGGTGGCGATCGGGATTGCTGCCGTGGCGCTGCTCACGGCCATCGGCGAGGGCGTGCGCGGCTATGTGCTGGAGAATTTCTCGCAGTTCGGCACGCGGATCATCACCGTGCGTCCGGGCAAGACCCAGACCAGCGGCCTCGGTGGCCTGCTCGGCAGCGTAAGGCCACTGACCATCGGTGATGCCGACGCCCTGCGGCGCTTGCCGCATGTCGAGGCAGCGGTGCCCATCATTCAGGGCAGCGGGGATGTCCAGTTCGGTCAACTGAGCCGGCGCAGCGACATTCTCGGTGGCGGCCATCAGCTGCCGCAGGCCTGGCGCATGCAGCTGAGCCTGGGCGAGTTCCTGCCCGCGGCCCGCGACGGTCGTTCGCCGCCCTATGTGGTGCTCGGCTATAAACTGCGTGCCGAGCTGTTCGGTGCAGGCAATCCGCTGGGCGAGCTGATCCGCGTCGGCGGCGTGCGGTTCCGGGTGATCGGCGTGATGGAGGAGAAGGGCCAGTTGCTCGGCTTCAACCTCGACGATATCGCCTACATCCCGGTGGATTGGGCCGAAAGCCTGTTCAACCGAACCGGGGTGGTCAAAATCCATCTGGTGTTCGGCGCCGGCACCACGTCGCGGGCGTTGAGCCGGCAGATTCGCCAGGTGCTCGGCGAACGGCACGGCGAGGAGGATTTCAGCCTGAGCACCCAGGACGACATGCTCCGCAGTTTCAACCGCGTCCTCGGCACCCTGACCCTGGCCATCGCTGCCTTGGGCGGCATTTCCCTGCTGGTCGGCGCCGTCGGCATTCTCACCATCATGACCACCACGGTGGGCGAGCGCACGGCGGAAATCGGTCTGTTGCGGGCGATTGGCGCCAGCCCGCGGCAGGTGCTCGGGCTGTTTCTCGCCGAGGCGACGCTGCTATCCCTAGCCGGTGGTCTGCTGGGCTTGCTGTTGATGGGGCTGCTGCTCGGGCTGCTGCACCTGGCCATGCCGAGCCTGCCCTTGGCGCTGCAGCCGCTGTTCCTGCTGCTGGCGCTGCTACTGGCTGCGGTGATCGGCATTCTCGCCGGCCTGGCTCCGGCACGGCGGGCGGCTCGCCTGCATCCGGTGGCGGCGCTGCGCAGTGAATAGCGGCCAGGCCAAGGGGCCCGAGGGGCTAGCTGCAGCCTGCGCGGCTGCTTGGGAATAACGAAAACGCCGGCGCTGCGGCCGGTGCTTTTATTGTGCGGTGAGCCGCGCCGGGCGGGGCTTCAGCGGCGCGGTGGCACCGGGCGGGTGCGGCCGCTGCCGTCGATGGCGACGAAGACGAACACCGCTTCGGTGACCTTGCGCCATTCGCTGGACAGCGGATCGTCGCTCCACACCTCGACCAGCATCTGGATCGAGCTGCGGCCGATCTCCAGGGTCTGGCTATAGAAGGACAATTGCGCGCCTACGGCCACCGGCACCAGAAAGGCCATGCGGTCGATGGCGACGGTGGAGACCCGCCCCCCGGCGACCTTGCTGGCCATGGCCGTCCCGGCGAGATCCATCTGCGAGACCAGCCAGCCGCCATAAATGTCGCCGAAGCCGTTGGTTTCGCGCGGTAACGCGGTGATTTGCAGGGCCAGGTCGCCCTGGGGGGTTGGATCTTCCTGTTCGAGTTCGATCATGCCTAGGGTGCCTCTGACCCATAACTCTTAGTTAGTGGGGCGTATTTAGTGGGGCGTAGTGGTCGGGCGACTCCGCAACCCGGCCGCTCTAGCTGGGCTGGTGGCCTGGCGCGCGGCTGATAAGGGGCAGTATATCGGGGGTTGCGTCGGGCGACGACTGCCCGGTTCTAGAATTGACTGGCTAGGAGCCTGTCGGGCTTAGACGTCCGTAGCGAGAAAGACAGGGATTGAGACCGTTTTTTCACTCAGGCGAGGCGAATAGTCTCACTCTCTTTAACGAGGCTGAGTGGAAAAACGGGCCAATATCCAGGCTTTCGCAGTAGGACAGCGCTAAGTTCGACAGGCTCCTAGACGTCAGAGGCTGTGTCGGTTCGCGGCAATTTGTTATCGTTCGCCACCTGCCGGGCGGGCCTGCCGCATCGCCGGCTGCTGTCTGCCTTTGAGAAGCCTACCGCTATGTCATCTGTGTCCACTAGTGCCGTGCTGCCGTCATCTTCGCTGACCCGCAGCGACTATAAGACTCTGTCGTTGTCTGCCTTGGGCGGTGCGCTGGAGTTCTACGACTTCATCATCTTCGTGTTCTTCGCCGCCGTCGTCGGCAAGCTGTTCTTCCCCGCCGAAATGCCCGAGTGGCTGCGGCAGCTGCAGACCTTCGGGATTTTCGCCGCCGGTTACCTGGCGCGCCCGCTCGGCGGCATCGTCATGGCGCATTTCGGCGATCTGCTGGGGCGCAAGAAGATGTTCACCTTGAGCATCTTTATGATGGCGGTGCCGACGCTGCTGATGGGCCTGCTGCCGACCTATGCGCAGATCGGCATCTGGGCGCCGCTCATGCTGCTGCTGTTGCGGGTGATTCAGGGCGCGGCGATTGGGGGTGAAGTGCCCGGCGCCTGGGTGTTCGTCGCCGAGCACGTGCCGGCGCGGCATGTCGGTTACGCCTGCGGCACCCTGACTTCAGGGCTGACCGCCGGGATCTTGCTAGGCTCGCTGGTGGCGACGCTGATCAACAGCATTTATAGCGCAGAGGAGGTGCTGGCCTATGGCTGGCGGATTCCATTCTTGCTCGGCGGCGTGTTCGGGCTGTTCTCCGTCTATCTGCGCCGCTGGCTGCACGAGACGCCGGTGTTCGCCGAGTTGCAACGGCGCAAGGCGCTGGCCGCGGAAGTGCCGCTGAAGACGGTGGTGCGCGAGCACCGCGGCGCGATCCTGTTGTCGATGTTGCTGACCTGGGTGCTGTCGGCCGGGATCATCGTGGTGATCCTGATGACCCCGACCCTGTTGCAGACACTGTATGGCTTCGACGCCGCCACCGCGCTGCAGGCCAATAGCCTGGCCATCGTCTGCCTCAGCTTGGGTTGCGTTGCGGCGGGCGTCCTGGCCGACCGTTTCGGCGCCGGGCGGGTCTTTATGCTCGGCAGCCTGTTGCTGCTGGCGAGTTCGTGGACCTTCTATACCCGCCTCGGCGCGCATCCGGACTGGCTGTTCCCGCTCTATGGGCTGACCGGTTTGTGTGTCGGCGTGATCGGCGCGGTGCCCTATGTGATGGTCAACGCCTTCCCGGCGGTGGTGCGCTTTTCCGGCTTGTCGTTCTCCTACAACCTGGCTTACGCCCTCTTCGGCGGGTTGACGCCGGTGCTGGTGACCCTGCTGCTCAAGGCCGACCCCCTGGGCCCGGCCTATTACGTTGCCGCGCTGTGCGGGCTGGGGTTGCTGATTGGTCTGTATCTGTTGCGTAAAGACCATCGAGCGTAGGCCGTAACCCAGCAACCGGCGCAACGCGCCGGCAATCGCGTCAGCTTTCGGCGTCTCTGGTGGGTTGCACCCACCCTACAAAAGCAATAAGGCCCGCTAATTGCGCGCCTTATTTTTATGCCGGCCTTTAATCTAATTGTCACATTCGGTTCATAGAGTGTTCATACGGCCTACAGATACTTGGGCCCGTTCCATCACACCCCTATCCTGCTAGGAGTAAGGCATGAAACTGAAGCGTTTGATGGCGGCCCTGACTTTTGTCGCCGCTGGCGTCGCCACCGCAAGCGCGGTTGCCGCTGTTGACCCGGCTCTGCCGACTTACACCAAGACCACCGGCGTGTCGGGCAACCTGTCCAGCGTCGGCTCCGACACCTTGGCTAACCTGATGACTCTGTGGGCCGAGGAGTACAAGCGTCTGTACCCGAACGTCAACATCCAGATCCAGGCTGCAGGCTCCTCCACCGCGCCGCCGGCGCTGACCGAGGGCACCGCCAACCTCGGCCCGATGAGCCGCAAGATGAAGGACGTAGAGCTGCAAGCCTTCGAAGAGAAGCACGGCTACAAGCCAACTGCCATCCCAGTTGCGGTCGACGCCCTGGCCGTGTTCGTGCACAAGGACAACCCGATCAAGAGCCTGGACATGGCCCAGGTGGACGGCATCTTCTCCGCCACCCGCCTGTGCGGTGGTACGAACGTCAAGACCTGGGGCGACCTGGGCCTGACCGGCGACCTGGCGAAGAAGCCGGTTCAGCTGTTTGGGCGTAACTCGGTATCCGGCACCTATGGCTACTTCAAAGAAGAAGCCCTGTGCAAAGGCGACTTCAAGGGCAATGTCAACGAGCAACCGGGTTCCGCCTCGGTGGTGCAGTCGATCAGCCAGTCGCTGAACGGCATCGGTTACTCCGGCATCGGCTACAAGACCGCCAGTGTCAAGGCCGTCGCGCTGTCGAAGAAAGGCGGCGAAGCCTATGATGCCAACGAAGAGAACGCCCTGAACGGCAAGTACCCGCTGTCGCGCTTCCTGTTCGTTTACGTCAACAAGGCGCCGAACAAGCCGCTGGCTCCGTTGGAAGCCGAGTTCGTGAAGCTGGTGCTGTCGCAAGCCGGTCAGCAAGTCGTGGTCAAAGACGGCTACATCCCGGTTCCGGCCAAAGTGGCCGAGAAAGCGCTGAAAGAACTGGGCCTGTAACAGGCTCGGCTACCGAGGCGGCCACTGGCGGCCTCGGCATGAATCTCAAGCGAGGTTGGGTGATCCCTGGCCTCGCATTTCGCAAGCCCGCTACTAGTGTTACTGGTCGGCGGGTTTTTTGCGTCACTGCGTTGTCATGTTTCTGTCATACAGAGCCGCTAGGGTGTGCGCATGAACGATTTGGCCAACTCCACCATGACTGCTAATCCCCCTCCGGTGCGGATTGATTTCAATACGCCCGAACTCAAGCGCAAGCGCCGCCTGCGTGCGCTTAAAGATCGCCTGACCCGTTGGTACGTGCTGATCGGCGGCCTCGCCGTGCTCGGCGCGATCACGCTGATCTTCTTCTACCTCGCTTTGGTGGTGTTGCCACTGTTCCAGGGCGCCGAGCTGACGGCCAAGAAAGTGCAGAGCCCAGCCTGGTTACAGGACGCCGGCAAGCCACTGCTGCTCACCATCGAAGAGCAAAACCAGGTCGCCATGCGGGTGTCCGCCAAGGGCGAGGTGCTGTTCTTTGCCGCGAAAACCGGTGCAGAACTCAAACGCGTCAGCTTGCCGCTACCGGCCGGCGCCCAAGTGGTCTCGCTGGGCCAGGACCAGCCCGGCACTAACTTGGTCGTGCTGGGCTTGTCGAATGGCCAGGCATTGGCGTTCAAGCACGTTTACAAAGTGACCTACCCGGACAACCAGAAAACCATCAGTCCGCAGATCGATTACCCCTACGGCCAGGCGCCGCTGAGCCTGGACCCGCAGGGCCGTGCGCTGGAGCATGTCAGCCTCGGCGTGAATGACGACACCCTGTTGCTGGCCGCTTCCACTGGCAATGAACTGCACCTGCTGTCGCTGGCGCAGGAAGAGAACATGCTGACCGGCGAGACCACGCTGGAGCAGAGCCGCATCGAGCTGCCGCAGATCGCCGAGCCGATCAAGGCACTGTATATCGACCCCCGTCAGCAGTGGCTGTATGTCCTCAACGGCCGGGCCCAGGCGGATGTCTACAACCTGCATGAGCGTTCGCTGAACGGCCGTTACAAACTGTTGGAAGATGCCGACACCGAAGTCACCGCCAGTGCCCAGTTGCTCGGTGGCATTTCGTTGATCATCGGTAACTCCAAAGGCGGCATCGCCCAGTGGTTTATGGCTCGTGATCCGGATGGCGAGCCGCGCCTGAAGCACATTCGCGACTTCCAGCAGGGCACTGCGCCGATCGTCCAAATCACTCCGGAAGAGCGCCGCAAAGGCTTCGTCGCGCTGGACGCCAGCGGCACGCTGGGGGTGTTCCATAGCACCGCCCAGCGCACCTTGTTGATCGAGCCGGTCGTCGATGGCGCCGGCGTGCTGGCCCTCTCGCCACGGGCCAACCGGGTGCTGGTCGAGGCCGCTAACACCTTGCAACCGCTGACCTTGACCAACCCGCACCCGGAAGTCTCCTTCAGTGCACTGTGGGGTAAGGTCTGGTACGAGAGTTACGACGAACCCAAGCACATCTGGCAATCGACGGCCGCCAACTCCGAGTTCGAGCCCAAGCTGAGCTTGGCGCCGCTGACCTACGGCACGCTGAAAGCGGCCTTCTACGCCATGCTCCTGGCCGCACCGCTGGCGATTGCCGCGGCGATCTACACCGCCTACTTCATGGCGCCGCGCATGCGCCGTAAGGTCAAGCCGGTGATCGAGCTGATGGAAGCGATGCCGACGGTGATCCTCGGTTTCTTCGCCGGCCTGTTCCTGGCGCCCTATGTCGAAGGGCATCTGCCGGGGATTTTCAGCCTGCTGTTGCTGACCCCCATCGGCATTCTGCTGGCCGGTTGGCTGTGGAGCCGGCTGCCGGAGTCGATCCGCCTGCGGGTACCGGAAGGTTGGGAAGCCTTGACCCTGATTCCGGTGGTGGTGCTGGTCGGCGCGCTGGCGCTGGGCATGAGCCCGCACATGGAAAACTGGTTCTTCGCCGGCGACATGCGCCTGTGGATTTCCAATGACCTGGGCATCACCTATGACCAGCGCAACGCCCTGATCGTCGGCCTGGCGATGGGTTTTGCGGTGATCCCGAACATCTATTCGATCGCCGAAGACGCCGTGTTCAGCGTGCCGCGCAGCCTGACTCTGGGCTCCCTGGCGCTCGGTGCGACGCCGTGGCAGACCATGACCCGAGTGGTGATCCTGACCGCCAGCCCGGGGATCTTCTCGGCCTTGATGATCGGCATGGGCCGCGCCGTCGGCGAGACCATGATCGTGCTGATGGCCACCGGCAACACCCCGGTCATGGAGATGAACCTGTTCGAAGGCATGCGCACCCTGGCCGCGAACGTGGCGGTGGAAATGCCCGAGTCCGAAGTAGGGGGCAGCCATTACCGCGTGCTGTTCCTCTCCGCGCTGGTGTTGCTGATGTTCACCTTCGTGATGAACACCCTGGCCGAACTGATCCGTCAGCGCCTGCGCAAGAAATACGCAGCGCTCTAAGAAGGTAGAACTCCGTGAAGCAGAATTCTCTAAAAAGCTGGTTCAAGAGCGGTTCACCGGGTGTCTGGCTGAGCGGTGGCGCGGTGTCGATCGCGGTGATCATGACCCTGGGGTTGCTGCTGGTGATCGCCGTGCGCGGCCTCGGCCATTTCTGGCCGGCGGACCTGCTGCAAGCGCGTTATGAAATGCCGGGGCAAGCGGTGCAGACCCTGATCGGCGAGCTGGTGCAGGCCGAAGAAGTACCGCGCGCGCGCCTGCAAGGGGCCGGCCTGCCGGTGCCGGAGCAGGGCCCGGAGTTCATGACCCGCGAGCTGATCAAGGTCGGCAACCGCGATCTGTACGGCAGCGACTTTACCTGGGTGGTCGGTGAATGGCTGGTGGGGCAAACCACGCCGGCCGAGCTGATGACCCTGGAGCGCCGCGAGTGGGGCAACTTCTACGGCTACCTGGTCAGCGTCAAGGAGCAGGGCAAGGTCATTGCGCAAGGCGAGGCCGGCTGGCCGATGCTGCAGGAGCGCATTGCCCGCGTCGAGGGTTTGGCCAAGCAACTCAGTCGGCTCGAGAAGAAAGACATTGGCGCGATCAACCATGAGCTCGAACGCCTGCGCCTGAAGACGCGCCAGCTGGAGCTAGAGGGCCAGTTGGACGCCGCTGCTCAGGCCGATATCGCCGCCGAGCGCGCCGAGCTCGAGGCGAAATACCAGGCCTTGGAAGGCCAGTTGCTGGGCCTGCACCAAGAGGTCGATCGCGACAGCATCGTGGTCCGCGAGGCCGATGGCAAAGAGCTGGAAATCAGCCTGGGCAAGATCGTCCACGCCTACCAGCCGAACGCCATGGGCGTGTTCACCAAGCTCGGCATGTACTTCGGCAAACTGTGGGAGTTCGTCAGCGACGACCCGCGTGAAGCCAACACCGAAGGCGGCATCTTCCCGGCGATTTTCGGCACCGTGATGATGACCCTGATCATGGCGGTGATGGTCACCCCGTTCGGCGTGCTGGCGGCGGTCTACCTGCGTGAATATGCGCGCCAGGGCCCGCTGACCCGGGTGATCCGCATCGCGGTAAACAACCTCGCCGGGGTGCCGGCGATCGTCTACGGCGTGTTCGGCCTGGGCTTCTTCGTCTATGTGCTGGGCGGCTCGATCGATCAGCTGTTCTTCCCGGAAGCCTTGCCGGCGCCGACCTTCGGTACTCCGGGGCTGCTGTGGGCCTCGCTGACCCTGGCGATTCTCGCCGTACCGGTGGTGATAGTCGCCACCGAAGAAGGTCTGGCGCGGATTCCGCGGGCGGTGCGCGAAGGCTCCCTGGCGCTCGGTGCAACCAAGGCCGAGACCCTGTGGAAGGTGGTGCTGCCGATGGCCAGCCCGGCGATGATGACCGGCATGATCCTGGCCGTGGCGCGTGCCGCCGGTGAAGTGGCGCCGTTGATGCTGGTCGGGGTGGTCAAGCTGGCGCCGTCGCTGCCGGTGGATGGCAACTACCCGTACCTGCACCTGGACCAGAAGATCATGCACCTGGGTTTCCATATCTACGACGTCGGCTTCCAGAGCCCCAACGTCGAGGCCGCGCGGCCGCTGGTGTACGCCACCGCGCTGTTGCTGGTGCTGGTGATCGCCGGGCTGAACCTGTCGGCCGTGGCCATCCGTAACCACCTGCGCGAGAAGTACAAGGCGCTGGATCACTGATTGCTTAAAGCCCCCTCTCGCCACTGGCGAGAGGGGATGGCTCAACGAACGAATTGTTAGCGTATGGAGTTTCCCATGCAGCATGAAGCCCAGCCCCACGGCATCAACATCGCCGCCCTCGGCCGTGACAAACAGAATCTGCTTCTGGCCGAAGAAGCCGTGACCCTGGAAGTGCCTGGCTTGAGCCTGTTCTACGGCGACAAGCAGGCGCTCTACGACGTCAAGATGAATATCCCCAAGCAGCGCGTCACCGCCTTTATCGGCCCGTCCGGTTGCGGCAAGTCGACCCTGCTGCGCTGCTTCAACCGCATGAACGATCTGGTCGACGGCTGCCGGGTGGACGGCGCGATCAATCTGGATGGCAGCAACATCTATCGCAAAGGCGAGGATGTGGCCGAACTGCGTCGGCGCGTCGGCATGGTGTTCCAGAAGCCCAACCCGTTCCCCAAGAGCATCTACGAGAACGTCGCCTACGGCCTGCGCATCCAGGGCATCAACCAGAAGCGCGTGCTCGATGAAGCGGTCGAGTGGGCCCTCAAAGGCGGGGCGCTGTGGGACGAGGTCAAAGACCGCCTGCACGAGTCGGCGCTCGGCCTCTCCGGTGGTCAGCAGCAACGTCTGGTGATCGCCCGCACCATCGCCGTCTCGCCGGAAGTGCTGCTGCTGGACGAACCCTGCTCGGCGCTCGACCCGATTTCGACGCTGAAAGTCGAAGAGCTGATCTACGAGCTGAAATCCAAGTACACCATCGTCATCGTCACCCACAACATGCAGCAGGCGGCGCGGGTTTCCGATTACACGGCGTTTATGTACATGGGCAAACTGATCGAGTTCGGTGATACCGATACGCTGTTCACCAACCCGGCCAAGAAGCAGACTGAAGATTACATCACCGGTCGCTATGGCTAGATCAGGCAGTCCCCTCTCCCTTAGGGGAGAGGGTTAGGGAGAGGGGATAGTGGGGCTAACACCCTCTCCCCGGCCCTCTCCCTGAAGGGAGAGGGAGTAACAGCGGCCACTACAGGATTCCCCGAGATGATCAGCAAAGACAGCCTTACTCATCACATCTCCCAGCAGTTCAACGCCGAGCTGGAAGAGGTGCGCAGTCACCTTCTGGCCATGGGCGGCCTGGTCGAGAAGCAGGTCAACGACGCGGTGACCGCGCTGATCGACGCCGACTCCGGGCTGGCCCAGCAGGTGCGCGAGGTCGACGACCAGATCAACCAGATGGAGCGCAACATCGACGAGGAGTGCATCCGCATCCTCGCCCGCCGTCAGCCGGCGGCGTCCGACCTGCGCCTGATCATCAGCATCTCCAAGTCGGTGATCGACCTCGAGCGCATCGGCGACGAAGCGACCAAGATCGCCAAGCGCGCCATCCTCCTGTGCGAGGAAGGCGAATCGCCGCGTGGCTACGTCGAGGTGCGGCATATCGGCGAGCAGGTGCGCAAGATGGTCCAGGAGGCGCTGGATGCCTTCGCCCGCTTCGATGCCGACCTGGCGCTGTCGGTGGCGCAGTACGACAAGACCGTCGACCGCGAGTATAAGACCGCCCTGCGCGAGCTGGTGACCTATATGATGGAAGACCCGCGGGCGATTTCCCGCGTGCTCAACATCATCTGGGCCCTGCGTTCGCTGGAGCGTATCGGCGACCACGCCCGCAATATCGCCGAACTGGTGATCTACCTGGTGCGCGGCACCGACGTGCGCCACCTGGGCCTGGCGCGGATGAAGGAAGAAGTGCAGGGCAGCGCCGATAAAACCGAAGGCCACTGAGTCCTCGCGTTCCAGCCTTGCGCGCGGTTACGCCGTCCGGCACTGGCCGGGCGGCGCGGTCCTGAGCACTTGACGGGTTGCACCCAGCCTCTGCGCGCTTCGTCACAGCCCGACCGTCGGTATCTCGCCTGCGGCCAGGCGCGCTGCTAGTCTTGCTGGCACCCATAATCATAAGAACTCTGCAGTTATGCTCGGGCGCCTATTCCTTCTCTGTGGTCTGCTCGCCGCGGCCAGTCCGGCCGCGGCCTTGACCATCTACAAATACACCGACGCCAATGGTGTGGTCACCTACACCGACAAGGCGGCGGCCGGCGCGCAAGTGTTCGTCTTTCGCGAGCGGATGGTCGAGCGTCTGGATCTGCAGGTGAAGCTGGAAACCAAGAAGCACGCGGCCGGCGAAACTTTACTGGTGCGCAATGACCTGTATGCGCCGGTGGAAGTAGAGCTGCGCTTGACCGGGGTGGAAAACGCCTCGGGCGCGCCGGACGAGCCGATTCGCTGGGTGCTGCCGGCGCGCAGCCAGATTCGCCTGGCGACCCTGGCCCCACGCGACCCGACCCGGCCGCTGCGCTACACGCCGAAACTGCGCAGCGCCCTCGGTGATCCGCGGCTGCAACCGCTGCTCTACGATTATCCGCTGCCCTGGCGGGGCGGGCCGTTTCGCATGACCCAAGGGGCGAATGGCAAGTACAGCCACTTCACCCCGAAGGGTCGTTACGCCATCGACATCGCCATGCCGGAAGGCACGCCCATAGTCTCGGCGCGAGCGGGGGTGGTGGTGAAAACCGAGAACGCTCAACACGGCCGTGGCAACAACCCTTCCGGCAACTATGTGCGCATCCTGCATGACGACGGCACCATGGGCGTTTACCTGCACCTGATGCGCGGCTCGGTGCTGGTCGGCGAAGGCCAGCGCGTCGACCTCGGCACACCGCTGGCGCGCTCCGGCAATACCGGCAACAGCAGCGGCCCGCACCTGCACTTCGTGGTGCAGCGCAACGTCGGCCTGGCGCTGGAGTCGATTCCCTTCGACTTCGCTCAGCCGGTCAACAGCCTGCCGAACTTCGCTGTCGGCGGCGACTAAACGCCCTCGCGCGCCTGCAAGCCGCAAAAGCGCCGCTGCGCATAGGCCAGTGGCGCGCCCTCACGACTTTGTACCGCCGCCACCCGGCCGACAAACGCCGTATGGGTGCCGAGGTTGATCTGCTGCTCGATGTGGCAATCGAAACTGGCCAGCGCACCCTGCAGCAATGGCGCGCCAGTAGCCAATTGACCCCAGTCGGCGCAAGCGAAGCGGTCACCGTCTTCCAGTTTGATCTGCCCGGCGAAGACCTATGCGACCTGTTGCTGTTCGGCTTCGATCACATCCACGCAGAAGCAGCCGTTCTGGTCGATCGCCTTTGATGCCAGGTTGTTGCGGTTGACGCAGACCAGCAACAGCGGCGGCTCGGCCGACACCGAAGACCTGCCCAAGGCCCGCTGGCAGCATGCCGGCGAGGAAATGCCCGCGCCAAAACAGCGCGCCCAGCCCTGAGCCATCGATGACCTCGGTGGGCCAACGCAATGCCGGGCAAGCCAGTGGCGCCGCCGCCGGCGCGGCAAAGATCCGCAGCCACGGGTTGATGGCAGGTTTGTGCCAAGACCATGCCTGCGGCGTAGACGCGGGGAGCGGCCCAGCGCTGATGCGCAGGGGAAAGCCATCGGCGCTGAAACTACGGCAACCCCGCCAGCTGTCATTTGTAGCGGTTTTGCTCTTGGTCGGCTCTGCTACATTGAGGAGACCAGGTCGCTGCTGCACCGCAACTGGCGCGATGACGCGGCGCCGCCCGAATCGGTCGGTGAGCCGTACGCCGAACCGACGGCTCCGCGGTTACCGCCCCCGGTCGCTGCGCTGGCGGCGGACTTCAAGCCCAACGCCGAGGTGGGCCTGATTGAGGCGCACCTCGGAGGGGGGGCGCAGTCATGATCGCGGCGATCGACTCGGCCAGCCGGAGCATCCCGGTTGCTCGACGAAACACCGGCCAAGCTGCACGTGGTGATCGACTACCTGGAGGCGAATGCTTTCCTGAACCCGGCCGCTCCGTTCAAGTAGGACAAGGAGGCGTCATGAAGCACACGGCCCCACGGCCCGGCATCACCCAGGCCCACCCTGGCGTGCTCCCGCGCTGGCTGTTGCCGATCCTGCTGCTGCCAGCCGGTGTGTATACCCATTGGCTGGTGTTTCAATGGGGGCCGGCGGACCAGCAGTTGTGGATCAGTAATCTCTTGTTCCCGCTCTCGCTCATCCCCGTGGTGGCGCTGTGCTGGTACGCTGCCGCGCGGCACCATGCTGCCGCCCGCCGAAGCTGGGCCTGCGTGGCGCTCGCGCTGACCGCTTTCTTGGCCGGCAGCCTGATCTGGAGCTACCTCCAGCAGGCCATCGACAAGCCCCCTTTCCCCTCGCTGGCCGACGCCTTTTACCTCGCTTTCACGCCCTGCCTGGTGCTGGCCTTCCTCAGTTTTCCCCGGCCGGCCTTCCGGCCGATGGAGGCGCTGCGCCTGGGGCTGGACATCGCCGTCATCACTGCCGCGGTGGGCGTCTACGCCTGGTATTTCATGCTCGCCCCGACCATCCTGGCTTTCCCCGGCCAACCGTTCGCCATGGTGGTTGGCCTGGCCTACCCCATCGGTGATCTGGTGCTGTTGAGCCTGCTGTTGCTGATCACGCTGCGGCAGCGCCGGGACGAAGCACTGAAGCTGGAAACCTTGCTGCTCGGCGGCGGCCTGGGGTTCATGATTACGGCGGACACGTTCTTCTTCTTCGCAAGCGCGGCCGGGACGTTCACCAACGCCAGCTGGTACAACGACGGTTGGGTCGGGGCCCACGTTCTGCTCGCCCTGGCGGCTTACGCCAGTCTCTTTGCTCGGCCCGTCTCCACCCGCTGGCGACCGGGTTGGGAGTGGCCCCAGCTATACCTTCCCTACGTTGCAGTGACGGCGAGCTACGGGCTGATGATGGCCCGCGCGTTCTCCGGCCACACGCTTGCGACCAGCGGCGTGCAATGGGGGACCGCCCTGGTCACGTTGCTGGTGATCGCCCGCCAGATCGTGACCTTCGCTGAAAACGCCCGTCTGGCCCGCGAGCTCAAGGCCTTCTCCCACGAACTCGAACGAGCGAAGAACACCGCGGAAGCCGCGAACCGCGCCAAGAGTGCCTTCCTCGCCGCCATGAGCCACGAACTGAGGACGCCGCTCAACGCGGTGCTCGGTTATGCGCAGATCCTGCTGCGGGACAGGAGGTTGTCCGAGCGGCAGGCGCTCGGCCTGTCCACCATTCAGAGCAGCGGCCAGCATCTGCTCATGCTGATCAACGACATCCTCGACCTCTCGAAGGTCGAGGCGGGCAAGCTGGAGCTGTCCCCCGGCCCGGTCCAGCTGTCCGACTTCCTCGAGGTGATCGCCGACATCATCCGCGTCCGGGCCGAGCAGAAGAGCCTGCGGTTCCAGTTAGAGGCCGCAGCGGAGCTGCCGGCGGTGCTCACGGCGGACGAGAAGCGGCTGCGCCAGGTGCTGCTGAACCTGCTGAGCAACGCGGTCAAGTTCACCGACCGCGGCCAGGTGACGCTGCGGGTCACCCAGCAAGGCCGCAGCAACGGCGAGGTCAGCCTGCGTTTCGAGGTGGTAGACAGCGGCGTGGGCATCGCGCCGGACCAGCTGGGGGCAATCTTCCAGCCGTTTGAACAGGTGGGCGAGCTGTCGCGCCGCGCCGGCGGTACCGGGCTGGGGCTGGCAATCAGCCGCCAGCTGGTGCGCATGATGGACTCGGACATCCAGGTCGAGAGTGGCCCCGGCCAGGGTAGCAAGTTCTGCTTCGAGCTGCGCCTGCCGGTGGCCGAGGCGCTGCGGCCGAGCCAGGCGCAACACGCGGTGACCGGCTACGACGGCCCGCGCCGGACGGTATTGGTGGTGGACGACGTGGTGGCGAACCGCGCCCTGGCGATGGACTTGCTGGGTATGCTGGGTTTCGCTGTGCTGGAGGCCGAAAACGGCGAGGTGGCGCTGCGCCTGGCCGAGGCGAGCGTGCCGGACCTGATCCTGATGGACATGGTGATGCCGGTGCTGGACGGCCTGGAGACGACCCGGCGGGCGCGCGTCCTGCCCGCGTTGCAGGCGGTGCCGATCCTCATCGTCTCGGCCAGCGCGACCGCGGACGACCAGGCAGACGCGCTGGCGGCGGGCGCCAACGCGTTCGTCGCCAAACCGATCGACCAACAGAAGCTGTTGCAGGAGATCGGCTCGCTGCTGCACCTCAGCTGGCGCTATGACGCAACGCAGACAGAGTCGGTGGGCGAGCCGGCCACCGAGCCGGCGGCTCCGCTGCTGCCGCCACCGGCCGAAGAGCTGGCGGCGCTGCACCAGCTGGCGCTGGCGGGAAACCTGCATGAGCTGCGCCTACGCGCCGGACAACTGGCGGCAGAAGCTCCCGGCTACCGGCCGTTTGCCGACAAGCTCGCGCAACTGGCGGCGGACTTCAAGTCCAAAGCCGTGCTACGGCTGATCGAGGCCAATCTGGGCGGGGAAGCACAGCCATGAACCAAGCTGCCGACTCGCCTAGGCAGAGCATCCTGATCGTCGATGACACGCCCGCCAACCTGCGCGTGTTGGTCGACCAGTTGCAGGAGCACGGTTTCCTGATCTTGATTGCCGAAGACGGCGAGGAAGGCGTGCAGCGGGCCGAGTTCGCCAGCCCCAACCTGATCCTGCTCGACGTGAAGCTGCCGGGCATCGACGGCTTCGAAGCCTGCCGTCGACTGAAAGCCAACCCGAAAACCCGGGACATCCCGGTGATCTTCATGACGGCGCTGGACAACGAGAACGACAAGCTGGCCGGGTTTGCTGCCGGCTGCGTCGACTACATAACCAAACCGTTCCAGATCGCCGTGGTGATGGCGCGGGTATGCACGCACTTGGCGCTGCGGGCGGCCGAGTCCGAGTTGCACTTTCAGGCCACCCATGACGTCCTGACCGGTCTGCCCAATCGGCTGCTGCTGCTGGACCGCTTGCAGCAGGCGATCATCTGCGCCCGTCGCGTAGACCAGCGGTTTATCGTCTGCTTCATCGACCTCGACCGCTTCAAGTGGATCAACGACAGCTTCGGTCACGAAGCGGGCGACACGCTGCTCAAAACCGTCGCCTGCCGTATGGTGGCCTGCCTGCGCGAATCGGATACCGTCTCCCGCTTGGGCGGCGACGAGTTCGTGCTGCTGCTGCGGGACCTGGACGACGTGGAGCAGGCGCTGCTGACCGTCCGGCGCGTGATCGCCGCGGTGTCCCAACCCATCCAACTTGGTGAGCGCGAAGTCACCGTCACCTGCAGCGTCGGCTGCAGCGCTTACCCGGCGGATGGCGTGGAGGCCGACGACCTGCTCAAGTTCGCCGACTGCGCCATGTACTGCGCCAAGGAAACCGGGCGCAACAACCTGCAGCTCTACAACGCCGAACTGCGCCGCAACCTCGAGGAGCGGGTTAGGCTCGAGGGCGAACTACGGCACGCCATCGAGCGCCAGCAGCTCATCTTGCATTACCAGCCGCAGGTTGACCTCAAGTGCGGCGTGGTCGTCGGCGTGGAGGCCCTGCTGCGTTGGCAGCACCCTGAACTGGGCGAGGTGGCGCCGAGCCGTTTTATCCCACTGGCGGAGGAGACCGGGCTAATTGAGCCGATCGGCGAATGGGTGCTGAACCAGGCTTGCGCCCAGAACCGGGCTTGGCAGCAGGCCGGTGTGCCCTGCGTGCGAGTGGCCGTCAACTTGTCGGCACGCCAGGTGACACGCGACGACGTAGCCGCCCTGGTCGCCCGGACGCTGTCGGCAACCGGGTTAGACCCGAGCTGGCTAGAGTTGGAGCTGACCGAATCCGCTTCCATGGGCGACCCGGACCGGGTCATCCCGCTGATGACCCGGCTCAAGGCCATGGGCGTGTCGCTGGCCATCGACGATTTCGGTACCGGCTACTCGAACCTGCAGTACCTGAAGCGCTTTCCGTTGGACCGGCTCAAGCTCGACGGCAGCTTTGTGCGCGAGCTCACCGGCTGCCCGAGAAGCCTCGCCATCGCCGACGCGATCATCGCAATGTCCCACCGGCTGAGCCTGCAGGTGGTAGCCGAAGGGGTGGAAACCGGAGGCCAGCTACAGTTGCTGGCAACCCGCGACTGCGACCAGGTGCAAGGCTACTACTTCAGCCCGCCGCTGCCCGCCGACCAGTGCGCGGCGCTGCTGCGCGCCGGCCCGCTGGCCTTGCCGCCGACGCTGGTCCGCCCGGAGCCCGGCGGATCTTGCTGGTCCTGGACGACGAACCGAGTGTGACCGCCGCGGTGGCGCGTGAACTGCGGCCTGAGCAGTACGAGCTGTTGCTGGCGCATGATCCGGACGACGCGTTCGAGCTGCTGGCGACGCATCCGGTCGGCGTGGTGCTGGGCGAGCAGTGCATGCCCCTGCTCCCCGGCGCCGAGTTTCTGGGCCGGGTGCGGCGGCTCCATCCACAGACCGTGCGGCTGATGATGAGCGGCTACCAGGCCTTCAGTCTCCGCACCGTCGCCATCAACCAGGGCGCCGTGCAGCGGTTCCTGCCCAAGCCCTGGGAGCACACCGAACTGTGCGCCGTGATCGCCGCGGCGTTTGACCTGCACGAACGTTGCGCGCCGGGATGCTATGAGTGAGATGATCGGATCATTCAGGGACAGATTTATTTTCTCTCCCAATCACATCATCCGCCCAGCTCATGGCCGCAACGACGGTCGGGAAACCGATCGTGCTGGTGAGTGAGATCAGAGCGTGATGGATCTGCTCCGTGGTAACGCCCGCGTCCAGTGCCCGCCTGACATGGCTGTGCACTGCGCCCTCAGAGCGGATGGCCGCCGCGGCACCGAGCTGGACCAGTTGGATGACCTGCTCGTCCAGCGGGCCGGCATGCCGCACCGCAGCGCCCAACGCCTCCACGGCGCCAAAGTAATCCGGGTACTGCTGCTTGAAGCGCCGATAGGTGTCGAGTTCTCTCTTCCTTGCCATGCTTGTCTCCTCGCGTTGGAAGTGCGACGGGGATTGTCTCTTCGCAGCGTAGCCCGCCTTGCGCGGGAGATGGCGGGTTACGGCCAGACGGCCTAACCCGCCAAGAGGGTCGAAGCGATCTATTTTTGATCAGTCGGCGCTGTTGCTGAGCGAGGTAGCCTGGATAGCTCAAGGTGGAAAACCGCTTGGTGGATTTTCCACCCTCCGCGAGGGGTAGGGTTCGTAGGGCGGACAACGCTGTTCTTGTCCACCTGTCCTGGCCTCGAGCTATTGAGCATTTCGCCGGAGACCGTGAAGGTGCAGCGGCGCAACCTCGACCCCAAGCTTGGGGTCGGCAGTCACGCCGAGCTGTTCGCGCTGTTTCTCCAGCAGGGCGGCGCGCCGCTCCGGGCGCAACCTCAATCCAGCTTGAGCACCTTGGCCAGGATGATCTTCGGGCCTTTCATCTTCTTGACGATGATCCGCAGGCCTTCGACCTCCAGCACTTCTTCCTCTTGCGGCACGCGTTTCAGCGTTTCGTAGATCAGCCCGGCGAGGGTTTCCGCCTCGATATGGTCGAGGTCGAGGCCGAGCAGGCGCTCGACCTTGAACAGCGGCGTGTCGCCACGCACCAGCAGCTTGCCCGGCTGGTAGGCGAGGATGCCGCGTTCGGTTTTGCGGTGTTCGTCCTGAATGTCGCCGACCAGCACTTCCAGCACGTCTTCCATGGTCAGGTAACCGATGACCTTGCCATCGGCCTCCTCGACCAGGGCGAAGTGCGCGCCGCCCTGGCGGAACTGCTCGAGCAGGCGCGACAGCGGCATGTGCCTGGAGACGCGCTCCAACGGGCGGATCAGTTCGGCCAGGTCGAAGGTTTCCGGCAGGCTGTCCAGCGCCGACAAGGCCAGCAGCAGGTCCTTGATGTGCAGCAGGCCGACGAACTCGGCGTGCTCCGCGTCATACACCGGATAGCGGCTGTACTTGTGCCGGCGGATCACCGCGAGGATGTCGTTCAGCGGCGCGTCGTGGTCCAGGCTGATCAGGTCTTCGCGGGAGTTGGCCCAGTCGACCACCTCCAACTCGCCCATCTCCACTGCCGAAGCGAGTACGCGCATGCCCTGGTCGCTGGGGTCCTGGCCACGGCTGGAATGCAGGATCAGCTTGAGTTCTTCGCGGCTGTAGTGGTGCTCATGGTGCGGCCCCGGTTCGCCCTGGCCGGCGATGCGCAGAACGGTGTTGGCGCTGGCGTTGAGGATCCAGATCGCCGGGTACATGGCCCAGTAGAACAGGTACAGCGGTGCGGCCGTCCACAGCGAGAGCAGCTCGGGCTGGCGAATTGCCCAGGACTTGGGGGCCAGCTCGCCGACTACGATGTGCAGGTAGGAAATGATGAAGAAGGCAGTGAAGAAGGCGAAGCCATGCACCAGCTTCGGCGAGTCCACGCCGAGGCTTTCGAACAGCGGCTGGAGCAGGTGGGCGAAGGCCGGTTCACCGACCCAGCCCAGGCCAAGCGAGGCCAGGGTGATGCCCAACTGGCAGGCCGACAGGTAGGCGTCCAGCTGATTGTGTACGGTGCGCAGGATTTGCCCGCGCCAGCCGCTCTTTCTGGCGATGGCCTCGACCCGGGTGGCGCGCAGCTTGACGATGGCGAACTCGGCGGCAACGAAGAAGCCGTTGAGCAGCACCAGCAGTAGGGCGAAGAGGATGAGGCCAAAATCGGCGAAATAGGTGGCGGCGTTGTAACTGGGGGAAGGGTCCATAAGGGTGTTTCAAGGGCTCCGGATAATCAGGTGAGGGCACCGCGAGCATGGGCGCCAGTTGAGCAGACTAGCGGCTAGCGCACGATTTGCCCAGTCCCCGCGCGCTCGGCGGCATCAGCGTTTGACCACTTGGGGCGGGGCGAAGTGGCAGGTGAAGGTGCTGCCTTTGCCCAGCACGCTGCTGATATCCAGGCATGCGCGGTGGCGCAGCAGCACGTGTTTGGCGATGGCCAGCCCGAGTCCGGTGCCGCCGGTATTCGAGGCGCGGCTGGAGTCGACCCGGTAGAACCGCTCGGTCAGCCGTGGCAGGTGTTTGGCTTCGATACCCAGGCCGCTGTCCTGCACGCTCAGATGCGCGCCTAGCTCGTCGCCCCACCAGCGGATGCGGATTTCGCCCTCGTCCGGGGTGTATTTCACCGCATTGAAGATCAGGTTGGAGAAGGCACTGCGCAGTTCCGCCTCGCTGCCTTTGAGCTTGAGGCTGGCGTCGGCTTCCAGGCTGATGCGGTGATGGCGTTCGTTCGACAGGGCCTGCGCGTCGCCTTTGATCGACAGCAGCAGCAAGTCGACCGCCACCGGTTGGTTGTCCGCGGGGTAATCGGTGGCTTCCAGCTTGGCCAGCAGCAGCAGGTCATTCAGCAGGTTCTGCATCCGCCCGCCTTGCTGCTGCATCTGCTGCAGGGCGCGCAGCCAGCGTGGGTTGATGTCGTCGACGTTATCCAGCAGGGTTTCCAGATAGCCGGAGATCACCGTCAGCGGGGTGCGCAGCTCATGGGAGACGTTGGCGACGAAGTCTTTGCGCATCTGCTCCAACTGGTGCAGGCGGGTGATATCGCGCACCAGCACCAGGTGCTCGTGGTTGCCGTACTGGGTGATGTGGAATTGCAGGCGCAGGCGGTCGTTGATCGGCGAGGGCAGCTCCAGCGGTTCGCGGTAGTTGTTCTGCTCGAAGTAGTCCTTGAACGCCGGGTGGCGCACCAGGTTGGTCACCGGCTGGCCGCTGTCCTGTGGGGTCTTCAGGCCGAGCAAGGTCTCCGCGGCGCGGTTCCACCACTCCAGGTTGCCGTCGCTATCGAGCATGATCACCGCGTCGGTCAGCGCCGCGGTGGATTCCTGCACCCGATCGATCACCGCTTGCAGGCGCCCGCGCACCCGTTGGTCGCGACGTTGCAGGTGGTAGATGCTGTCGAAGACTTCGCCCCACAGGCCGTAGCCATCCGGCGGCGGCTCATCCGCGTGGTGGTGCTTCAGCCAGCTGTGCAGGCGCAGCAGCTGGGCCAGGGTCCAGCCGAGATAGGCGGCGAGGCCGACCACCAGGCTCCAGGCATATTCGCCGCTGAGCAGGCCGACCAGCAGGCAGCCGGCCAGTAGCAGTAATAGGCGGCGGATAACGGCGCCACGCCAGTCTTGATTCACGTTGCAGCCGTCCTGGCGCTAACTTTTGGTGGAGAAACGATAGCCGGTGCCGCGTACGGTTTGTACCAAATTCTCATACACCTCACCGAGCGCCTTGCGCAGGCGGCGGATATGCACGTCGACGGTGCGCTCCTCGACATACACGTTGCCGCCCCAGACCTGGTCGAGCAATTGGCCGCGGGTATACGCCCTTTCTTGATGGGTCATAAAGAACTGCAGCAGGCGATATTCGGTGGGCCCCATCTCGGCCGGTTTGCCGTCGATGGTCACCCGGTGGCTGATCGGGTCGAGCAGCAGGCCGCCGACTTCGATCGGCGCCTCGCCATCGCTGGGCCCGGCACGGCGCAGCACCGCCTTGAGGCGGGCGACCAGTTCGCGCGGCGAGAACGGCTTGGTGATGTAGTCGTCGGCGCCGACTTCCAGGCCCTGGATCTTGTTGTCCTCTTCGCCCTTGGCGGTGAGCATGATGATCGGGATGCCACCGGTCAGCTCGTCGCGCTTCAGCCGCCGCGCCAGTTCGATGCCGGAGGTGCCGGGCAGCATCCAGTCGAGCAGGATCAGATCGGGTTTGCGGTCGACGATGATGGCATGCGCCTGCTGGGTGTTTTCCGCCTCCAGGCACTCGTAGCCGGCCATTTCCAGAGCGACCGCGATCATTTCGCGGATCGGCGCTTCGTCATCAACGATCAGGATGTTCTTGCCAACCATGGGTCAGGCCTCGGGTTGTTCAGCTGTCTTGCGCCGCATTAGATAACGGAATTATTGCAGCGGTGTGACAGGTCGATGTTAGCGGCTTTGCCTGCGCCTGGCTCGGCTATGCTCAAGGAGGTGTCCGGCCGCGGCCGCAACTGACTGCATGGCCGCCTCAGCCCACTTAGAGGAGATACCTGATGAGAACTTTCCCCACCTTGATGGCGCTGCTCGCGGGCGCCGCATTGGCGTTGTCGGGACTCGCCTACGCGGCAGAGCCGGCGATGGAGAAGGACGGCATGTTGGTCGACAGCCAAGGCATGACGCTTTACACCTATGACAAAGACACCGCGAACAAGTCCAACTGCTACGACCAATGCGCGACGAACTGGCCACCGCTGATGGCGGCCGCTGGGGCGAAGGACGATGACGATTGGAGCGTGGTCAAGCGCGACGATGGCACGCTGCAATGGGCCTATTACGGCAAACCGCTGTACACCTTTGTTCAGGACAAGAAGTCCGGTGAGATGGTCGGTGACGGCAAGGGGGGTGTCTGGCACGTGGCCAAGCCGGAATGACATCGATCACGCAGCCTGCCGCGCCCAAGCACGGCAGGTTGCGTGATACCTAGCGCCAGGCGTAGTCGGCGACTATGCCGAGGAAAATCGCCAGCCCGGCCCAGTGGTTGTGCAGAAAAGCCGCCAGGCAGACCTGCGGTTCACGCGTGCGGGTGCGGTAAAATTGCCAGGCGAAGCACAGCGCCGCCACGCCTAGCCCGAGGTGGAAATACCCGCCCAGCTCGAAACGCGCCCCGGCCAGCAGCAGGCAGAGCAGGGCCAGCCCCTGCAATGTGGCGATGATCGGGCGGTCGGCGTCACCGAACAGAATGGCGGTGGACTTCACCCCGATCTTCAAATCGTCGTCGCGGTCGGCCATTGCGTAGTAGGTGTCGTAGGCCACCGTCCACAGCAGGTTGGCGAGATACAGCAGCCAGGCGGCGGCCGGCAGCGTGCCGGTCTCGGCGGTAAAGGCCATGGGCATCCCCCAGGAAAATGCCGCGCCGAGCACCACCTGCGGGTAGAAGGTGTAGCGTTTCATAAAGGGGTAACAGGCGGCCAGCGCCAGCCCGCCGAAGGACAGCCAGACCGTCGTGGCATTGGTGCAGAGCACCAGCGCGAAGCTCAGCACCAGCAGCACGGCGAATAGCACCAGCGCTTCGCGGGGCGCGATCTTGCCGCTGGCCAGCGGGCGTTCGCGGGTCCGTTTGACGTGACCGTCGAAGTTGCGGTCGGCGTAGTCGTTGATCACACAACCGGCGGCGCGCATCAGGATCACACCCAGCACGAAGATCAGCAGATTGCTCAGTGACGGCACGCCTTTGGCCGCCACCCAGAGCGCCCAGAGGGTTGGCCACAGCAGCAGGTAGATGCCGATGGGTTTTTCCAGGCGCATCAGTTGGACGAAATCCCAGGCGCGGGGATGCAGGCGATTGAGCGATTGCAGCAGGCGGGTGTACATCGAGCGCGTCTCCGGGCGAGTTGCGCGGATTATACGGTGTGGATTTGTGCCTGTTGCCACAAGGTCGGTAGAAAGACTTCCGCCACCAGCACCGCCAAGCCGCCCCGGCTGAAGCTGGAGCGGCGAGCCCACAGGCGCTCGGTGCGGACTGCCGCGGGCAACCAGGCGGCGGGATAACGGCTGACCTCGATGGCGCCACGGGCGAAGGCGCGGTCGCTGAACAGCAATTCGCCGAGGGAGCGGCTACCCAGCTCACGCAACGCCAGCCCGGAGCCTTCCAAGCTGCTGCGCGCCGCCACGCTACGGGCGAAGACCCAGGGGTGGCCGTGGCCGCGCAAATACACTTCGCGCACCCAGCCTTGGCTGCCAGCCGGCACCTGCAGTGCGGCACATTCGTCGTTGCGCAGGGTCTGCCAGCCTTCCGCCAGCGGGGTGACGCTGAACGCGTCGGCGGAGAGGGCCATCAGCCGCCGGGTCAGCGAGCCTTGATCGAACAACCAAGCGCGCAGCCCGGCCGCAGGCGCGGGGTGCAGCTGCGTGGCGGTCAGCCAGCGGGGCGGATGAGCGAGGGCGGCGTGCGGCACTGGAACAGGTATCTGCGGCAGTCGGGGCGGCGAGCTTAGCATGTTTGCCGCGCCCGACCGCGCCCCAGCCAAAGGTCGGAACTGCCCGATGGCACTTGCGTACTGGCGTGTCGATCAGTACAAAGCGCCCAGAGCCGGCCGGCATTTTTCTCACCCTCTCCCGCCGCGCCAAGAACGTCTGAAGAGTTGAGGTGGTAGCCGATGAAGAAGTGGCAGTGTGTGGTCTGTGGCCTGATTTACGATGAAAGCCTGGGCTGGCCGGATGAGGGCATAGTCGCCGGAACCCCGTGGCAGGATGTGCCGCAAGACTGGCTGTGCCCGGATTGCGGCGTCGGCAAGCTGGACTTCGAGATGATCGAAATCGCTTAAGCGAGCCTTCCACGCCGTCGGGGCGGGAAATACTCGGTGCAACGGCGGCCTTTGGTCGCCGTTGGCATTTTTGGCCTTCGCCAATTGAGCGAAAGCTTTCGCCGGTCGGGCGGATGGCGCTGCCTATCCTCGGTCGCGCCGCGGTTCCTGAGCATTGGCGGCAGCGGGCAATTGCGCTAGGGTCAAAAACGACGTTCCGCAAGGCGGAGGCGAGCGATGCGCAAGTGGCAATGTGTGGTGTGCGGCTTTATCTACGACGAAGCCGAAGGGCTGCCGGAAGAGGGCATAGCCGCGGGGACGCGCTGGGAAGACATTCCGCCGGATTGGCTGTGCCCGGACTGCGGCGTCGGCAAGATAGATTTCGAGATGATCGAAATCAGCTAACCGACAGTTCAGCACGGCGGTGCTGGGACGGGGTGCGTGGTACCGCGCCGCGTATGGTCCATGCCCCTTCTGAACCCCGCGTCCTCAGCGCTTTCGCCGCGTTAACAGGCCGGTTGTCAGTTTTAATTTTCCGCGCCGGCCTCTGCGCCGTCGCGTCGTCGCAGTCTTAGGAGTGAGTGATGAGTGCACCCGTGGTGATCGTCGGCACCGGCCTGGCCGGTTACAACCTGGCCAAGGAATTTCGCAAGCTCGATGGTGCAACGCCGCTGCTGCTGCTTACCGCCGATGACGGCCGCTCCTATTCCAAGCCGATGCTGTCCACCGGCTTCGGCAGGCACAAGGACGCCGACGGTCTGACCCTGGCCGAGCCGGGCGCCATGGCCGATCAGCTCAAGGCCGAGATCCGCACCCATACCCGGATCACCGGCATCGACCCCGGGCATAAACGCCTGTGGATTGGCGAAGAGGCCGTGGCTTACCGCGATCTGGTGCTGGCCTGGGGCGCGGAAACCATCCGCGTGCCGGTGGCCGGCGATGCCCAGGACGCGATTTTCCCGATCAACGATTTGGAGGACTATGCGCGTTTCCGGGCGGCGGCGGCGGGTAAACGCCGGGTGTTGCTGCTCGGTGCCGGTCTGATCGGTTGCGAGTTTGCCAACGACCTCAGCCTCGGAGGCTATGCGGTTGAGCTGGTGGCGCCCTGTGAGCAGGTGATGCCGGGGTTGCTGCACCCGGCTGCGGCAGCCGCGGTGCAGGCCGGCCTGGAAGGGCTCGGTGCGCGCTTTCACCTCGGCCCGGTGCTGGCCAGTCTGCAGCGTACGGCGGCGGGGCTCGATGCCCACCTGTCCGATGGCACGCGGCTGCAGTGCGATGTGGTGGTCTCGGCCGTCGGCCTGCGCCCGCGTATCGACCTGGCGGCGGCGGCCGGGCTGGCGGTCAATCGCGGCGTGGTGGTGAATCGCCAGCTGCAGACTTCCCACGCGAATATTTTCGCGCTCGGCGATTGTGCCGAGGTCGATGGCCTCAACCTGCTCTATGTGCTGCCGTTGATGAGCTGTGCGCGGGCCCTGGCCCAGACCCTGGCGGGC
This sequence comes from Pseudomonas sp. 2FE, assembly GCF_005503735.1. Taxonomy (NCBI): domain Bacteria; kingdom Pseudomonadati; phylum Pseudomonadota; class Gammaproteobacteria; order Pseudomonadales; family Pseudomonadaceae; genus Pseudomonas; species Pseudomonas sp. 2FE. The sequence goes on along the minus strand of NZ_SCMO01000003.1, from coordinate 306,292 downwards.
AAGCCGACCGCGGTCAGCTATGGACCCATGCCGGTGCTGGTGAAAACGCCGGCCTGCCCGCTGGTGGTCTCGCCGCCGCGGGGTTCGAGTGGGGAATGGACGGTCGAGGGCAGCGGTGCCGATATCAAAGCGCTGTGCCGCGATGCGACGGGACGTTTGCTGGGTTATGCGCTGACCGGCACTGCGGTGCAGGAAAAGCTGGCGTTGAATAAGGAACTTCCGGCTCTCTTGGCGTGAATGCCCTCCGTTCTGTCGGGTCAGCCGTGAGGTTGCTCCGGAAAATTGTCGGACACGACTGGCGCAGGCCCCAACGGCGTGCCATCCTCCCTCGAGTCTGCCGCAGCGCAGAGCTGTTGCGACGCCTTGGGCGCTGCTCTGGAAGGGCGGCACGGACACAACAACAACAAACCGTCAAAGGGGCTTTCTATGCGTAAACCGGAACTTGCCGCCGCCATCGCGGAACATGCCGATCTCACTAAAGATCAGGCCAATCGTGTACTCAATGCCGTGCTCGAAGAAATCACCGGCGCGCTGAACCGTAAGGACAGCGTGACCCTGGTCGGCTTCGGCACTTTTGTGCAGCGCCACCGTGGCGCGCGCACGGGGAAAAACCCACAAACCGGCGAGCCGGTGAAGATCAAAGCCAGCAACACCGTCGCCTTCAAACCGGGCAAGTCCCTGAAAGACGCCGTGAACTGAGCCTTGGACGCCCGGAGCTAATGGCTCCGGGCGCGCTCGGCAGCCCCGGCTCCCCCAGCGAAAGGCTGGCTGTAGTCCTTGCGACAAACCGCTACAATGCGCCGCCGTTTCATTTCCCCCGAGGCCGTGCGCATGAAATTCCGTTTTCTCCTCTGGATGCTGGGCCGCCTGATGGCCAAGGCCAGTCGTGACAATCCCGCGTTTCAGCAGCAACTGCAGGGCCGCGATCTGGTGTTCCAGTTGCATACCCTGGACGGCAAGATCGCCCGGCATTTCGTCGTCAAGAATCAGCGGGTGGTCAGCCAGCGTGGCAGCGTGGCCCAGCCGGATTTCGCCCTGGGCTTTAAAGATGCGGCCTATGGCTTCGCGACCATGAGCGCAAAGAACAAGCAGCTGGCCTTTATGCAGGGCATTCAGAACAAAGACATCCAGATCCAGGGCAACCCGGCGCTGGTGATCTGGTTCCAGGGGCTGACCAAATACCTGGTGCCGAAGAAAAAGTCCGCAGAGAAAAAAGCCGCCTGATTCCCGCTCTGCCGCGTTGCCGCTGGTCGGCATCCGCCTGCTCCGCGAGCAGAGCGCCCCGCTGATCCAGCGCGGCTAGCCGAAAGCGCAGCAGGCCGAGGTGGAAAAGGCTTTTGCGGCGAGGTGTCGGTGGCGAAGGCGGCTGCGGTCATAAGCGGGGTCCGGAGCAAGGACTTTCGCCCGTATCTAACCAGTGGGCGTGCTGACCGATGGGGCCGCCGAGCGGCGCCTGTGCGCCGTCACACTTGACCGTATTGTTGGCCGTGCCGTAACCAGCGTTCCAGCAGCGGGCTGACATGCTGCGGCCAGCGCGCCAGTAAGGCTTGTGCGGCATCACGGACGGCCGGCAGCAGATCCGCATCGCGCATCAGGTCGGCGACCTTGAACTGCAGCAAGCCGGTCTGCCGGGTACCGAGCATTTCGCCGGGGCCGCGCAGCTCCAGGTCTTTCTCGGCGATCAAGAAGCCATCGCAGGTCTCGCGCATGATGCCCAGGCGTTCACGGCCGAGCTGCGACAACGGTGGATGGTAGAGCAGCACGCAGTGGCTGGCGGCGCTGCCACGGCCAACCCGCCCGCGCAGCTGATGCAGCTGGGCCAGACCGAGGCGCTCGGGGTTCTCGATGATCATCAGGCTGGCATTCGGCACGTCGACGCCGACTTCGATCACCGTGGTCGCCACCAACAGTTGCAGCTGGCCCTGTTTGAACTGGGCCATCACCGCGGCCTTTTCCGCCGGCTTCATGCGTCCGTGAATCAGCCCGACATGCAGACCGCCGAGGGCCGCGGAGAGATCCTCGAAGCTGGTCTCGGCGGCCTGGCAGGTCAGCTCCTCGGATTCCTCGATCAGGGTGCAGACCCAATAGGCCTGGCGCCCCGCGTGGCAGGCCGAACGCACCCGCGCTATCACTTCGAGGCGCCGGCTGTCGGCCACCAGCACGGTGTTGACCGGGGTGCGACCGGGCGGCAGCTCGTCGAGGATCGAGGTATCCAGGTCGGCATAGGCGCTCATCGCCAGGGTGCGCGGAATCGGCGTGGCGGTCATGATCAATTGGTGCGGGCACAGGCGCCCCTCGACGCCCTTCTTGCGCAGGGCCAGGCGCTGCTGCACGCCGAAGCGGTGCTGCTCGTCGATCACCACCAGGGCCAGGCGCTTGAACTGCACTTCATCCTGAAACAGCGCGTGGGTGCCGACCACCATCGGCGTGCCGTTGGCGATCTGCTCCAGCGCGCTAGCGCGGGCCTTGCCCTTGAGCTTGCCAGCCAGCCAGGCCACGTCGAGACCGAGCGGCGTCAGCCAGCGCTGGAAGTTGATGAAGTGCTGCTCGGCGAGGATTTCGGTCGGCGCCATCAGCGCGACCTGATAGCCGGCCTCCAGCGCTTGCAGCGCGGCGAGGGCGGCGACCACCGTCTTGCCGGCGCCGACGTCGCCCTGTACCAGGCGCAGCATGGGTTCGGGTTGCCTCAGGTCGTAGGCGATTTCGGCGCCGACCCGCTGTTGCGCGCCGGTCGGCTGAAAGCCCAGATTGAGCAGGAACTGCTGTGGCAGGCGCTTGGCCAGCGGCAGTTGCGGCGCCTCTTGGGCGCGCAGGCTTTCGCGCAGGCGCTGCAGCGACAGTTGGTGGGTCAATAACTCTTCGAAGGCCAGGCGGTGCTGGGCCCAGTGCCGGCCCTCGGCCAGCTCCTGCAGATTGGCGTCGGCCGGTGGCCGGTGCAGGTAGCGCAGCGCCTCGTCCAGCGGGCCGAGCCGGTAGTCGCGCGCCAGTTCGGCGGGTAGCCAGTCCGGCAGGCTGTGGGGGCCGAGTCGCGCCAGGGCCTGCTCGCTGAGCTGACGCAGGCGCTGTTGGGTCAGGCCCTCGGTGGTCGGGTAGATCGGCGTCAGCGTCTGCTCCACCGGGATCGGCTCATGGCCATTCAGCGCGCGGTATTCCGGGTGATAGATCTCCAGTCCCGAGGCCCCCGGTCGCGCCTCGCCGTAGCAACGCAGCTGGGTGCCGCGCTTGAGGCCGTCTTTCTGCGCCTGGCTGAAATGGTAGAAGCGCAGGCTCAAGGTGCCGCTGCCATCTTGCAGGCGCACCAACAGGCTGCGGCGTTTGCCCATCAGCACATCGGCGCCGGCCACCACGCCTTCGATCACCGCATCCTGACCGGGGCGCAGGGCACCGATCGGGATGATGCGGGTGCGATCCTGATAGCGCAGCGGCAGGTGAAACAGCACGTCCTGCAGGCTTTCCAGGCCGACGCGGGCGAGCTTTTCCGCCAGGCCGACGCCCACGCCTTTCAGGGCGGTGACGGCAACTGCGGCCAGTTCAGTCATAGCGGCGGCGCCTCAAGCGTCTTGGGCCAGCGGCCGGGAGACCGAGCACAGGCGGATCGAGTCGGCCAGCACTTCGATCGCGCGCGGCCGGGGGAAGCTCGCGCGCCAGGCGATGGCTACGGTGCGGAACGGCACCGGCGGGGTCAGCGGGCGCACTTCGAATACGCCGGGGGCGTAGTGATGGCTGTCGACTGCGGAGAACGGCAGGATCGAGATGCCCATGCCGGAGGCGACCATGTGCCGAATGGTCTCCAGCGAGCTGGATTCCACCGTGGTGTGCTTGCCGTGGTCTTCGCCGCCCTTGCGCAGGGTCGGGCAGGCCTCCAGCACCTGATCGCGGAAGCAATGACCTTCGCCCAGCAGCAGCAGGCTCTTGTCGTTGAGCTGTTCGGCGTCGATGCTTGGCTTCGCCGCCCAGGCGTGGCCGCTGGGTAGCAGCACGTAGAACGGCTCGTCATACAGCACCTTGGTCAGCACGTCGGCTTCCTGGAAGGGCAGCGCGATGATGACCGCATCCAGTTCGCCGTTGCGCAGTTTGTCGCGCAGCACGTGGGTGAAATTTTCTTCGATATACAGCGGCATCTGTGGCGCAACGCGGTGCAGCTGCGGGATCAGATGGGGAAACAGGTAAGGGCCGACGGTGTAGATGGCGCCGACCTTGAGTGGTGCGGCCAGTTGGTTCTTGCCGGCCTGTGCCAGTTCGCGGATGCCTTGCGCCTGTTCCAGGACCTTTTGCGCCTGGGTGACTATGCCTTCACCGACCGGGGTCAGGCGGACTGCGCTCTTGCTGCGCTCGAAGATCAGCACGCCGAGCTCGTCTTCGAGCTTTTTCACCCCGACCGAGAGGGTCGGCTGGCTGACATGGCAACGCTCGGCCGCACGCCCGAAATGCTGCTCTTGAGCCAGGGTGACGATGTAGCGCAGTTCGGTGAGGGTCATAGGGTTTTTCCATTGAAGTGCGCCCAAGCATAGCGGCTGCACTCAATGGAACCAACCGGGCCGGCACTCTAATGCCGGGCACCGGCCTGTTAGCGGCGATCCAGGGAGTAGACGAAGGGCGCCACGACTTCCACGCTGCCGCCGCTCAGCAGTTCCGCCGGTGGTTTTGGCAGTGGCTGGGCCCGCTTGATCATCGCCAGGGTGGCGCGATCCAGCGAGGCGCTGCCAGAACTACCCGCCAGCGCAACACCGAGCACCTGGCCGTCGCGATCGACGCTGAAGCGTACCTTGCTGGTGCCTTCGAAGCCACGCCGGCGGGCGTCATCGGGATAACGCTTGTAGCGGGCTAGGTGGCTGAGCAGTTTGCTCTGCCAGGTCACCTTGGCTGCAGAGGACGCACTCGTGCTGCTCGGCTGCGCGGCTGCTGGCGCAGCGGGGGCAGCGGGGGCAGCGGGCGGCGCGGGACGTTCCTGCGGCTTGGCCTGTGCAACCGGCTTTTCCTGCGGTTTGGGTGGTTCTATAGGTTTCTTCGGTGGCTTGGGCCTGGGTTTTGGCTTGGGTTTTTCAACCACCAGCTTGGGTTTGGGCGCTTCGATCACCTCCGGCTGCGGTTCCGGCTCTGGCTGCACGATTTGTGCAGGCGCTGGCGGCGGGGCGACTTCCGGCAGCGGCGCCAGCTCGAGCAGCAGCGCCGGTGGCGGCAATTCGACCGCCACGGCTTCGGCATGCCAATACAGCGCCCAGACCCCCAGGCCAAGATGCAGGCCCAGGACCAGCAGCAGGCTGATGGTCCAACTCGACAGTTTGTGATGGGTCTGGGTCATTGCTGCCCGACCGCCTCAAGCCCGACCAGGCCGACTTTCAGGTAGCCGGCCGCGCGCAAGGCGTTCATCACCTCCATCAGATCGGCGTAAGCCACGCCCTTGTCGGCGCGGAAGAAGATGGTGGTGTCTTTCTTCGCCGCGGTCTGCTGGTCCAGCGCTGGTCCGAGCTGTTCACGGTCGATTGGCCGATCGCCGAGGAACAGACTCTGGTCTTCCTTGACCGTCAGGTACACCGGCTTGTCCGGCCGTGGCTGCGGTTCGGCGCTGGCAGCGGGCAAGTCGACCTTGATGTCGACGGTGGCCAGGGGCGCCGCGACCATGAAGATGATCAACAGCACCAGCATGACGTCGATAAAGGGCGTTACGTTGATCTCATGCGCTTCGACGAGATCATCGCCGCCGTCGTTCAAATGAAGTCCCATATACAAGGCTCTGTTGAAGTTTAATGACGAACCGCGTTGTCGCCTGAAAGCGCGCCAGGCAAGGCGCAGGCCGCAGGGAATGGCATTCCCTTGCCAAGGCCTGCAACGCAGCATGGCACGCTTTCAGGCACAACCCGAGGGGCCGGGCCTGCTGTTGCGCAGGGCGGTGTTACTCGTCGTTCATTTGGAATAACCAAACCACACTCCTCGCGCCTTGCCCTGCGCAACAGCAGGCTCCGGCGCGGCCGTCATTAAACTTCAACAGAGCCTTACCCCACTTTCACCATGTGTGGCTGGCTGCGCTCAGCCGGCAGCTGGTCGAGATCGCGGCTGACCAGCAGCAGGACTTGCGCCGAGGCGTCGGCGACCTGGGCCTTATAGCCGGCGATGGAGCGGGCGAAGACGTTGTAGATGACCACCGCCGGAATCGCCGCGACCAGGCCCAGCGCGGTGGCCAACAGGGCTTCGGCGATGCCGGGAGCGACCACCGCGAGGTTGGTAGTTTGCGATTTGGCGATGCCGATAAAGCTGTTCATGATGCCCCAGACGGTGCCGAACAGGCCGACGAAGGGTGCGGTCGAACCTATGGTGGCGAGTACCCCGGTGCCTTGGCTCATCTGCCGGCCGCAGGCGGCGACCAAACGCTCCAGACGGAAGCTGACGCGCTCCTTGATGCCTTCCTTCTCGCGAGTGTTGGCCGACAGGCGCATCTCCTCGAGCGCATCCTGCACCAGCAGGTGCGACAGGCTGCCGGCCTTGCCGGCCTGTGCGCCGGCCTCTCTCAGCGAGCGGGTCTGTTTCAGCGCGGCCAGTTCGGTGCGCAGGCGACGTTTGGCGCCGAGCAGCTCGAAGCCCTTGGCAATCCAGATGGTCCAGGTGATCACCGAAGCCAGGGCCAGGCCGATCATCACGATCTTCACGATGATATCGGCGTTCTGGTACATGCCCCAGGGCGACAGGTCGCTCGCCCGGCTCTGTTCCGCCGCCTCGACGGCCTGTTCGGCCGCCAGTGGAGCGACTGCCCCTTCGCGCTGTTCCAGCGCGGCGGCGGCTTCCGGGCCGCGCTCCGGCGGCGCCAGGTTGGCAGCTGCCGTTGCCGCGCTAGCGGGCGTGCTGACCTGGGCTGCCGGGTTGACGCCGGGCTCTTCGGCCAAGGCCAGGCTGGGCGCCAGCAGCAGGCCGAACAGCAGTGCGGCGAGGCTACGCCAGGCGCGTGGCAGGTTGGGAAGGCGGGTTGGCTGCGTGCTGGATGGGATAGGATTCATGCTGGCCGGACCTGAGAGAAAGAAAACGGCTTGTCCACGAAGGTGTTTGCGTGGAGGACAAAACGGCTGTGCATTATTGCAAGTAATTCTTGTTAACAAAAGCAATACTGTCTCTTTCGCATTCTTCTTTCTCGGGCAAAGGCTTTGCCCTTGGTTCTTGCAGCGCTAGGCTATGAGCTTTTCTGTGGAGTTCCGTGATGTCTGATACGCCCTCTGTGTTGATTGCCGGTTGTGGCGACGTGGGTGGCCGCCTCGCCGAGCGGCTGCTGGCGAGCGCCTGGACCGTCTATGGCCTGCGCCGTACCGTTGCTGCGCTGCCGGCGGGTGTCCTGCCGGTGGCGGGTGATTTGCAGAGCCGCGAGGCGCCTGCGGCCTGGCCGACCGGCGCTCTGGATTACCTGGTCTATAGCGCCGCGGCGACCCAGGCCGATGAGGCGGGTTATCGCGCGGCGTATGTCGAGGGCCTGCGGCATGTGCTGGGCTGGCTGGCGCAGCACGGGCAAACGCCGAAGCGCTTGCTGTTTGTCTCCAGCAGCGGCGTGTATGGCCAGCAGCAGGGCGAATGGATCGATGAGAACTCCCCGGCGCAAGCCATGAGTTTTTCCGGGCGGGTGATGCGCGAGGCCGAACAGCTGGCGCTGCACAGCGGGATTGCGGCGAGCCTGGTGCGCCTGACCGGCCTCTACGGGCCGGGCCGCGAGTGGCTGTTGACGCAGGTGCGGCAAGGCTACCGGGTGGCGGTCGAGCCGCCGCTGTATGCCAACCGCATCCATGTCGACGATGCCGCCGGGCTGTTGGCCTTCCTGCTGCAGGCGGATACCCGCGGTGTGGCATTGCAGGACTGTTACCTGGGGGTCGACGATACGCCGGCCGCGTTGGCGGAAGTGGTGGCCTGGCTGCGTGAGTATCTGGGCGTCACCCAGTGGTCTGCCGAGGCGACCGTGCGGCGTGCCGGCAGCAAGCGTTGCAGCAATGCCCGTGCCCGCGCATTGGGCTGGGCACCGCAGTACCCGAGCTATCGCGAAGGTTATGCCGCGGTGCTGGACGGGCCGAGACTCCGTTGATGCAAAGCGGCGCGCTCATATATGCCAACAGAGCCTGAGCATGAATGCCAATCGCCTGCTGGTGCAGCCGTGGTTATCGGGCGTGGAGCTGTTCCAGGCGGACTTCTCCGGGCAGCCGTTTGGCCGTCACAGCCATGACGCGTTTGCGATCGGTGCGATTTTGCAGGGAGTCGGCGGTTACCAGTGCCAGGGTGCCCGGCATGCATTGCCGGCCGGCACGCTGTCGCTGATGAATCCGCAAGAGCCGCACACTGGGCACGCCGAGTCGCCACGGCTGATCTATCACATGCTCTATGTCGAAGAGGCGCGGCTGCCGACGTTGCTCGGCCGCAAGCGTTTGCCGCGCGGCTTCCATCAACTCAATCCGGCGGATGACGGTGCTGTGGCAGCGGCCCTGGCGCGGCTGGCGGTTGAGTTCGAGCGGTCGGACGCATTGGTTCTGGAGAGCCAGTTGCTGGCGCTGTTGGAGCTGGTGTTCGTCCGCCACGGAGGATTGCGCCCGTTGCCTGCGGCGCCGCGCGATGGCGGTAGCACGGCGCGGCTGCGCGATTATCTGGAAGCGCATTACCGCGAGGCGGTCAGCCTGGAGCACTTAGCGACCCTGAGCGAGCGCCACCCACGGCATCTGATCGAGGCCTTCCGCCGCGTCTATGGGGTGCCGCCGCATACCTATCTGCTGCAACGCCGGGTCCGCGAGGCTAAGCGCCTGCTGCTGGGTGAGGTCGAGCTGGCCGAGCTGGCGCTGCAGTTGGGTTTCTACGACCAGGCGCATTTCTGCGGGACCTTCAAACGCTTTACCGGAGTGACGCCCGGACGTTTTCGCGCTGCCGCGCGCACCTGAGTTTTCTCCAAGACCGCTGCGCCGATGGCGCGACAGACTGGCCGCCGGATTCATTGGAGGCGGTCATGGTTACGCTATTTCTGTTGGTTGCCAGCACTCATTTCGCGGCCTTGTTGTCACCGGGGCCGGATTTCTTTCTGCTGCTGCGCACGGCCTTGCTGCAGGGGCGGCGGCAAGCGGATGGTTGTGCGGCGGGCATCGCCCTGGCCAATCTGTCCAGCATGCTGATGGTGTGGTTGGCGCTGAGCCTGCTGCCGGTCGAAGGGGGCTGGGTTTGGCGGCTGTTGCAGGGCTGCGGTGGCGCCTACTTCGTCGGGCTTGGCCTGCAGGCGTTCAGCGGGCATCGCCAGCTGGCGTTGCCGGAGCCCGGGCTGGAGCTGCTCGGTCGCTGGCGGGTCGGCTTGGCTCAGGGCCTGTTGGCCAGCAGCTTGAATCCCAAGCTGCCGATCTTTTATGCGGGGTTGTTCGGCGTGCTGCGTGAAGCGGCCATGCCGGGTTGGGGTCTGGCACTGTGCATGCTGTGGATGGGCACGCTGGTGCTGGGTTGGGATCTGGCCCTGGTGCGCTTGCTCAGCCAACCGCGCTGGCGGAGCTGGCTACAGCGGCGGGTGGGGCAGCTGGATCGGCTCTGCGGCGGGTTGTTGCTGATATTGGGCGGCTACCTGCTGCTCGGCGCCCTATCGCTGTCCTAGCGGAGGCTTCTAGTAGCTTTAGAGCCTGTTCAAGCTCTCGCGAGCTAAGGGTCAGGCAAGGCGAGCGCGGTCTGTTCCAAACTCAGTGGCTATAGCGAGACCCTTCAGTCGCGCTCCAGCAACCAGCGTAATTTGCCCGGCGCATAGTCCGGCATCTCGTCAATCTGGGCGCGGTTGAGTGCTTCGAAGATTTCCAGTTGCTCGCCGTCGCGCTTGAAGATCCAGCTATTGCCCTGTTCGCCGAGTTGCAGCCAGAGGCTGTCGTGCTCGCCGCTCATGGCGGCGCAGTCGCCGGCCAGACATAGCGCGTAACGTTGCGCACCGGGTAAGCCCTCGATTTTGCCGTCCGGGTGGAACTGCACCAAGCCGCCTGTGCCGGGACCTTGTTCGATCGTCCAGGTGCCGCCGAGGTAGGCCGCGTAGAGGGTTTGTTCGAAGCTGCTGCCGGGCGGGGCATCCGCCGCCACCTGGACTGGCGGGCGGGCAAAGCGTTGTTCGGGGCCCGACTCGCTTTCTTCCTGCAGCAGCTGATCGCCTTTCAGGCGCAACTGCTCGTGGTAATCGCCGTAGAAATCCACCCGCCAGCGCGCCTCCGGCTCGGCGACCAATTGGCCTTCACCCAGCTCGAAGCCGTTGCTGAAGGTCGCCAACTGGCGGGGGCCGTCGATACGCCATTCCAGATTGGGGCCGTAGGCCAGCAGGGCTTCGCGCAGGTTGCCCCCTTGCGCCGCGGCATCGATCGCGGCCTGGTTGATCCAGATTCCGCTAGGGTCGCGGTTGGCTTGACTGGTGCAACCGCTCAGCCAGGTTGCCAGCAGTAACAGGGCGAGCGCGTTGCGCATGATGGATTCCTTTCCTGGGGCGGGAGAACGGGGCGGCGGGCGCCCCGTCAGCGGCTTACTCGATGACGAGAATAGCGTCCATTTCCACCTGGGCGCCGCGCGGCAGCGCGGCTACGCCGATGGCGGCACGCGCCGGGTAGGGCTGCTGGAAGTAGCGGCCCATGACCTCGTTGACCTTGGCGAAGTGCGACAGGTCGGTGAGGAAGATGTTCAGTTTGACGATGTCTTTGAACGAGCCACCCGCGGCTTCGGCCACGGCTTTAAGGTTCTCGAACACCTGCACGGTTTGCGCTTCGAAGCCGTCCACCAGCTCCATGGTCTTCGGGTCGAGCGGGATCTGCCCGGACATGTAGACGGTGTTGCCGGCCTTGATCGCCTGGGAGTAGGTGCCGATAGCGGCAGGTGCCTGCTCGGAAGTGATGACGCTCTTGCTCATGAAAAACTCCTTGAGGGTTTTGTTCTAGCTGGGGGCGGCTAACGCCAAGCGTTAGGCGCCGTTGAATCTGCCCTAGGCGCGCACGCGGGAGATGTGCACCACCCCTTTCAGGGCGCGCAGCTTCTTGATCACGCGGGCCAAGTGGATGCGGTCGTGCACGCTAACGACCAACTGAACCACGCTGATGCGGCCATCGCGCTCGTCCATGCTGATTTTTTCGATATTGCCGTCGGCGGCGTTGACGCTGCTGGCCAGCAGGGCGATCAGGCCGCGCTGGTGTTCCAGTTCGATGCGCAGCTCGACGTTGAACTCGCCGACCACATCCTTGGCCCAGGACAGTTGAATGCACTTTTCCGGATTGTGGCGAATTTCGCTGATGTTCTTGCAGTTGTCCAGGTGCACCACCATGCCTTTGCCCGCGGACAGGTGGCCGACGATCGGGTCGCCGGGGATCGGCGTGCAGCATTTGGCGTAGCTCAGCACCAGGCCTTCGGTGCCGCGAATCGCCAGTGGGCCTTCGGCGCTCGGCAGTTGTTCGCCCTCGCTGGCCAGTAAGCGGCGGGCGACCACATAGGCCATGCGGTTGCCCAGGCCAATGTCTTCCAGCAGGTCTTCGATAAGCTCCAGGCGATATTCGCCGAGCACCGCCTGCACCCGTTCGGCCGGAAGTTTGTCCAGATGGCTGTTAAAACCGGCCAGGACCTTGTTCAACAGGCGCTCGCCGAGGCTGATCGACTCCGAGCGGCGCTGCAGTTTCAGCGCATGGCGGATGTGCGTACGGGCCTTGCCGCTGACCACGAAGTTCAGCCAGGCCGGGTTCGGCCGCGCACCCGGGGCGGTGACGATCTCCACCGTGGCGCCACTTTGCAGCGGCTCGGACAAGGGCGCCAGGCGCCGGTTGATCCGGCAGGCGATGCAGGCATTACCGACGTCGGTATGTACGGCATAGGCGAAGTCGACCGCGGTCGAGCCTTTCGGCATCTCCATGATCCGGCCCTTGGGCGTGAAGACATAGACCTCGTCGGGGAACAGGTCGATCTTCACGCTCTCGATGAACTCCAGGGAGTTGCCGGCGCGTTGCTGCATCTCCAGCACGCCCTTGACCCACTGGCGAGCGCGGGCGTGGGTGCCCTTGGGCTGGTCTTCTTCGTTGGATTTATACAGCCAATGGGCGGCGATGCCGTTGTTGGCCATCTCTTCCATCTCGCGGGTGCGGATCTGGATCTCGATGGGCACGCCGTGCATGCCGAACAGCGTGGTGTGCAGCGACTGGTAGCCGTTGGCCTTGGGAATCGCGATGTAATCTTTGAAGCGCCCCGGCAGCGGCTTGTACAGATTGTGCACGGCGCCGAGTACGCGGTAACAGGTATCGACCTTGTCGACTATGATGCGGAAGGCGTAAACGTCCATGATCTCGTTGAACGCCCGACGTTTGCCGCGCATCTTCTGGTAGATGCCGTACAGATGTTTCTCGCGGCCCAGTACCTCGCCTTCCATGCCTTCCCGGGCTAGGCAATGGGTCAGCGACTCTTCGATCTTGTTGACGATTTCCTTGCGGTTGCCGCGGGCGCGTTTGACCGCCTGGCGAATGCGCTCGGAACGCATCGGGTGCATGGCCTTGAAACCCAGTTCCTCGAATTCCACGCGCATGCTGTGCATGCCCAGCCGGTTGGCGATCGGCGCGTAGATTTCCAGGGTTTCCTTGGCGATGCGTCGGCGTTTTTCGCCGGCCAACACTTCCAGGGTGCGCATGTTGTGCAGGCGGTCGGCCAGCTTGACCAGGATCACGCGGATATCACGGGCCATGGCCATGGCCATCTTCTGGAAATTTTCCGCTTGCGCCTCGGCCTTGGTCTCGAAGTTCATCTGGGTCAGCTTGCTGACCCCGTCGACCAGTTCGGCGACGGTTTCGCCGAATTGCGCAGTCAGCGCTTCCTTGGCGATGCCGGTGTCTTCGATCACGTCATGCAGCATCGCGGCCATCAGGCTCTGATGATCCATGTGCATGTCGGCGAGGATATTCGCCACCGCCAGGGGATGGGTGACGTAGGCTTCTCCGCTACGGCGGCGTTGGCCGTCGTGGGCTTGTTCGGCGTAGAAGTAGGCGCGCCGGACCAGATTGACCTGCTCGGCGCCGAGGTAGGTCGAAAGCCGATCGGCGAGGGCGTCTATGCTCGGCAAGGCTGTGCTCCTTGCCGGCTGGGTTCCCGCGCCGCGTGACTTCGACCAGGCATAGGCTTACAGGGCCTCGTTGGCCTCGTCCTCAAAAGAACCGAACAGCGGTTCGTCTTCGACCATTTCTTCCTCGGCGATCACGTTGTAATCGATCAGGCCGGCCGCGATTTCGCGCAGGGCGACCACGGTCGGCTTGTCGTTTTCCCAGGCGACCTTCGGCTCTTTGCCACCGGTAGCCAGTTGGCGGGAGCGCTTGGTGGCGAGCATGACCAGCTCGAAGCGGTTATCGACGTTGTCCAGGCAATCTTCAACGGTAACGCGAGCCATGGTATTCCTCGTAGCGACGTATATAAGAGCGAAAAACTGTGCCCAGATGGGCGAGCGGACTGAATAGTCTAAAAAATAACCAGCCTTTAGGGAAGCGCAGATTTTTTCGGCGCCTCGTTCCGGCTAGGCGAGCAACTGGCTGAGCAGATCGCTGAAGCGTTGCTGTTGCTGCAGTTGCTGCAACCGACTGGCGCGGAAAATCGCCTTCAGATCGTCCAGCGCCGTGGCGAAGTCATCATTGATCACCAGATAGTCATACTCGACATAGTGGCTCATTTCGCTGACCGCTTCACGCATGCGCTGCTCGATGATCGCATCGCTGTCCTGGCCGCGGTTGTTCAGACGCTGGCGTAACGCTTCTTGCGAGGGCGGCAGGATGAAGATCGACCGGGCTTGCGGCATCAGCTTGCGGACTTGCTGCGCGCCCTGCCAGTCGATTTCCAGAATCAGGTCGAAGCCTTCGGCGAGGGTCTTCTCCAGCCAGCGCTGCGAGGTGCCGTAGAGGTTGCCGAAGACTTCCGCGTGCTCGAGGAACTCGTTGCGCTCGAGCATTTGCAAAAAGCTGTCGCGACTGACGAAGTGATAGTTGAGCCCATCCGTTTCACCCGGCCGCATGTCGCGGGTGGTGTGCGACACGGAGACGCGAATCTGCGTCTGGGCGTCGATCAGGGCCTTGACCAGGCTGGTCTTGCCGGCGCCGGAGGGCGCGGAAACGATATAGAGGGTGCCGGGGGTGGCGTGCATGTCGGGTTCGCCTTACTCGATGTTCTGTACTTGTTCGCGCATTTGCTCGATCAGCACCTTGAGGTTCACCGCCGCCTGCGTGCTGCGTGTATCGAAGGCCTTGGAGCCGAGGGTGTTGGCCTCGCGGTTGAGTTCCTGCATGAGGAAATCCAGGCGCCGGCCCGCCGCGCCGCCGGCTTTCAGCACGCGCCGCACCTCGGTGACGTGGGTGCTCAGGCGATCCAGCTCTTCGGCGACATCACTTTTTTGCGCCAGCAGCACCAGCTCTTGCTCCAGGCGCTGCGGATCCAGCTCGGCCTGCATCTCGGCGCAGCGGTCGAGGATTTTTTGCCGTTGTGCGACGAGCATCTGCGGGATCAGCTCGCGCAGGGCGCTGACTTCCTCGGTGATGTTGTCCAGGCGCTCGTTCAGCAGCTTGGCCAATTCGGCGCCTTCCCGCGCGCGGCCATTTTTCAGCTCGCTCAGGGCCTCGGTGAACAGCTCCAGGGCGGCACTGTTGAGGGCCTGCGGGTCGGCGGCATCGGCGACTAGCACGCCGGGCCAGGCCAGGACTTCCAGCGGATTGAGCGGTGCCGGTTGTTTGATCAGGCTGGCCACGCTTTCTGCGGCGGCGACCAACTGAGCCGCGCGCTCGCGATCCACCTGCAGCGCTTTGCCGGCGGTGTCTTCGGCAAAGCGCAGGGTGCATTCTACTTTGCCGCGCGACAGGCCCTGGCGCAGGGCTTCGCGCACCGCGCCTTCGAGGTCGCGGAAAGACTCTGGCAGGCGCAGCTGCGGTTCCAGGTAGCGATGGTTGACCGAACGCAGTTCCCAGCTCAGCGTGCCGTTGGCACTGGCCCGTTCGACACGGGCGAAGGCGGTCATGCTGTGCACCATGGGGTGACCTCGCGAGAATAAGAGGGTACGAAAGGCGCAGGATTGTAGCGCAGTGCGTCGGTAGCTCCCAATTTGGCGTGTCGCCCCGCCTGTGCGGCCCTATAATGCCGAGCAGATTTCCGTCCCGAATAGGTATTTCCAAATGAAACGTCCCAGTGGCCGTGCCGCCGATCAGTTGCGCTCGATCCGCATCACCCGTAACTACACCAAGCACGCCGAGGGTTCGGTGCTGGTGGAGTTCGGTGACACCAAAGTGATCTGCACGGTCAGCGTCGAGTCGGGAGTCCCGCGCTTTCTCAAGGGGCAGGGCCAAGGTTGGTTGACCGCCGAGTACGGCATGTTGCCGCGCGCCACCGGCGAGCGTAATCAGCGTGAAGCCAGCCGTGGTAAGCAAGGCGGGCGGACCCTGGAGATCCAGCGCCTGATCGGCCGGTCACTGCGCGCCGCACTGGATATGTCCAAGCTGGGTGAGAACACCCTGTATGTCGACTGCGACGTGATCCAGGCAGACGGTGGTACGCGTACCGCGTCGATCACCGGCGCCATGGTCGCGTTGGTCGATGCGCTGAAAGTCATCAAGAAGCGCGGTGGCTTGAAAGCTGGCGATCCGCTGAAGCAGATGATTGCGGCCGTCTCCGTCGGTATGTATCAGGGTGAGCCGGTGCTGGATCTGGACTACCTGGAAGACTCCGCGGCCGAGACCGATCTGAATGTGGTGATGACCAGTGATGGTGGTTTTATCGAGGTGCAGGGCACCGCGGAAGGCTCACCTTTCCAGCCGGCCGAGCTGAATGCCATGCTGGCGCTGGCGCAGAAAGGCATGAGCGAGTTGTTCGAGTTGCAGCGTGCGGCGCTGGCCGACTAATTGCCCAGCTATCCAAGGAGGAACAGCATGAACGAGATCCAGACCCCGGTGCCGACACCCAGCCAAGAGGTGCGCCAGTGGGCGATGTTCTGCCACTTCGCGGCTTTTCTCGGCTTGGTGTTTCCCTTCGGCAATCTACTGGGGCCGCTGATCGTCTGGCAGATCAAGAAGGATCTCGATCCTTTTGTCGATGCCCAGGGCAAGGAGGCGCTGAACTTCCAGATCACCGTGGCGCTGGCGGCGTTGGTGTGCATTCTGCTGATGTTGGTGGTGATCGGTTTCGCCTTGCTGGGGTTGCTCAGCATCGGTGCGCTGGTGCTGACCATCATCGCCGGGATCAAGGCCAACGAAGGTCAGGCCTACCGCTACCCGTTCTGCTGGCGCTTGCTGAAGTAAGTTCGCGCAGACAACAAAAAGCCGGCTCAGCGCCGGCTTTTTGTAGGCAAGAACCAGGCGTAGTGCGTACTCGCGCAGCAGTACGCCATTGCCCTGGCAGGCTGCCGCTTCGCGGCGAGGCCGCCCTACACCCTGGGCGTCTTTCGGGTTAGACGCTCAGCGTCCAGTCATAGTCGACAATCAGCGCAGCATGCTGGGAGAAGCGCGGCTGGCGTGGTAGCCGGGCGCCGCGGACAAAGCGGCGCAGGCCGGGTGTCAGCAACTGGTAGTCGAAGCGGTAGCCTAGGTTGAGCATCTCGGCCTGCTCGCTGTTCGGCCACCAACTGAATTGCTCGCCTTCGCGGCTCACTTCGCGCAGCGCATCGACGTAGCCCATGGTGCCGACGACTTCGTCCATCCACGCCCGTTCCGGCGCGAGAAAGCCCGGCTCCTGCTGGCAGTCGCGCCAGTTCTTCACATCCAGCTTCTGATGGGCAACGTAGAGTGAGCCGCAGTAGATGTACTCGCGGCGCTTGCGACGTTGCTTGTCCAAATAGTGGGTGAAGTCGTCCATAAACTTGAATTTTTGGTTCAAGTTCTCGTCACCGCTCTGCCCGGAAGGCAGCAGCAGGGTGGCGATACTCACTTTGTCGAAATCGGCCTGCAGGTAGCGCCCGTAGCGATCGGCTGTCTCGAAACCGAGTCCGCTGATCACCGCCTTGGGTTGTAACCGCGAATAGAGTGCCACACCACCTTGGTCGGGCACTTCGGCATCGCAGGCATAGAGGAAATAGCCATCCAGTTGGAGGGCTGGGTCGTCCAGTTCAAAGGCGGAGGCACGGGTGTCCTGCAGGCAGATGACGTCGGCATTCTGAGCCTGCAGCCAACTGAGCAAACCGCGCTCGACTGCAGCCTGAATACCATTCACGTTCACACTGATGATCCGCATAAATGGCCCCCAAAAACACGTGCGTGTATGATACCCGAGCTCACCCTCATTAGCTAAACCCACAGCTAAATCCGTGCCGTTCGGGGCTTTTTTATGCAGGCGTACCAGCGCGAGTTCATTCGTTTTGCCATCGAGCGCGGCGTGCTGCGCTTCGGTGAGTTCACCCTCAAGTCGGGGCGTACCAGTCCGTACTTCTTCAATGCCGGCTTATTTAACAGCGGTTTGGCCTTGGCCCAGCTGGGGCGCTTCTATGCTGCGGCGCTGGTGGAGAGCGGGATTGCCTTCGATGTGCTGTTTGGGCCCGCCTACAAAGGCATTCCGTTAGCCGCAACCACCGCGGTGGCCTTGGCCGAGCAGCATCAGCGCGACCTACCCTGGTGCTTCAACCGCAAGGAAGCCAAAGACCATGGCGAAGGCGGCACGCTGGTCGGCGCGCCGCTGGCCGGGCGGGTGCTGATCATCGACGATGTGATCACCGCCGGTACGGCGATCCGCGAAGTGATGCAGATTATTCATGGGCAGGGCGCGCAAGCGGCCGGTGTGCTGATCGCGCTGAATCGTCAGGAGCGCGGTCAGGGCGAGCTGTCGGCGATCCAGGAGGTCGAGCGTGACTTCGGCATGCCGGTGGTGAGCATAGTTTCACTGGAGCAGGTGCTGGAATACCTGGCCGGTGATGCCGAGCTGAAGCAGCATCTGCCGGCGGTGCAGGCCTACCGCGCGCAGTACGGAATCTAATAACCTGTTCAATATCTGCTGCGCTTGGTCATGCTGCGTTGAAAACAGGCTCGGAATGCTCATTTACCACTTGTAAACTCTGCTTCCTCGCCTGTTTGACTCGTTACGCGTTGTGACCCACATGGATGTGGGGAATGTCGCTACCCGTAGGGAACGGGTGCGGCCCTGACCTGCGCTCGCGACGAGCTTGAACAGGTTCTAAGTCCTAATCACGATAGGGTGTTGTCTGCATGGTCAAGTCGGGGGCAATTCGCTTTACGTTGTTGTTCGGCTTGCTGTTGCCGGCTTTGGCTGGGGCGACGGAGCTGTACCGTTACGTAGACGCCAAGGGCGTCACGGTGCTGGATCGCCTGGGCGTGCCGCCGGAGTACATCAGTAAAGGCTACGAGGTGCTTAACGATCAGGGCCGGGTGGTCAAGGTGATTCCGCCGGCACCGAGCGCCGAGGAAATGCAGCGTCAGCTCGCGGATAAGGCGCGGGCTAGCTCCGATGCCCAGTTACTGCGCTTGTACTCCACGGTGGATGATGTCGATCGAGCCCAGGCCCGCAAGCTTGCCGAGTTGGATGGCGTGATCAGCGCGGCGCAGGGCAACTTGCAGTCGCTGCGTACGCAGCAGGCGAACTTGCAGAGCCAGGCGGCCGATCAGGAGCGGGCAGGGCGCCAAGCTCCCGAACATTTGGTCGCGCAGATCGACAACCTGAAAGCCGAACAGGCAGGGCTGCAGAAGGACATCCTGCGTTATCAGGCGGGCCGCAAGCAGGCCGAGACCAGCTTTGCGGCGGATCGGGCGCGCTTGCTCGAGTTGATCGGTACTCGCCGCTAACGGGCACTCTCCGGTCGACCTCCGCCCAGCGCACCCGCAGTGGGTGCTCGAGGCGGAGGTCAGAGCGCAGCAGGGTTCTCTCAGTGGTGCTTGCGATTGCAGATCAGGGTGCCGACGCCGCTGTCGGTGAAGATCTCCAGCAGCACGGCATTCGGCACGCGACCGTCGATGATATGCGCGCTGGTCACCCCGCCTTGCACGGCCTCGAGGGCGCAGCGGATCTTCGGCAGCATACCGCCGTAGATGGTGCCATCGGCGATCAGTGCGTCGACCTGGGTGGTCGACAGGCCGGTGAGGACCTGGCCCTGCTTGTCCAGCAGCCCGGCGATATTGGTCAGCAACATCAGCTTCTCGGCCTTCAGCGCTTCCGCCACTTTGCCGGCGACCAGGTCGGCGTTGATGTTGTAGGACTCGCCATTGGCGCCGACGCCGATTGGCGCGATGACCGGAATGAAGTCGCCCTTGACCAGCATGTTCAGCAGGTCGGTATTCACCCCGACGACTTCGCCGACATGGCCGATATCGATGATTTCCGGTTGGGTCATCTCCGGGGTCTGGCGGCTGACGGTGAGCTTCTTCGCACGGATCAGCTCGGCGTCCTTGCCGGTCAGGCCGATGGCGCTGCCGCCGTGGCGGTTGATCAGGTTGACTATGTCTTTGTTGACCTGGCCGCCGAGCACCATCTCCACCACGTCCATGGTCTGGCTGTCGGTGACCCGCATACCGTCGATAAAGTGGCTCTCGATGCTCAAGCGTTTGAGCAGGTCGCCGATCTGCGGGCCGCCGCCATGCACCACCACCGGGTTGATGCCCACCGCCTTCATCAGCACGATGTCGCGGGCGAAGCCGGTTTTCAGCTCGTCGCTTTCCATGGCGTTGCCGCCGTACTTGATCACCAGGGTCTTGCCGACAAAGCGACGGATGTAGGGCAGTGCCTCGGACAGCACCTTGGCAACGTTGGTGGCGGCATCACGGTCGAGGGTCATGCGGGGCTCCAATAAAACAGGATGGCCGGTCCAGCAGACCGGCCAGGCGATCAGAAGGGTAGGTTGAGGGCGGGGGCAACGGAGTACAGCTGGGCGCGGAACACTTCCTGAATGCGCTGGAGTTCCTCGGTGCTATCGGCTTCGAAGCGCAGCACCAGCACCGGCGTGGTGTTGGAGGCGCGGACCAGGCCCCAGCCTTTGGGGTAGTCGACGCGCACGCCATCGAGGGTGGTGATGCTGCCTTCACCCCAATGCCCATCACGCTGCAGCGCGTCGATGATGCTGAACTTGCTCTCCTCGGTGACCGTGATGTTGATTTCCGGCGTGGAGAGGTCGCTGGGGAAGGCGGCGAACACCTGCTCGGCGTCGCGCTTGTCCTGGCTGAGGATTTCCAGCAGGCGGGCGGCGCTGTAGATGCCGTCGTCGAAGCCGAACCAGCGCTCCTTGAAGAAGATATGCCCGCTCATCTCGCCGGCCAGCAGGGCGCCGGTTTCCTTCATCTTCTTCTTGATCAGCGAGTGACCGGTTTTCCACATCACCGGGCGGCCGCCGTAACCGCTGATCAGCGTGCCCAGGCGGCGGGTGCATTTGACGTCGAAGATGATGTCGGCGCCGGGGTTGCGCGACACCACGTCCTTGGCGAACAGCATCATCAGGCGGTCGGGGTAGACGATGGTGCCGGTGTTGGTCACCACGCCGACGCGGTCGCCGTCACCGTCGAAGGCCAGGCCGAGGTCGGCGTTCTCTTCCTTGACCTTGGCGATCAGATCCACCAGGTTTTCCGGCTTGCCCGGGTCCGGGTGATGGTTGGGAAAGTTGCCGTCGACCTCGCAGAACAACGGAATCACGCTGCAGCCCAGCGCTTCGATCAGCTGCGGGGCGATCACGCCGGCGGCGCCGTTGCCGCAGTCGACCACCACCTTCAGCGGTTTGGCCAGGGCGATGTCATCGCGGATCTGCTTGAAGTAGCGCTCAAGGATTTCGACCTGCTCGACACTGCCCAGGCCGCTGACCAGGTCATTGGTTTCGATGCGCTGGCGCAGGGCCTGGATCTGTTCGTTGGCCAGGGTGTCGCCGGCGACGACTATCTTGAAGCCGTTGTAATCCGGCGGGTTGTGGCTGCCGGTGAGCATCACGCCGGATTTGCCGGCCAAGACGTTGGCGGCGTAATACAGCGCCGGGGTCGGCACCATGCCGATGTCGCTGACCTGGCAACCGCATTCGACCAGCCCTTGGATCAGCGATTGCACCAGCTCGGGGCCAGACAGGCGGCCGTCGCGGCCGACGGAAACATTTGGCTCGCCGCAGGCAATGCTCTCGGAACCAACGGCGCGGCCGACCCAATAGGCGGTTTCCGGGGTCAGGGTATCGCCGACCACGCCGCGGATGTCATAGGCGCGGAAAATGCTGGCGGGCAAGTTGGGTGCGGTGTGCGGGGTGTTGCTCATAGCTGAGGCTTGCTCCAATCCCAGGAGATCCTGGTCTTCGTCGAGGATGTCGATATCGAAAATATCGGTGTCTTGAAACAGTGGATCGATCGGCTCCGCCGGTTTGGCCGCGCGCGGGGCCGGGCGAGCTGCGCCGCCGGGGGCGGTGCTCGCTGGATTGTCGCCATGTTCAGTTGCGGGCTCGCTTTGCCGGCGTGGCAGGCGAGCGAGGTTCTGCGCCAGGGCATTGAGTGCGGGCAAGCGCAGGCTGAAGGCTTTGACGGCTTTTCCGGCGGAGAGTTCTTGCACCAGTTGACCCAGTTGCTCGGCATCTCGGCGCAGACGGATCTGCATGGCGTTGTGCAGCAGGAGTAGGCCGAACAGCGCGCCGCCCAGCGCCAGTAGCGCGGCCAAGAGCAAGGGTAGCGCAGAGAAGGCGGATTGAGTCAGGGCCGGGCCGGGAATGAAGTCGAGTTTCCAGTTGGGGTTGCCGCTGCTAAACGCCAGCGCGCTGCCCTGGGGGGCGTGGCCAAGTTGTGCCAACAGTTGCGCGGGGCCGTTGCCGAATTGTTGGGTCAGTTGCAGTTGGCCAATGCCTGCCGGCAAGGGTGGCAGCGCGGCCAGCAAGCGCTGCAGGTCGACCACCAGCAACAGGGTGCCTTGTAGCGGTTGGCTGTCGGCCAAGCGCAGCGGCGTGGCGCTGTAGACCAGCCAGCGCTGGCCGATCTTGTAGGCCTCCGGCGCTGGGGACTGGCCGCCTTCGACCCGCCGCAGCAGATCCAGGGCGGCAAAGTTCATTGGCGCGGCGCGGCTGGCGTTCTGGGTGGCTTGGCCGGGTAGGTTGAGGTGCGCGTCGACCACGGCGTCCCAGTAACCGAGGCTGCGCTCGGCGGTCTGCAACTGTGCGCTGTCTTGGCTCTGCAGGGCCTGGAGCAGTTGCGGATTGTGCGCGGCGGCCTGGGTGTCGGCACTCAACTGGTGCAGCGCTTGCTGCAAGGCGGCGGCTTGGTTGCCTCCCCAGGTCTGGCCGAGTTGCGCCTGTGCTTGCTGCTGGGCGTTGTTGAGCAGACCAAACCAAAGCACTGCCGCGGCCGCGAGCAGGCCGACCAGCGCGGCGCCCAGGCCTGGGAATAGCGTCGGCAGGCCGTGCTCCTGGCTGGTGCTGGCCGCGGGCGGTGCGCTGGGCCGGGTCAGGTTGTCGGCGTCCTGGGCGGTGCGCTGGAAGAGTTTCACGGGGCGTCTCCTCGGCGATTCATCCTGAAATGCAGTCAGGCACTTCAGTGGCTGCCGGAGTGGCCGAAGCCGCCGGCACCGCGCTGGCTTTCATCGAATTGTTCGACCAGCTCGAAGTGCGCCTGTACCACCGGCACCAGGATCAGCTGTGCGATGCGCTCGCCGACGGCGATGGTGAAGGCCGTCTGCCCGCGATTCCAGCAGGACACCATCAGTTCGCCCTGATAATCCGAGTCGATCAGGCCGACCAGGTTGCCGAGCACGATGCCGTGTTTATGGCCGAGGCCCGAGCGTGGCAGGATCAAGGCGGCCAGGCCTGGGTCGCCGATATAGATCGACAGGCCGGTGGGGATCAGCAGGGTTTGACCGGGCTCGAGCACGCGGTCTTGGGGCAGCATGGCGCGCAGATCGAGGCCGGCAGAACCTGGGGTGGCGTACTGTGGCAGCGGGAAGTCGCGGCCGATGCGAGGGTCGAGAATCTTGGCTTGCAGTGCGTGCATGTCAGGCTCTGTGAGTGATCGGGTGCGAGCCTTAGGCCCGGTTCAGGCGCTCGGCGATAAAGGCGATCAGTTGCCGGGCAATCTTGCCCTTGCTGGTCTGGGCGAGGCTATTTTGCTGCAGTTCGCGATCGATGATGGTGATCGCGTTCTCTTCGCTGTTGAAGCCGATGCTCGGGTTGGCGACATCGTTGGCGACGATCAGGTCGAGGTTTTTGTCTTTCAGCTTGCGCGCCGCATAGTCGAGCAGCTTCTCGGTCTCGGCAGCAAAGCCGACACTGAACGGGCGATCGGCGCGCTGCGCGAGGGTTGCCAGAATGTCCGGGTTACGGACCATCTGCAGGAGCAGGCCGTCGCCGCTGGTCGGGTCTTTCTTCAGCTTGTGCTGGGCCACCACTTCCGGGCGGTAGTCGGCCACCGCGGCGGCGGCGATCAGTAGGTCGCAGGGCATCGCGGCCTCACAGGCGGCCAGCATGTCGCGGGCGCTGACCACGTCGATCCGGTTGACCCGCTCAGGCGTCGGCAGATGCACCGGGCCGCTGATCAGTGTCACCTTGGCGCCTGCTTCGGCGGCGGCTTCGGCCAGGGCGAAGCCCATCTTGCCGGAGCTGTGGTTGGTGATGTAGCGCACCGGGTCGATGTTTTCCTGGGTCGGCCCGGCGGTGATCAGCACATGCCGGCCGGTCAGGCTGCTGCGCTTGAAGCAATCGGCGGCGCATTGCGCCAGCTCATCGGCTTCGAGCATGCGGCCCAGGCCCACGTCGCCGCAGGCTTGGCTACCGGCGGCCGGGCCGAATAGGTGCAGGCCGCGTTCGGTGAGTATCGTGCTGTTAGCCTGGGTCGCGGGGTCGCGCCACATCGCCTGGTTCATCGCCGGAGCCAGGGCGACCGGGGCGTCGGTGGCCAGCACCAGGGTGGTCAGCAGGTCGTTGGCGATGCCTTGCGCCAGGCGGGCCATCAGGTCGGCGGTGGCGGGGGCGATCAGGATCAGGTCGGCCCACTTGGCCAGTTCGATATGGCCCATGGCGGCTTCGGCAGCCGGGTCGAGCAGGTCGAGGTGGACCGGATGGCCGGACAGCGCCTGCAGGGTCAGCGGGGTAATGAATTCACGGCCGCCCTGGGTCATCACCACGCGGACTTCCGCACCTTGGTCGCGCAGGCGGCGAACCAGTTCGGCGCTCTTGTACGCGGCAATGCCGCCACCCACGCCGAGGACGATGCGTTTCCGATACAGCCGCTGCATAGGCCTGCCTTATCTAGAGAGTGGAGGTGCGCAGCGGCGACGCCGCCGCCCCTGGCCAATCGCCGCGCAAAAAATTTGGGCTAAGATAGCACAGCGCCCGCACTGGAACAGCGGGCCCCGCTCGACATGGAGGTGCTATGAGCATTCGCGATTGGCCCGCGGCAGAACGCCCGCGAGAGAAGCTGCTGGACCAGGGGGCGGCGACCCTGACGGACGCCGAACTGCTGGCCATTTTTCTGCGCACCGGGGTCACCGGCAAGAGCGCGGTGGATCTGGCGCGGCACTTGCTCGCATCCTTCGGCGGGCTACGGCCGCTATTGGAGGCGGATCAGGCGAGTTTCAGCCAGCACCTCGGGCTGGGGCCGGCCAAATTCGCTCAGTTGCAGGCGGTCTTGGAGATGGCACGCCGGCATCTGGCCGAGCGCCTGCGCCGCGATTCGGCCTTGGAGAGCCCGCAGGCGGTGCGCGACTACTTGAAAGCGCTGTTGCGGCATGAGCCCCATGAGGTGTTCGGCTGCCTGTTTCTCGACTCCAAGCATCGGGTGCTGGCGTTCGAGGCGCTGTTCCAGGGCTCCATCGACAGCGCCAGCGTCTACCCGCGGCAGGTGGTCAAGCGCGCCCTGGCCCATAACGCCGCGGCCTTGATCCTCTGCCACAATCATCCCTCCGGCGTCGCCGAGCCCAGTCAAGCTGACCGGGTGCTGACCCAGCGTCTCCAGGAGGCGCTGGCACTGGTGGATGTGCGGGTGCTCGATCACTTTATCGTTGGCGACGGTGAGCCGCTGTCGCTGGCCGAATACGGTTGGCTGTAGGGCGGATAGCGCGGCTTTGGCACGCAACCCGAAGGGACGGGGCCGTCTTGTCGCAGGGCTGGCGCGCTTATGTCAACAGAGCCTAGGGCAATACAGTTGGAGTGACGAGCGGTCGGGGCCTGCGCTGCCCGTGGCGCTGCCGGTTGCAGCGCGGGCGCGGGCTGTCGGGCTTGTGGAAAAGCGCAGTTATCCTTGTTGCCTGGGGGGCTTTCTGGTATAAAGCAGCGCTCTTTTCTAGGGGCCCGGTTCCTTCGCTTGTAGGTGTGGCCGGTAAGACCCTGAAGAAACGTGGCGCCGAGCGCCAAATGACTTTGAGTTTAAGCGGCCAACCCATGCCGGGTTGGGCATGTGGTTTTAGAGGGCTGAGGTATGTCGAGAGTCTGTCAAGTTACCGGTAAGGGTCCGGTAACCGGGAATAACATTTCCCACGCGAACAACAAAACCCGTCGCCGTTTCCTGCCGAACCTGCAGCATCACCGCTTCTGGGTCGAGTCCGAGAAGCGCTTCGTGCGTCTGCGCGTAACTGCCAAAGGCATGCGTATCATCGACAAGCGCGGCATTGATGTTGTGCTGGCCGAAATCCGCAGCCGCGGCGAAAAGGTTTAAGGAGCTAATCATGCGTGAACTAATCCGTTTGGTGTCGAGCGCCGGTACTGGCCACTTCTACACCACCGACAAGAACAAGCGCACCACCCCGGACAAAATCGAAATCAAAAAATTCGATCCGGTTGTGCGTCAGCACGTGATCTACAAGGAAGCCAAGATCAAGTAATTGATCCGGCCCTTGCCGAAAAAGCCCGCCCCTTGGCGGGCTTTTTCTTGCCGGCGATTTAGTCCGGGTCGGGCGCGCTGGCGGGGTTTTGCTCGCGGCATAAAAAAGCCCGCTGGAGAGCGGGCGAACAGGTCACGCATGAAGACTGGCTGGGATCAGCTCGACGCTTGCTCGAAGAGCACGTAGACCTTGCGGCAGGCTTCCAGCACTTCCCAGGTGCCGGCGAAGCCGGCCGGAATGACGAAGCGGTCGCCCGCCCGTAACGTCTTGGCGTTGCCCTCGGCATCGCGCAGCACGGAGACGCCTTGGAGGATTTCGCAGTATTCGTGCTCGCTGTAATTCACCGTCCACTGGCCGACCGCGCCTTCCCAGGTGCCGGCGTTGAACTGGCTGCAAGGGCTGGCGTAGTGATTGCGCACGCTTTGCTCGGGGTCGCCTTTGAGGATCTTTTCCGGTGCCGGGCGGTAATGCGCAGGTGCGGTGCTGGCGTGGGCGAAGTCGACGATTTGTGTGATGTTCATGGGCTTTTCCAGATTCAGAGGGCTTGGCTGGCCTTGCGGATCGAGCTGGCGAGCTTGTCGACCAGGGTGTCGACCTGCGCTTTCTCGATAATCAGCGGCGGCGACATGGCCACGATATCGCCGGTCACGCGCACCAGCAGGTCGTCCTGGAAGCACTGCTCGAACACCTGGTAGCCGCGCTTGCCGGCGCCTTCGGCATTCGGCGCCAGCTGCACGCCGCCGACCAGGCCGATGGCGCGGATGTCGATCACGTTGGGCAGATCCCGCAGGCTGAGCAGCGCGTCCTGCCAGTAGCCTTCCAGCTCGATGCTGCGTTGGAACAGCTGCTCGCGCTGGTAGATGTCCAGGGTCGCCAGGGCCGCGGCGCAGGCCACCGGGTGGCCGGAGTAGGTGTAGCCGTGGAAGAATTCGATGGCGCTCTGCGGGCCGCTCATAAAGGCCTGGTAGAGGTCTTCATGGACGAACACCGCGCCCATTGGAATCGCGCCGTTGGTCAGGCCCTTGGCGGTCGTGAGGATGTCCGGGGTGACGCCCCAGCGCTGCGCGGCGAAGGCCTCGCCGACCCGGCCGAAACCGGTGATGACTTCATCGAAGATCAACAGGATGCCGTGTTTGCGGGTGATCTCGCGCAGCCGTTTGAGGTAGCCAAGCGGCGGCAGCACCACGCCGGCGGAGCCGGACATCGGCTCGACTATCACCGCGGCGATGTTTTCCGCGCCGTGCAGGGTCACCAGGCGTTCCAGCTCGTCGGCTTTTTCCACACCGTGTTCCGGCAGGCCGCGGCTGAAGGCGTTGCGCTGGATGTCCAGGGTATGTGGCAGGTGGTCGACGCCCGGCAGCAGCGCGGCCGAGAAGGCTTTGCGGTTGTTGACCATGCCGCCGACCGAGAGGCCGCCGAAACCGACGCCGTGATAGCCCAGTTCGCGGCCGATCAAACGGGTGCGGGTGCCTTGGCCGATCGCGCGCTGGTAGGCCAGGGCGATCTTCAGGGCGGTGTCCGCCGACTCCGAGCCGGAGTTGGTGAAGAAGAGTTTATTCAGCCCCGCCGGCGCGATGGCCGCCAGCCGCTCGGCCAACTCGAAGGGCAGCGGGTGGCCCATCTGGAAGGTCGGGGCGAAATCCAGCTTGGCAATCTGCTTGCTCACCGCCTCGGTGATTTCCCGGCGGCCGTGGCCGGCGTTGCAGCACCAGAGCCCGGCGGTGCCATCCAGCACCTGGCGGCCGTCGCTGGCGGTGAAATACATGCCTTCGGCACTTTCCAGCAAGCGCGGCTTGGCTTTGAACTGGCGGTTGGCGGTGAAAGGCATCCAGAAATCGTCGAGGGTGTTGGTTTTTCTGCTCAG
The DNA here is from genome assembly GCF_005503735.1 of Pseudomonas sp. 2FE. Classification (NCBI taxonomy): domain Bacteria; kingdom Pseudomonadati; phylum Pseudomonadota; class Gammaproteobacteria; order Pseudomonadales; family Pseudomonadaceae; genus Pseudomonas; species Pseudomonas sp. 2FE. The sequence goes on along the minus strand of NZ_SCMO01000003.1, from coordinate 278,724 downwards.
TTGCGGCGTATTGTCGGTCGTCATTGGGGCATCCGGGCGAGCGGGGAGAGATCTATACAGGGTTGCGTTGCAGTCTATGTTTAATAAAACGAACATGACAAGGGTGTTTTCTGCCGATATGTAAAAAATATTGAAAAGCTGGGGCCCGCTGGTTTAGTGTTGCCGGCATGATGGGCCAGCACCTGGCCTTGCAGAATTTTTGACAGTGCGCGCGTCGAGCACGCCGCACTCTTCTACTAATAATGAGGACGCTCGCATGACTACTCTGACTCGCGCCGACTGGGAGCAACGGGCCCAGGCCCTGGTGATTGAAGGCCGCGCTTTTATCCACGGCGAATACACCGCCGCCGTCTCCGGCGCCACCTTCGACTGCATCAGCCCGGTCGATGGGCGTTTGCTGGGCCAGGTCGCCAGCTGCGATCTGGCCGATGCCGAGCGTGCGGTGGCCGACGCCCGCGCCACCTTCGAGTCTGGCCTGTGGTCGCGCCTGGCGCCGGCCAAGCGCAAGCAAGCCATGATCCGCTTCGCCGATCTGCTGGACGCGCATGCCGAAGAGCTGGCCCTGCTGGAAACCCTGGACATGGGCAAGCCGATCGGCGATGCGCTGGGCGTCGACGTGCCAGGTGCGTCGCGGGCGATCCGCTGGAGTGGCGAGGCGGTCGACAAGATCTACGACGAAGTGGCCGCCACCCCGCACGACGAGCTGGGCCTGGTGACCCGTGAGGCGGTAGGCGTGGTCGCGGCCATCGTGCCGTGGAACTTCCCGCTGATCATGACCTGCTGGAAGCTCGGCCCGGCGCTGGCCACCGGCAACTCGGTGATCGTCAAGCCGTCCGAGAAGTCGCCGCTGACCGCCATCCGCATGGCCCAGCTGGCCATCGAGGCCGGTATTCCGGCCGGTGTGCTGAACGTCCTGCCGGGCTATGGCCATACCGTCGGCAAGGCGCTGGCGCTGCATATGGACGTCGACACCCTGGTGTTCACCGGGTCGACCAAGATCGCCAAGCAGCTGATGATCTATGCCGGCGAATCGAACATGAAGCGCGTCTGGCTGGAAGCTGGTGGCAAGAGTGCCAACATCGTCTGCGCCGATGCCCCGGACCTCAAGGCGGCCGCCGAAGCAGCCGCCGCGGCGATCTGTTTCAACCAGGGCGAGATGTGCACCGCCGGCTCGCGCCTGCTGGTCGAGCGTTCGGTCAAGGCGCAGTTCATGCCGCTGCTGCTGGAGGCCATGCAGGGCTGGAAGGCCGGCCACGCGCTGGACCCGGCGACCAAGGTCGGCGCGCTGGTCGATGCCCAGCACCTGAATAGCGTGCTGGCCTATATCGACGCCGGCCGTGCCGACAGCGCCAAGCTGCTGTGTGGCGGCAAGCGCACCCTGGAGGAGACCGGCGGGGTCTATGTCGAGCCGACCATCTTCGACGAGGCGCACAACGCCATGCGCATCGCCCAGGAAGAGATCTTCGGCCCGGTGCTGACGGTGATTCCGTTCGACAGCACCGAGGAAGCCATCCGTATCGCCAACGACAGCATCTACGGCCTGGCCGCGGCGATCTGGACCAGCAACCTGTCCAAGGCGCACCTGGCGGCCAAGGCCCTGCGCGTCGGCAGCATGTGGGTCAACCAGTACGACGCCGGCGACATGACCGCGCCCTTCGGCGGCTTCAAGCAGTCGGGCAACGGCCGCGACAAGTCGCTGCACGCCTTCGACAAGTACACCGAACTGAAAGCCACCTGGATCAAGCTGTAAGCGGCTGATCCTGAACCGTAGGGCGGACTCGGAGGAACGACAGTCCGCCAAACCGCGGGCTCGATGGTGCGACAGCCCACCAAGCAGCGGCGTACTGCCTTCGGCGAGTACGCCCTACGGTTAATAAATTACGCGGCCGGGCTCCCTCGGGAGCCCGGCCGCGTTGCATTGCAACCGGGGGAGCGTGGGACATGCGTTGGGGAACTTACTTCGCCGTCTGCGCGGCGGTGATCAGTATCGGCCTGGCCCTCGGGGTGAGCATGCCGCTGGTGTCGCTGCGCCTGGAGAGCTGGGGTTATGACTCGTTCGCCATCGGCGTGATGGCCGCGACACCGGCCATCGGCGTGCTGCTCGGCGCCGCGTTGGCCGGGCGCCTGGCGGCCCGTTGCGGCACCACCGGGTTGATGCAGCTGTGCCTGTTGGCTGGCGCCGTGTCGGTGGGCCTGCAGGCGCTGGTGCCTAGCTATGCGGTCTGGCTGCTGCTGCGCTTACTGCTCGGCGTGGCGCTGACCGTGGTGTTTATCCTCGGCGAAAGCTGGATCAATCAGTTGGTGGTGGATAAATGGCGTGGTCGGCTGGTGGCGCTGTATGGCACCGGGTATGCGCTCAGCCAGCTGTCCGGGCCCTTGCTGCTGAGCCTGTTGGGGACGGCGACCGATCTGGGTTTCTGGACCGGTACGGGGCTGCTGATCGCTGGCTCGTTGCTGTTGCTTGGCCGCACGGGCGCGCCGACGGCGGATGCGCAGAGCGCATCCGGACGTGGCCTGGCGGCGTTCTGTCGCCAGCTGCCGACGATCGCCTGGGCGGTGAGTCTGTTCGCCGCGTTCGAGGCGATGATGCTGACCCTGCTGCCGATCTATGGGCTGCGCCAGGGTTTCACTCAGGAGGTCGCGCTGCTGATGGCCAGCGTGGTGGTGGTCGGCGATGCGCTGTTGCAGTTGCCGATCGGCTGGCTGGCCGACCGCATGCCGCGGCGCACGCTGTTCCGCGGCTGTGGCGTGACCCTGCTGTTGTCCAGCCTGGGCATTCCACTGCTGCTGCACACCCCGCTGATCTGGCCGCTGTGGGTGCTGTTCGGCGCCAGCGCCGGCGGGCTGTTCACCCTCTCGCTGATTTTGATTGGCGAGCGCTACCGCGACGATCAGCTGGTGCGCGCCAACGCGCATGTCGCGCAGCTCTGGGGCATAGGTTGCCTGCTCGGGCCACTGCTGAGCGGTGCGGCCAGCCAGTGGCTGAGCGGCCATGCGTTGCCGCTGCTGATGGCCCTGGGGGCGACCGGTTTCGTCTGGCTGGCCTGGCAGCGGCCGGACTTCGGCGACACTGACGCGGCGCTGGAGGCTGACTGAACGAAAAGGGCGCCGCGCGCCCTTGGTTTTGTCTGGACTAAAGCGGGTTGGCGCTGCCCAGGGCATCCTTCAGGGCGTAGGGCGGACTCAGGAGCGTAGCGAACAGTCCGCCGTTCGAAATGGCGTACTGCTTCGCGAGTACGCCCTACGCGCGAGTACGTCCTCCGTCGCTTGGCGACTGGACTCTACAGCGGGTTGTCTCAGCCCAGGGCGTCTTTCAGGCGATACCAGAGCATGCCGAGGGCCAGTAGCGGTGAGCGCAGGTGCTTACCGCCGGGGAAGGTCAGGTGCGGCACCTGGGCAAACAGATCGAAGCCACGGCTTTCCTGCCCGCTGATGGCTTCGGCGAGCAGCTTGCCGGCCAGGTGGGTAGCGTTCAGCCCGTGGCCGGCATAGGCCTGGGCGTAGAACACGTTGGGCTGCTCCTTGAGGCGGCCGATCTGCGGCAGGCGGTTAGCGCCGATGCCGATCATGCCGCCCCATTGGTAGGCGATTTTCACCTGGGCCAGATGCGGGAAGACTTCCAGCATTTTCGGTCGCATATAGGCGGCGATGTCCTGCGGATCACGCCCGGAGTAGTGACAGGCGCCGCCAAACAGCAGGCGGCGGTCGGCGGACAGGCGGTAGTAATCCACGGTCACGCGCTGGTCGCAGAGCGCCATGTTCTGCGGAATCAGGGTTCTGGCCTGGGCTTCGCTCAGTGGCTCGGTGGCGATGATGTAGCTGCCGGCCGGCAGCACCTTGCCGCCGAGGCGCGGGTTGAGGCCGTTGAGGTAGGCGTTGCAGGCCAGTACCAGGTTTTTCGCGCGGACTTTGCCGTTGGCGGTCTGCACGCAGAGCTCGGGGCCGTAGTCGATGCGGCTGACGGCCGACTGTTCGAACAGCTGCACGCCGAGTGACTGCGCCGCCGCGGCCTCGCCCAAGGCCAGGTTGAGCGGGTGCAGGTGGCCAGAGCCCATGTCGATCAGGCCGCCGACGTAGCGGTTGGAGCCGACCACCTGGTGCATCTCATCCGCCTGCAGCAGGCGCAGTTCGTGGCGGTAGCCGAGGCTCTTCAGTTCGTCCAGGTCTGCGGCGAAGCCGGCCAGATCGCGTGGCTTGTTGGCCAGGTCGCAGTAACCCCAGGTCAGGTCACAGTCGATGCCATGGTGCTCGACCCGCCGGCGGACGATCTCCACCGCTTCCAGGCCGAGCAATTGCAGTTCGCGCACGCCGTCGTTGCCGATCACCCCGGCGAACTGTTCGAGGCCATGGCCGACGCCGCGAATCAACTGACCGCCGTTACGCCCGCTGGCGCCCCAGCCGATCTGGTGCGCCTCCAGCAGCACCACCGAGAAGCCGCGTTCGGCCAGCTCGATAGCCGTGTTCAGGCCGGAAAAGCCCCCGCCGACAATGCACACGTCGGCGCGCACCTCGCCCGCCAAGGCCGGGTAGCTGAGGCTGCGGTTGACGCTGGCGGCGTAGTAGGACGGGGCGTGCTGGTGGTTCTGGGCCGAAGGCTGAACGCGGGCGTTCATGTGCGAAATCCTGATTATTGTGTTTGGTAAATTTTACGCAGAATAAGCCTGACCTCGCGCCGACGCCAAGGGGGCGCAGGAAAAAACCTTGTGCCGCAGGGGAAAAAGTGCCGCCGAGCGCCTGGTATCGGCCGAGGTGGGTGCTGCACGGGTATCTTTGTTAGCATGCGCGCGCCTGGCGAAGTGATGCACTGCGTCGCGCACCGCCGCGCAGGCCATTCTGTCTGCGTCAGATTCCCAAGGGGCCCAGCCCATGAGCTGCAACAGTCGGAAAATCGAGTATTTGCGCCAGCGGATTCCCGCGTTCGAGTGCGTGCCCGGCTGTCACGACTGCTGTGGGCCGGTGACCACCTCGTCGGAGGAAATGTCCCGGCTACCGGTGAAAAGCGACGCGGAGCATGAGGCTGCGTTGGCCGAGTTGAATTGCGTGCACCTGGGGCCGAACGGCTGCCAGGTCTATGCCGAGCGCCCGCTGATCTGCCGGCTGTTCGGCACCACCCCGCGCCTGCCGTGCCCGAATGGCCGGCGCCCGGAGGAGATGATCGAGCCACGCATCGAGCAGCAGATCCACCACCTGATTGCGACCACGCGGCAAGTGCTGGTGTGATTCCTCGGGCGCAATGCGGTCTATGGCCAGATTGACGCCCTACGCCTGGGACCCTACTCCGGCACCGGCAGATGCAGGCTCTCCTTCACCTCCTCCATGACGATGTAGCTCTTCGACTCGCGCACATGCGGCAGCTTGAGGAGGATGTCGCCGAGCAGTTTGCGGTAGGAGGCCATCTCCGAGATCCGCGCCTTCACCAGGTAGTCGAAGTCGCCCGAGACCAGATGGCATTCCAGCACGTGCGACAGCTTGAGCACCGCGCGGCGGAACTCCTCGAAGGTGTCGCCGGACTTGTAGTCCAGGCTGATCTCGACGAACACCAGCAAATTGGCCTTCAGGTGCTGCGGGTTCAGCCGTGCCGTGTAGCCCATGATGATCCCCTCGCGCTCCAGACGCCGCACCCGCTCGGTGCAGGGCGTGGTGGAGAGGCCGACCCGTTCGCCCAGCTCGGTAAAGGACAGGCGGCCGTCATCCTGCAGGATGCGTAAAATATTACGGTCGATCTTATCCAGCTCGCGACGGGTCTGATGCTGGGTTCTCATGGGGAATCCGCCTCTGCTAATAGGGTTTTTGCCAAGAATTCTCGCCAAATATAGCCTTCAATATAGTGAAATGCACTGGCTATAGCTTTCTATACTGCGCGCATTAACGCTCAAGATAACAAACGTTGGCGTAAAGTCGCGGCGAGGAGACGAACATGCGAGTGATGGTGCTTGGCAGCGGTGTGATCGGTACCACCAGCGCCTATTATCTGGCCCGTGCCGGCTTCGAGGTGGTGGTAGTCGACCGCCAGGCTGCGCCGGCCATGGAAACCAGCTTCGCCAACGCCGGCCAGGTCTCCCCCGGCTACGCCTCGCCCTGGGCGGCCCCTGGCGTGCCGCTGAAGGCGATGAAGTGGCTGCTGCAAAGGCACGCGCCGCTGGCGATCAAAGCCACCGCCGACGTCGATCAATACCTGTGGATGCTGCAGATGTTGCGCAACTGCACGGCCAGCCGTTATGCGGTGAACAAGGAGCGCATGGTGCGCTTGTCCGAGTACAGCCGCGACTGCCTCGACGAACTGCGCGCGGAAACCGGCATCGCCTATGAAGGCCGCAGCCTCGGCACCACGCAATTGTTCCGCACCCAAGCCCAGCTGGACAACGCGGCGAAGGACATCGCCGTGCTGGAACAGTCCGGTGTGCCCTATGAGTTGCTCGACCGTGAGGGCATCGCCCGCGTCGAGCCGGCCTTGGCCAGCGTCACCAATATTCTGGCGGGCGCCCTGCGCCTGCCGAATGACCAGACCGGCGACTGCCAGCTGTTCACCACCCGCCTGGCCGAGATGGCCGTGCAACTGGGGGTGGAGTTCCGTTTCGGCCAGAGCATCGAGCGCCTGGACTTCGCCGGCGACCGGATCAATGGGGTGTGGATCGATGGCAAGCTGGAAACCGCCGATCGCTACGTCTTGGCGCTCGGCAGCTACTCGCCGCAACTGCTCAAGCCGCTCGGCATCAAGGCGCCGGTTTATCCGCTGAAGGGTTACTCGCTGACCGTGCCGATCACCAACCCGGCGATGGCACCGACCTCGACCATCCTCGATGAGACCTACAAGGTCGCCATCACCCGCCTCGACAAGCGCATCCGGGTCGGCGGCATGGCGGAAATCGCCGGCTTCGATTTGGTGCTGAACCCGCCTCGGCGCGAGACGCTGGAGATGATAGTCGGCGATCTCTACCCGCAAGGTGGCGATCTGAGCCGGGCGGACTTCTGGACCGGGCTGCGCCCCACCACGCCGGACGGCACGCCGATTGTCGGCGCCACTCCGGTGCGCAATTTGTTCCTCAATACCGGTCACGGCACCTTGGGCTGGACCATGGCCTGTGGCTCCGGTCGCCTGCTGGCCGATCTGATGGCGAAGAAGCGCCCGCAAATCAGCGCCGAAGGCCTCGATATCACTCGCTACGACAATTCTCAGGAGACCGACCAACATGCCCGTCCGGCGTCTGCACACTGAAGCGCGTTACAGCGAAATCGTCATCCACAACGGCACCGTCTACCTGGCCGGTCAGCTGGCGGACGATTACAGCGGCGATATCGTGCAGCAGACCCGCGAGACCCTGGCCAATATCGACCGCCTGCTCGATGAGGCCGGCACCGACAAGACGCGCATCCTCTCGGTAACCATCTACCTCAAGGACATGGAGCGCGATTACGCCGGTCTGAACGAGGTGTGGGATGCCTGGGTGCCGAAGGGCGCTGCGCCGGCCCGCGCCTGCGTCGAGGCCAAGCTATATGCGCCGGAAGTGCTGGTAGAGATGTCGGTCGTCGCCGCACGGCCTTAAATCCTGTTTACCCGGCTTCACACCGGGTTTTTTTATTCCTCAGCAGAAGTCTGTCACCATGCGTCCAGCCCGCGCCCTGATCGATCTCGATGCCCTGCGTCACAACTACCAATTGGCCCGCACCGTCAGCGGCGCCAAGGCCCTCGCCGTGGTCAAGGCGGATGCCTACGGGCATGGCGCGGTGCGCTGCGCCAAGGCGCTGGAGGCCGAAGTCGAGGGTTTCGCCGTGGCCTGCATCGAAGAGGCGCTGGAGCTGCGAGATGCCGCGATTGGCAAGCCGATCCTGCTGCTCGAGGGCTTCTTCGAGGCCGAAGAGCTGGCGCTGATCGACCAGCACGACCTGTGGTGCGTGGTGCATTCGACCTGGCAGATCGAGGCGATTGAACGCGCGCAACTGGGCAGGCCGCTGACGGTCTGGCTGAAACTCGACTCCGGCATGCATCGGGTCGGTCTGCATCCGGCGGATTATCAGGCGGCCTATCGGCGCCTGCAGGCCAGCGGCAAGGTCGGCAAGATAGTGCTGATGAGCCACTTCGCCCGCGCCGACGAGTTGGATTGCGGCCGCAGTGCCGAGCAGGTCGCGGTGTTCGAACAGGCTCGCGCGGGCCTGGAGGGCGAAGTCAGCCTGCGCAACTCGCCGGCCGTGCTCGGTTGGCCGCAGCTTGTCCCGCAACAGCAGCCCAGTGACTGGGTACGCCCCGGCATCATGCTCTACGGAGCGACGCCGTTCGAGCAGGAGCAGGCTCTGGCGGCGCGCTTGCAGCCGGTGATGACCCTGGAATCGAAGGTCATCGGTGTGCGTGAACTGCCGGCCGGCGAGCCGATCGGCTACGGCGCGCGCTTCATCACCGAGCGGCCGACCCGCGTCGGCGTGGTCGCCATGGGCTATGCCGACGGCTACCCGCGTCATGCGCCAACCGGCACGCCGGTGCTGATCGATGGTCAGCCGAGTCGGCTGATTGGTCGGGTGTCGATGGACATGCTCACGGTCGATCTCACCGACTTGCCCCAGGCCGGGCTCGGCAGCCGCGTCGAACTCTGGGGTAAAAACGTGCTGGCCAGCGACGTTGCCGCCTTGGCCGGGACTATTCCCTACCAACTATTCTGCAATTTGCGCCGGGTGCCATTAGTCTATTCCGGGGCTTAGCAGCAAGACTGAAGAGGATTGCAGTCAAGCTGTTGTAAATACTGAACGCTGTTGCCATGATACGGCTACATTTCCGTATCTTCCCGAGGGGGACTCCATCATTGGACGTCGGCGTTCGACTGCAATCCATTCGCAAGCTTAAAGGCCTATCGCAACGTGAACTCGCCAAACGCGCGGGCGTCACTAACAGCACCATTTCGATGATCGAGAAGAACAGCGTCAGCCCCTCGATCAGTTCGTTGAAAAAGGTGTTGGCGGGCATTCCCATGTCGTTGGTGGAGTTCTTCTCCCTCGAAGTGGAGCAAGACAACCACACCCAGGTGGTCTACAAAGCGAGTGAGCTGATCGACCTCTCCAGTGGTGCGGTAAGCATGAAACTGGTGGGTAAAGCGCACCCCAGTCGGGCGATTGCCTTCCTCGATGAGACCTACCCACCGGGTTCCGATACCGGCGACGAGATGCTCACCCATGAGGGTGAGGAGTCCGGCGTGTTGGTCGACGGGCGCCTGGAGCTGACCGTCGGCAGCGAGATTTATATCCTCGAAAGCGGCGACAGCTATTACTTCGAAAGCAGCAAGCCGCATCGTTTCCGTAACCCCTTCGATGCCCCGGCGCGACTGATCAGCGCCACCACACCGGCGAACTTCTAGTGTTTCAACGACGCTAGGCATAAGCCCCTGCGACAAGTTGGGTTGTTTCGGCCTGGCGGGCTAACCGTTATACTGGCGCCCGCTCGCGAAACCGTGGCCGCGGGCGTACTAGCCACGATGAGGGTGTAAGCGTGAACCTAATTAAGAAAATGCTGGCGGCCCATGCTGCCGTGTTGGCCCTGTGGGCGGTCAGCGCTCAGGCTACGACTAACGACGACATCGCCGCGCGCCTGAAGCCGGTCGGTGAAGTCTGCGTGCAAGGCGAAGAGTGCAAAGGCATTGAAGCCGTGGCCGCAGCGGCCGGCGGCGGGGCGAAAACCCCCGACGACATCATCACCAAGCATTGTGGCGCTTGCCACACCGCGGGCGTGCTGGGTGCGCCGAAAATTGGCGACGGCGCGGCCTGGAAAGCCCGTGCCGGTGCGGCCGGTGGTCTCGATGGGCTGCTCAAGCATGCCATCTCCGGGGTCAACGCCATGCCGCCGAAGGGCACCTGCGCCGACTGCTCGGATGACGAGCTGAAAGGCGCGATCCAGAAGATGTCCGGCCTGTAACGGCGCCGCCATCGATCAAAAAAGCCGCCTTCGGGCGGCTTTTTCGTTGCTCCTGCGGCCAGCGGCTGAACCTGGGCCGCGCCACGGCGAGCCAGGCGCTTAGAACCTGTTCAAGATCGTCGCGAGCGCAGGTCAGGCAAGGCGAAAACAGGCGAGGACGCGGAGTTTACGAGTTGTAAATGAGCAGTCCGAGCCTGTTTTCAACGCGGCATGGCCAAGCGCAGCAGATATTGAGCAGGTTCTCAGTCGAGAAAGCGCACCGTGCCGTGTTCCAGGGACTGGATGCGCGCCAGCGACTCGACCCAGTAGCCTTGCTCGTCGAGTTCCTGGCGACCCTTCTGAAAGGACTTCTCGATCACCACACCGATGCCGACTATGGTCGCGCCGGCCTGCTTGATCAGGTCGATCAGGCCGTGGGCCGCGCGGCCGTTCGCCAGGAAGTCGTCGATCAGCAATACGCGGTCGCTGGCCAGCAGGTGCTTGGCGGAAACGGCGATGGTGCTTTCGCTCTGTTTGGTGAAGGAGAACACCTTGGCGGTCAGCAGATTGTCGGTCAGCGTCAGTGACTGATACTTGCGCGCGAAGATCACCGGCACGCCCAGCTCCAGCCCGGCCATCACCGCCGGGGCGATACCCGAGGCTTCGATGGTGACTATCTTAGTGATGCCCTGATCGCGGAACAGCTCGGCGAAGGCCTGGCCAATCTGCTGCATCAACAGCGGGTCGATCTGGTGGTTGAGGAAGGCATCGACCTTGAGCACCTGGTCGGACAGCACGATGCCCTCTGCGACAATCTTCTTTTTTAGCGCTTCCACGTGGTTACCCTCGTTGTTATGGCGTAGGAGCGGGCCGTGATTTTAGTTGGCCCCGGAGTTCATTGGCGCGGCGCTTACGGGCGCTTCATCATCGCCCGGATATCCGCCAGGGCCGCGTTGCCGCGTACGGCTTTGACCTCCACCGGGGTGTCTTCCAGGCCTTCCCATTGCAGATCAGCGGTGGGCAGCTCATCGAGGAAGCGGCTCGGCGCGCAGTCGATGATCTCGCCGTATTGTTTGCGCTTGGCGGCGAAGGTGAAGGCCAGGGTCTGCCGCGCACGGGTGATGCCGACGTAGGCCAGGCGGCGCTCTTCCTCGATGGTGTCGGCTTCGATGCTGGAGCGGTGCGGGAGGATCTCCTCTTCCATGCCGATGATGAACACGTAGGGAAACTCCAGGCCCTTGGAGGCATGCAGGGTCATCATCTGCACGCCTTCGGCGCCGTCTTCCTCTTCCTGCTGGCGTTCCAGCATGTCGCGCAGGACCAGCTTGCCGATGGCCTCCTCGATGGTCATGTCGCCGTCTTCGTCCCGCTCCAGGGTGTTTTTCAGCGCTTCGATGAGGAACCAGACGTTGCCCATCCGCGCCTCGGCCACCTTGTCGCTGGAGGCGTTCTGGCGCAGCCAATTCTCGTAGTCGATGTCCATCACCATGCTTCGAAGCGCGGCAATCGGGTCGTGCTGCGCGCACTGCTGGCGCACCCCGTCCATCCAGCGCTTGAAGCGCTGCAGGCGCTCGCTGAAGCGGCTGTCCAGGTGTTCGCCGAGGCCCAGTTCGTCGCTGGCGGCGTACATCGAAACCTTGCGTTCGGTGGCGTAGTTGCCGAGCTTCTCCAGGGTGGTCGAGCCGATTTCGCGGCGCGGTACGTTGATTACCCGCAGGAAGGCGTTGTCGTCATCCGGGTTGACCAGCAGGCGGAAGTAGGCCATCAGGTCCTTCACCTCCTGGCGGCCGAAGAAGCTGGTGCCGCCCGACAGTCGATAGGGAATCTGGTGGTGCTGCAACTTCAGCTCCATCAGCTTGGCCTGGTAGTTGCCGCGGTAGAGGATGGCGAAATCGCTGTAGGGGCGGTCGGTGCGCAGGTGCAGGCTGAGGATCTCCATGGCCACGCGCTCGCACTCGGCGTCTTCGTTGCGGCAGCGGATCACGCGGATCTCGTCGCCGTGGCCCATCTCGCTCCACAGCTGCTTCTCGAAGGCGTGCGGGTTGTTGGCGATCAGCACGTTGGCGCACTTGAGGATGCGGCTGGTGGAGCGGTAGTTCTGCTCGAGCATCACCACCTTCAGCGAGGGGTAGTCGTCCTTCAGCAGCATCAGGTTTTCCGGGCGGGCGCCGCGCCAGGCGTAGATCGACTGGTCGTCGTCGCCGACCACGGTGAACTGGTTGCGCTGGCCGACCAGCAACTTCACCAGCAGGTATTGGCTGGCGTTGGTGTCCTGGTATTCGTCCACCAGCAGGTAGCGCACCTTGTTCTGCCATTTTTCGAGGATGTCAGGGTGATCCTGGAACAGCTTCACCGGCAGCAGGATCAGGTCGTCGAAATCCACCGCGTTGTAGGCTCGCAGGGTGCGCTGGTAGTGCAGGTAGACGATGGCGGCGGTCTGCTCCTTGGGGTTGCGGGCATTGTCCAAAGCTTGCGGCGGCAGGATCAGATCGTTCTTCCAGGCGCCGATCAGGTTCTTGATCTCGTCGACGCCGTCGTCGCCGGCGTACTCCTTCTGCATGATGTCGGTCATCAAGGCCTTCACGTCGGTCTCGTCGAAAATCGAGAAACCGGGCTTGAAACCCAAGCGCACGTGCTCCTTGCGGATGATGTTCAGGCCCAGGTTGTGGAAGGTCGACACCGTCAGGCCGCGGCCTTCGGCGCCCTTGAGCAGGCTGCCGACGCGCTCCTTCATCTCCCGCGCGGCCTTGTTGGTGAAGGTCATCGCGACTATGTGCTGGGCGCGGATGCCGCACTGCTGCACCAGATGGGCGATCTTGCGGGTGATTACGCTGGTCTTGCCGGAGCCGGCGCCGGCGAGCACCAGAAGTGGGCCGCCGACGTAGTTCACGGCTTCTTGCTGCCGGGGATTGAGTCGGGACATGGTCGGCTATCGAAGGGAATGGGCGCGCATTTTAGCAGGCTCGGGCGACTCTGCCGTAACCGTCTGGAGACTGTGACGCAGCACCTACTGGTTGCATGTCGGGCTTGGTTATTTGTTGTAGTCCAGTACGCTTGTACCTAGTGCCGGACTTGCCGGTGCTTGGGCTTTCCCGCAGGATGCGTGAGCAAACTGCACAGGACGTGCGGAATAGACGCCTGCAATGGCGCGTTCAGGCGGAATATAACCGCCGCTGTCTGATTCTTGGGGAGGTTGCTTGTCTGCGCTTGTCGAACCCTTACGTATAGTCCTGCTGGCCGAGGCGCCGGAATGGGCGGTGTTATTGCGTGAGCATCTGGCCGCGCTGGGCAACCTGTCCCCGCTGATTACCGCGCCGTCCTGGGAGGCCGCCAGCGGCCTGTTCGATGAAGGCGGCAACGGTTTGCTGTTGACCACCCAGGCCTTGCAGCCGGCCCCCGGGCGTTGCTCGCTGCCGACTGTGTTGCTGCTGGAGCAAGAGCCGACCGAGTCGCCGATCGGGGTCAGCGATTGGCTGGTGCGCGACAGCCTCTGTGCCGGGGTGCTACGCCGCTGCCTGCGTTATGTGCGGGAACACGGCACGCTAAAAGCTACCTTGCAGCGCTTGGCCGAGCAGGACCCGCTGACCGGCATCGCCAACCGCCAAGGTTTCCAGACGCTGCTGGCGGCACGCCTGGCCGAGTTCGAGGGGCGTGGTCTGGCCCTCGGCCATCTCGATCTGGATAACTTTCGCCACGCCAACGATACCCTCGGCCACCAAGCCGGCGATCGCTTGATTCTGCAGGTGGTCGCGCGGCTGAAGGCGCAGTTGGAGGCCGGCGATCAACTGGCGCGCCTGGGCAGTGACGAGTTCGCCCTGCTGCTGGACATCCGCCGTGACCCGGCGCGCGCCGAGCGGATTGCCGAGCGCATCGGCGAGGCGCTGTCCGAACCCTATTGGGTGGATGGCGAGAGTTTGCTGATCGGCTGCAGCCTGGGGCTGGCCCATGCCAGCGCCGAGGTGGGCGCCGACCCCTTGATGTGGCATGCGCATATCGCCATGCAACAGGCCAAGAGCGCCCAGGGCTGCACCTTCCATGTCTATAACGAGCGGATCAACCGCAATGCGCGCAGCCGCGCCGACCTGGACGCCGAGCTGCGTCGCGCCCTGCGCCGGGATGAGCTGGAGCTGCACTATCAGCCGCGGCTGTGCCTGCAGAGCGGGCGGATTCTCGGCCTGGAGGCACTGGTGCGCTGGCGGCACGGCGAACGTGGACTGCTGGCGCCGGATGAGTTCGTACCGCTGGCCGAAGAGGGTGGGCTGATCGTGCCGCTCGGCTATTGGGTCATAGCGCGGGCGTTACGCGATATGCAGTGGCTGCGTGGACGCGGCTTGCCGGCGCTGCACATGGCGGTCAATCTATCCTTCCGCCAGTTTCAGGACAGCCAGTTGCTGGCGACCCTGAGCCGCCTGATCAGCGAGCGCGGGGTGGATGCTCAGTGGCTCGAATTCGAGCTGACCGAGACCGCCGTGATGCGCCGCAGCGACCAGGTGCAGCTGACCATGCAGGCGCTCGGGCGGCTCGGCGTGCGCTTCTCGCTGGACGATTTCGGCACCGGTTTCTCCTCCTTCGTGCACCTCAACAGCTTGCCGATCACCCTGCTGAAGATCGACAAGAGTTTCGTCGCGGGCATGGGTGAACGCCCGGAGAACCGCCAACTGGTGCGGGCGATGATCAACCTGGCGCATAACCTCAATCTGCAGGTGGTGGCCGAAGGGGTGGAGAACGCCGAGCAGTTGGCCCTGCTCCGCCAGTTCGGTTGCGATCAGGTGCAGGGCTACCTGATCAGCAAACCCTTGCCGCTGGTCGAGTTGGCGCGCTTCCTGGTGTTCGACCGCCGTCAGGCGCTGCTGGCGGGTTTGCCGACCGCGTAGGCGGGATCAGTCGTGTCGCGGCGCAGCAGCCGCGCGGTTTTCCATTCGAAGCCCAGGCACAGCCCCAGCGCCGCACAGGCCAGGCCCAGCGCCAGTCCCCACCAGACTCCCGCGGCGCCCCAGCCGAGCGGGAAGGCCAGCCACCAGGCCGCCGGTGCGCCCACCAGCCAGTAGCAGACCAGGCCGACCAGGAAGGTGGTCTTGGCCTCTTTCAAGCCGCGGATAGCGCCCATGGCGATGGTCTGGATGCCGTCGAACAGCTCGAACCAGGCGGCGATGGCCAGCAGGCTGACGGCCAGCGCGATCACCTCGGCGTAGGCCGGATCGTCGTGGTCGAGAAACAGTCCAACCACCCAGCCAGGCGCCAGCCAGAACAGCAGGGCGAAGCCGAGCATGCCGCCGGCACCCAGGGCGATACCCAGGCGTCCGGCGCGCCGCGCATCCGCCAGGCGCCCGGCGCCGAAATGTTGGCCGATGCGGAAGGTCACCGCGTAGGAAATGCCCACCGGCACCATAAAAGCCACGGTCACCGACTGCAGGGCGATCTGGTGCGCCGCCAGCTGCGTGCCGCCCAGCGCACCCATGCACAGCGCGGCGAAGGCGAACAAGCCGGACTCCACCGCGTAGGTGCCGCCAATCGGCAGGCCCAGGCGCAGCAACTCGGCCAGCGCCGCCCGCGAGAGGCGCAGCAGGCCACGCAGCAGCGGGTAGGCGGCATAGGCCGGATGGCGGAGCACATGCAGCGCGAGCAGCAGCGCCATGGCATTCATCACCAGCGCGGTGACCAGGCCAATCCCGGCCAGGCCCAGGCGCGGCAGGCCGAACAGGCCGTGGATCAGCCCATAGTTGAGGAGCAAGTTGGCCAGCGCCCCGCTGATGCTGATCGCCATCACCGGGCCGGCGCGGCCGATGGCACTGGTGAAGCCGCGTAACGCCATGAAGCTCATATAGCCGGGGAGGGCGAGCACCAGGGTGGAGAGAAAGCGGGTTGCCGCGGCCACGCTGTCCGGCGCCTGGCCGAACTGCAACAGCACAGGGCCGAGGTTCCACAGCAGCAGCCCGGCGCCGAGTGCCAGCCCCCAGCCGAGCCAGAGACCGCTCTGGGTCAGGCGCGCGGCGCTGGCCGCATCCCCGGCGCCATGGCGGATGGCGACCAGGTTGCCGACGGCGGCGATCACGCCGACGCAGAAAATCGACACGAAGGAATAACTGGCCGCGCCCAAACCGCCGCCGGCCAATGCTGCGGGGCCGAGCAGGCCCATCATCAGGGTGTCGGTGAAGACCATCAAGACATGCGCCAGCTGCGCGGCAATCAGCGGTCCGGCGAGGCGCAAGATGGCCCAGAGTTCGTCGCGGGTGGTGTATGGCATGATGAGTCAGGCTCAATAAGGTGACTTGCCGGGCTTTCTTGCGCCGACGTGGAATGTCGCTATTCTCGGGAGTCGGCAGGCCGGGCACAAAGGGATAAAAACGATGCTAAGCATGATTAGAACTCATAGGTAAGATGGCCATGTCGCAGCGTCTTCCAGGGCTGTACGCCCTGCGTGCCTTCGAAGCTGCCGCCCGGCATGCCTCCTTCACCCGGGCGGCGGAGGAGTTAGCCATCACCCAGAGCGCGGTGAGCCGGCATATCCGCACCCTCGAGGAACACTTCGCCTGCCGGCTGTTCCAGCGTCAGGGGCGTAACCTGCAGCTGACCGAGGCGGCACGGCTGCTGTTGCCGGGCGTGCGCGAGGGCTTCGCGGCCTTGGAGCGGGCCTGCAATAGCCTGCGCGCGGAAGATGAAACGCTGCGGCTGAAGGCGCCCTCCACCCTGACCATGCGCTGGCTGCTGGCGCGGCTCAGCCGCTTCCGGCATTTGCAGGCAGACAACGAGGTGCAACTGACCAGCGCCTGGATGGACGTGGACAAGGTGGATTTTCTCAACGAGCCCTTCGACTGCGCCGTACTGCTCGGCGACGGACACTTCCCGGCGGAATGGGAGAGCCGGCTGTTGTTTCGCGAGTGGCTGATCCCGGTGGGGCCGCCGACCCTGCTCGAGGAGGGACCCTGGGATGCCGCGCGCTTGGCCCGTGAAGAACTGCTGCACCCGACCCCGGACCGTCGCGACTGGCGGCAATGGTTGGAGCGGATGGGCCTGAGTGCGCAGGTCTCGCTCAAGGGCGGGCAAGTGTTCGATACCCTGGAATTGGGCATGGTCGCCGCCGCACGCGGTTACGGGGTGTCCATCGGCGATTTGGTCATGGTCGCCGAGGATGTCGAGCAAGGGCGGCTGGCCCTGCCGTGGCCGAGCGCGGTGGCCAGCGGTGCCAGCTATTACCTGGTCTGGCCCAAGGCGCGGCGCGGCCAGGAGCGTTTGCGTCGGCTCAGCGAGTTCTTGCAGGCGGAGGTGCAGGCCATGGTTCTGCCGGATGTGGAGCGGCTGGAGTGAATTTGCGAACTAAGGGAGTAGTGATTTATTTCTCCTAATTCACTACGACCCCTTTAACTGTTACCCCTTTAACTGTTTGGTGGTCGCTGCACACGAGATTGGTCATCCTTTGTTGTTGGACGCGGAAGGGAAGAAATATTCTTGGGGGCATAAGGGTACGTCTGGAACGTGGGGAGGAGAGAATGGTGGTCGATCGACCGTTCCGCCTCAAGGGGAGTTGGACCTGATGAAGTACTACAAGGGGCTTGATACACGCACTGAATACAACCGAACTAAAGCGAGCGAAGAAGATGTCAAAAATCTCATTTTCAAATCCAAACGCAATTAAACTGATATTGGTATGCGCAGCGTTAGCTGGCTGTTCCATTGAGTCTGACTTCATATACGTGCTTGAGATCAGAAATGAATTGTCAGGTGCTGTTAGTTACTGTGATAGTTATGAGCTTCCCGAGTGCAAGCTGGAAGTAAAAAGTGGAGAAAAAGCCAAGAAATATTATCGTGCGAGATCAACGAAGGATATGGTTGACCCTGCAGCGTACGATCCAGTGAGAATAAATTTATGTGGCGAGCCCGTGGAATTTAAGCGGATTCGTGCGATTTCCCCTGTAATTCAACGGGGTAGTCATACATTTGAAGTCGCAATTGATAAGAAAGTGTATGGGGAATTTTGTTCTCACAGAAACGAACTCAAAAATAACTAAAGGGGTCGGAACTAAAGGGGTCGGAGTGATTTGTTTTTGATCAGCTAAGCTGTTAGTCGTGTCAATTGGGCAAAAGGAGTTTGCCATGCCACGTAAACAGCGGATGTATCTGCCAGCTGAGTCGGCCCACAAGCGGCACTTGGGTCGGGTGGTTGGGCAATGCCATCGGGGACGCCTTTGGTTAAAAATAAATCACTCCGACCCCTTTAGTTCATACCCATATCATTGACACGATGGGGCTGTCGGATCAGGCATTGAAGGCGATGCAGCAAGCTCTGCAAAACTCGAAAGTTCGTATTATTTACAACGGGAGCAAATAAATGACGACAAGTGCTATTAGGCTTGGTGATGCCGTTGTATTTGTTAGAGATTCTGACTTGCGTGAGTTTATAAAAGCAGTAGCTTTTTACTTGCCTGACAAAATTAGAGTGGACTCTGGATTCGAGTGGCTCGTCAAAGCGTGTGCCTCATGGATTGATGATCATGAAAACATGCCGCCTGGACTAAGAGACATAGAACTTGATGAGTGGTTAGTAACACCAGAAAAAGCGCAGGCTTTTAGGGAGTATTTGCAGTGGCTTAAGTCAGCGCCTTTATCAGGTGATGCCTATAATCCGGAGGTTTTAAAAGCGGTTGTTGATAGACTGGAGCCAGTGTTGTTTGCGGCTAAATAGAAACAATAACTATAACTAAAGCGACTAAAGGGGTCGGAGTGATTTATTGTTGATCAGCTAAGCTGTTGGTCGTGTCAATTGGGCAAAAGGAGTTTGCCATGCCACGTAAACGGCGGATGTATCTGCCAGCTGAGCCGGCCCACAAGCGGCACTTGGGTCGGGTGGTTGGGCAATGCCATCGGGGACGCCTTTGGTTAAAAATAAATCACTCCGACCCCTTTAGTTCCTTTAGTTGACCCCTTTAGTTGCGGCCGTCAGCGGTGTGGGGGCGGGCAGTGATATCGACGCCGAGCGCCTTCATCACCGCCAGCATGGTTTTCAGGGTGGGGTTACCGCGCTCGCTGAAGGAACGATACAGCTGTTCGCGAGAGAGGCCGGTCTCTCTGGCCAACTCGGTCATGCCTTTGGCGCGAGCGACCACCCCCATTGCCTTGGCGATATAGGAAGCGTCGCCGGTTTCCAACGCGTCAGTCATGAACTCCGCGATAGCGGCAGGACTGGTCAGATATTGCGCGGGGTCAAATTCGGTAAAGGTCTTAGTCATGTTGCGCTCTCCACGCCTGCAGTATCCGCTTCAAAAGGGGTCGGAGTGATTTATTGTTGATCAGCTAAGCTGTTGGTCGTGTCGATTGGGCAAAAGGAGTTTGCCATGCCACGTAAACAGCGGATGTATCTGCCGGGTGTACCGGCCCATGTCGTGCAGCGCGGAAATAATCGCAACGCCTGCTTTTTTCACGAAGACGACTACCGTTTTTATCTCGCGGTGTTGGCCGATGCGCTGAAGCGCCATCGGGTGGAGTTGCATGCCTATGTGCTGATGACCAATCACGTCCATTTGTTGATGACGCCGGCAGATACCGAGGGGATTTCGCGGGTGATGCAGCATGTGGGACGCCTGTATGTGCTGTACATCAACCGCACCTATAGGCGCACCGGCACGCTATGGGAGGGACGGCACAAGGCGAGCCTGGTCAACGCTGCCGAGTATCTGCTGAGCTGCTATCGCTACATCGAGCTGAACCCCGTGCGAGCCGGCATGGTCGCAGCTCCGGAGGAATACCCGTGGTCGAGCTATGGTTGGCATGCTTGGGGGGTACCGAATGGCTTGGTGGCCGATCATTTTCTCTATCAGCAGTTGGGCGCAGACATGCCTCTGCGACAACATGCCTATCGGCAATTGTTCAGGGGGCATCTTGAGGCTTCAGCGTTGCAGGTCATGCGTGAGGCATTAACCCACAATTATCCGCTGGGTAATGACCGCTTCCGTGAGTCGGTAGAGCGGCACTTGGGTCGCGTGGTTGGGCAATGCAAGCGGGGAAGACCGCTGGTTAAAAATAAATCACTCCGACCCCTTTAGTTGCATTGCTTGATGTCTAACCACTACGACCCCTTTAGGCCGAGGGCGGGTGAAGCCCGCCAAATGATTAATCCACTTCCGCGCGGGTTGCCCCGCCCTACAAAACTGTCGACCCATCGCAGACGTTCAGCCAGCAGAAATAAACCAGTTCCTGAGTGTTCCCCGATTAAACCCGGTAGCAATGCAGATCAGACCGCGCCTGCCCCTAACTCCTGCAGCCCGAAACGGGACACCGAGTCGCGCAGTCCGCCCACCACCTGATTAAGTTCGCCTATCGTCCTGCTCGACTGGCGCAGTGATTCCACGGTCTGCTGCGAGGCCTCGCCAAGCTGGGTCAGTGCCTCACTGATCTGCTCCCCTCCCGCTGCCTGGGCCTGCATGCCTTCACCGACCGCTTCAAAACGGGGTGCCAGGGTCTGTACCTCGTGAATGATCTGCGACAACTGATCGCCGACCTGCTGCACGTCCTGCATGCCACGGCGGACCTCTTCGGAAAATTTGTCCATGCCCATCACGCCCGCCGACACCGCCGACTGGATTTCCCGCACCATTTGCTCGATATCGTAAGTCGCCACCGCGGTCTGGTCGGCCAGGCGCCGGATCTCCGTCGCCACGACGGCAAAACCGCGGCCATATTCACCGGCTTTTTCGGCTTCGATGGCGGCGTTCAGCGACAGCAGGTTGGTCTGATCGGCGACCTTGGTAATGGTGGTGACCACCTGATTGATGTTGCCGGCCTTTTCGCTAAGCACCACCAGCTTGGTATTGATCAGGCCGGCGGCGGCCATGACTTTTTGCATGGTTTCATCCATGCGGCTGAGGCCGCTTTGCCCATTGCCCGCCAGCGTCGCGGTTTGCTCGACAGCCACGGAAACCTCATTCATGGTCTTGACCAGTTGCCGGGAGGTGGCGGAAATCTCCTTGGAAGTGGCCATGATTTCGGCCGTCGTCGCGGCGACCTCGCTGGCCGTGGCCTGTTGCTGCTTGGCCGTAGCCGAGATCCCCATGACCGAAGTGTTGACCTGGATGCCAGACTTCTGCACGGCGACGACCGTCTCCTTCAGGCCGGCGACCATTCGCCCAAACGCATGCGCCAATACCCCGACTTCATCCTTGCGCGCCCCGGCGGTCGTCTGCACCGTGAGATCCCCGGAGGCAATCTGGTTGGCGATTCCCACGACCTGCCGGAGGCTAACCGTGATGTCGCGGACGATGAAGACGCCGATGCAGGAAACCACCAGCAGGCCGAGCGCGGCCCCTGCCAGCGTCAAGAGCACTTCGCCCCGGAGTTTCTCGATGCGCTTGTCGAGCAGGCCCTTCAGGGCCTTGGCGGTGTCAGCCTCCACGTCAAAAACCGCGTCGACGCTCCGACTCATCGCCGCGAAATAATCCTCGCTGGTATCCAGCTTGCGGCTTACGGCCAGACTTCTGACGTAGCTCGCCGCGTCCTGGACAGAGTTCATGGTGGTTTGCGTGTGCGTTTCGAGTTGCGGTCCAAGCGCCGCATTGGCCTGCAAGGACTTGCTCAGTGATTCCTGCATTTTTTTCTGCAGAAACGCCACCAGGATGGACAGGCGGTTCAGTCTTTCGAACTGTTCGGCTGTCCCTTTCTGCTGGGCCGCCATGCCGCTGCCCAGACCACGCGCCTGGGCCAGCAGTTCACCTAACTCGGGCCCCTGAAAAATGAGCACATTCATCAGGTAGTAACTGTCGAGATCGGGATCGAGGGTCAGGTTGGAAGCATCGCCGACATCGGTGATCAGGGCGATGGTGTCGCCGATCACCTTGGTGTGTAGCTCAAAACCATCCTCAGGAGACAGGTTGGTCGTTTGGTTCAGAAGGTCGCGGCAGGCCGCATTCAAGGCCGCCCATTGCTGGCTCGTTCGTAACGCGCTGCCCAGGCGCTGGTCGACCTCGTCCATGCGCTTGAGATCGTTCTCGATCTCGGCGCTCTTGCCGGCCACCCTGTCCTTGAAGGAGCTATCGCCGCTCAACCAGGCGTTGGTCATGCCGCGGTGCTGTTGCAGATGCGTCAGGAGGCCAAGTAACGGGGTGTAATATTCCACGCCACGAAGCTCTTGCCGGGCGAATTCGACCCCCAGGGCGTCGATGGAGGACGCCATCTTGTAGGTCACCACGGCAAAAGGAAGCATAAAAACGGCACCCATCAATGCTAGTTTTTGCCAGATTTTAAGATTTTTCATTTACGCCCCCAAGACTGAAATGCCTGACATGGCAGCATCCTTTGCGGATCCCGCGCGGTTTCATCTGTGCATAGCCGATTCGCTTTGATCCCGTCTGTCGTGGCA
Organism: Pseudomonas sp. 2FE; assembly: GCF_005503735.1. NCBI lineage: Bacteria > Pseudomonadati > Pseudomonadota > Gammaproteobacteria > Pseudomonadales > Pseudomonadaceae > Pseudomonas > Pseudomonas sp. 2FE. The sequence continues at coordinate 256,504 of NZ_SCMO01000003.1, read as the reverse complement.
GAAGGGGCAAAGTAGAGAAATAGGGGATCCCTGGTTTCTAGAACAACAAGCCAGACTCTGACTTTGCAGCTTATTTCGGTCGCCCCGACTTTCCGCGTGTCACAGGAAAAGGGGGGCAGATTTATTTTTAATCTATGGACTGTCCATCAGCATTGGTGCTGCTGGCCGAGGACATTGCTGCGGGGCGCCGCGCTCTGCTTACGCCGGCCGCGCTGGCAAGTAGTCTAGACGATTGCCTGGTGGGTGCCCCAAGGAGCCCGGCAGATCCAAGCAGGAGCGCTTGTGTGAGGCCGTGGCGACGTTGCCGTTGCCTGCGGTGGACGTTTGGGCCAGGCAGCCTTCAGCTTTATCGCGCTCTGCCGCCGACAGCCGCTTCAGGACAAATTCGTCCGGTACTGCAGGGCTTCGGCCAGATGCGCGCGGCCGATGGCCTCGATCTGTTCCAGATCGGCCAGGGTGCGGGCGACCTTGAGCACTCGATGGGCCGAGCGCAGGGACAGGCCTAGGCGTTCACAGGCGCTTTCCAGCCAGGCCTGGTCGCTGCGGTCGAGCGCGCAATGCTGGCGTAGGCCGGGCAAATCGAGAAAGGCATTGGCGCAGCCCTGGCGCTGTAGCTGCCGCTCGCGTGCCTGGGCGACCAGGCTGGCGGCACTCGCGCTGTCGGCGCCGGCCGCGCTCGGCACATGCAGCGCGGTGGTTTCCCGCGCCACGGTGAGGTGCAGGTCGATGCGGTCGAGCAGCGGTCCGGAGAGCTTGGCGCGGTAGCGCTGGACCTGCTCGGAACTGCAGCGGCAACGGCCGCTCGGGTCACCCAAATAGCCGCACGGGCAGGGGTTCATCGCCGCGACCAGTTGAAAACGGGCGGGGAAGCGCACCTTGTCCCGCGCCCGGGCAATGACGATCTGGCCGCTTTCCAGCGGTTCTCTTAACACTTCCAGGACCTTGCGATCGAACTCTGGGAGCTCATCGAGAAATAGCACGCCTTGGTGCGCCAGGGTGATTTCTCCCGGCTGCGGCCGGCTGCCGCCGCCGACCAGCGCCGGTCCCGAGGCGCTGTGATGCGGATTACGAAACGGCCGCTGCGGCCAGGCATGCAACGGCGTATGGCTGACCACCGACTGGATGGCGGCGACTTCCAGGGCTTCCTGCTCGTTCAGCGGCGGCAGCAGCCCGGGTAAGCGGCTGGCCAGCAGGGTCTTGCCGGTGCCGGGCGGGCCGCTAAACAACAAGTTGTGCGAGCCGGCGGCCGCCACCAGCAGGGCGCGCTTGGCCGCGACCTGGCCCTGCACCTCGGCGAGGTCGGGGTAGGGCGCGGTTTGCCGCAGTAGGCCCTGGGCCTGGTAGGGCGCCAGCGGAGTCTGGCCGTTGAAGTGCGCCGCCAGCTCCAGCAGGTGGTCGGCGGCGATCACGACGAGGCCCGAGGCCAGGCAGGCTTCTTCGGCATTGGCGCGCGGCACCACCAAGGCGCGCCCGGCGGCGCGGGCGGCGAGCGCGGCGGGCAGCACGCCCTGCACCGGCCGCAGGGCGCCGGATAGCGCGAGCTCGCCGAGGCACTCGACTTCGAGCAACGCGGCGCCCGGCAGTTGGCCGCTGGCGGCGAGAATGCCGAGGGCGATGGCCAGGTCGAAGCGGCCGCCATCCTTGGGCAGGTCGGCGGGCGCCAGGTTCAAGGTGATGCGCCGTGGCGGGAAGTCGAAGCCGGAATTGAGGATGGCGCTGCGCACCCGGTCCTTACTTTCCTTGACCGCAGTTTCCGGCAAACCGACCAGTGCCAGCGACGGCAGGCCGTTGGCCAGATGGGCTTCGACTGTGACCGCCGGGGCTTCGACGCCGACTTGCGCGCGGCTATGGACGATGGCCAGAGACATGGATCACTCCTTGATCACATGCCGCTCACGCCGAGTGCGTTACTCGGTGGGCGGCGACAGTTTGGCTTCCAGCTCGGTGACTTTGGCTTCCAGGGCCTCCAGGCGCGCGCGAGTGCGCGCCAGCACGGCCATCTGGCTGTCGAATTCTTCCCGGCTGACCAGGTCCAGCTTGCTGAAACCGCTCTGCAACAGGGCTTTGAACTGTGTTTCGAACTCGCTACGCGGCAACGGACTATCGCCGTTGAACAGACGGGAGGCGTGAGCGCTGAGGGCATCGAGCAAGGCTTTGGGCGGCAGCATGGCGGGGTTCCGGATAAGACGGCCGGCAGTGTAACACGCAGCATCGCGCCTGAACGGGGGCGACGTTTTGCACGGTTTTAGGGCGCTAGTGGGGCGCAGTGCGCACTGTTGTTGTGCGTGACTCGCTTGCGCAATCCGGTCACAGTGCGGCTTTCAGATGATAAATGCCTGAAAACCAAGCTTTTCACAGAGCTGGCAAGCTTTCTGCTTGGTGGCCTATGACGCATGCACCGATGCAGTTCGGTGCGTAAGGCGAAGCGGGGAGTTGTTTCGCCAAGAGCGATTGGTTGTTGTCGGAGTGGCCACAGCGAGGGTGCCCGATGCGTTACAAAGCCAGACACTGCGCTTAGACTTGAGCCGGGTTCGTTTTTCCTGGGGCAAGTCCACCAATACGGGAGAGAGTTTCATGAAGTTAGTCACTGCCATCATCAAACCGTTCAAGCTGGACGATGTGCGCGAGTCGCTGTCGGAGATCGGCGTGCAGGGCATCACCGTCACCGAAGTCAAAGGCTTCGGGCGGCAGAAGGGCCACACCGAGCTGTATCGCGGCGCCGAATACGTGGTCGACTTCCTGCCCAAGGTGAAGATCGACGTGGCCATCGCCGACGACCAACTGGATCGCGTGATCGAGGCCATCACCAAGGCCGCCAACACCGGCAAGATCGGTGACGGCAAGATCTTCGTGGTCAATCTGGAACAGGCCATCCGCATCCGTACCGGCGAAACCGGCACCGACGCAATCTAAGCCGCCGAACCCAACGCCCCAGGAGAAAACAATATGACTCTGCGTAAGCTCGCAGGGCTAGGAGCCCTGTTGTCCCTCGTTACCCCCGGTCTGGCCATGGCCGCTGACGAGGTTGTGTTGAATAGCGGTGATACCGCGTGGATGCTCGTCGCCAGCGCACTCGTACTGTTTATGACCATCCCCGGCCTGGCCCTGTTCTACGGCGGCATGGTCCGTTCGAAGAACATCCTCTCGGTGATGATGCAGTGTTTCGCCATCACCGGCCTGATCAGCATTCTGTGGGTCATCTACGGCTACAGCATCGCGTTCGACACCGCCGGTATGGAGCAGGGGGTGGTTAACTTCAACTCCTTCGTCGGCGGCCTGTCCAAGGCCTTCCTCGCCGGCGTCACGCCAGCGAGCCTGAGTTATGCCATCCCGGAAAGCGTGTTCATCGTCTTCCAGATGACCTTCGCCATCATCACGCCGGCGTTGATCGTCGGGGCTTTCGCCGAGCGCATGAAGTTCTCCGCCATGCTGATCTTCATGGCTATCTGGTTCACCCTGGTCTACGCGCCGATCGCCCACATGGTCTGGAGCGGCAACGGCGGCCTGCTGTGGGACTGGGGCGTGTTGGACTTCGCCGGTGGCACCGTGGTGCATATCAACGCCGGTATCGCCGGTCTGGTGGCGTGCCTGGTGCTGGGCAAGCGCAAGGGCTACCCGACCACGGCGATGGCGCCGCACAACCTCGGCTACACCCTGATGGGCGCGGCCATGCTGTGGATCGGCTGGTTCGGCTTCAATGCCGGTTCCGCCGTTGCCGCCAACGGCACCGCCGGCATGGCCATGCTGGTGACGCAGATCGCCACCGCGGCGGCTGCCCTGGGCTGGATGTTCGCCGAATGGATCACTCACGATAAGCCGAGCGCTCTGGGCATCGCCTCGGGTGTGGTGGCCGGTCTGGTGGCCATCACTCCGGCGGCCGGCACCGTGGGCCCGATGGGCGCCTTGGTAATCGGTCTGGCGGCTGGGGTGATCTGCTTCTTCTGCGCCACCAGTCTGAAGCGCAAGCTCGGCTATGACGACTCCCTGGATGCCTTCGGCGTGCACGGTATCGGCGGCATCGTCGGCGCGCTGCTGACCGGCGTGTTCGCGGCGCCGGCACTGGGTGGCTTCGGCACTGTAGAAGACATCGCCGCACAAGTCTGGATCCAGTTCAAAGGTGTTGGCTTCACCGTGGTCTACACCGCTATCGTCACCTTCGTGATCCTCAAGGTGATCGACCTGGTGATCGGCCTGCGCATCAGCGAAGAGGAAGAGACCGTCGGTCTCGACCTGGCTCAGCACAACGAGCGCGGCTATAACCTGTAAGCGTTCGGCGCTGCAAAAAATGCCCGGCATTGCCGGGCATTTTGCTTTTTGCGGCCAGCCCGGGGACAGCCTTCGCGTCTAGCCGCGGTTGCCGCATAACGGACTACAGCAATAAGACAAAAGCCTCTAACAAGCACTCTTTGCTTTTTCTCGCAGCGCGCTAGAATGCGCGCCGAAACTGCGCAGATCCGTAGGTGGCAGCAGAGCCCGATCAGCTTGCATCACGGCCGCGCGGCTCGGCCTCGTTGAGCCGCAACGAGAATGCCGCCTCGGCGGTGCGCCGCGACTTCGAACGGTTCTTCAACTGTCTGGTGCCGCAAGGTGCGAGTGGTTATGAGTACGATGATGAAGGCCAGGATGACCTGCCGGCGCGCTTCAAGGCCAGTTTGCTCGGCTGTCAGCTGAGTCTGCCGATGGCGATGGCGAATGGGCGCTTGGCGCTGGGCTGTTGGCAAGGAATTTACCTTGGCGAGCATCGCGATCACACGGGTTCGCGTCGAGTGCTCGCCACCTTGCAGGGTGAGGCTCTTTGAATTTTTCCCGGCAACGTTCGAAAGCGGGCGTAGCTGGGCTATAACTAACCTGCTTTTCGCAAGTCATGAGGTTAAACATGAGCGACGAAGATCTGGAACAAGACGAGCTGGAAGGTGGCGCCGAGGATGAAGGTGAGGAGTTGGCTGCCGCGGATGACGGCGCTGATGATGACGGCGATAGCGACGGTGAGCGGCTGGTCAAGTCGGGCAAGAAAGCCAAGGCGGCGGTCGACATCGAAGAGCTGCCGAGTATCGAGGCTAAGCAGAAGGAGCGTGATGCTCTAGAGCGTGCCATGCAGGAGTTTCTCTCGCGTGGCGGCAAGGTGCAGGAAGTCGAGCCGAACGTGGTAGCCGACCCGCCGAAGAAGCCGGACAGCAAGTACGGCAGCCGGCCTATTTAAGTGCAAGTGCCCGGATGCTGACGAAAAAGCCCGCCGTTTGGTGGGCTTTTTTTTTGGGGGGGGGGGGACGCGCAGGCCCGGGCATCGCAAGCTTTGTAGGCTGGGTAAAGCGAAACGACAAAACGGCAGGGAAGCCGTTTTGCACAGCTTTAGCTGCCCGCAGGGCGAGGTGCATGGATGCACCTCATGAAACCCGGTGGTGACCAGAGCTGGGTTTCGGCGCAAAGCGCCTCTACCCAGCCTACGTCTTGGTCCATCCATGTAACACGGCCGGTAGTTCGGCCAGGCTATGAATCTCGGCATCAGGGCGCTCTGCGGCACTCCAGTCCTTGCGCTCAGGGTTGAACCAGATCGCTCGCATCCCGGCCTCACGGGCGCCTTGAATGTCGTCACCGGGATGATCGCCGATATGCACAGCGGCGCTGGCGACGACGCCGGCGCGCTGCAAGGCGGTAAGAAACGGGCGTGGATCGGGTTTACCGACCCCCAACTCTTCGGCGCACAGCGCGAACTGGAAGTAGTCGGCCAGGCCCAGGCGACGCACGTCGGCGTTGCCGTTGGTGATTACGCCGAGGATGAAGCGGCCGGCGAGGAGCTCCAGGGTCGGCACGGTTTCGGCAAACAAGGTGATGCGATGGCGGGCATGGAGCATCGCCTGGAAGGCGCCCTCGGCCAGCGTCAAGGCCTCCTGATGAGGGTAGCCGACACCTTCCAGAGCGTGGAACAGCGTGCGTCGGCGCAGCTCGCTCAGGCGGTGCTTCAGCGTCGGCTCGCCTGCCAGCAGCTTGCTGCGGATGGCCCACAGGTGCTCGACCGGCAATGCGCCCAGCTGCGGTGCGTGCAGTATCAGCCAGTCACGCATCGCGGCTTCCGCGCCTTCAATCACCGGGCGGTTGTCCCAGAGGGTGTCGTCGAGGTCGAAGGTCAGCAGTTGAATGCTCATGGGTCGGTACTTTTCCGTTTGGCCCGTGGGTGTGCGCCATCATAGACCGCGGCCAAGTGCTGGAAGTCCAGATGGGTGTAAATCTGCGTGGTGGCGATATCGGCATGCCCAAGCAGCTCCTGCACCGCACGCAGATCCTGCGAGGACTCAAGCATATGGCTGGCGAATGAGTGCCGCAGCATGTGTGGATGCAGATGCTGGCCCAGTTCGCGGACCCCGGCTTGGCGCACCCGCAGCTGAATCGCCCGCGGGCCCAGACGGCGGCCCTGCTGGCTGATGAAGACCGCAGCATCCACGGGCTTGGCCAGGGCGCGCAGCGGCAGCCAGCTTTCCAGGGCCTGGCGGGCCATGCGGCCGACCGGCAGCACGCGGACCTTGCCGCTTTTACCGAGCACCTGCACCAGGCCAGCGGCGAGATCGAGTTGCTGCAGATCCAAGCCGGTCAGCTCGGACAGGCGCAAGCCGGAGGAATAAAACAGTTCGAGCATGGCCTGGTCGCGACGGGCGATAAAGTCGTCCTCCACCGCGCCGTCGAGCAATTGCAGGGCGCGGTCGGCATCCAGCGTGCGCGGCAAACGGCGCTCGCGTTTAGGGGGGGACACGCCGTTGGCGGGATCATGCTGGCAAACACCCTGGCCGATCAGAAACTGGTAGAGGCCTCGGGTTGCCGAGAGTAGCCGCGCCAGGCTGCGGCCGGACAGGCCTTGCTGATGCAGGCGGGCGATGAAGCTGCGCAGGCTGCGCACATCGAGCTTGGCCCATTCGGTGATGGCCTGCTGGTCGCAGAGCTCGAGCAACTTGAGCAAATCACGTCGATAGGCCGCGAGGGTATGCGGCGACATCTGCCGCTCGCTGCGCAGGTGTTCCAGGTAGGCGTCGAGACAGGCTTGCATGAAGACTCCGGCGCTGGCGGTGCGGTGCACCGGTTGGTGGGTTACGCCCTGCGGGCTAACCCACCCTACAACCTCAGGCTGCTTTCAGCGTACCGAGCGCAGCGGCGTGGCGAAGCGCGGCAAGACGCGGGCGAGGACTTCGGCGATGTAGCCGAGAAACAGTGTGCCGAGGGAGCTTTTGTAGTGCTGCGGATCGGGGCTGCCAATCGCCAGGACGCCATGCAGGCCTTGATAAGCCAGGGCGACCACGGCGGCGGAGCCGACGTTCTCGCGCTCTTCCTCGCCGAACAGGAAGGCCAGTTCATGGCTGCGCAGCACGCCACAGATGGTCTTGCCGCCGGCCAACAGCCCGCCGATGGCTTGATGGGCCTCGGCACTGCTGACCCAGCGCCCGACCGGCAGCGGCGTTTCATTGAACAGAATCAGGCTGACGAAAGGCACCTGGAACTCATGACGCAGGCTGTCTTCCACCGCGCCGACCACTTCTTCCAGGCTTACCGCGTCGAGCAAATCGAGCACCAGCCGGCGGGTCTTGTCGAACAGTCGGTCGTTGTCGCGCGCCACGTCCATCAGTTGTGACAGGCGATGGCGCATCTCGATGTTGCGCTCGCGCAGCAGTTTGACCTGGCGCTCGACCAGCGACACCGCTTCACCGCGTTGATGCGGGATGCGCAGCTCGGGAAGCAGCTCGTCGTGATCGACGAAGAACTCCGGATGGGCCCGTAGATAGGCGGCGACCGCCTCGGAGTTGAGGGGCTGCGGCGGGTCCTGGCGCTGGTCGGTCATGGGCGCTGCTCGCTCATAGATGCTCGGTCATAGACGAACCTGTCCTTCGTAAACCCGGACGGCGGGTCCGGTCATCATAACCGGCTGCCCAGGCCCTGCCCACTCGAGGGAGAGGCGCCCGCCGGGCAGCTCGATCTGCAGCGGCGAGTCCATCCAGCCCTGGCTGATGGCCGCGACTGCCGCGGCGCAGGCACCGGTGCCACAGGCTTGCGTCTCGCCGGTGCCGCGCTCCCAGACGCGCAATTTGGCCTGCTGGCGGTCGAGGACCTCGAGGAAGCCGACATTGACCCGCTGCGGAAAGCGCGAATGCTGTTCCAGTTTCGGCCCCAGGCTATGCACCGGCGCGCTGCCGACATCCTCCACCCGCAACACCGCATGCGGGTTGCCCATGGACACGGCGGCCAGCTCGACGCTTTGGCCGTCGACTTCGACCTGGTAGCTCAAGGCTTGGCTGTCGGCCTGGAACGGAATCTGCGCCGGCGCCAGGCGCGGGGCGCCCATGTTGACGCTGATCTGCCCGTCCGTGCGGACATTCAGTTCGATGACCCCGGCCGAGGTTTCGACGCGGATTTCCCGCTTCATGGTCAGGCGCTTGTCCAACACGAAACGGGCGAAGCAGCGGGCACCGTTACCGCATTGCTCCACTTCCGAGCCGTCGGCGTTGAAGATGCGGTAACGGAAATCCACCTCCGGGTTGGTCGGTGGCTCGACCAGCAGCAACTGATCGAAGCCGACCCCGGTATGGCGGTCGCCCCATTGTTTGGCGTGCTTGGGCAGGATGTGCGCGTGCTGGCTGACCAGGTCGAGGACCATGAAGTCGTTGCCCAGGCCATGCATCTTGGTGAAACGCAGCAACATGACCGTCACTCCGGCAGCAGGCTTTCGCCGGCGTAGAGTTCTTGCACGGTCTCGCGGCGCCGCACTTCGAAAGCCTGCTCGCCATCCACCAGCACCTCGGCGCAGCGGCCGCGGGTATTGTAGTTGGAGCCCATGACAAAGCCGTAGGCACCGGCCGAACAGACGGCCAGCAGATCGCCTTCGGCCAGCGTCAGTTCGCGGCCTTTGGCGAGGAAGTCGCCGGTCTCGCAGATCGGCCCGACTATGTCGTACAGGCGACTCTGGCCGTCGCGCGGCTGCACGGCGACCACGTCCATCCAGGCCTGATACAGCGCCGGGCGGATCAAGTCGTTCATCGCCGCATCGACGATGGCGAAGTCTTTGTGTTCGGTGTGTTTGAGGTATTCGACCTGGGTCAACAGCACCCCGGCGTTGGCCACGATATACCGGCCCGGCTCGAACACCAGGGCCAGATCGCGCCCGGCGGTACGCGCGCGCACGGCCTGGATGTAGTCGCTGACCAGGGGCGGCTTTTCGTCCTTGTAGCGCACACCGACTCCGCCGCCGAGATCCAGATGGCGAATGCGGATGCCGCGCTCGGCCAGGCGGTCGATCAGCGCCAGCAGGCGATCCAGGGCATCGAGGAACGGCGGCAGACTGGTCAGTTGCGAGCCGATATGGCAGTCGACGCCGATCACCTGCAGATTCGCCAGTTCGTTCGCGCGGGCGTACACGGCCTCGGCATCGGCGATGGCGATGCCGAATTTGTTTTCTTTCAGGCCGGTGGAAATGTACGGGTGGGTGCCGGCGTCGACATCCGGGTTGACCCGCAGCGACACCGGGGCCTGCACGCCCAGTTCGGCGGCGACCAGTTGCAGGCGCTCCAGCTCGTCGGTGGATTCGACGTTGAAGCAGTGCACACCGACCTGCAGGGCGCGGCGCATGTCGTCGCGGGTCTTGCCGACGCCGGAGAAGACGATCTTGCTCGGCTCGCCACCGGCGGCCAGGACGCGTTCCAGCTCACCGCGGGAGACGATGTCGAAACCCGCGCCGAGACGCGCCAGGACATTCAGTACCGCGAGGTTGGAGTTGGCTTTTACCGCGTAGCAGACCAGGTGCGGGACGCCGTTCAAGGCATCGGCATAGGCGTGGTACTGCGCGGCGATATGCGCCCGTGAGTAGACATAGGTCGGCGTGCCAAAGCGCTCGGCGATGGCGGACAGCGCCACACCCTCCGCGAACAGCTGACCTGCGCGGTAATTGAAGGCGTGCATACCGCCTCCTTAGTGGGTGTGTTCAGCAGCGGGTTGATCTTCGTCTGGCAGGTACAGCGGGCCTTTCTGGCCACACCCGGTGAGCAGCGAAGAGACGGCGACAAGCGCAATAAGGGCAGTAAGTAGCCGCTTCATGGCGGATTCCTTGTAAAAGCAGTGATTGCGCCGGAGTATACCGGCCCCCCGACGCCTTGCCTATGCGCCAAGATTCCCGTCCGGCGGGGCTTGTGGCTAGAATTGCGGACTAAAAAGGCGCCTCGCTGGAGAATCCCGCGCCACTCGCCAGCTCGGTTTCGCTCGCCTATCTGCAGGGCCTGCTGGATTACCTGGGCCGGCAGGGTATCGAGCCCGGCGCGCCGCTGGCCCCCGGCGACCCTGGCCGATGAGTCGCCGCGCCCAGGTTTTAGCGCTGGTTCCGCGCACCTTGCAGCGCCGTCTGCGCGAGGCCGGGTTATCATTCAGCCCACTCGTCGATGAAACGTGCCGGCAGTTGGTGTTGCACTATCTGCGGGGCCCGACGTTGGAGCTGGCGGATATCGCCTCTTTGCCCGATTTCAGCGAGCCCGGCTCGCTGGGCTGCGCGTTCCGCCGATGGACCGGACAGAATACCCTCGTCACCTGTGACCCACATGCCGTGGCCGATGCAGCAAGCCCGCCGGGAGCGGGTGCTGCCAACCCTTTTCCCGAGGTAACGCGTAATGAGTTTGACCGAAGCCCGCTTCCACGATCTGGTGGATGCCACCCAGCAGGCCGTGGAAGACATTTTCGATGACAGCGGCCTGGATCTCGACCTGGAGAACTCGGCGGGCATTCTTACCGTGCGCTTTGAGAACGGTACCCAGCTGATCCTCAGTCGTCAGGCGCCGATTCGTCAGCTCTGGGTGGCGGCGCGTTCGGGCGGTTTCCACTTCGATTACGATCAGGCCAGCGACCGCTGGATCTGCGATAGCAGCGATGAGCTGCTGGGTGAGATGTTGGCGCGTATTGCTCTGGAACAGGCGGGCGAGGCGCTTGAGTTTGAAGAGCTCTGATTCCGCCATGACAGCGGCAGCGGTGAGCGTTACGGCGCCAGCGGCGGATGAGGCGGTGGCCTCGCCCTGCCGCCGCAAGTGTTGCCTGGACGAGCAGGACATCTGCATCGGCTGCGGTCGCCTGCTCGCGGAAATCCGCGAATGGAGGGCGGCCGACAACGGCCGCCGGCGGGAAATCTGCCGGGTCGCACAGACCCGTGTGCGTCCGTCGCCGCTGAGTGGGGGCTGACCACAACCAGTCTTGTTTATTTGTTCGGCTGTGATACGGTCGGCCTACACCTCGCCCAGCCGAGGTTCGTCAAAACCCCGTCTTCGGTCGGGGTTTTGCTTTTTCTGCGTCCGTCGTCAGGAGAGTCGCCGCCATCATGAGCACACCGTCGATCACTATCACCCGTCTGGACTTGCAGCGCCTGGAGCGTTTGCTCGAGAGCTTGGAAGATTTCGGCCCCGGCGCCGAGGCCCTGGAACAGGAACTGGCGCGCGCCCAGGTGGTCGGTCACGACGAAGTGCCGGCGGGTGTGGTGACGATGAATTCGCGGGTGTTTTGCCGCGACGAAGGCAACGGCAGGGAATACCACCTGACCCTGGTCTACCCGCAGGACTCCGGCAGCGACGGTACGGTGTCGATCCTCGCGCCCGTCGGTAGCGCGCTGCTCGGCCTGACGGTTGGCCAGCATATCGATTGGCCGACGCCCGCGGGCAAGCTGATCAAACTGACCCTGCTGGCGGTCGAGTATCAGCCGCAAGCCGCCGGTGAATACAGCCGTTGAGGCAGCCGGAGTCGGTGCGGTAAAGCTCGTCGGGCAGCAGATAGTGCTGGGTGGTGTCGCCGTCGTCGGAGGTCAGCCGCGCCTCACGGTCGCCGCCGCTGAAGCGTGCCGGGTCGATCAGGAAGAGTGCGCCTCGGCACCGTGGCTCAGGCTTCGAGCGGGTCGCAGTTCTTGCGCAACTCCAGCAGTTCCTGGGTGCGCGTCATCGCCAACTCATTAAGGCTATTGGCCCACGAATACCGCTGGCAGGGTCTACTAGCGCCCGCGTCGCCGGCAGCTTGAGGGCTGCGACGACGGGAGATGGGTGGCGTTTAGGCGGGTTCTTCGACCGCCAGAATGGTCAACAGGCCTTGCGCATGCTCTGCGGCATCCAGGCCGAGGCTGGTCAGGTAACCGCCGTCCCGCTGGGTGATCAGACCTTTATCGTGCAGTCGTTGCGCGGCGGCAGCCGCCTCGGGTGAGGCATTCTGATGAACCTTGAGACCCTCCAGGGTGTTGGCCAGGTTGAACAGCGCAAGAATTTCCAGTTCGGCAATCAGCTCAGGGGTAAAGGACATGTTCGCTCCAGGCTCTTGTAGTAGTACGCCGGCCATCCGCGATGTCCGGCTGGAGTAGCCCCGTCAGCATCGGGCAGGGGGTTTTGCCAGTGTAGCGAGGAGTCGCTCGTTGTGTTGGATTTTGCGACTGCCGCCAGGTTGCAAGATGCCGATAGCGGCCGTTACGCTGAATAAGACCGTAGGCTGTTGGGCCAGACTCTCAGGACTCTTCCGGCAGTCCCGGTAGCGCACGCAAGGCTTGCTCATACCAGGCGCTGTCGAAGGGGCGATCCTCGTCCAGCATGGCGTCGATTTCGTGGGCCAGCACCAGCGCCATCAATTGCAGGATCTCTTCGCGCGGGTAGCCGACCAGGGTCAGTTTATTGAAGATGGCTTTGGCCGCCGGCGGGTTATCGGTCTCGATCTGGTTCTCGATGGCCTGGGTCAGGGTAGCTTCGGCGAAGGCTTCTTCGCTCTCATCGTGCTCGCTCATGGGCGGACTCCTGCGGAATGAACCGGCAGTTTGCCACGAGCGGCAGCTGGATGCTGTGGCGCGAGCATTCACGGCTCTGATGCTGCTGGGCGCCAGCACGACGTCGGTTTATAAGAAGCTGTTCACGATCCGCTGCGCATCGGTGATGCTGCGTTAAAAACAGGCTCAGAATGCTCATTTACAGTTCGTAAACTGCGCTTCTTCGCCTGTTTTTGCCTTGCCTGACCTTCGCTCGCTTGGATCGTGAACAGCTTCTAAGAACGCACGCCCACCCCACACGGATCGGAGGTTCCCATGCTCAAGCTCTACGGCTTCGCGGTCAGCAACTACTTCAACATGGTCAAACTGGCGCTGCTGGAGAAGGGCGTGCCCTTCGAAGTGGTCCACGTCCATGGCGGCCAGAGCGACGAGTTCCTCGCCATCAGCCCGCGCGGCAAGGTGCCGGTGTTGCAGACTGAGCAGGGCTTTATCAACGAAACCAGCGTGATCCTCGATTACCTGGAAGACCGCCAGGCTGGCCAATCCCTGCTGCCGGCCGAGCCTGACGCGCGCGCCTATGTGCGCTCATTGATGCGCGAGATCGAGCTGTATATCGAGCTGCCGGCGCGCGCCTGCTACCTCGAAGTGTTCTTCGGTGGACGGGTCGATGAGGCGATCAAGGCCAAGGCCAAAGGCGATCTGCTGGCGGGGGTCGCCACCCTCAAGCGCCACGGCAAGTTCGGTCCCTATGCGGCCGGCGAGCGTTTTAGCCTGGCGGATATCTACTTCCTCTACAGCTTCGATCTGGCCTGTACGGTGGCGAAGAAGATGTTTGAAATCGACCTGCTGGCCGACTTTCCAGCAGCCGAAGCGTTGTTCGCTCTGCTCAACCAGAGCCCGCATGTGCAGCGGGTGGCGGCGGACAGGGCTGCCGAGATGGCGGGGTTTTTGGCGAAGGCGCGCGGCGGCAAGTAAGGGGTGGTTATACGGTGCAATGCCTGTTGCTCATTGCACCGTACGGATTAGCTGGGCGTAGGGTGTCAGGTTAACGGCCGGCCAGTAACTCTTTACCGCATACCACCGCCGCCCTTACCTGGTTCGGCGCGGTGCCGCCGATATGGTCGCGGGCATTCACCGAGCCTTCCAGGGTCAGCACGGCAAACACATCCTGATCGATCTGGTCGCTGAATTTGCGCAGTTCTTCCAGGCTCATCTCGGCCAGGTCTTTGCCGGACTCCACGCCGTACTTCACCGCATGGCCGACTATTTCGTGGCAATCGCGGAAGGGCAGGCCTTTGCGTACCAGGTAGTCGGCCAGGTCGGTGGCGGTGGAGAAGCCGCGCAGGGCCGCTTCGCGCATGCTGGCGTGCTTGGGTTTGAGCGCCGGGATCATGTCGGCGAAGGCGCGCAGGCTGTCGCGCAGGGTATCGGCGGCGTCGAACAGCGGCTCCTTGTCTTCCTGGTTGTCCTTGTTGTAGGCCAGCGGCTGGCCTTTCATCAGGGTTAGCAGGCCCATCAGCGCGCCGAACACGCGACCGGATTTGCCGCGCACCAGCTCCGGCACGTCGGGGTTTTTCTTTTGCGGCATGATCGAGCTGCCGGTGCAGAAGCGATCCGGCAGGTCGATGAATTGGAACTGCGCGCTGGTCCAGAGCACCAGCTCTTCGGAGAAACGCGACAGGTGCATCATCGCCAGGCTCGCGGCGGCGCAGAACTCGATGGCGAAGTCGCGATCCGAGACGCCATCGAGGGAGTTGCCGCCAACGGCGTCGAAACCGAGAAGTTCAGCGGTGATCTCGCGCTGGATCGGGTAGGTGGTGCCCGCCAAGGCGGCGGAACCGAGCGGCATACGGTTGGTGCGTTTGCGGCAATCGACCAGGCGCTCGTAGTCACGCGAGAGCATCTCGAACCAGGCCAGCAGGTGATGGCCGAAGGTGACGGGCTGGGCGGTTTGCAGGTGGGTGAAGCCGGGCATGATGGTTGCCGCTTCGCGCTCGGCCTGTTCCAGCAGCCCCTGCTGCAGGCGGGTGATTTCACCCAGGATCAGGTCGATCTCGTCACGCAGCCACAGGCGGATGTCGGTGGCGACCTGGTCATTGCGGCTGCGGCCGGTGTGCAGTTTCTTGCCGGTGACGCCGATACGGTCGGTCAGGCGCGCTTCGATATTCATGTGCACGTCTTCCAGATCGACGCGCCAGTCGAAGCTGCCGGCCTCGATTTCGGCCTGGATCTGTTGGAGGCCGGCCTCGATGGCATCGCGCTCTTCCATGGTCAGTACGCCGACCTTGGCCAGCATGCTGGCGTGGGCGATGGAGCCCATGATGTCGTGGCGGTAGAGGCGCTGGTCGAAGTTGACGGAGGCGGTGAAGCGGGCGACGAAGGCGTCGACGGGCTCGCTGAAGCGGCCGCCCCAGGATTGGTTGGTCTTCTCAATGCTCATGGGATTCGCTCGGCTGATGCGCAAAAACGGGCGGGCCGCGAGGGGCGGCCTGCATGGCGGACAAAGTGTGTCGATAATAACAGGGTAAAAGGCAAATTCGCCGCGGCGCTTTGTCGTCTTGCGCCGCGCCTGGCTGACGGGGCACTGTTGCGCCGGTCACAGTTTTTCGTGCTGCCCGGCTTTTCAGTGCTTTATTTAGCTCGAGCGGCGCGAGCTCGCTTGCCGTCATGCCGGCCTCCACGGAAACTGTGCCGATGCGTATCGACTGGTTCAAAAATAACAACAACACGGCCGCCCATGGCGAATTCTTCCTGCCCGAGCTGTGCCTGCCCGAAGCCTTGCTGGTGCTGGTGCTGCTCGCCGAGCTGCTGGTGCTGGTGCTGGTGCTGGCCGAGCCGATGCAGCCGGGGTTCAACTGGGTGCGCTTGGCCCTGACCTCCCTGTTCGTGCAGTGGATAGTGCTGCTCTCGGCCGCCTTGCTCTGCCGCCTACGACCGTTGCTGGCGCGATTGCCCGCCGCCATTGCGGGCATTCTGTGTTGCCTGATCGTGGTCGGGCTGGCGCTGGGCTGCACCGCGGTCGCCGATTATTACGATCTGGGCGGACCCTTGCCGCGCAGTGGCGAGGTCAACCTGTACCTGCGTCATGCACTGATCAGCCTGATCATGTCGGCGCTGCTGCTACGCTATTTCTATCTGCAGAGCCAATGGCGTCGGCAGCAACAGGCGGAGCTCAAGGCGCGCATCGAGTCGTTGCAAGCGCGGATCCGCCCCCATTTCTTGTTTAACAGCTTGAACAGCATCGCCAGCCTGGTGGTGATCGATCCCTATAAGGCCGAGCAGGCGGTGCTGGATCTGTCCGATCTGTTTCGCGCCAGCCTGGCCAAGCCCGGCAGCCTGGTGCCGTGGAGTGAGGAGTTGGAGCTGAGCAAACGTTACCTGTCGATCGAGCACTATCGCCTGGGCGAGCGTCTCCAGCTGGAGTGGCTGGTGGCGGGGGTGCCGGAAGATTTGCCGATCCCGCAACTGACCTTGCAGCCGCTGCTGGAGAATGCCTTGATCTATGGCATTCAGCCGCGCATCGAGGGGGGCATGGTGCGGGTTGAGGCCGACTATAACGAGGGGGTGTTCCAGCTGTGTGTCAGCAATCCCTATGACGAGGGCGGTGAGCAAAAACCCTCGCGGGGTACTCAGCAGGCGTTGGTGAATATAGATGCGCGTCTCGCGGCACTTTTTGGCTCGCGCGCGAGTCTCAGCGTGGAGCGCCGTGACGGGCGCCACTTCACCTGTCTACGCTATCCTTGTGCGAGACCTACGCAGGAAGCCAGCGCAATATGAACGTCCTGATCGTCGATGATGAACCCCTCGCCCGTGAGCGCCTGAGCCGAATGGTCAGTGAGCTCGATGGCTATCGTGTCCTGGAGCCCAGCGCCAGCAATGGCGAAGAGGCGTTGACGCTGATCGACAGCCTGAAACCCGATGTGGTGTTACTCGATATCCGCATGCCGGGGCTGGATGGTTTGCAAGTGGCGGCCAAACTCTGCGAGCGCGAGGCACCGCCGGCGGTGATCTTTTGCACCGCCCACGATGAGTTTGCGATCGAGGCGTTTCAGGTCAGTGCGGTCGGCTATTTGGTCAAGCCGGTGCGCCCGGAAAGCTTGATCGAGGCCTTGAAGAAGGCCGAGCGGCCCAACCGCGTGCAGCTGGTGGCGTTGACTCGGCCGGCGGCAGAAAGCGGCAACGGCCCGCGCAGCCATATCAGCGCGCGCACCCGCAAAGGTATCGAGCTGATTCCGTTGGATCAGGTGATCTTCTTTATCGCCGACCACAAATACGTCACCTTGCGCCATGAAGGCGGCGAAGTGTTGCTGGATGAACCGCTGAAGGCGTTGGAAGACGAATTCGGTGAGCGTTTCGTGCGTATCCATCGCAATGCCCTGGTCGCCCGCGAGCGCATCGAGCGCCTGCAACGCACGCCGCTCGGGCATTTCCAGCTGTTCCTCAAAGGCCTTAACGGCGATGCGCTGATCGTCAGCCGCCGGCATGTGGCCGGCGTGCGCAAGCTGATGAACAACCTCTGATCGTGCGTCACCCGCCGGGCTGACTTAAGATAGGTAGGTTCCCTACGTTCGAGAGTCGCCATGCCGCCCCGCGAAATCCGCATTGCCACCCGCAAAAGTGCCTTGGCCCTCTGGCAGGCCGAGTACGTCAAAGCACGTCTAGAAGCATTTCACCCGGGGCTGAACGTCAGCCTGGTGCCGATGGTCAGTCGCGGCGACAAGCTGCTCGACTCGCCGTTGTCGAAAATTGGCGGCAAAGGCCTATTCGTTAAAGAACTGGAAACCGCACTGCTGGAGCATGAAGCGGACATCGCCGTGCATTCGATGAAAGACGTGCCGATGGACTTCCCAGAAGGTCTCGGTCTCTATTGCATCTGCGAGCGCGAAGACCCGCGCGATGCCTTCGTCTCCAATCGCTACGACAGCCTGGCGGCACTACCGGTCGGCAGCGTGGTCGGCACCTCCAGCTTGCGTCGCCAGACTCAACTGCTGGCGTTGCGGCCGGATCTGCAGATTCGTTTCCTGCGTGGCAACGTCAACACCCGGCTGGCCAAGCTGGATGCCGATGAGTACGACGCCATCATCCTCGCCGCGGCGGGCCTGATTCGCCTCGGGTTTGGCGAGCGTATCCGTTCCAGTATCAGTGTGCTCGACAGCCTGCCGGCGGGCGGCCAGGGCGCGGTCGGCATCGAATGCCGCAGCGCAGACAGCGAGATTCAGGCCCTGCTGGCGCCCTTGCACCATCGCGAGACCGCCCTGCGGGTGAGCGCCGAGCGCGCGCTGAACAAGCGCCTCAACGGTGGCTGTCAGGTGCCGATCGCCTGCTACGCCGAGCTGGACGGCGAACAGCTGTGGCTGCGCGGTTTGGTCGGCCAGCCGGATGGTGGCCTGCTCCTGCGCGCCGAAGCCCGTGGCTCGCTTGCCGAGCCGGAAGAGTTGGGTGTGCGGGTCGCCGAAGACCTCTTGGCGCAGGGCGCGGCGGCCATCCTCGAGGGCGTCTACGGCGAGGTCGATCACCCGTGACCGCCTGGCGGTTGCTGTTGACCCGTCCCGCCGAGGAGTGCGCGGCGCTGGCCGCCAGCCTGGCCGAGCAGGCGATCTTCAGCAGCAGCCTGCCACTCCTGGAAATCGAGCCGTTGGCGGAGACCCCGCAGCAGCGTGCGACCATCCTCGATTTGGATCGCTATTGCGCGGTGATCGTGGTCAGCAAGCCGGCCGCGCGTTTGGGGCTTGAGCTGCTCGACCGTTACTGGCCGCAGCCCTTGGCGGATCAGCCGTGGTTCAGCGTCGGCGCCGCCACGGCGCAGATTCTCGAAGACTACGGCTTGCCCGTGACCTGCCCTTCAGGCGGTGACGACAGCGAGGCCCTGCTGGCGCTGCCGCAGTTGCGCGCGGCCTTGGCGGTACCTACGCCACGGGTGCTGATCCTGCGTGGCGAAGGTGGCCGAGAAACCCTTGCCGAGTGCTTGCGCGGCCAAGGTGTGACGGTCGATTATTTGCAACTCTATCGGCGTCGCCTGCCGGACTACCCGGCGGCAGCCCTGCTGGAGCGGGTCGCCGCGGAGCGTTTGAATGGCCTGGTGGTCAGCAGTGGCGAGGGGTTTGCGCGCCTGCGCCAGCTGGCTGCGGATGCCTGGCCCGAGCTGGCGCGACTGCCCTTGTTTGTACCGAGCCCGCGGGTCGCCGAGTTGGCGCGCGCCGCCGGCGCTCGAACGGTTGTGGACTGTCGTGGCGCGAGTGCCGCGGCGTTGCTGGCAGCCTTGCGGACGCAGTCCGCGCCTGCCCCGAGCCTAAGACACAGGAAGGATACGTGAGCGAAGCAACCTCCCCGAAAGACGCTACCCAGCCCGCGCTTGATGCGCCCACTTCGACTGCCACAGCCCCCACGCGCCGGGGTAATGGTCTGGCCGTGCTGGCCCTGTTTCTCGGCGCCGCGGGCGTGGCGGCTGGCGGCTGGGGCTTGTGGCAGGTGCGTAGCTTGCAGGCGCATGACCAGGAGCAACTCGCCCAGCTGGAGGATGCTCGTGGCCAGACTCAGGCGCTGACCCTGCGTGAGCAAAGCCTGGCTGCACGCCTGGCCGAGCTGCCGTTGCCCGAGGAGCTGGAGGCCCGCCGACGTCTGCTGGCCCAGTTGCAGGGCGATCAACAGCACTTGAGCCAGCGCCTCGAAAGCGTGCTCGGCGCCAGCCGTCAGGACTGGCGGCTGGCCGAAGCCGAACACCTGCTGCGCCTGGCCAGTCTGCGCCTGTCGGCGCTGCAGGACATCAATAGCGCCAAGGTGCTGGTGCAGGGCGCCGATGAGATTCTCCGCGATCAGGATGACCCTGCCGCCTTCGCGGCCCGTGAGCAACTGGCGAAGAGCCTGGCAGCCTTGCGTAGCCTGGCGGCCCTGGATCGCACCGGGCTGTTCCTGCAGCTTGGCGCGTTGCGCGCCCAGGCCGCGCAACTGAGTGCCCTGGCGCCGGTGTTCGCCAGCACTGGCGAGCAGCTCGGGCTGGCCGCCGAAGGCGATGGCAGCAGCCGTTGGGCGCAGTGGTGGGAAAAGATTTCGCGTTACATCCGCATCGACTTCAATGCCGACCGGAACATCCGTCCGCTGCTGGCCGGCCAGAGCCTGACGCAGGTCCGCCTGGCGCTGACGCTGGCGCTGGAGCAAGCGCAGTGGGCCGCGTTGAACGGTCAGCCAGAGGTTTATCAGCAGGCGCTGAAGCAAGCGCGCAGCGTGCTGGCGAGTCATTTCAATCAGGACAACCCGGATAGTCAGGCCCTGCTTGCGCGCATCGACGAGCTGAGCAGCCAGCCGGTGGCCGTCGAGATGCCGGATCTGGCTCCCGCGTTGAGCGCGGTGCAAGCCTATCTGCAACAGCGCCAGGCGCCGGCAAAAGCTTTGCAGCAGCCCACGAGCGACGAGCTGGAGGAAGCCAGTCCATGAAGCGTCTGTTGCTGATTCTCCTCGTGTTCATCGCTGCGGCGGCGTTGCTTGGTTTGGCGATCGCCGAGCACGCGGGCTATGTGCTGATCGCCTATAAGGGCTTCCGCTACGAGTCGAGCCTATGGGCGGCAGTGGCAGTGGTGGCGCTGCTCTGGCTGTTGGTTTACGGCGTGCGCGGGCTGTTCGGCCTGGTGTTTGTCTCGGGGGGCGTGGTCAATCCCTGGTCGCGTCGCAATCGTAATCGCCGTGTGCAACTGGCGGCGCAGCAGGGCCTGCTGGATCTCGCCGAAGGTCGCTGGGCTCGTGCCATGCGGCACTTGCAGCGGGCCGCAGAAGGCGAGCGGCAGCCGCTGACCTATTACCTCGGTGCTGCGCGGGCGGCCAATGAACTGGGCCAGCATGAAGACAGCGATGCACTGTTGGAGCGGGCCCTGGAACGCCAGCCGCAGGCCGAGCTGGCCATTGCCTTGGCCCATGCCGAGCTGCAGAAGGCGCGCGGGCAGGCCGATGCGGCGCTGGAAACCTTGCAGGTCATGCGTGAGCGCCATCCCCATCATCGACAAGTGCTGCGCCAGCTGCAGCAGCTGTATCGGCAGCGCGGCGACTGGTCGGCACTGCTTGCCTTGTTGCCGGAGTTGCGTAAGGACAAGGCGCTAGCGGAGTCCGAGTTGGTGGCGCTCGAACGCCAAGCCTGGAGCGCGCGGCTGGTGACTGCCGGGCAGGATGGTTTGAACGGCGGTGAAACGGCGCTCCAGCCGCTGACGCAGGCCTGGCAGCAGCTGTCCAAGGCGCAACGCGGCGAGCCGCAGCTGATTGCCGTGTATGCCGAACAGTTGCGGGCCTTAGGTGCCCAGGAAGAGGCCGAAGAAGTGCTGCGCACTGCATTGCAGCGCAACTACGACAGCCGCCTGGCGGGTCTCTATGGTCTGGTGCGTGGTCGTGACCCGGCGCGCCAGCTGCAAACGGCCGAAAGCTGGCTGAAACAGCAACCCAGTGATGCCGGCCTGCTGCTGAGTCTCGGTCGTCTGTGCCTGCAGAACCACCTGTGGGACAAGGCCAAGAAATACTTCGAGAGCAGCCTGAGCTTTGCGCGCGACCCGCAAGCCTGCGCGGAACTGGCTCGGTTGCTGGCTCAGCAGGGCGAAGTCGAACGCAGCAATCAGCTGTTTCAGGAAGGTCTCGGCCTGCTGGATCAGCGTTTGCCGCTCTTGCCCTTGCCGGAGCCGGTGCGCGTCTGAAGTGCTGGAGGTGGAGCGCGCTGCCACGGCAATCCACCTTGTGCCTGCGCTGTAGTGTCTCGGTGCTTGTGGGACTCGATCGGGCGTTGCGTCGCAGAGCGCCTGGCCCGCGGAACGCCAGAGTGTTTGCGCTCTGCGAGTGATCCGGCAGGTTCGCGCCGGCTGAGCCAAAGTGCCTAAGGTAACTGACGCATGGTGGCTTGCGCCGGATGGCTGCCCCCTCTGGCCGAGCGGCTTGGCTTGTAAGCCCCTGGCGCTTTCCACTACCGTAACCGCCTTTCCCTGCCTCCATTGGAGTCGTCATGCCGCTGGCCAGTCCGCGTTCGTTGTTTCTTCTCGCCTTTCTTGCTTGCGTCGCCTTGATGGGCGGGGCGCTGTATCTGGAGCATGTGCTGGGGCTCGAACCTTGCCCGCTGTGCATCGTGCAGCGCGTCTGCGTAATGGCTTTCGGAGTGATCTGCCTGATTGCCGCACTGCATGCGCCCGGGCGGACCGGGGTGCGGACCTATTCGGTATTGGCACTGCTCAGTGCGCTGGCGGGTGCAGCGACTGCTGGGCGTCAGGTGTGGCTGCAGAACGTCCCGGCCGAGGAATTGCCGGCCTGTCTGCCGAGCCTGGATTACATGATGGAAGCCCTGCCGTTTCAGGATATCGTGCGCCTGGTGCTGCACGGCTCCGCCGATTGCGCCGAAGTCAGCTGGACACTGTTTGGTATGAGCATTCCAGAGTGGAGCTTGCTGGCCTTCGCCGGCATGCTCGTGTTCGCCTTGTTCCAATTGCTCCGGCGCGCTTGAGCAGGTGCAGGGCCATTGCGCTCGCGGGCGGGCGCGTTATCCTGAAGCCGCAGGCCCGCCGCACTGCGGTGTTGGACGTGGGTCGATTCGGTTGAGTTTCTGCAAGCCAAGCCGTGTGCGGGGTGCCGATTAAACGCTCGTATGAATTCTTCTCCGCGGGTGCCTTGAAGGCGCTGTCTGGCGAGCTTAATCTGGCCTGCACGTGCCGCCGGAATATTGCCGTTTCGGCGTTGCCTTCCCAGGACCAAGCACCGATTGACAAAAAATCGTCGCGGAGCAGACGTATAACAGCATTATCGATAAGGGAAGTGAGGTCATCATGCTCGAGAGCTGCCAGAACGCCCAAGAACGCTGGGGTGGGGTTCATCTGCTAATCGACCGTTGGTTGCAAGAGCGCCATGAACTGGTGCGCGCCTACGATGTTCTCAACGACAGTCCGCAGCCGCCTGCCGCCAATGCGCAAGTCCTACTGAGGTTCTGTGAGGTGCTGGTCGACTATGTCTCGGCCGGACACTTTGAGGTCTACGAACAACTGACCGGCGAGGCGAAAGCCTTCGGCGATCAGCGGGGGCTCGAGTTGGCCAAGCAGATCTATCCACGGATTGAAGCCATCACCGAAGCCGCGCTGTCGTTCAACGACCGTTGCGATAACGGCGACTGCCGCGACAGCGTGTCTTTGGGGGCCGAGCTCGAGCGTCTCGGTCAGCTCTTGCATGAGCGCTTCGAGTTGGAAGATTGCCTGATCGAAGTCCTGCACAACGCGCATCAACAACAGACTGTTCCAGCCGTCTGAATGGCCGTTGGCGGAACCGCTGCTCAGTCGGCGGTTCCGAGCAACTCCAGTTCGAATACCCGTGGCGCATAGGACGGGATCGGATCGCCAGTGCCTTCGGCACCCTAGGCCCGGGTTGACGTAGTCACCAGGCGCCACTTCGCGTCGATTAGCATCTCTTGCAGCGCTGTGCGCCAACCCGTGATCGCACTGTCCAGGCGGAGCCACTGTGGTTCGGCACTCTCATCGAACACGCTGTCATCGGCCAAGCGGCCGACATAAAGTACCTGCACTTTGCTGGTTGCCGTTGGCTTGTCGCCGTGTTCGCGCTGTAACTCGATGCGCAGCACGCTGCCAGGCAATTCGCGCACCTCGGCTTGAGCTTTTTCGGTGGCGAGAAAGCGCCTCGGCGCCCTGATCGCGCGATCTGCGCTGGCCGGCGATTATGCCAGTCATCTGTGGCAGCTGAATGGCGGAACTGGCGAGCGGCGAATCGGGGGGCTAGTATGGGCCGCACCTACGTTCGCCAGGAGGCGCGTTATGTCGGCCAATAAGAAGTCGGTTACTACTCCCTTGCATCTGCTGCAGCAGCTTTCTCAGAGCCTGCTCGAACATCTCGAAAGTGCTTGTTCCCAGGCGTTGGTCGATGCAGAAAAACTGCTGGCCAAGCTGGAGAAACAGCGCGGCAAAGCCCAAGAAAAGTTGCACAACGCCCGCAGCAAACTGCAGGATGCCGCCGCGGCCGGTAAGGCCAAAGCGCAAGCCAAAGCCAAGGCGGCGGTTGCCGAGCTAGAAGAGTTGCTCGACAGTCTCAAGGCTCGCCAAACCGAGACCCGTGGCTATATCGTCCAGCTCAAGCGCGACGCTCAGGAAAGCCTGAAGCTGGCTCAGGGGGTCGGCAAGGTTAAGGAAGCGGTGAGCAAGGTTCTCAGCAGCCGTGCCGCTAAGCCAAAACCAATTGTTGGCGCTAAACCTGCGGCCAAGCCACTGGCGAGCAAAGCGCCGGTTAAAGTTGCAGCGGCAAAAGCTCCGGCCAAGGTTGCGAGCAGACCTGCTGCGAAGCCCGCGACAAAACCGGCCGCCTCGCCGGCGGTGAAGAAGCCAGTCGCCGCTAGCAGCGCCAAGCCTGCCGTGGAACCGACTGCGAAGCCCGCTGCTAAAGCACCGGCAAAAGCTCCGGCTAAGCCAGCAGCGGCTAAACCGGCTGCGGCAAAAGCGCCAGTGAAAGCTGCGAGCAAGCCAGTGGCTAAAGCCGCCACTCAGCCGGCAGTCAAAGTTGCGGCTAAACCGACTGCAGCTAAGCCGGCTGTGGCAAAACCTGTGGCGGCCAAGCCCGCCGTCGCCACGCCGGCAGCCAGTGTGGCACCGGTTAAACCGGCTGCTCCAGCGGCGCCAGCCGCAGTGGCCACCCCGGCCAGCAATGGCGGTAGTGCACCGAGCAGCGCGTCCTAAGCTTGGCTGACCGCGACGCGCAGCACCTGCAGCGCGTCGCGGCCTTGCTCTCCAGCTTGCGCAGCGAGGCCGCTCAGCCAAGCCGACAAGTCCTTGGCATCACCCGTCGGCCAGATCTGCGCCGCAGCCTCCAGCCTCAGCAGCAGTTGCTGTTCGGCTGCCAATTCCAAGCCCTTCAGCTGTTCACGCAGCGTGGCCAACGCGCTATCCACAGTGGCCGCTGCGCGCCAGCCTTGGCGCAATTGCCGCAGTGGCATGATCACCGTGCTTTGCCAGGGTTGAGCCAGCGCCGTTAGCTGTTGCAGACGTTCTGCGGTACAGCTCACTTCGCGCTGGCCGAGCCAGGCACCGCAGAGCAGCAGGCAGACATCCGCGCCCGCCTGTTGCAACTGCAGGCAGGCCTGCTCGACTCCGGGGCGGGCGTAGACACGAATGGTAAAACTCCACAGGTCAGAGGGCATGGTGCTTTCCGGGCGATGCGTGGGCGAAGCTGATAGACTCCGCCGCCATTATGATTCGACTACAAAACCTCACTCTACAGCGTGGTCCGCAGCGTTTGTTAGAAGACGCCGAGCTGACCCTGCACGCCGGTCAAAAAGCCGGCCTGATCGGCGCTAACGGCGCCGGTAAATCCAGCCTATTCGCCCTGCTGCGTGGCGAGCTGAGCCCGGACTCCGGCGATTGTCAGCTGCCCGCCGATTGGCGGATCGCCCATATGCGCCAAGAGGTCGATACCCTCGAGCGCGTGGCGGTGGATTACGTGCTCGATGGCGACATTCGCCTGCGCCAAGTACAGCGTGATTTGGCCGCAGCGGAAGCCGCCCATGATGGTGCCGCGCAAGCGCGCCTGCATGCGGAACTGGACAGCGCCGACGGTTACACCGCCGATGCGCGCGCGCGCAAATTGCTGGCCGGCCTTGGCTTCAGCAACGAGCAGATGGATCGCCAGGTCGGCAGCTTCTCCGGTGGCTGGCGGATGCGCCTGAACCTGGCGCAAGCGCTGATGTGTCCGTCGGACCTGTTGCTACTGGATGAGCCGACCAACCACTTGGATCTCGATGCGATCTTGTGGTTAGAGGACTGGCTGAAAAGCTATCCCGGCACTTTGCTGCTGATCTCCCATGACCGAGATTTTCTCGATGCCGTGGTCGATCACATCGCGCATGTCGAGCAGCGCAAGCTGACGCTCTATCGCGGCGGCTACTCGGCCTTCGAGCGGGCCCGTGCCGAACGCTTGGCGCAGCAACAGCAGGCCTTCGACAAGCAGCAGGCGCAGCGTGCGCACATGGAGAAATTCATCGCGCGCTTCAAGGCGCAAGCGACCAAGGCCCGCCAGGCGCAGAGCCGGATCAAGGCACTGGAGCGGCTGGAAGAGCTGGCGCCGGCGCATGTCGATTCGCCGTTCGATTTCACCTTCCGCGAGGCGGATAAAATTTCCAGCCCGCTGCTCGATCTGGCCGAAGGCCGTCTCGGCTATGGCGAGAGAGCAGTCTTGGAGAAGGTCAAACTGGGCTTGGCACCCGGTGCGCGGATCGGCTTGCTCGGCCCCAACGGCGCGGGTAAATCGACCCTGATCAAGACCCTGGCCGGTGAACTGGAGCCGCTCAGCGGCCGGTTGGTGCGCGGCGAAAATCTGGTGGTCGGCTATTTCGCCCAGCATCAATTGGACTCGCTCGACGATAAGGCCAGCCCGCTGCTGCACCTGCAACGCCTGGCGCCGACCGAGCGTGAGCAGACGCTGCGGGATTTTCTCGGTGGTTTCGATTTCCGCGGCCCGCGTTGCGATGAGCCGGTGCTGAATTTCTCCGGCGGCGAGAAGGCGCGGCTGGCCCTGGCCTTGATCGCCTGGGGCAAACCCAACCTGTTGCTGCTGGATGAACCGACCAACCACCTCGACCTGGAAATGCGCCTGGCACTGACCATGGCCCTGCAGGACTTTGCCGGGGCGGTGCTGGTGGTTTCCCACGACCGTCATCTGCTGAAAAGCACCACCGATGAGTTCCTGCTGGTCGCCGATGGGCGCATCCAGGAATTCGAGGGCGACCTCGAAGACTATGCGCGCTGGTTGGTTGACTATCGCGCGCGTCAGGCGCCGGCCAGTTCGGCGGTACCGGCGGCGGACAAGACCGACAAGCGCGCCCAGCGCCAGGCCGCGGCGGCGCTGCGTCAGCAGTTGGCTCCGTATAAGCGTGAGGCCGAGAAGCTGGAGAAGGAGCTCGGTGTCCTGCATGCACGGCTCGCCAGCCTGGAAACCCGCCTCGGCGATGCGGCGATCTACGAAGCGGCGCGCAAAGACGAACTGCGGGACTTGCTCGCCGAGCAGGCCAAACTGAAAGTCCGCGAAAGCGAGCTGGAAGAGGCCTGGATGGCGGCGCTGGAACACTTGGAAAGCCTGGAACAACAGTTGGCCCAGGTCGATTAACCCTTAGAACCTGTTCAATATCTGCTGCGCTTGGCCATGCTGCGTTGAAAACCGGCTCGGAATGCTCATTTACCACGCGTAAATTCCGCTTCCTCGCCTGTTTTCGCCTTGCCTGACCTGCGCTCGCGACGATCTTGAACAGGCTCTTACTCACCCCCCCCCTTTATTGAGGCATACGCATGGAATGGCTAATGAGCCCGGAGATCTGGGTCGCCTTTCTGACCCTGACGGCTTTGGAAATCGTCCTCGGCATCGACAACATTATCTTCATCTCGATTCTGGTCAGCCGTCTGCCGCTGCAGCAGCAAGCCAGGGCGCGTTTCTTCGGCTTGGCCCTGGCGATGGGTACGCGGATTCTGCTGTTGCTCTCGATCACCTGGGTCATGCGCCTGACCAGTGATTTGTTCACGGCACTGGAGCAGGGGATTTCCGGGCGTGACCTGATCCTGTTCTTCGGCGGCTTGTTCCTGCTGTTCAAGAGCACCGCGGAGATCTACCACGGCCTGGAAGGCGCCGAGGAGGCGCAGCAGGCGGGCGGCAAGGCCTATGGCTTTATGGGGATCATCACGCAGATCGCGATCATCGATATCATCTTCTCCCTCGACTCGGTGATCACCGCGGTCGGCCTGGTGCAGAACGTACCGGTGATGATTGCGGCGATCGTGATTTCGGTCGGCGTGATGATGCTGGCGGCCGGCACCATCAGCGCTTACATCGACAGGCATCCGTCGCTGAAAATGCTCGCGCTGTCGTTCCTGATCGTAGTCGGCACCGTGCTGATCGCCGAGGCGTTCGAGGTGCATGTACCCAAGGGTTACGTCTACTTCGCCATGGCCTTCTCGCTGGCGGTGGAAGCGATCAATATCCGCATGCGCACCGGCAAAGCCAAGCAAAGTGAACCGGTACATCTGCGCAAGCACGGCCCGGACGCCTGATCCGCGCAGAGGCTGACGACCGTCCGTTCCGGCTGCTAGTCAGCCGGCGCGGGGCGGCGTAAGGTAAACGTCCCTTCGCAAATTTCCTGAGGTCAGCGTCATGCTGCTAGAGACCTGGCTCGCCTTCTTCGTTGCCTGTTGGGTGATCAGCCTGTCGCCGGGTGCCGGCGCGATTGCCTCGATGTCCTGTGGCCTGCAATACGGCTTCTGGCGTGGCTACTGGAATGCCCTCGGCCTGCAACTGGGCCTGGCTCTGCAGATTGCCATAGTCGCGGCCGGGGTCGGCGCGATTCTCGCGACTTCGGCACTGGCCTTCAGCCTGATCAAGTGGTTCGGCGTGGGCTATCTGGTCTATCTGGCGGTGAAGCAGTGGCGTGCGCTGCCCAGCGATCTGGCCAGTGGCTCTGCCGAGCGACCGCTGGGCCGGCCGCTGACCTTGGTGCTGCGGGGCTTTTTGGTCAACGTCAGCAACCCCAAGGCCGTGGTGTTCATGTTGGCGGTGCTGCCGCAATTTATCGACCCGCATGCGCCGCTGCTGGCGCAGTACCTGACCATGGGCGTGACCATGATCACGGTCGACCTGATCGTCATGGCCGGTTACACCGGTTTGGCCGCGCGGGTCCTGCGCGTGCTGCGTACGCCAGGCCAGCAACGGCTGATGAATCGGACCTTCGCCACCTTGTTCGTCGGCGCGGCCGCGCTTTTGGCCACCGTGCGGCGGGCGTCGACCTGAGTAATAGGTAGGCCGCCGCGGCCAGCCGCCTGGCCGAACGTCAGCGGCTCGGCGCCAGCTGAGGTTGAGCGGGCGAGCAGTGGCATACTGCTCGCCCGTTGGCGCAAACACCCCTAGGAAATTTCCCCATGCGAGTCTGGATCGACGCGGATGCCTGCCCGAAGGCCGCCAAGGATCAATTGATCAAGTTCGCCTTGAAGCGCCGGTTCGAGGTGCTGCTGGTGGCCGGGCAGAGTCAGATCAAGCCGGCCTTCGCCTGTGTGCGCTTGATCGTGGTGCCGAGCGGCCCGGATGCCGCCGATGACTATCTGGTCGAGCATGCGCTGCCCGGCGAACTGGTGATCTGCAGCGATGTGCCGCTGGCCGATCGGCTGATCAAAAAAGGGGTGGCGGCGCTCGATCCGCGCGGGCGTGAGTTCGACGCGGGAAACATGGGCGAGCGTCTGGCGGTGCGTAATCTGTTTACCGATTTGCGTGAACAAGGCCAGGTCGGTGGCGGTCCGGCGCCCTATGGCGAGCGCGAGAAACAGGCCTTCGCCAATGCGCTGGATCGCATCCTCACCCGTCTGGCCCGAGCCTCAACCCGCTAGGCCGGGTTTCCCGGCTTAACCACAGAGATAGGTGCCGGTACCGACCGCCACCAGGGTGCCGTCGTCGGCATGCAGTTCTGAACGCACCACCGCGACTTTATTGCCTGAGCGCAGCAGCACGGCCTGCGCGGTGAAGTGCTGACCACGACCGGGGCGCAGGTAGTCGATGCGCAAATCGATGGTGCCGAGTTTGGACAGCCGCGCCATGCGCTCGGCGCTGGGCAAGTGTTGATGGCGCTCGAAGGCGCCGATCAGCGCCATGGCACCGCCGGCCACATCCAGCAACGAGGCGATCACGCCGCCGTGCAGAATGCCGTGGACGAAGTTGCCGATCAGCTCTGGCTTCATCGGTAGAGACATCACCACCCGCTCGGGCGACAGCTCGCCGAGTTGGATACCGAGCACCTGGTTGAAGGGAATGCGCTGGAAAAAGCTGCTCACCGCCTGCTGCAGTTCTGCGGTGAGTTCGAAGGGCGGCTTGGGCATGCTGATTCTGCGTCGGCGGGGTTGGCTTAGTACGCTGCGGCACGCGCGCTGGCTTGGCCAGAGGCGCGGCGCGAGTGCCGCGAACATTGGCCGGATCGGCCTGCTTCGGAGCCGATATGGGGGACAAAGGCCGCAACCCGACCCCGAGAGTTATCGGGTGGCGGCGCCTCTCGGCACCGCTGCTGGGTTACACCGCGGTGCGGCCCACCCTGAGTTCAGCTCTGGGGGACGGTTAGTTCGAGCACGCGGTCGACCAGCTTGTTGATACCGGAGGCGGCCTCGCTGATCGATTGCGCGAGCATATAGGCCGGGGTACTCACCAGTTTGTGCTGGGGGTCTTCGATGATCTCGCCGACCGTGCACGCTTCATGTTGCGCGCCCATCGCGCTCAGCGCCGCGGCGGTGTCGACATCGTTGCCGATGGTGCAGGTCACACCGGGGCCATAGATTTTCGCCGCCAGTGCCGGGGCGATGCAGATCAGCCCCACTGGTTTTTGCGCGGCGGCGAACGCTTTGGCCAGCGCCAGCACGTCTGGCTGCACACTGCAGTGGGCGCCCTGGCTGGCGAAGTCGGAGAGGTTCTTCGCCGCGCCGAAGCCGCCGGGCAGGATCAACGCATCGAAATCTTCGACCTTGGCTTCGCGCACGTCCTTGATCTGGCCGCGGACAATTCGCGCGGCTTCCACCAGCACGTTGCGTGATTCGGGCATCTCCTCGCCGCTGAGGTGGTTGATCACCTGGTGCTGGGCGATGTTCGGTGCGAAGCACTGCACCTGGGCACCACGTTGGTCGAGGCGTAACAGGGTGATCACGCTCTCGTAGACTTCGGCGCCGTCATAGACACCGCAGCCGGAGAGGATTACAGCAACTTTTTTGTGCATGGCGACGCCTCGTCACTCGATGGGCTGGTGGCCAAGAACCTCACGCCGGAAGTTCCTGGTCGGGCATCCCTGGCTAGCCGAGATGGGTAAATAGTTAGACCGCTGCTGGGGGCGAATAGCTGATCGGCGTTGCCGTATTGCACTGCCTGCACCCTGGCGCAGGCAGTCGTCAAATGCCGCTGAGGTTGTCACGCCACGCCCGCAGAGGAACGCGGGGCTTGGTCCACTGCCACAATCCTAGCCTTCGGCCAGGCATAACGATATGGGTGAGCCAGGAATTACGCCCTTTACGCCGTGGCCTTTTTCTTCCTGCTGATCGCGCTGGAACTGCTCGCCGAGCGCTGGCGCGGGGCCGGCAACCCGGCCTGATCAGAGCTTCGGCGTCTTCAAACGCCGGCGCAGCCAGAGGGTTGCACCGAGCAGGAGCAAGCCGCCGAGCACCCACAGCTCGTAGCGTTTGATATTTCCGAGCATCCCCTCCAGCACCGCGCCGAAGTGGAAGGCCGCGTAGCCCAGCGCGGCAGCCCAGACCGCCGCACCGATGCCGTTCAGCAGCAGATAGCGCAATGGCGGGTAGCCGGACAGGCCGATGGCGACCGGCATCACGGTGCGCAGGCCGTAGACGAAGCGAAAGCTCAGCACCCAGATATCCGGATGGCGCTGAACGTAGCTCAGCGCCTTGACCCCCATCAGTTGCAAGCGCGGCTTGCGGGCGAGCAGTTTGCGCCCGTGTTTACGGCCGAGGTAGTACCAGAGCTGGTCACCGGCATAGCTACCGAAAAAGGCCGTGGCGACCACCGCGTTGATGTCCATATAACCGCGGAACGCGAGAAAGCCGGCGAGAACCAGGATGGTTTCGCCTTCGAAAAAGGTGCCGAGAAATAGGGCGAAGTAGCCGAAGTCCTGCAGGAATTGTTGGAGCATCGTCAGTTTGCGAGGCGAAATGAACGCGCAGCCTAACTCGCTTGGGCGTCAGGGGAAAGCTTGGCGATGGCTCTCGACGTGATTCCCCCGGGCGCCGAGAATAGCTGCGGCGTGCCGTCGCAGCGGCGCCCGGGTCGTCATTCTTTGGTCATAATAGCGGCCTATAACTGTCACACTCGCCCGTCTGCGCGGGCCCTGGAGTCTGCCGTGAGCTTTACCCCTGCCAATCGTCTGTTTCCTGCTACCCGCCTACGGCGTAACCGCCGTGACGATTTTTCCCGGCGCCTGGTGCGGGAAACTGTCCTGACGGTCGACGATTTGATCCTGCCGGTCTTCGTGCTGGACGGCGACAACCGCCGCGAGGCCATACCCTCGATGCCCGGCGTCGAACGCCTGTCGATTGACCTGCTGCTGCAAGAGGCGCAGGCCTGGGTCGCCTTGGGCATTCCGGCGCTGGCGCTGTTCCCGGTGACGCCGCTGGAGAAGAAGTCCCTGGATGGCAGCGAGGCCTGGAACCCGGAGGGCATTGCCCAGCGCGCCATCCGCGCGTTGCGTGAGCGGTTCCCGGAGCTGGGGGTGATCAGCGACGTGGCGCTCGACCCGTTCACCACCCATGGCCAGGACGGCATCCTCGACGAGCAGGGCTATGTGCAGAACGACATCACCGTCGATGCGCTGGTCCGGCAGGCCCTCTCGCATGCCGCGGCGGGTGCGCAGGTGGTTGCGCCGTCGGACATGATGGATGGGCGCATTCAGGCCATTCGCGAAGCGCTGGAGCTGGCCGACCACAGCAACGTGCGGATCATGGCCTACTCGGCCAAGTACGCCAGCGCCTACTACGGCCCGTTCCGCGATGCGGTGGGCTCGGCCGCCAACCTCGGCAAGGGCAACAAGGCCACCTACCAAATGGACCCGGCCAATGGCAACGAGGCCTTGCACGAAGTCGCCGCCGATCTGGCCGAAGGCGCGGACATGGTCATGGTCAAGCCGGGCATGCCCTACTTGGACATCCTCTGGCGGGTCAAAGAGGAATTTCGCGTGCCGACCTTTGTCTATCAGGTGAGCGGTGAGTACGCCATGCATATGGCGGCGATCGAGAACGGCTGGCTGAGTGAGGCGGTGATTCTGGAATCCCTCACCGCCTGCAAACGTGCCGGCGCCGATGGCATCCTCAGCTATTTCGCCGTCCGTGCGGCAGAACTGTTAAAACGGGGGCAGTAAGCCCCAGGGAAGACGCGATGAATACCCAAGGACTCAGCAGTACTGAATTGCTTGAAGCGCTGCCTGTAGTGGCGCCGACCGTAGTGGCGCCGGTGGCGCTAGTCCCGCCGCCGGTGGAGGCGCTGCCGGAGCCGATCCCTGCGCCAGCACCGATCAGCGTGCCGAGCCTGGATGACAGCAGCCTGTACATCCACCGCGAGCTGTCGCAGCTGAAATTCAATATCCGCGTGCTGGAACAGGCGCTGGATGAGTCCTATCCGTTGTTGGAGCGGTTGAAGTTTCTGCTGATCTTCTCCAGCAACCTGGATGAGTTCTTCGAAATTCGCGTCGCCGGCCTGAAGAAACAGATCACCTTCGCCCGTGAGCAGGCCGGTGCCGACGGCCTGCAGCCGCACCAGGTGCTGGCGCGGATCAGCGAGCTGGTGCATGAGCAGGTCGGCCGCCAGTACGCCATTCTGAACGACGTGCTGTTTCCCGAGCTGGCCAAGCACCACATCAACTTCATCCGCCGCCGGCATTGGACGGCCAAGCTCAAGGCCTGGGTACGCCGCTATTTCCGCGATGAGATCGCGCCGATCATCACCCCGATCGGCCTCGACCCCACCCACCCGTTCCCGCTGCTGGTGAATAAGAGCCTGAACTTTATCGTCGAACTGGAAGGGGTGGATGCCTTCGGGCGCGACTCCGGTCTGGCGATCATCCCAGCGCCACGCCTGCTGCCGCGGGTGATCAAGGTGCCCGAGGAGGTCGGTGGGGCCGGCGATAACCACGTGTTCTTGTCCTCGATGATTCACGCGCATGCCGACGACCTGTTCCAGGGCATGAAGGTCAAGGGTTGCTACCAGTTCCGTCTGACCCGCAACGCCGACCTGTCGGTGGATACCGAGGATGTCGAAGACCTGGCGCGCGCCCTACGCGGCGAGCTGTTCTCGCGCCGCTATGGGGATGCGGTGCGCTTGGAAGTGGCCGACACCTGTCCGAAGCACCTGTCCGATTACCTGCTCAAACAGTTCACCCTGAGCGAGAGCGAGTTGTATCGGGTCAACGGTCCGGTCAACCTGACGCGGTTGTTCAGCATCACCGGTTTGGCTAGTCACCCGGAGCTGCAATACACGCCGTTTACCCCGGCGATCCCCAAGCTGCTGCAAAACAGCGACAACCTGTTCAACGTGGTCAGCAAGCAGGACATCCTCCTGCTGCACCCCTTCGAGTCCTTCACCCCGGTGGTCGACTTGCTCCGCCAGGCGGCTAAAGATCCGCAGGTGCTGGCGGTCAAACAGACGCTGTACCGTAGCGGCGCCAACTCCGAGATCGTCGACGCCCTGGTGGACGCGGCGCGCAACGGCAAGGAAGTCACCGCGGTGATCGAGTTGCGGGCGCGCTTTGACGAAGAGTCCAACCTACAGCTGGCCAGCCGTCTGCAAGCGGCGGGGGCGGTGGTGATCTACGGGGTGGTCGGCTTCAAGACCCACGCCAAGATGATGCTGATCCTGCGGCGCGAGAGCGGCGAGATCGTCCGTTACGCCCACCTCGGCACCGGCAACTATCACGCCGGTAACGCCCGCCTGTACACCGACTACAGCCTGATCACCTCGGATGATGCGCTCTGCGAGGATGTCTCCAAGCTGTTCAGCCAGTTGATCGGCATGGGCAAGACGCTGCGGATGAAGAAGCTGCTGCACGCGCCCTTCACCCTGAAGAAAGCCTTGCTCGACATGATCGCGCGGGAAACGCAGTTGGCCGGCGAGGGCAAGTCCGCGCACATCATGGCCAAGTTCAACTCCTTGACCGACCCGAAGGTCATCCGGGCGCTGTACAAGGCCAGCCAGTCCGGGGTGCGGATCGACTTGGTGGTGCGCGGCATGTGCTGCCTGCGTCCGGGCATTGCGGGGGTGTCGCACAACATTCATGTGCGCTCGATCATCGGGCGCTTCCTCGAGCACACGCGGGTCTTCTACTTCCTGAATGACGGCGACGAGAGGATTTACCTCTCCAGTGCCGACTGGATGGAACGCAACCTGGATAAGCGGGTCGAGACCTGTTTCCCGGTGGAAGGTAGGAAGCTGATCCTGCGGGTGAAGAAGGAGCTGGAGTCCTACCTCAGCGACAACACCCAGAGCTGGGTGCTGCAGCCCGACGGGCGCTACCTGCGGGTGAGCCCAACCGGCAATCAGAACCCGCGCAATGCGCAGGCGGGGCTGCTGGAGCGGCTGACTAACCTGCCGCTCAGCGTACGCTAAGGCTGAGGCCGATGCGCTTCAGCCATTCGGCCTCCTGCTCGAAGTCAGCCTGAGTCAAGGGGTTGGCGGCCAGCCAGCCCTCGGGGAACAGCACATCCAGGCTCTGCTCTCCGACCTGTAACTGCACCTGCGGCATTTCTTGAGTGCCACGGATGTGGTGGAAGAGGATGGCGAAGCGCAGCAGTACGCATAAGCGCATCAGCTTGACGCCTTCATCGCCGAACTCGGCGAACCTGTCCTTGGGGATGTTGCGCCGGTGGCCACGCACCAGCAGCGCCAGCATTAGCTGATCTTCACGGGAGAAGCCGGCCAGGTCCGAGTGTTCGATCAGGTAGGCGCCGTGCTTGTGATATTGATAGTGGGCGATGTCCAGGCCGATCTCATGCACCTTGCTCGCCCAGCTCAGCAGCTCACGGTGCCAGTCGTCGTCCAGCTCCCAGGCCTCGGCCACGTCCTCCAGCGCTTGCAGCGCTTTGACTTCGACCCGCAAAGCCTGCTCCAGATCGGCGTGGTAGCGCTCCATCAGCGCGCTGAGGGTGCGTTCGCGGACGTCCTCGTGGTGATGGCGGCCGAGCAGGTCATAGAGCACACCTTCGCGCAGCGCGCCTTCGGAGTGCTGCATGCGCTGCAGATCCAGGGCATCGAAGATGGCTTCGAGAATCGCCAGGCCGGCCGGGAAGATGGCCCGGCGATCCGGTTTGATGCCGTCCATCTCCAGCTTGTCCACCTCGCCGAGCTTGAGCACCTTGCGCTTCAGCCAGGCGAGGCCTTCGGCATTCACTTCGCCGCTGCCATGGCCACCGGCTTTGATCACCAGGCCGACGGCGCGGATGGTGCCCGAGGCGCCCACCGACTCCTGCCAACTGAGGCGGTGCAGGCCGTGCTCGATCCCCATTAGCTCCAGGCGTGCTGCGGTATAGGCCTGGGCATAGCGCGCCGGGGTGATCTTGCCGTCGCGGAAATAGCGTTGGGTGTAACTCACGCAGCCCATCTGCAGGCTTTCCCGCAGCAGCGGTTCGAAGCGCTGGCCGATGATGAACTCGGTACTGCCGCCGCCGATATCCGCCACCAAGCGTTTGCCGGGGGTGTCGGCGAGGGTATGCGAGACGCCCAGGTAAATCAGGCGGGCCTCTTCGCGGCCGGAGATGACTTCCACCGGGTGGCCGAGGATTTCTTCCGCGCGGCGGATAAACGCCGTGCGGTTACGCGCCTCGCGCAGGGCGTTGGTGCCGACGACCCGCACGGCGCCCGGCGGCAAGCCGTTGATCAGTTGGGCAAAGCGGCGCAGGCAATCGAGGCCGCGCTGCATCGACTCTTCGGTGAGCTGGCGCTGCTCATCGATCCCGGCCGCCAGCTGAACCTTTTCACCGAGCCGCTCAAGAATACGGATTTCACCGTGATCGACTTTGGCTAGCACGATATGGAAGCTGTTCGAGCCGAGGTCGATGGCGGCGATCATGGAGAAGTGCTTGGCAGGCGTTAGCGGCATGGTCTAAGAGTCTCGATGCTTGAGCGCGTCATCCTGCCACGATAGGGCGGCCACGCCAACGCGGAGCATGGTACGCGGCAGTCGGCTGATGATGGCTGGTGGCCTATGACTGGGTTAATGATTATTTCGTTATACGCGCTACTGTCGGGCCGGCGTGGCTTGCTGAAGCGGCTGCTGGCGAGCATTCTTAT
Organism: Pseudomonas sp. 2FE; assembly: GCF_005503735.1. NCBI lineage: Bacteria > Pseudomonadati > Pseudomonadota > Gammaproteobacteria > Pseudomonadales > Pseudomonadaceae > Pseudomonas > Pseudomonas sp. 2FE. The sequence continues at coordinate 219,963 of NZ_SCMO01000003.1, read as the reverse complement.
CCAGGTTTTAAATTATGCCGGGTGCTGTGTGACCGGCGTCTTGCTGCGCTCAAGGCGCGGGTGGCGCCAGCCGCTAAGTGGCCTGGCAACAATTGCCTCGTAACTAATGGATCGATCAGCTTTTGCCTGGCACGCTATAGCAAAGCTCAATCGGCCGCGGCTTTCGGTCACTGCAAAGCCGGGCTATGATGGCGGCCACTTTTTATGCTTCCGACCACGGAGAGTTTCCATGAGCGAATTCATCACCCACGTCAGCGACGCCAGCTTTGATCAGGACGTGCTCCAGGCTGATGGCCCGGTGCTGGTCGATTACTGGGCTGAGTGGTGCGGCCCGTGCAAAATGATTGCCCCGGTACTGGACGAAATCGCCCAGACCTACCAAGGCAAATTGAAAGTCTGCAAGCTGAATATCGATGAAAACCAAGACACCCCGCCGAAGTACGGCGTGCGTGGCATCCCGACCCTGATGCTGTTCAAGAACGGCAACGTCGAGGCCACCAAGGTCGGTGCTCTGTCCAAATCGCAACTGGCCGCCTTCCTCGACAGCAATATCTAAGCTGCTGTCAGAGAATTTGAGTCTTGGTTAAAGAGCCCCGCACACTGCGGGGCTTTTTTCATGGTGCGAGACTAGACGCTCCGCTAAGCCGGTGGTACATTCGGCCTCGCAACGGTTCCTCCGTTGCCCTCTGCAAGCCGTCGCCGACGCACTCCTACTCGAATACTTTCGATAAACAAGCAGGCGATCCTGTCGCCTTCTCCGCGGCGCGGCCTCTTAAGCTAAACGCTTATTTCCCCTCCTTCACGACTACGTCATTCCTATATGAATCTGACTGAACTCAAGCAAAAGCCGATTACCGAACTGCTAGAAATGGCCGAACAGATGGGCCTAGAAAATATGGCCCGTTCGCGCAAGCAGGATGTGATTTTCTCCCTGTTGAAAAAGCACGCGAAAAGCGGCGAGGAAATTTCCGGTGATGGCGTGCTGGAGATTCTCCAGGACGGCTTCGGCTTCCTCCGCTCCGCGGACGCTTCGTACCTGGCCGGCCCGGACGACATCTACGTCTCGCCGAGTCAGATCCGCCGCTTCAACCTGCGCACCGGCGACACCATTGTCGGCAAGATTCGCCCGCCGAAAGAAGGCGAGCGCTATTTCGCGTTGCTCAAGGTCGACACGATCAACTATGACCGTCCCGAGAACGCCAAGAACAAGATCCTGTTCGAGAACCTGACGCCGCTGTTCCCCACCAAGCGCCTGGTCATGGAAGCCGGTAATGGTTCCACCGAGGATCTGACCGCCCGGGTCATCGACCTCTGTGCCCCGATCGGCAAGGGCCAGCGTGGCCTGATCGTATCACCGCCGAAAGCCGGCAAGACCATCATGCTGCAAAACATCGCGGCCAACATCACCCGCAACAACCCCGAGTGCCACCTGATCGTTCTGCTGATCGACGAGCGCCCGGAAGAAGTGACCGAGATGCAGCGCACCGTGCGCGGCGAAGTGGTCGCCTCGACCTTCGACGAACCGCCGACCCGCCACGTGCAGGTCGCCGAGATGGTGATCGAGAAGGCCAAGCGCCTGGTCGAGCACAAGAAGGACGTGGTGATTCTGCTCGACTCCATCACCCGTCTGGCGCGTGCCTACAACACCGTGATCCCAAGCTCCGGCAAGGTGCTTACCGGTGGTGTCGACGCCCACGCCCTGGAGAAGCCCAAGCGTTTCTTCGGCGCCGCGCGCAACATCGAGGAAGGCGGTTCGCTGACCATCATCGCTACCGCGCTGGTGGAAACCGGCTCGAAGATGGACGAAGTGATCTACGAAGAGTTCAAGGGCACCGGCAACATGGAGCTGCCTCTGGATCGTCGCATCGCCGAGAAGCGGGTGTTCCCGGCCATCAACATCAACCGCTCCGGCACCCGCCGCGAAGAGTTGCTGACTGCCGAGGACGAGCTGCAGCGCATGTGGATTCTGCGCAAGCTGCTGCACCCGATGGACGAGATCGCCGCCATCGAGTTCCTCCTCGATCGCCTGAAGGCGACCAAGACCAACGATGAATTCTTCCAGTCGATGAGGCGCAAGTAAGCGCTGGAAGTCTTGCGAAAGCCGGGGCAACCCGGCTTTTTGCTACCTGCGTATCTACTCCGCGAGCAGATACGCCCTTCTGAGTGACCGGGTTCGGCGCTAAACTTTGCGCCCGACTCGCACGCCGCTATGAGGCTCAAGCATGCAGTATCGCGACCTGCGCGACTTTATCCGTGGCCTGGAACAGCGCGGCGAGCTGAAGCGTATCAGCACCCCGGTTTCGCCCGTCCTGGAAATGACCGAAATCTGCGACCGCACCCTGCGGCGTGCGGGCCCGGCACTGCTGTTCGAGAGCCCGACCGGCTTCGACATGCCGGTGCTCGGCAACCTGTTCGGCACGCCTGGGCGTGTGGCCCTGGGCATGGGGGCCGAGGCGGTCAGCGAGCTGCGTGAGATCGGTAAGCTGCTGGCCTTTCTGAAAGAGCCCGAGCCGCCCAAGGGCTTGAAGGATGCCTGGTCGAAGCTGCCGATCTTCAAGAAGATCATCGCCATGGCGCCCAAGGTGCTCAAGGATGCGCCCTGTCAGGAAGTGATCGAAGAGGGTGAGGAGGTCGACCTCGGCAAGCTGCCGGTGCAGACCTGCTGGCCGGGTGACGTTGGCCCGCTGATCACCTGGGGCCTGACCATTACCAAGGGGCCGAACAAGGAGCGGCAGAACCTCGGCATCTATCGCCAGCAGGTGATCGGCCGCAATAAGGTGATCATGCGTTGGCTCAGTCATCGTGGCGGCGCGCTGGACTTCAAGGAATGGTGCGACAAGCATCCGGGGCAGCCGTTTCCGGTGGCCGTGGCGCTGGGCGCCGACCCGGCGACCATTCTCGGCGCGGTCACCCCGGTGCCGGACAGCCTCTCCGAGTATGCCTTCGCCGGCCTGCTGCGCGGTAACCGCACCGAGCTGATCAAGTGCCGTGGCAGTGAGTTGCAGGTGCCGGCCAGTGCCGAGATCGTCCTCGAGGGCTCGATACATCCCGGCGAGATGGCCGATGAAGGGCCCTACGGCGACCACACCGGCTACTACAACGAGGTCGACCGTTTCCCGGTGTTCACCGTCGAGCGCATCACCCGCCGGCAGAAGCCGATCTACCACAGCACCTACACCGGGCGTCCGCCGGATGAGCCGGCGATTCTCGGGGTGGCGTTGAACGAAGTGTTCGTGCCGATCCTGCAGAAGCAGTTCCCGGAGATCACCGACTTCTACCTGCCGCCGGAAGGCTGTTCCTACCGCATGGCGGTGGTGACCATGAAAAAGCAGTACCCGGGCCACGCCAAGCGCGTCATGCTCGGGGTCTGGTCGTTTCTGCGCCAGTTCATGTACACCAAGTTCGTTATCGTCACCGACGACGATGTCAATGCGCGCGACTGGAACGACGTGATCTGGGCCATCACCACACGCATGGACCCCGCGCGCGACACGGTATTGATCGACAACACACCGATCGACTACCTGGATTTCGCCTCGCCAGTCTCCGGCCTCGGTTCGAAGATGGGCCTGGATGCCACCCACAAGTGGCCGGGTGAGACCACGCGGGAATGGGGTCGGGTGATAGTGCAGGACGAGGCGGTTAAGCGCCGGGTCGATGAGCTGTGGAAGGATCTTGGAATAGATTGATGAAAGTCACCCTGCAACCCTCAGGTGCGGTGCTCGAGATGCTCCCCGGCGAGCGGATTCTCGACGCCGTACGCCGGCTCGGCTACGACTGCCCGCAGAGCTGCCGCAATGGCAACTGTCATATCTGCGCGGCGCTGTTGGTCGAGGGCCGAGTGCGCCAAAATGGCGATGCACGCGACCACGGCGAGTTGTTCACCTGTCTGGCCGAGCCGCTGGAGGACTGCGTGCTGCATTGGGATGGGGTGCTGGCGCCGGGCGAGTTGCCGCTGCGCACCCTCAGCTGTCAGGTCAGTGAGTGCGTGGAGGTGGGCGGCGATGTCTGGCGCGTGATCCTGCGCGCGCCAGCGGGCAAGCCACCGCGCTACCACGCCGGGCAGTACCTGCTGTTGCAGCGCGAGGATGGCGAGCAGGCGGCTTTCTCCCTGGCCTCGGCGCCTTACCAGGGTCGTGATCTGGAACTGCATATTCTCGGGCGCGAGACGAGCGCTTTGACCCTGCTCGAACAGCTGCGCAGCAAGCCCATGGTTCAGGTGCAGCTACCGTTCGGCGATGCGCACCTGGATGAGTTGCCGGACGGGCCGCTGATCCTGATCGCCGCCGGTACCGGCATGGCGCAGATGCACAGCCTGATCGAGCATTGCCGCGCGACGGGTTTCAAGCATCCGGTGCATCTGTACTGGGGTGCGCGGCGCCCCGAAGATTTCTACCAACTGCCGCAGTGGGCGGACTGGCAACGGCAGCCCAATCTGCACCTGCATAAAGTCGTCAGTGACGTCTGCGCTTGGGAAGGTCGCTGCGGTCTTTTGCATGAGGCGGTGCGCGAAGACTTCAGCGATCTCAAGCCGCTGCATGTCTATGTCAGCGGCTCGCCGGCGATGGTCTACGCAACGCTGGATGCCCTGGTGGCGGCCGGGATGGATGCCCGCCAGATGCGGGCGGATGTGTTCGCTTACGCGCCGCGCGATTGAACGAATCCGGACACGCAAAGGCCGCCCGAGGGCGGCCTTTGCGTTGGCGTGGGCGGTGCTTAACGCACCTGCACCACGACTTTACCCACCGCCTTGCGCTGCCCCAGCGCGTTGATCGCGTCGGCGGCCTGGGTCAGCGGGAAGCTTTGCGAGATCAGTGGTTTGATCTTGCCTTCCGCGTGCCATTGGAACAACTGCTGGAAGTTGGCGGCATTGTCCTGCGGTTGGCGCTGAGCGAAGGCGCCCCAGAATACGCCGACCACCGCTGCGCCTTTGAGCAACGTCAGGTTGACCGGCAATTCTGGGATGCGCCCGCTGGCGAAACCGACCACCAGCAGGCGGCCGTTCCAGGCGATGGCGCGAATGGCCTGGTCGAACAGGTCACCGCCGACCGGGTCGTAGATCACGTCCACGCCTTGGCCGCCGGTCAGTTCTTTGACCTTGTCTTTCAGGCTGACTTCGCTGTAGTTGATCAACTCGTCGGCGCCGGCGGCCTTGGCGACCGCCAGTTTCTCCGCGCTGCTGGCGGCGGCGATGACTTTGGCGCCCATGGCCTTGCCGATTTCCACCGCGGCCAGGCCGACGCCGCCGGAGGCGCCGAGCACCAACAGGGTCTCGCCCGCTTGCAGGTTGGCGCGTTGCTTGAGCGCGTGCATCGAGGTGCCATAGGTCATGCCGAAGGCAGCCGCGACGGCGAAGTCCATGCTGGCCGGGATCGGCATGACGTTGTAGCCGGGTACGGCGACCTGCTCGGCAAAGCTGCCCCAGCCGGTCAGCGCCATCACTCGATCACCGGGTTTGACGTGGCTGACTTTCTCACCGACCGCCGCGACTATGCCCGCTGCTTCGCCGCCCGGGGAGAACGGGAATGGCGGCTTGAACTGGTATTTGCCCTCGATGATCAGGGTGTCCGGGAAGTTGACTCCGGCGGCATGCACCTCGAGGAGGATTTCGTTCTTCTTCGCTTCGGGGCTGGCGACTTCTTCCAGTACCAGCGTTTCGGCTGGGCCGAAGGCTTTGCACAACATGGCTTTCATCGGGGGCATTCCTCAGAGAGTTATGGCCAAACAGTGTAGGTGCACGGGGCGGCCGGTCAACGAGCATGGTCGGGCTTGATAGGGGCGTATAAGCGTCGGGCTTGGGCCGGCGCCGCGCTATCGTTATGCCTGGGCGGGATGACCAACCTATCGGATCGCAACGGCTAGTCGGGCCGGCCAAGCGGAGCGTGCGGATGGCCGCTGAGTGTCGTGCAAGGTTGCTGCTCGCATCCCATGGCCCGTGTTGCTCAACGCAGGGCGCAGACTGCCGCCCATTCGTTAGCGCCGACGGGCATCACCGAGAGGCGGCTGCCTTTCTGTACCAAGGGTAGTTCGGCCAGCGTTGCCGCGGTCTTCAGTCGCGCCAGTGAGAGCACTCGCGGGAAGGCTTCGACGAACTCCACGTCGAGGGCGCTCCAGGGGTTTTTCTCGGCACTGGCTTTGGCGTCGTAGTAAGGGCTGTGCGGGTCGAGCGCGGTCGGATCGGGGTAAGCCGCGGCGATAATCCGGCCGATTCCGGCGATGCCCGGCTCGGGGCAGCTCGAGTGATAAAAGAAGAACAGGTCGCCGACGGCCATGCTGCGCAGAAAGTTGCGCGCCTGATAGTTGCGCACGCCGTCCCAGCGTGCACGGCCGAGGCGTTGTAGGGCGTGGATGGATAACTCTTCGGGCTCGGACTTCATTAACCAATGAGGCATGAACTTTGCTCGGTATGAACTTTGCTGTTGGCTGTCGGTCAGTCTAGCGGGTTCGCTATCGTACAGGCAGACGACAGCCGGTTGGCCTCAGAAATTGCGCGAGCCTCCACCTTGCTGGAGAATGTCGCGGTTTTAAGTGACGCCGCCGTACGGCCTAATAACAACAACAACCGCCGCCGGTCATCGTGCGAGGTTTGCCTTGAAGGGGGAGGCAATCGATGAAACGTAAACCAGATCTATTGTGGGTATTGGTCATTCTGTTCGGCCTGGGTGTGGTAACTACGGGGTACACCCAGAGCTTGTGGGAGCGTCAAAGCGATGCTCCAGTCAATCTGTCGCAACAACCTTAACGCGGATTGAAGGCACCAGTGGGCACCGCAGGGATCGCGGTGCCGCAACCCCCGCCGGGGTACCACGCCCGATCCGTGACCGTCGCGTGCAGCGGCACATCCCAGCTGGCCAGCGTCAGTCGATCGACCTTCTGACATTCATGCGCCAGCCCCAGCAAGGTCGGTTTGTGCCAATTTTTGCGCAGGCTCAGGTACGCCAGGCTGCGGTCATAGAAACCGCCGCCCATGCCGAGGCGGCCGCCGGCGCTATCGAAACCCACCAGTGGTAACAAGACCAAGTCCAAGGCCCAGACTTTGCGCTGCTGCTTGCGGTTGGCGCGCGGTTCCTGAATGCGGAAGCGGTTAGGCATCAGGCGCTCGTGTGGGCGGATGCGTTGGAACACCATCTTGGTGCGCGGCCAGGCGCTCAAGACCGGTAAGTAGGTGGCCTTGCCGCGGCGCTGGGCGGCGCGCAGCAACAGGCGTGGGTCAATCTCACCGTCGGTCGGCAGATACAGCGCGATATGCCGGGCGCGGCGAAAGCGTGGATCTTGTGCGAGTTGCCGATACAGGCGCTGGGCGGCCTGGCGCTGCTCGTGCGGGCTAAGCGCGCGGCGGGCTGTGCGCAGCAAGCGGCGAAGTTGCGGGCGGGAAAGTGCGGCTGAAGTCATCATCGAAGGGCGACAACCTCAGTCGCTAGCGACTGTCGCTGAGTACAGTCGATAGCACCACTGCCACCCTTGATGGCTGGCAATGACGGTAGAAATAAGACCCCCCGACGTGCCGCTGTCGGCTTGGCCCTTGAACCCGAAAGTTCAAGGTGGAGGTTGCAGGGAGCGTTAAGGCTTTCCGTCAGGCGGACATGCACACCGGCTCCAACTTGCAACCCCCGGGTTTGTGCGTATCGGCTCAGGGACATCACCAACTGGCGCACACTCCAGGGAGCGGGGGCCAGTATACCCCAATCCGCCGCACTGCAATCAGCTATGGCCGGCATCCGGATCGGTGGCCAGGGCGTGATCGACGCGCTCCAGCAGGTCGCGCACATGCTCGCGGGTCGAACTGGCGTCCTGATCCAGGCGCTGTTGTTTGTGCAGCAGATCGTGGGTGATGTTCAGTGCCGCCATCACGGCGACTCGGTCGGCACCTATGACTTTGCCGCCGCTGCGGATCTCGCGCATCTTGCCATCCAGATAGCGCGCGGCGCTTTCCAGATTGGCGCGCTCATCCGTCGGGCAGGCGATGCAGTAGTCTTTATCGAGGATGTGCACGGTAACGGTATTCGAGGTCATTAGTCCTGCTCCAGGGCTCTCAGGCGCGAAATCATCGATTCGACCTTGTGCCGGGCCATTTCGTTCTTTTCAATCAGATGGGCGCGTTCCTCGCGCCAGGCCTGTTCATGCGCACGTAAGACGCGGTTGTCGGCTTTAAGCTGCTCGACGCGCTGGATTAGCAGCTCCAGCTTGGTGGTAAGCGCGTGCAGATCGGCGTCTTCCATGGGCTCTCACTAGGGCGTTGAATAACCAGAACTATATAGGATCAGTTCGGTGAAAGGGCAAACCTGTCGGCGGCCTTGATGGTCTTGGCGCGCCTGCCGGTGCTAGGATACGAGGCCTTCATTCTAGTCATTGCGCCCTCTGGCGCCTAGTTGCCGATGCCCACTCAAAATTCCCCGTATAGCGCTTTCGCCGCCCTGCTCGCCAGCAGTGGCCAACCCGTCTCGCCCGCCGAACTGCATGGCCTGTTGCTGGGCCGTAGTTGTGCCGGTGCCGGCTTCGAGATCGATCCCTGGCTGGTGGATGCCGCCGAACTGCTCGGCGGCGCGCCGCAGGACAATGTGCGGCAGGCGCTGATCGGCCTGCAGGAGCTGGTCAAGGGCGAGCTGACCGGCGACGACATGGCCGTGGTGTTGCTGCTGCCGTCGGATGAGGCGCCGCTGGCTGAACGCGCCGTGGCGCTTGGCCAATGGTGCCAGGGCTTCCTCGGCGGCTTCGGTCTGACCGCACGTGATGCGGCGTTGAGCGGCGAAGCGGTCGAAGTGCTGCAGGATCTGGCGGCGATTGCCCAGGTGCAGAGCGCACTGGAAGAGTCCGAGGACGGCGAAAGCGACTATATGGAAGTCATGGAATACCTGCGAGTCGCGCCCTTGCTGCTGTTTACCGAGTGCGCGAAAGCGCCTGCGCCGGCAGCTAAGCCGTCCCTGCACTGATTTTTTCAGCCGTTATTCAGCCGTTATCTAAGTAGGTCAAGTCTGCCCATGATCAGCATCCCTAAGTCGGAATACGCCCGTCGGCGCAAGGCGCTGATGGCGCAGATGGCGCAGATGGAACCCAACAGCATCGCCATTCTGCCGGCGGCGCCGGTGTATATCCGCAACCGCGACGTCGAGCACGTCTACCGTCAGGACAGTGACTTCCAGTACCTCAGCGGCTTCCCCGAGCCGGAAGCGGTGATCGCACTGATTCCGGGGCGCGAACATGGCGAGTACCTGCTGTTCTGTCGCGAGCGTGACCCCGAGCGCGAACTCTGGGATGGCCTGCGTGCCGGTCAGGATGGTGCGATCGGCACCTTCGGCGCCGACGATGCGTTCCCCATCGGCGATATCGACGACATCCTCCCGGGCCTGATCGAAGGTCGTTCACGGGTCTATTACGCCATGGGCACCAATCAGGAGTTCGATCGGCACCTGATGGAGTGGATCAACGTGATCCGCTCGAAGGCCCGCCAGGGTGCGCAGCCGCCCAACGAGTTCGTCGCCCTCGACCACCTGCTGCACGACATGCGCCTGTACAAGTCGGCCAATGAAGTGAAGGTGATGCGCGAAGCCGCGCAGATTTCTTCCCGCGCGCATATCCGCGCGATGCAGGCCAGCCGCGCCGGTTTGAGCGAATATCACCTGGAAGCCGAGCTGGACTATGAGTTTCGCAAGGGCGGGGCGAAGATGCCGGCCTATGGCTCGATAGTCGCCACCGGGCGCAATGCCTGCATCCTGCATTACCGCGAGAACGATGCGCCGCTCAAGGACGGCGAGCTGGTACTGATCGACGCCGGTTGCGAGATCGACTGCTACGCCAGCGATATCACCCGCACCTTTCCGGTCAGCGGCAAGTTTTCCACGGAACAGAAGGCCATCTACGAGCTGGTGCTGAAAGCCCAGGAAGCGGCGTTCGCCGTGATCGCCCCCGGCAAGCACTGGAACGAAGCCCACGAAGCCACAGTGCAGGTGATCACCGCCGGGCTGGTCGAGCTGGGTCTGCTGGAAGGCGAGGTCAGCGAGCTGATCGCCAGCGAAGCCTACAAGGCCTTCTACATGCACCGCGCCGGGCACTGGTTGGGCATGGACGTGCATGACGTCGGCGACTACAAGGTCGGCGGCGAGTGGCGCGTGCTGGAGGTGGGCATGGCGCTGACCGTCGAGCCGGGCATCTACATCGCCGTGGACAATCAGCACGTGGCGAAGAAGTGGCGCGGCATCGGCGTGCGGATCGAAGACGATGTGGTGGTGACCAAGACTGGCTGCGAGATTCTGACCAGCCACGCGCCGAAGACGGTTGCCGAGATCGAGGCCTTGATGGCTGCCGCACGAATCCAGGCGGCTTGAGCCGGTGAATCGGGCGAATCTGGCGATCATCGGCGGCGGCCTGGTCGGCGCCAGCCTGGCTCTGGCCCTGCAGGCGGGCGCCAAGGCGCGGGGCTGGACGATCGTGCTGATCGAGCCGTTCGCCCCGGGCGACGGCTACCAACCCAGCTATGACGCGCGCTCGACCGCGCTGTCCTTCGGCAGCCAGCAGATTTATCAGCGCCTGGGCCTGTGGCAGAGCATCGCCGCACACGCCGAGCCGATTTTGCATATCCATGTGTCTGATCGCGGGCGCTTCGGCGCGGCGCGGCTGAGCGCCGAGGAAGAGGGCGTGCCGGCGCTCGGTTATGTGGCCGAGAACGCCTGGCTCGGTCACTGCCTCTGGCAGGCGCTGGATCATGAGGTGGTCAGTTGGCGCTGTCCGGCGGAAGTCGGCGGCCTGGAGACGCTGGGCGACGGCTACCGGCTGACCATGAATGACGAGTCGATCCTGGATTGCGATCTGGCGGTGCTGGCCGACGGCGGGCGTTCCGGTCTGCGTGAGCAACTCGGGATCGGCGTGAAGCACACGCCTTACCAGCAGAGCGCGTTGATCGCCAATATCACCCCGGGCGAGGCCCATGCGGGCCAAGCCTTCGAGCGGTTTACCGACGATGGGCCGCTGGCCTTGCTGCCGTTGGCGGACAACCGCTGCGCGCTGATCTGGACCCGTCCGGGCCAGGATGCCGAGCGTCTGGCCATGCTGGATGAGCGCAGCTTTCTGGCCGAGTTGCAGCAGGCCTTTGGTTATCGCCTGGGGGCTTTGCGCCAGGTCGGTGCGCGGCATGTCTATCCGCTGGCGCTGATCGAGGCGCAAGAGCAGGTGCGGCCCAACTTGGTCGTGCTCGGTAATGCGGCGCACAGCCTGCATCCGATTGCCGGGCAGGGTTACAACCTGTCGCTGCGCGATGCCCTGGCCTTGGCCGAGGCACTGCTGGCCAGCCCGGCGGCGCCTGGTGAGTTCGCCACGTTGCAGCGCTATTACGCGCGCCAGCGGCTGGATCAGCACCTCACGGTGGGCTTCTCCGATCGCGTTACCCGACTGTTCAGCAATGCCGAACCCTTGCTCGCCACCGGGCGCAACCTCGGCCTGCTCGGACTCGATCTGGTGCCGCCGGCCAAGCGCTGGTTCGCCCGCCAGGCCATGGGCCTCGGCACCCGTGCCGACCGTTAAGGGCGCGTGGCAGGCTGCGGCGACGGAATAAAACCCTTTAGATGTGGCGCAAGCCGCAAGCGAGATAGGCTCAAAGCATGGACATGCGTGCGGATCTGATAATAGTCGGTGCTGGCATGGTTGGCAGCGCTCTGGCGTTGGCCTTGCAGGACAGCGGCCTGGACATTTTGCTGTTGGACGGCGGCCCGCTCAGCGTCAAACCCTTCGACCGCGCCGGCGCCTTTGAGCCGCGCGTCAGTGCCTTGTCGGCGGCCAGCCAGCGGGTGCTCGAGCGCCTCGGCGTGTGGCCCGGGATCACCGCCCGGCGCAGCAGTCCCTATGCAGAGATGCAGGTGTGGGACGGCTCGGGGACTGGGCAGATCCATTTTTCCGCGGCCAGCGTGCATGCCGAGGTGCTCGGTCATATCGTCGAGAACCGGGTGATTCAGGACGCCCTGCTCGAACGTCTGCATGACAGCGATCTGGGCTTGATGCCGAATGCCCGCTTGGAACAACTGCGCCGCTCTGGCGATGACTGGCTGCTGAGCCTGACCGACGGCCGGCAACTGCGCACGCCGTTGGTGATTGCGGCGGATGGCGGCAACTCTGCGGTGCGCCGGCTGGCCGGCTGTGCAACCCGTGAGTGGGATTATCTGCATCACGCCATAGTTACCAGCGTGCGCTGCCGCCAGCCACACCAGCGCACCGCCTGGCAGCGGTTCACCGACGATGGCCCGCTGGCCTTTCTGCCGCTGGACGCCACGGCGCAAGAGGGGCAGGACGAGCAAGACTGGTGCTCGATCGTCTGGTCGACCACCCCGCTGGAGGCCGAGCGCCTGATGGCGCTGGCCGACGCGGATTTTTGCCAGGCGCTGGGCAAGGCCTTCGAGTGGCGCCTGGGCGAGGTGCTGGAAGCCGATCCGCGCCTGTGTATCCCGCTGCGCCAACGGCATGCCAAGCGTTATGTCGAACCTGGGCTGGCGCTGATCGGCGATGCCGCGCACAGCATTCATCCGCTGGCGGGGCAGGGGGTCAACCTCGGCTTCCTCGATGCCGCCGTGCTGGCCGAGGTGCTGCGCCATGCGCTCGAGCGTGGCGAAAGCCTGGCCGATGAGCGGGTACTCAGCCGCTACGAGCGGCGGCGGATGCCGCATAACCTGGCGATGATGGCGGCGATGGAGGGCTTCGAGCGACTGTTCCAGGCCGATCCGCTGCCGCTGCGCTGGCTGCGTAACACTGGCCTCAACTGGGTCGATGGTTTGCCCGAGGCCAAGGCGCTGTTCGTTCGCCAGGCGCTGGGCCTGTCCGGTGACCTGCCGGAGTTGGCGCGGGCGTAGGGTGGGTTAGGTCAGCGACCGTAACCCATCAGCGGTGCCGCCAGGCACGGCCCCACTACCCGAGAACTCCCACGCCTTACGGCGAACCGTGGTATGCGCCTTGGTGAGAATGGCTGTTATGTAATTTACGTTGAGAAGCTAAATGGTATTCACTACTATTCGTTTCCAAATTCTCTAGCACAGGTATGGCTCCATGCAGGCAAGCAAGCGTCTTCTCGCCGCTCTGGCACTCACCGCGCTATCCGGCGCCGTTCAGGCCGCCGACGAGGTGGTGGTCTATTCCGCGCGCATCGACGAGCTGATCAAGCCGGTGTTCGATGCCTACACCGCCAAGACCGGTGTGCCGATCAAGTTCATCACCGACAAGGAAGCGCCGCTGCTGGCCCGCCTGCAAGCCGAGGGCAAGAACACCCCGGCCGACCTGTTGATCACCGTGGATGCCGGCAACCTCTGGCAGGCCGAGCAGGAAGGCGTGCTCAAGCCGCTGAAGTCTGCCGTCATCGACGCCAATATCCCGGCTCAGTACCGCTCCAGCACGGGGGCCTGGACCGGCTTGTCGCTGCGCGCACGGACCATCGTCTACTCCACCGAGCGGGTCAAGCCGCAGGAACTGTCCACCTATGAGGCGCTGGCCGACAAGAACTGGGAAGGCCGCCTGTGCCTGCGTAGCAGCAAGAAGGTCTACAACCAGTCGCTGACAGCCACCCTGATCGAAACCCATGGCGCGGCCAAGACCGAGGAACTGGTCAAGGGCTGGGTGAACAACCTGGCGACCGACGTATTCGCCGACGACACCGCGCTGATCCAGGCCATCGACGCCGGCCAGTGCGATGTCGGCATGGTCAACACCTACTACTTCGGCCGCCTGCACAAGCAGCAGCCGAACCTCAAAGCCAAGCTGTTCTGGCCGAACCAGGCCGACCGCGGCGTGCACGTCAACCTCTCCGGAGCCGGTGTCACCCAGCATGCGCCGCACGCCGAAGCCGCGCAGAAGTTGCTGGAGTGGATGACCACCGAGGAAGCCCAGGGCCTGTTCGCCAGCCTCAACCAGGAATTCCCGGCCAACCCGAAAGTTCCGGCGTCCGCGGAAGTGGCTGCCTGGGGCAGCTTCAAGGCCGACAGCATCCCACTGGAAGTGGCCGGCAAGCGCCAGGCCGAGGCCACCATGCTGATGGATCGCGCCGGCTGGAATTGATCCAGGCAGCAGCTTGAGGCCGAAGCAGGCGGTTCAATTCGGCTTCCCGCTTTACGCTGCAGTTATACTCGGCGCCCCGGCTTAGTCCGGGGCGTTGTGTTTTCAGTTCCGAGGATTCTGCGTGGCCCATCCTGCCCAGCGTCGCTGGTACCCCATCGCCTTTGCCATTGCCCTGTTGGTGTTGCTGCCGCTCAGCGTCATGGCGCTGTCCTGGCAGTCGCTAGATCTGCAGATCTGGTCGCATCTGTGGCAGACGCAGATGCCGCGCCTGCTCGGTAACACGCTGACGCTGGTGTTCGGCGTCGGCGTCGGCGTGACGCTGCTCGGCGTCAGCCTGGCCTGGCTGACCAGCCTCTGCGAATTCCCCGGTCGGCGCTGGCTCGATTGGGCCTTGATGCTGCCCTTCGCCATCCCCGCCTATGTGCTGGCCTTTGTCTTTGTCGGCCTGCTGGATTTCGCCGGGCCGCTGCAAAGCCTGTTGCGCGAGTGGTTCGGCGCCGGCCTGCGGCTGCCGCGGGTGCGCTCCACCGGCGGGGTGATCAGCGTGCTGGTGCTGGTGTTCTACCCCTACGTCTACCTGCTGGCGCGCAGCGCTTTCCTCGCCCAGGGCAAGGGCCTGATGGAGGCCGCGCGGGTGCTCGGGCAGTCGCCCTGGCAGGCGTTCTGGCGCGTGGCGCTGCCGGTGGCGCGGCCGGCGATTGGCGCCGGCTTGGCCTTGGCGATCATGGAAACCCTGGCCGACTTCGGCGCGGTCTCGGTGTTTAACTTCGATACCTTCACCACCGCGATCTACAAGACCTGGTACGGCTTCTACAGCCTGTCCAGCGCGACCCAGCTCGCCAGTCTGCTGTTGCTGGCGGTGATGCTGGTGCTGTATGGCGAGCGCCGCGCACGGGGCGTCAACCGGCCTTCCAGCGAGCGCCCTCGGGGTAAGGCGCTGTATCACCTGCGCGGCTTGCGGGCATTGGCCGCCAGTGCCTGGTGCGGCCTGGTGTTCGCCTGCGCCTTCGTCATCCCGCTGCTGCAATTGCTGCTGTGGTTTTGGCAGCGTGGCCGTTTCGATCTGGATGAACGCTATGCCGGGCTGATTCTGCACACCCTGTATCTCGGTGGGCTGGCGGCGGCGATCACCGTCGCGGTCGCGCTGCTGCTGGCCTTCGCCCGCCGCTTGGCGCCGACCCGGCCGATCCGTTCGGCGGTCAGTGTGGCCAACCTCGGCTACGCCTTGCCCGGCTCGGTGCTGGCGGTGTCGATCATGCTGGCGTTCAGCTATCTCGACCGCGAGTTGGTGATCCCGCTGTCGAGCTGGCTTGGCGGCGCCGGTAAGCCGTTGCTGCTGGGCAGCTTGGCGGCGCTGTTGCTGGCGTACCTGATTCGCTTTATCGCGGTGGCCTACGGCCCGCTGGAAAGCAGCCTGGCGCGAATTCGGCCGTCGCTGCCGGAGGCGTCGCGCAGCCTCGGCGTCAGTGGCCCCGGGCTGTTCTTCAAGGTTTACCTGCCCCTGCTGGTGCCCGGCGCCTTGAGCGCGGCCCTGCTGGTATTCGTCGATGTCTTGAAGGAGATGCCGGCGACCTTGCTGATGCGCCCGTTCGGCTGGGACACCCTGGCGGTGCGGGTGTTCGAGATGACCAGCGAGGGCGAGTGGGCGCGTGCCGCGCTGCCGGCGCTGAGCCTGGTACTGGTCGGGCTGTTGCCGGTAATCGGCCTGATTCGCCGCTCGGCCCGGCGCCACGGGCATTGACCGAACGGCAGTCGGCTGAGGTGTCCAGCCGCCAGTCTTGCGGCTACAATGCGCGCCATTCGATGTGGCCCGTCATTCAGACCGGGCAGCTGATCCGTAGTCGCCAGTGTCTTGTTTGTGCAAGCGCAGCCGCGTTTCAGTGCCTGTCCGCATCTTCGCCAAGCCCGGAAGGAGAAACCCATGGGACAGCGCACGCCCCTCTATGATCAGCACCTTGCCCTGGGTGCCAAGATGGTCGATTTCGGCGGTTGGGATATGCCGCTGCACTACGGCTCGCAAGTCGAGGAGCACCATCAGGTGCGTCGCGATTGCGGGGTCTTCGATGTGTCGCACATGACCGTGGTCGATGTCAGCGGCGCACAGGCCAAGGCCTATCTCCAGCACCTGCTGGCCAATGACATCGAGCGTTTGCAGGTGGTGGGCAAGGCTCTCTACAGCGGCATGCTCAATGAGCAGGGCGGGGTAATCGACGACCTGATCGTCTACCTCACCAGCGAGGGCTACCGCGTGGTGGTCAACGCCGCCACTCGGGACAAGGACCTGGCCTGGATGCAGGCGCAGACCGCCGGTTTCGCCGTCGAACTGCAGGAGCGCGCCGAGCTGGCGATGCTCGCCATTCAGGGCCCGCAGGCCCGGGCGAAAACCGCCGAGCTGGTCTCCGTGGCGCGCGCCGAGTTGATCGGCGAACTCAAGCCGTTCCAGGGTTTCCCGGCAGGCGACTGGTTTATCGCGCGGACCGGCTACACCGGCGAAGACGGTCTGGAAATCATGCTGCCGGCCGAGCAGGCGCCAAGCTTTTTCAGTGAACTGGTCGGCGCCGGCATCGCTCCGATCGGCCTGGGCGCGCGCGATACCCTGCGCCTGGAAGCCGGGATGAACCTCTACGGCCAGGACATGAGCGAAGAGGTCTCGCCGCTGGCCGCCAACATGGCCTGGACCATCGCCTGGGAGCCGCCGGCGCGTGGCTTCGTCGGTCGTAAGGTGCTGGAGGCGCAATACAGCGCCGGCAATCAGCCGAAACTGGTCGGCCTGGTGCTGGAAGAGCGCGGCGTGTTGCGGGCGCACCAAGTGGTGCGGGTCGACGGCGTCGGCGAAGGTGAAATCACCAGCGGCAGCTTCTCCCCGACGCTCGGTAAGTCGATTGCCCTGGCCCGCGTGCCGGCGGCGACTGGCGAGCGTGCCGAGGTGGAAATTCGTGGCAAATGGTACCCCGTGCGCGTGGTTCGGCCGAATTTCGTGCGCCACGGTAAGGCCTTGATCTAAGCGGCACTCGCTCCTGGCGGGCGAGCCGCAGGCCCCACGGCCATGGGGTTTTCAACGTCGCCTGAGCGAGCGCAGTAATTTTCGGGCCGGTTCTAACAACCTGCTAAATTTTCTAGGCGGGCCATCCGCCTCCCAGTCTTTGAGGACACCGACATGAGCAATATCCCCAGCGAACTGCGTTACGCCGCCAGCCACGAATGGGCTCGCCTGGAAGCCGATGGCAGCGTGACCGTGGGCATCTCCGACCACGCTCAGGAAGCCCTGGGTGACGTGGTGTTCGTTGAGTTGCCGGAGCTGGGCAAGCAACTGGCGGCAGGCCAGGAAGCCGGTGTGGTGGAGTCGGTAAAAGCCGCCTCGGACATCTATTCGCCGATCAGCGGTGAAGTCATCGCCATCAACGAGGCGCTGACCGACTCGCCTGAGAACGTCAACAGCGACCCCTATGGCAGCTGGTTCTACAAGTTGCAGCCGAGCAATGCCGCGGAGCTGGACAAGCTGCTGGATGCGGCGGGTTACCAAGCCGCCTGCGACGCCGACGCTTAATATCTAGCTATCCTTACAAAAGCCTCGATTCACACGGACTGCGAATCGAGGCTTTGTCTTTTTCTGAGAGTCAAACCATGTCCCAAACGCCCAGCCTTGCTCAGCTCCAGCAGTCCGACGCTTTTCTGCGTCGTCACCTCGGCCCCGACGCCAATGAACAGCAGGCCATGCTCGAGGCGCTCGGCCTCGGCAGCCGCGCCGAACTGATCGAGCAGACGGTGCCGCCGGCGATTCGGCTGAATCGCCCGTTGGAGCTGCCGGCGGCGCTGGACGAAGAGGCGGCGCTGGCCAAATTGCGCGGTTACGCCGAGCAGAATCAGGTCTGGACCAGTTTGATCGGCATGGGCTACCACGGCACGCTGACGCCGACGGTGATTCTGCGCAACGTGCTGGAAAATCCGGGCTGGTACACCGCCTACACGCCGTATCAGCCGGAGATCGCCCAGGGGCGTCTGGAAGCGCTGCTGAACTTCCAGCAGTTGACCATCGACCTGACCGGTCTGGATCTGGCCAGCGCCTCCTTGCTGGATGAGGCGACCGCCGCCGCCGAGGCCATGGCTTTGGCCAAGCGCGTGGCGAAGAGCAAAAGCAACCTGTTCTTCGTCGACGAGAACTGCCATCCGCAGATCATTTCCGTGGTGCAAACCCGTGCCGAAGCCTTTGGCTTCGACCTGGTGGTGGCGCCCGTCGAGAGCCTCGGCGAGCATCAAGTGTTTGGCGGCCTGTTGCAGTACCCGGACACCCACGGCGAGATCCGTGACCTGCGCCCGCTGATCGAGCAACTACACGCGCAACAGGCCCTGGCCTGCGTCTGCGCCGACCTGCTGAGCCTGTTGCTGCTGACCCCGCCGGGTGAGCTGGGTGCCGACGTGGTGTTCGGCTCGGCGCAGCGCTTCGGCGTGCCGATGGGCTACGGCGGCCCACACGCGGCGTACTTCGCCACCCGTGACGAGTTCAAACGGGCGATTCCTGGGCGCATCATCGGCGTGTCGAAAGACGCGCGCGGCAACGTCGCGCTGCGCATGGCCCTGCAAACCCGCGAGCAACATATCCGCCGCGAGAAGGCCAACTCGAACATCTGTACCGCCCAGGTCCTGCTGGCCAACATCGCCAGCTTCTATGCGGTCTACCACGGCCCGCAGGGCCTGAAACACATCGCCCAGCGCGTCCATCGGCTGACCTCGATCCTGGCCGCCGGCCTGGAGCAGAAAGGCATTCGGCGGGTCAACGGGCAGTTCTTCGATACCCTGACCCTGGACGTCGGTGGCAGCCAGACGGCGATCCTCGAAAGCGCCAAGGCCGCGCAGATCAACCTGCGCATCCTCGGTCGTGGCCACCTCGGCTTGAGCCTGGACGAGACCTGCAACGCGCAGACCGTTGCGCGCTTGTTCGACGTGTTCCTCGGCGCCGGCCACGGTCTCGACGTCGCCGAGTTGGATGCCACGGCGGTGCCGTCCGGTATTCCCCAGGCGCTACAGCGCAGCAGCGGCTACCTGAGCCACCCGGTGTTCAACAGCCACCACAGCGAAACCGAGATGCTGCGCTACCTCAAGCAGCTGGAGAACAAGGACCTGGCGCTGAACCAGTCGATGATCCCGCTCGGCTCCTGCACCATGAAGCTGAATGCCACCAGCGAGATGATCCCGATCACCTGGCCGCAATTCGCCAACCTGCACCCCTTCGTGCCGTTGGAGCAGGCGAGCGGTTACCAACTGATGATCGCCGAGCTGGATGCCTGGCTGCGCGCCATCACCGGTTTCGACGCCATCTGCATGCAGCCCAACTCCGGCGCCCAGGGCGAATATGCCGGCCTGCTGGCGATCCGCAAATACCACGAGAGCCGCAACGAAGGGCATCGCACTATCTGCCTGATCCCGGCTTCGGCGCACGGCACCAACCCGGCCTCGGCGCAGATGGCGAGCATGCGCGTGCAGATAGTCGAGTGTGACAGTCAAGGCAACGTCGATCTGGAAGACCTCAAGCGCAAGGCGGCCGAAGCCGGCGAGCAACTGGGCTGCCTGATGGCGACGTATCCCTCGACCCACGGCGTGTACGAGGAAGGCATCCGCGAAATCTGCGAGGTGATCCACGCCCACGGCGGCCAGGTCTATATGGACGGCGCGAATCTGAATGCGCAAGTGGGTCTGGCCCGGCCGGCGGACATCGGCGCCGACGTGTCGCACATGAACCTGCACAAGACCTTCTGCATCCCCCACGGCGGTGGCGGTCCAGGCATGGGCCCGATTGGCGTGCGCGCGCACCTGGCGCCGTTCGTCGCCAACCACCCGGTCATCCAGTTGGAAGGCCCGAATCCACAGAACGGCGCGGTCAGCGCGGCGCCTTGGGGCAGTGCGAGCATTCTGCCGATCAGTTGGATGTATATCGCCATGATGGGCCCGCAACTGGCCGATGCCACCGAAGTGGCGATCCTCGGTGCCAACTACCTGGCGAGCCAGCTGGGCGGCGCCTTCCCGATCCTCTTCAGCGGTCGCAATGGCCGGGTCGCGCATGAGTGCATCCTGGACCTGCGCCCGCTCAAGGCGGAAACTGGGATCAGCGAGGAAGACGTGGCCAAGCGTCTGATGGACTACGGCTTCCATGCGCCGACCATGTCCTTCCCGGTGCCGGGCACGCTGATGATCGAGCCGACCGAGAGCGAGTCCAAGCACGAGCTGGATCGCTTTATCGAGGCGATGTTGAGCATCCGCGCGGAGATCGGCAAGGTGCAGAGCGGCGACTGGCCGGCCGAGGACAACCCGCTCAAGCGTGCACCGCACACCCTGGCCGATGTCATCGGCATCTGGGAGCGGCCGTACAGCATCGAGCAGGCGGTGACTCCGTCCACCCACACTCGTGCGCACAAATACTGGCCGACGGTGAACCGCGTGGATAACGTCTACGGTGATCGCAACCTGTTCTGCGCCTGCGTGCCGGTGGAGGATTACCGCGAGTAAGCTTCACCCAGAAACAACTAGGCCGCCTGTGGGCGGCCTAGTTGTTTCTACAGCATTTACGACTCGGCTGCGGGTGCCGGCGCGGTAGTCCTGCGCCGGGGACGTCAGGCTGCGATCACCTGCAGCGCGCACCCTACTGGGCTGCATCCTCCGCGGTCAAAATCGCACTGGCCAGTTCCATATCGCTGGCGCTCAGCCCCGGCTGCTCGGTGCGCATCTGTTGCAGCGCCGCTGCTAAATAAGGGCCGCGGATGGTGCCGTTGCTGGCGACAAAACTACCGGCATCATCCCGAGCGGCGACGATCAGCTTGTCATCATGTTTGCGGAACGTCAGATAGGTCGAGGCGGTGGTCGCGCCGGAAGAAATCACATCACGCCAGAAGTCGTCGGCCAGCGCCGAGCCGATGGGAAGGGCGAGCAAGGCCAAGGGGACGAAGGCAAGTTTGATACGCATGGAAAGAACTCCTGCAGTAACTAGCTAACAGTAGGACTGCTGGCGCGGGTTGGGAGTTCAGTTGGTGTGACGGCAGGTCGAGTCGCGGGGCCGGCCACGCTGGAGCAGGAATTGGTTCAGGCTAGTGCGACGCTCATGGCGCCGCGCGGTCATGCGGCGGCTTCGACCTTGAGCAAGACGCCGTCCTGGCCGGTCACCTTGATTGGGGTGCCGGCCGGCAGATCCGGGCCGCTGACCAGCCAGAGGCTGTCGCCGGCCTTGATCTTGCCGCGCCCGCCGACGATGGCCTCGTGCAGCTGGAAGGTGCGGCCGACGAATTCCTGGCCGCGCTGGTTCAGCCCAGGCTGGTCGGAGGCTTTGCCGGCGCTGCGCTGGCGGCGCCACCAGAGCACCGCGGTGAGCACCGACAACAGGCCGAACAGCAGGAACTGCCAGGCCCAGGGCAGCTCGGGGAACAGGTAGGTGACCACGCCGACTGCGGCAGCGGCCACGCCAATCCACAGCAGGTAGCCGCCGGCGCCGAACACCTCGAGGATCAGCAGCAGGGTGCCGAAGGCCAGCCAGTCCCAGAACGACAGGTGTTGCAGGTAGTCCCACATGCTCCGGGCTCCCCTTAGGCTTTTTTGCTGTCGAAGGTGGCTCGGACTATCTCGCCGATACCGCCGACCGCGCCGATTACCTGGCTGGCTTCCAGCGGCATGAGGATCACCTTGCTGTTGTTGGCGCTGGCCAGTTGGCCAAGGGCCTCGATGTATTTCTGCGCGACGAAGTAGTTGACCGCCTGCACGTTGCCGCTGGCGATGGCGTCAGAAACCATGCGCGTGGCTTCCGCCTCGGCCTGCGCCGCCCGCTCGCGCGCTTCGGCTTCGAGGAAGGCGGCCTGGCGCTGGCCTTCGGCCTTGAGGATGTCGCCCTGCTTCTGGCCCTCGGCGGTGAGGATGGCGGCGGCGCGCAGGCCTTCGGCTTCGAGGATTTGTGCGCGCTTGATGCGTTCGGCTTTCATCTGTCCGGACATGGCGGCCATCAGGTCGGCCGGCGGGCTGATGTCCTTGATCTCGATGCGGGTGATCTTGATGCCCCAGGGCGCGGTGGCTTCGTCCACGGTCTTGAGCAGGCGCTCGTTGATCGCGTCGCGCTGGCCGAGCATGGCATCCAGTTCCATCGAGCCGAGCACGGTGCGGATATTGGTCATCACCAGGTTGCGGATGGCGTGCTCGAGGTTGTTCACCTCATAGGCCGCCTGCGCGGAATTGATGATCTGGAAGAAGCAGATCGCATCGATCTGCACCGTGGCGTTGTCCGCGGTGATCACTTCCTGCGGCGGGATATCCAGCACGCTTTCCATCACGTTGAGCCTGCGGCCGATGCGGTCCATCACTGGGACTATGATGTTCAGCCCCGGCCTCAGGGTGTTGGTGTAGCGGCCGAAGCGCTCCACCGTCCACTCGAAGCCTTGCGGCACCACCTTGAAGCCCATAAAGACCAGCGCCAAGGCGAGGCCGACGAAAAGAAAGATCACACTGCCGATTTCCATAGCGATTCCCTGTGATAAGTGCCGGAGTCATCCGGTGTTTTAGCGTCATTGGTTTGCTGGGTTTCGCTGCGCTCTACTCAGCCTACATTTGTCGCGAGGTGGTCGTTACTTTTGCTCGCTCTGCGGGGTGACCCTGAGCACTTCCTCAATCGTTGTCAGGCCGGCGGCGACCTTCTGCGCGCCGGACAGGCGCAGGCTGCGCATGCCTTCCTTGAAGGCTAGGCGGCGCAGCGTCAGCAGGTCGGTGTCGGCGGTAATCAAGGGTTTGACGCCGTCCGTCAGTTGCATGATCTCGTAAACCCCCGCGCGCCCGCGGTAGCCGGTATCGCGGCATTCCAGGCAGCCGACGGCTTTATGCGTGCCAGTGGGCAGTGGGGCGCTCCAGGGTTTGGTCAGGGTCTGCCAGTCCTCTTCGCTAAGCTCCACCGGCACCTTGCAGTGCGGGCAGAGGGTGCGCACCAGGCGCTGGGCCATGACCCCGAGCAAGGTGGCCTTGAGCAGGTAGTAGGGCACGCCCAGCTCGAGCAGACGGGTGATGGCGCTGGGGGCGTCGTTGGTGTGCAGGGTGGACAGCACCAAGTGCCCGGTGAGCGCGGCCTGGATCGCCATTTCGGCGGTTTCCAGGTCGCGGATCTCGCCGATCATGATGATGTCCGGGTCTTGCCGCATCAGCGCACGGACGCCGCTGGCGAAGGTCAGGTCGATATTGTGCTGGACCTGCATCTGGTTAAAGGCCGGCTCGACCATCTCGATCGGGTCCTCGATGGTGCAGAGGTTCACCTCCGAGGTCGCCAGTTTCTTCATTGAGGTGTACAGCGTGGTGGTTTTGCCGGAGCCGGTCGGCCCGGTGACCAGGATGATGCCGTTCGGCTGGCGGGTCATGTCCAGCCAGCGGCGCAGGTCGTCGGGGGAGAAGCCCAGCTGATCGAAGTTTTTCAGCAGCACTTCCGGGTCGAAAATCCGCATCACCATCTTTTCGCCGAAAGCGGTGGGTAGCGTCGATAGGCGCAGCTCGACTTCGCCGCCGTCCGGGGTCTTGGTTTTGACCCGGCCATCCTGCGGTTTGCGCTTCTCGGCAACGTTCATCCGCCCCAGGCTCTTCAGGCGGCTGACGATGGCCATGGTCACTTGCGGCGGGAATTGATAGACGTTGTGCAGCACGCCGTCGATGCGAAAGCGCACGCTGCCTTGCTCGCGGCGCGGCTCAATATGGATATCACTGGCGCGCTGCTGGAAGGCATATTGGAACAGCCAGTCGACGATATTGACGATATGCGCATCGTTGGCGTCCGGTTCCTGGTCGCTGGCACCGAGGTTGAGCAGTTGCTCGAAGTTGCCGAGGCTGCTGTTTTTCATATCGACGGCGGTGGCGCCGCTGACCGATTTGGCCAGGCGGAAGAACTCCACGGTGAAGCGCTGAATATCCGCCGGGTTGGCCACTACGCGCTTGATCGGGCGCTTCAGGACATGGGTCAGGTTGGCTTCCCAACTGCGCACGAAGGGCTGCGCGCTGGCGATGGTCACCGCTTCGCTGTCCGCCGCCACGGCGAGGATCTTGTGGCGCTGGGCGAAGGCGTAGGACATCAATGGCGTGACGGCGGCGACGTTGATCTTCAAGGGGTCGATGCGCAGGTAAGGCTGCTCGGCATGCTGTGCGAGCCAGACCGTCAGGCTCTCCAGATCGAGCTTCTTACCCGGCCGGCTGAGGTCGTCGACCTGCTGCGCGGCGAGAAACTCCAGGGGATGCAGCTGGGTGTTCGCCGAACTGCGGCGGATCGCCAGGCACTGCTCGGCCGTTTCCTGGGCCATGTGGCCCTGGGCGACCAATTCGCGCAGCAGGTCATTGAGATCCAGCGTGCGATCCTGGGCCGGTGAAGCGAAGGCGGACATGCAAACTCCTTGTCAGGCGGCTCTGCTGTGCAGCGTCGAGTACGCCCCATGGGCTGCTCGGCTCGCAAAGAATAGCCCTAAGCATGCCCGATTGCGCCGCCCGACGCGATGCTGCCGGCCGGCTCTTGTGCGCAGCTTCCCATGCCGCTGCGGGCATGGCGGATTACAGGCGCAGCAGGACTTTCCAGGCTTTGCTGGTCAGCACGGTTTGCGCCTGCTGCACGCGGGCGTCGAGGCATTCCTCGTCGAGCGGGCGGTTGGCCAGCTCGCGCAGCTTGTTCAGCTCGCCGTACAGACGGTCGACTTCCGGCACTTCCAGCACCTGGCGGGCCAGGCGCAGCCAGACCTGCAGACGCTCGATGCGCGGCAGTTGCTCGGCCAGATCTTCCGGCTGCTGCTGATAACGACCCAGTTGCAGGGCCACGGCTTCTTCGGCCAGCAGGTGCGGTAACCAGTTGCCGAGCACCGCGGCGCCCTGGCGATTGCCGCGGTTGTTGCGCTCGGCAGTCCAGGCGTTGGTCAGCAGCCAGCGCGAGGTGTTCAGCGAGAATAGGCCCCAGCGCTTGCCTTGCAGTTCTTCGGCGAACTGCGCGGGGGCGGCTTGGCGCACCGCTTCGTCGAGTTGCCCGGCCTGTACCCGTGGGCGCCAGTCGCCGAGCAGGGCGTCGAGGTTCAGGCGCAGTTCGTGGCTGCTGGCCCGCGGCGCGGCCTGGCCGAGGCTGCCGACCAGCGCCCGGAGTTCGACCAGTTGCTCGACCCAGTCGACCAGCAAGCGCCAGTGGCCGTTGAAGCGGTATTGCTCGGCCAGGCGCTGGCTGCTGCCGAGCAGGTGCCAGGCCAGCGCGGCGAAGGCCTGGTCGAGCGCCAGCGCGGGGTTGAGTTCGGGCAGTGGCAGGCTTAGCGAGTAGCTGTTGGCATCGAACAGGCGATAGCCGCGTTCGGCCTTGCTGATATCGCAGGGCATCAGCGCGAGATCCGCCGCCAGCTCCGCGGCCAGTTCCAGCAGCGCCTGCGGCTCGCCCTGTCTAAGCTCAAGCTCCAGTTCGCAGAGGTCTTCTTCCTGGCCGGCGGCGATGACCTTGCCGAGATCGAGGGCGGCTTCGATCAGCACCTTGCTCTTGCCGCGGCCCCAGGCGATTTCAGCGCGTTCGCGAATGAAGTCGGTGGTGAAGATGGCCTGTAGCTGTTTTTTATCCAGGTCCGCCAACGCTTCTGGCCAGCATTCGTCATTGAGCTTCTTCAAATCCAGCTTGGCCTTGCTCAGCGCCCAGTCGTACTCGTGGCGTTCGGACAAGCCAGCGACGCTCTGGCCGCGCGTTTTCAGGGTCTGGATGAACGCCTCGCCGTCACGTCGAATGCGCAGTGCGATCTTGGCTTTGGCCAGGTCGCGCTCTGGCGTATCGAAGTACTGATTGAACAGTTCGCGGCGTTCCCAGCCAGCCTTGTTGCGCTTTTTCAGCAACGGGTGCTCACGCAGGGCGGCGAGGGTTTCGCGGCTGACGCGGAGTTTGATTTCGGTTTCTTTCTGCATGGCCGGGGAATCCAAACGCTAATAACGGGTGCGCAGCCGCAGAGTGCCAGTCGGCGCGGGCTGCTGAAGCCGTGGAGTGTACAGGACAAGCAGGGGCGCCGCGCCGGCAGCGGCGCTTGGCGGTTTATTCCTCGGTGGCTATGGCTCTATGATGGGGCTCGCTTGTGGAGACCACGAATGCCCCAGCTTTCCCTCAAAGAGCAATTTGCCGCGCTGATTGCCACGCCGTCGGTGAGCTGTACCCAGCCGAACCTGGATCAGTCCAACCGTGGGGTGATCGAGCTGCTCAGCAGCTGGCTCGGCGACCTGGGCTTTGCCTGTGAGGTGCAGGCGATCGCGCCGGGCAAATTCAATCTGCTCGCCAGCTACGGCAGTGGCCCCGGTGGGCTGGTGTTGGCCGGACACAGTGACACCGTGCCCTTCGATGCGGCCCTGTGGCAGACCGATCCGCTCAAGCTGACCGAAGTCGACGGCCGCTGGGTCGGTCTCGGCAGCTGCGACATGAAAGGCTTCTTTGCGCTGGTTATCGAGGCGGTTAAACCCTTGCTCGCCCAGCGGTTCCAGCAGCCGCTGCTGATCCTCGCCACCTGCGATGAAGAAAGCTCGATGGCCGGCGCTCGCGCGCTGGCGGCGGCGGGCCGGCCCTTGGGACGCGCGGCGGTGATCGGTGAACCGACCGGGCTGCGGCCGATCCGCCTGCATAAGGGCGTGATGATGGAGCGCATCGATATCCTCGGCCAGAGCGGCCACTCCTCCGACCCCAGCCTCGGCCATAGCGCCTTGGAGGCCATGCACGGTGCGATCGCCGAGCTGTTGCAGTTGCGCCAGCAATGGCAGCAGGAATACCGCAACCCGCAGTTCAGCGTGCCGCAGCCGACCCTCAACCTGGGCTGCATCCACGGCGGCGATAATCCCAACCGGATCTGCGGCCAGTGTTCGCTGGAGTTCGACCTGCGGCCCTTGCCGGGGATGGACCCGGAAGTGCTGCGCGCGGCGATCCGGCACAAGCTGCAACCGTTGGCCATCCAGCATCAGGTCAGGATCGACTTCGCCCCGCTGTTTCCCTGCGTGCCCGCGTTCGAGGAGGCGGCCGATGCCGAGCTGGTGCGCTTGGCCGAGCGGCTGACCGGGCATAGCGCCGAGGCGGTGGCATTCGGCACCGAAGCGCCTTATCTTCAGCAACTGGGTTGCGAGACCCTGATTCTCGGCCCCGGCGATATCAGCTGTGCCCATCAGCCGGGGGAGTTCCTGGAAATGTCACGTCTAGAGCCGACGGTGCGTCTGCTGCGTGAGCTGATTCAGCACTATTGTTTGAGCCCGGCAACGGCCTCGTAGGCCGGCTAGCGGCCCTGGCCGAAACCCGGCGTTTGTTTGTGTCGCCCCATTGAACGGTAGAACGGTAAGGAGAGCACGCGTGTTGCAGCCCCAACTTCGACGATAAAGCTGACGTTTCACCGCTCCGCGCCGCGGAGTTGCTGTTGCTCGCTCAGGCTTTCTCTTCACGAATCAAAGGCTCATTACGCTATGCCGGAATACGTCACCTGGCTCCGCCACGCTTCGCCCTATATCAATGCCCACCGCGATTGCACCTTCGTCGTCATGCTGCCCGGCGACGGTGTGGCGCATCCGAACTTCGGCAATATCGTCCATGACCTGGTGCTGCTGCACAGCCTTGGCGTGCGCCTGGTGCTGGTCCACGGTTCGCGCCCACAGATCGAGGCGCGGCTGGCTATCCGTGGGCTGACGCCGCATTTTTATCGCAACCTGCGCATCACCGACGGGCCGACCCTGGAGTGCGTGATCGACGCCGTTGGCCAGCTGCGGATTGCCATCGAAGCGCGCCTGTCGATGGACATGGCCGCCTCGCCGATGCAGGGCTCACGCCTGCGCGTGGCTGGCGGTAATTTTGTCACCGCGCGGCCGATTGGGGTGCTCGAGGGCGTCGACTATCACCATACCGGCGAAGTCCGCCGGGTCGATCGCAAGGGCATCGGCCGCCTGCTCGACGAGCGCTCGATCGTGCTGCTCTCGCCGCTGGGCTACTCGCCCACCGGGGAAATCTTCAACCTCGCCTGTGAAGACGTGGCGATGCGTGCGGCGATCGATCTGGACGCCGACAAGCTGATCCTGTTCGGCGCCGAGCGCGGCCTGCTCGATGAGAGCGGCAAGCTGGTACGCGAGTTGCGCCCGCAGCAGGTGCCCAACCATCTGCAACGGCTCGGCAACTGTTACCAGGCAGAGCTGCTGGATGCCGCCGCCCAGGCTTGCCGCGGCGGGGTCCAGCGCAGTCATATCGTCAGCTATGCCGAGGACGGCGCGCTGCTCACCGAGCTGTTTACCCGCGATGGCGGCGGCACCCTGGTCGACCAGGAGCAGTTCGAGCAATTGCGCGAGGCGAGCATCGAGGATGTCGGTGGTCTGCTCGACCTGATCAGCCCGCTGGAAGAGCAGGGCATCCTGGTGCGCCGCTCACGCGAAGTGCTGGAGCGCGAGATCGAGCAGTTCAGCATAGTCGAGCGCGACGGGCTGATCATCGCCTGCGCGGCGCTGTATCAAATTGCCGATTCGGACTCGGGCGAGCTGGCCTGTCTGGCGGTCAATCCGGACTATCGCCATGGTGGCCGCGGCGACGAGCTGCTGGAGCGCATCGAAGAACGCGCGCGGGCGCAGGGCTTGAAGACCTTGTTCGTGCTCACCACCCGCACCGCCCATTGGTTCCGTGAGCGTGGCTTCGAGCCGAGCGGCGTCGATCGCCTGCCGGCGGCGCGGGCCTCGCTGTACAACTATCAGCGCAATTCACAGATCTTCGAGAAGGCGCTGTAGGGCGGACTCAGGAGCGCAGCGAACAGTCCGCCGCTTGCTCCGCCGCCTGCAATGGCCGCAATGGCGTACTGCTTCGCGAGTACGCCCTACGCCTGGAGCCTGCTGCTAGCTGGCGCTTAGGCGGTCTTCTGAATCAGCAGCTGGTACTGTTCGGCGCCATCATTCCAACCGGCTTCCCAGGCCGCGGCGAGTACTTCGACGCGGTGCGGTTGCTGGCTGAGCGGGTGGCCGGTGAGGCCGGCCATGTAGCCTTGTTGGTAAGCCTTGTTCAGGCTTTCCAGGCTCCAATGTCGATCTTCGTCGGGCCGGTCTTCGTCGGGGAGGGCGGCGGGGGGCGCCATGGGCAAGCTCACATTAACCAAACTGTACTTATGCTAGCCCCGCTGGTCGGCGGCGACTGAGCCGCCGATCCCGGCTTTTGCCCCGCTGGGGGCTTTTGTGACGGAGTCGACTAAACCGCGAGGGCGAGGATGCTCGCCTGGTAAGAGGCGACAAAGCTGTCGAAGTCACCGACCGGCGCGCGTTCCAGCTCGGCCTGTGCGGCCAGCGACTGGCGTACCGATTCCTCGAAGGCGGCTTGCTCCGTGGCGCTCAGCGGTTGGCTGCGGAAGTAGTCGGCATGTGCCTGGCTCTGCCGCAGGGCGAACTCGGTGAAGCTCTCACCCTGCTCCTGCAGGCTGGCCAGCACCTGGGCCGAAGGCGTCAGCGTCGGGTCGTCGACCTTGGCCCGCTGCGCTGCCAGCGCTTGGCTGTGGTTATCACCGCCGTGGCTGTGGTCGAGCAAAGTCGCGAGCGGCTGGATGCTGTCGAGTAGTTGATGGGCCCAGGCGTGCAGTTCGACGGGTTCGCCATGGCGCTGCAGGTGCAGGCCTGGGCGGCGGCCTTCTTTAACCACTTTGAGGAAGTTGTCGGTACAGCCGTGGCATTCCGCCCCGGCCAGCTCCGGGCTGTCCTGCAGGGTGCAGAACAGCAGGAAGGCGTCGAGGAAGCGGGCTTCCGTCAGGTCGATACCCAGCGGCAGGAAGGGGTTGATGTCCAGGCAACGCACTTCGACGTACTGCACGCCACGCGCCATCAGCGCCTGGATCGGCCGCTCGCCGCTATCGGTCACGCGTTTCGGGCGGATGTTCGAGTAGTACTCGTTTTCGATCTGCAGGATGTTGGTGTTGAGCTGCAGCCACTCGCCATTTTGCTGGGTGCCAATTTCGGCATAGGCTGGGTAGGGCGTGGAAACCGCCTGGTGCAGGCTGTGGGTGTAGCTGGTCAGGTCGTTGTAGCAGGGCGTCAGGCCGGCCTGGGCACTGCTTTGGTAGCCCAGGTCACTCATCCGCAGGCTGGTGGCGTAGGGCAGGTACAGGGTCTGCGCATCGAGCTGCTTGAGCTGGTGCGGGCGGCCACGCAGGAAGCCGGCGTCCAGCGTCGGCGAGGCGCCGAACAGGTACATCAGCAGCCAGCTGTAGCGCCTGAAATTACGGATCAGGGCGATATAGCGCGCCGACTGGTAATCGCGTGGGCTCTGGGTATCGCCTTCGGCCTGCTGCAACACTGGCCAGAGCGCTTCCGGCAGGGAGAAGTTGTAGTGAATGCCGGCGATGCACTGCATGGTCTTGCCGTAACGCAGCGCCAAGCCCTTGCGATAGACGTACTTCAGTTGGCCGATGTGCGAGCTACCGTAACGGGCGATCGGAATCCGCTCTTCTTCCGGCAGCGGGCAGGGCATCGACGGGCTCCACAGGTACTCGCCGTCGAGCTTGCTGTAGGCGAAGCGATGGATCTGCTCCAGATCCGCCAGCGTGATCGCCGGGTCCGGCTCGGCTGGGGTGATGAACTCCAGCAGCGACTCGGAGTAGTCGGTGGTGATCTGCGGATGGGTCAGCGCCGAGCCCAGGGCGGCCGGGTGCGGCGTCAGCGCGAGCTGGCCCTGGGCATCGACGCGCAGGCATTCCCGCTCGATGCCATGCAGGCACTGGGTGAGCAGGGCAAGGTTGGCGCGCTCGCCGAGCAGAGCCAGGCGGCGGGAGAGAAGATCGCTCAAAATGGTATTCCTTCACGCGTCGGTCGCCCCAATATGGGGGTGGACGGAGCGGTCTACAAGGGGGCGAGAAAACCGACGGAGCCGGTCGATGCCGCTTTATAACCCGCTGCGGGTAAAGAGGGTTATAGCTGGGCGCTATGCGTTTGCGTCAGGGCGACGCGGCGCTGCGGATGGTTAGTGTAAGTGGCATATGGTCGCTGATGCCGAGCCAGTCTGATGGGGCGCCAATTTCAAGCTGACAGTCTGGCAAAAGGTTGGCGGCAGCGAAGACATAGTCAATGTGATAGGACTTTTGCAGATTGCGTTGCAGATAAAAAGTTGCCCTTTGTTCACTACCCTGCAGTTCGCCCTGCTGATGGTAAATGCTTGCTAGGCCCAGAGAGGCCAGTTCGTGTACTACATCTGAGTGGTTCCACCATCTGTCCGTTTTATCCCAGATGGCATTGCTGTTGAGGTCGCCCAGAATGATCGTGTTGTCTTGTGCCAATTCGTGGCGATGAATCTGCAGATATTTCCAGAGTTGCCCGATATAGGAGAACACCTGTGAATCGCTACCCTTGGTCCAGACAGCCAGTGCCTTTAGGCGGTCATTGATGGAGAACGGCAGGAAATATTTCAGATCCCGCGTGCGCCAAGCCAGTGCGGCGCTTGGGCTGGAAAGTCCATCAATGCTGTACTCGCCAGCCCATGGCAGGGCTTTAACCCGGTGATTGTTGCGCGCGAATACACCAATGCCTTTGTTCTTTGAGTCACCTATCCACAGGTAATGTCCGGCCCACTCTTGGTACAGCACTGTCGACTGCGCGGGGTCTTCGCACTCCTGAATGACCAAAACGTCTGCTTGCAAGGCATCCGCCTCGGCCAGTTTGTTACGCAGTGCGCCGTTACAGTTCCAGGTCACAATTTTCATGGGTCACCAGAGCAAGGCAACGACGCAGAACTGCTGCATCTATTTCTTCAACTGTTTGGCATTGGCAAATAGCGCGGCCATGGCGCCGCTGGCCGGTGCCTTGGCTTCGGTGCGCGGCGTGCTTGGCTGGCGCGGCTGGTTCGCTGCGCGGCTGCCGTGTTGGCCTTCGAGCTTCTCGCCGGGGGTATCGGCCAGGCGCATCGACAGGGCGATGCGGTTACGCGGGATGTCCACCTCCATCACCTTGACCTTGACCACGTCGCCGGCTTTGACCGCTTCGCGCGGGTCCTTGATGAACTTCTCCGACAGCGCCGAGATATGCACCAGGCCGTCCTGATGCACGCCGATGTCGACGAAGGCACCGAAGTTGGTGACGTTGGTCACCACGCCTTCCAGCACCATGCCCAGTTGCAGGTCCTTGAGGGTTTCGACGCCGTCCTGGAATTCGGCGGTCTTGAACTCGGGGCGCGGGTCGCGGCCGGGTTTCTCCAGCTCCTGGAGGATGTCGGTGACTGTGACCAGACCAAAGGCTTGGTCGGTGAATTTCTTCGGGTCGAGGCGTTTGAGGAAGCTCGCGTCGCCGACCAGCGAGCGCAGATCGCGGCCGGTATCGGCGGCGATCCGTTGTACCAGCGGGTAGGTTTCCGGGTGCACCGCGGAGGCGTCCAGCGGGTTGTCGCCGTTCATCACGCGGAGGAAGCCGGCGGCCTGCTCGAAGGTTTTTTCACCGAGGCGGCTGACTTTCTTCAGGGCGTCGCGGGTCTTGAACGCGCCGTTGGCGTCGCGGTGGGCGACGATATTCTGCGCCAGGGTCGCATTCAGACCGGAGATGCGCGCCAGCAGGGCCGCCGAGGCGGTGTTGACGTCGACGCCGACGGCGTTCACGCAGTCTTCCACCACCGCATCCAGGCTGCGCGCCAATTTCAGCTGGGAGACGTCGTGCTGGTACTGGCCGACGCCGATGGCTTTCGGCTCGATCTTCACCAGCTCGGCCAGCGGGTCCTGCAGGCGCCGGGCGATCGACACCGCGCCACGGATCGACACATCGAGATCGGGGAACTCCTTGGCCGCCAGTTCCGATGCCGAGTACACCGAGGCGCCGGCTTCGCTGACCATGATCTTGGTCATTTTCAGCGCCGGATACTTTTTGATCAGCTCGGCGGCCAGTTTGTCGGTCTCGCGGCTGGCGGTGCCATTGCCGATGGCGATCAGGTCGACCGCATGCTTGGCGCACAGCGCGGCGAGCACGGCGAGGGTCTGCTCCCACTGGTTCTTCGGCACGTGCGGGTAGACCGTCGCGGTGTCCAGCAGCTTGCCGGTGGCATCCACCACGGCGACCTTGCAGCCGGTCCGCAGGCCCGGATCGAGGCCCAGGGTCGCACGCGGGCCGGCTGGCGCGGCGAGCAGCAGGTCGTGCAGGTTGTGGGCGAAGACGCTGATCGCCTCGGTTTCCGCGCTTTCGCGCAGCTCGCCGAACAGGTCGGTTTCCAGGTGGGTGTAGAGCTTGACCTTCCAGGTCCAGCGCACCACTTCGCCGAGCCACTTATCGGCGGCGCGGCCTTGGTCTTTCAGACCGAAGCGCTCGCCGATCATCAGTTCGCAGGGGTGCAGGGTGCCCGGCGTCTCGTCGCCGACTTTCAGCGCCGAACTGAGGATGCCCTCGTTGCGGCCACGGAAAATCGCCAGGGCCCGGTGCGAGGGCACGCTTTTCAGCGGTTCGTCGTGCTCGAAGTAGTCGCGGAACTTGGCGCCTTCTGCTTCCTTGCCAGCGACCACGCGGGCGCTGAGGGTGGCGTCGTGCTTGAGGAAGCTGCGCAGCTTGTCGAGCAGGCTGGCGTCTTCGGCGAAGCGTTCCATGAGGATGTATTTGGCGCCTTCCAGGGCGGCCTTGACATCGGCGACGCCTTTTTCCGCGTCGACGAAGCGGGCGGCTTCGCCTTCCGGGCTCAGGGTCGGGTCGTTGAACAGGCCGTCGGCCAACTCGCCTAGGCCGGCTTCCAGGGCGAGCTGGCCCTTGGTGCGACGTTTTTGCTTGTAGGGCAAATACAAGTCTTCGAGGCGCGTCTTGGTCTCGGCGAGTTTGATTTCGCGGGCCAGTTCGGGGGTCAGCTTGCCTTGCTCCTCGATGCTGGCGAGGATGCTGGCGCGGCGCTCGTCGAGTTCGCGCAGGTAGCGCAGGCGCTCTTCGAGGTTGCGCAACTGGGTGTCGTCCAGGCTGCCGGTGACCTCTTTGCGGTAACGGGCGATAAACGGCACGGTGGAGCCTTCATCGAGTAAGGCCACGGCGGCTGCGACCTGTTGCGGGCGGACCCCGAGTTCCTCGGCGATACGGTTGTTGATGCTGTCCATAAAACCACCTGACAGAGAAATGAAGGCAAGTCGCGCCTGCCGCAAAATGGCCGGCAGTATACCTAGGAGTCAGTCGGGCCAATATCCAGGCTTTCGCCGTAGAGCCGTTCTAAGTCCGACAGACTCCTGGCTTTAGCCGGAAGGCGAGGAAAAATCTGCTAACGAATGCGGCGCGCGCCTAGCGCGGCGTCTGCGCCATACTGTGCGCCGAATTAGGCTCTGTTGACGTTTAATGACGGCCGCGCCGGAGCCTGCTGTTGCGCAGGGCAAGGCGCGAGGAGTGTGATTTGGTTAGTCCAAATGAACGACGAGTAACACCGCCCTGCGCAACAGCAGGCCCGGCCCCTCGGGTTGTGCCTGAAAGCGTGCCATGCTGCGTTGCAGGCCTTGGCAAGGGAATGCATTCCCTGCGGCCTGCGCCTTGCCTGGCGCGCTTTCAGGCGACAACGCGGTTCGTCATTAAGCGTCAACAGAGCCTTAGGAGCCTCTATGAGCAACACGGCCACGGTTGAAGGCGAAAAAATCCTCATCGTCGATGACGATCCCGGTCTACGGCGCTTGTTAGAGCGCTTTCTCGACGAGCAAGGCTACCGCGTACGGACGGTGGAAAACGTCGAGCAGATGGACCGTCTGCTGGCCCGCGAGTTGTTCCAGTTGGTGGTGCTCGACCTGATGCTGCCGGGTGAGGACGGCCTGTCGGCCTGCCGGCGCCTGCGTGAGTCGAACAATCAGGTACCGATCATCATGCTCACCGCCAAAGGCGATGAAAGCAGCCGGATCCAGGGCCTGGAACAGGGCGCCGACGATTACCTGGCCAAACCCTTCAACCCGCGCGAGCTGCTGGCGCGGATCAGGGCGGTGTTGCGCCGGCAGACCGCGCCGGTGCCGGGCGCGCCGGGCAGCGAGGACGAAACGGTCAGCTTTGGCGACTATGAGTTGTTCCTCGCCACCCGCGAGCTGAAGCGTGGCGACCAGCTGCACATGCTCACCACCGGGGAGTTCGCCGTGCTCAAGGCGCTGGTGCAGCACGCCCGTGAGCCGCTGACCCGCGACAAGTTGATGAACCTGGCGCGGGGCCGCGAGTGGGACGCGCTGGAGCGCTCCATCGACGTGCAGATCTCGCGGTTGCGCCGGTTGATCGAGCCGGACCCGTCGAAGCCGCGCTATATCCAGACGGTCTGGGGTGTCGGTTATGTGTTTGTCCCGGATGGTAATAAATGAGTCGTAGGGTGGGTTAGGCCAGAGGCCGTAACCCACCAACCGCCCCGTCGGGGCGGCCACGCGATGCCTGGCGGCATCAACGGTGGGTTACGCCGCTAGCGCGGCTAACCCACCCTACGTATGACCTGTGCAGATGTTGCCCGATGAAAACCCCGCTGTGGTTCCCGCAAAGCTTCTTCGCCCGCACGCTCTGGCTGGTGCTGGGGGTGGTGCTGTTCTCCAAGGCGCTGACCCTGGTTTATCTGATGATGAACGAGGACGTGCTGGTCGACCGCCAATACAGCCACGGCGCGGCGCTGACCCTGCGCGCCTACTGGGCGACCGACGCGGTGTCGCGCCCGCTGGTCGCCAAGGCCGCCGGTCTGCGCTGGACGCCGGACGCCGCGGCGCCGCCGGGTGAGCAGCACTGGCCCTACACCGGGATCTTCCAGCGGCAGATGCGCATGGAACTGGGCCCGGATACCGAAGTGCGCCTGCGCGTGCATCAACCTTCCGCGCTGTGGGTGCGGGCACCTAACCTCGGTGACGGTTGGGTCGAGGTGCCGCTGTACCCGCATCCGTTGCGCGGGCAGAAGATCTGGAGCGTGCTCGGTTGGTTCCTGGCCATTGGCCTGTTGTCGACGGCGGCCGCCTGGATCTTCGTGCGCCAGCTCAATCAGCCGCTCAAACAACTGGTGTTCGCGGCCCGCCAACTCGGCCAGGGGCGCAGCGTGCGCCTGCCGAGCAGCGACACGCCGAGCGAGATGACCGAGGTGTATCGCGCTTTTAACCAGATGGCCGAGGGCGTCGAGCAAGCCGCCCGCGAACGTGAGTTGATGCTCGCCGGGGTTTCCCATGATCTGCGTACGCCGCTGACCCGCCTGCGCTTGGCGCTGGAGCTGCTGAACAGCGACGCCGAGCTGGTCGAAGATATGGTGCGCGACATCGAGGACATGGACGCGATCCTCGATCAGTTCCTCGCCTTTATCCGCGACGGTCGTGATGAGCGGCTGGAAGAGGTGGAACTCGCCGAGTTGGTGCGCGAGGTCGTGGCACCCTTCAATCATGACCGGGAGCGGGTGCGCCTGTGCCTCGAACCGGTGCCGCCCTTCCCGCTGCGCCGGGTGTCGATCAAGCGCCTGCTGAACAACCTGATCGAGAATGCCTTGCACCACGGCGGCAATGCCGTGGAAGTGGCGGCTTACGTGTCCGGGGATCAGGGCGCGCCCTATGTGGTGCTCAGCGTGCTGGATCGTGGCCATGGGATCGATCCGGCGGAGCTGGACGATATCTTCAATCCCTTCATTCGCGGCGACCGCGCACGCGGCGGTAAGGGCACCGGCCTCGGCCTGGCGATTGTCAAACGCATCGCCGCCCAGCACGGCGGCAGCGTCGAGTTGCGCAACCGTTCGGGTGGCGGGCTGGAAGCGCGGCTGTGCTTGCCGTTGGGGCTGTTGTTGCCGCGCGACGCGGCTTGATTGGCTGAGGGGGGGCTGATGTAGGCTGGGTAGAGCCGTTTTCCGGCGAAACCCAGCAAAGGGTCTAGCTGGGTTTCACTGCGTTCTACCCAGCCTACGGGTTTGCGCATTTCCAATGCTCCCCCTGCAACAGCTGACTCGGATAAAGCCATTTAATCTGCGCAACGGGCGCAGCAGTGCTGATCTATGCTACTTCAGCGTATTGGCACGAGGTCAGCATGCTCGCCAAATTCAAGGGCCTACCCACATGGACCTGGTGGCTACCGCTGCCGCTGCTCCATCTGGCGACCTGGTTATCGCTCTCCACCCAGTTCAGTGAGGGGATGGCGCCCTGGTATCTGCCGTTTGCTCTGGGCCTGGTGTTCACCTTCTGGTGGGGGCCGCGGGTACTGCCGGCGCTTTACCTGAATGCCTGGCTGAGCACGCCGCTGTGGGCTCTGGACTGGCACTGGGGTCCGCTGTACGCGCTACCAGAAACCCTTTGCATTGGCCTGGCGTGGTTGCTGCTGCGGCGCCGCGACTTCGATGTGGCGCTCCCCGATCTCGGCCATTTATTGCGCTTTATGCTGCTGGGCGTGCTGGTGCCGGTGACCCTCCTGGCCATCACTGGGCAAGGCGCGCTGTTGCTGACGGGGCACGTGACGGCGGCCAACTGGGCGGTCGCCAGCTTGAGCCTGTGGCTGGCCTACGGCTTGAGCACGCTGGTGATCGCCACGCCTTTGCTGACCTATGCCACCCTGTTGTTGCGCCGCCGGGGCTGGGTGCTGTCGCCGCCGGGCAGCAGTGCGCCGCCGTTGGCCGAACCGCTGCGGCGCTTACCGCCGTGGCCGCTGTTAGTGGCGCTGTTGTTTGGCCTGCCCTGGCTGCTGGGTGTGTTGCCACTGCCCCTGACCTTGCCGTTGCTGGGCCTGGCCATGCTCAGCCTGGCGATGCTCTGGGGCTTTCCGGGCGCGCTCTGCGGCGCGGCGCTGAGCGGTCTGATGATTCTCGCGTTGCCGCTGGCGTACGGTTAT
Source organism: Pseudomonas sp. 2FE (assembly GCF_005503735.1). Taxonomy (NCBI): domain Bacteria; kingdom Pseudomonadati; phylum Pseudomonadota; class Gammaproteobacteria; order Pseudomonadales; family Pseudomonadaceae; genus Pseudomonas; species Pseudomonas sp. 2FE. The sequence goes on along the minus strand of NZ_SCMO01000003.1, from coordinate 182,220 downwards.
ATCGAGGTGCCCGAGTCGTCCGCCCCTCGGCTCAGAGAGCTGCACCTAAGCGTGCTGCTGTTGATGTTCGCCACCTTGCTGGTTGGCCGCAGCCTGAGTGACCTGCGTCTGGCGCTCAGCCGCAGCGCGCAGATGCAGCAGCAACTGGCGCTGGCCAACCTGGCACTGCAGGCCAGCCCGCTCGGCATCAGCATCGCCGATGCGCGTCAGGCCGATCTGCCGCTGATCTACTGCAATCCGGTGTTTGAGCGCATGAGCGGTTATTCCCGCGAGGAGATTCTCGGGCGCAATAGCCGTTTCCTGCAGAATGACGACCGTAACCAAGCCGAGCTGCAGCGCATGCGCGTGGCCTTGCAGCGCGGCGAGTCGTGCCAGGTGGTGCTGCGGAACTACCGCAAGAATGGCAGCCAGTTTTGGAACGAGGTCACCCTGGCGCCGATGTGTGATGAGCAAGGCATCAGCCATTACGTCGCCCTGCAAAACGATGTCAGCGCCCGTGAGCGGCTGGCGGTGGAGCTGGCGACGCGGCGCGAGGAGTTGTTGCGCCAAGCGCATTTGCTCTCGCAAACCGAGGCCATCGCCGATATCGGCGGCTGGGTGCTGGAGGTGCCGAGTTTCACCATGTTCTGGAGTGAGGGCAGCTTTCGCATCTATGAGCTCGACCCGTCCGGGGCGCCGCCGACGCTCAAGCAGACCCTGGGTTATTTCGATGAAGAGAGCGTCGCCCTGATGCAGAAGACCCTGGCCGAGGTGCTGGAGTTCGCTGAACCGTTCGACATCGAGGTGCGCTCGCTCACCGCCCGAGGCAACAACCGCTGGCTGCGGATCAAGGGGCTGGCCGAGCGGGATGACGGGCGGGTCATCCGCATCTATGGCGCGATCCAGGATCTCACCGCCCGTAAGCGCGCCGAGCAGCAGTTGCGCGAGCGCGATGAGTGGCTGCGGCTGTTCTTTGAAGCGCCGCTGATCGGCATGGCCATGATCAGTCCGCAGCGCGGGTGGCTGGAGGTCAACGCCAAGCTTTGCCAAGTACTCGGGCGCAGCCGCGAGGAGCTGCGCTCCGGTTCTTGGGTGGCGATTACCCATCCGTACGATTTAGCGGTGGAGGCGCCGTTGTTCGAGGCGGTCAGAGCCGGCCGCCGCGATGATTACGAGCTGGATAAGCGCTTTCTGCGGGCAGACGGTAGCGTCATCTATACCCGTATCAGCCTGCGGGCGGTGCGTGATGCGCAAGGGCGTCTGGAGGCCTGCCTGGCCCTGATCGAGGACATCACCGCGCGCCATGAGGCGGAGGCGCGCTACCGCGCGTTGGTCGAGCACGCCCCGGAAGCCATAGTGTTGTTCACCGCCGAGGGCGGCATGCTGGATGCCAATGAAAACGCCGCGCGGCTGTTCAAGCTCAATCGCACCGAGTTGCTCGGCAAGAGCACGATCGAGCTGAGCCCGCTGCGTCAGGCGGATGGCCGGACCTCGGCGCAGGCCGGCAACGAATACATAGTGGCGGCGCTGGACGGGGCGACCCCGGTCTTCGAGTGGCTGCACCGCGACAGCGCCGGGCGCCTGCTGCCCTGTGAGGTGCGGCTAGTCCGTCTGCCGGGCGAGCAGCAGCTGATTCGCGGCAGCATCACCGATATCTCCGAGCGCCAGCGCTATCAGCGCGAGATCGAGCGGCTGGCCTACAGTGACGACTTGACCGGCCTACCCAATCGCCGCCTGCTGCTCGACCGTCTGCAGCATGCGATGACCCGCGAGTTGCGCGACGGCTGTTTCGGCGCGCTGCTGTTTATCGACCTGGATCACTTCAAAACGGTCAACGACAGCCTCGGCCATCCGGTTGGCGATGCCCTGTTGCGTGCAGTCACCGCGCGCTTGGCCGGTTGTCTGCGGGCGGAAGATACCTTGGCCCGGCTCGGTGGCGATGAATTCGTCGTGCTCCTCGAAGCCCTTGGCGATAGCCCGGAAGTGGCCGGCGAGCATGCTGCGGAGGTCGGCGAGAAACTGCTGCAGAGCCTGCTCGGCAGTTACCAGCTCGACGGCCATGAGCTGTCGGTCAGCGCCAGTATGGGCATCGCCTTGCATCCGTTCGGCGCGCAGGGCGCCGCGGACGTGCTGAAGCAGGCGGATACGGCGATGTACCGGGCCAAGCAGGGCGGCCGCAACGCCCTGCATTTCTTTGCTCCGGCCATGCAGGCGGTGATCGATCAACGCCTGCAGCTGCAAAACGAGCTGCGCCAGGCCATCGCCCGTGGCCAGCTGCACTTGATGTTTCAGCCGCAGCTGGCACTGGCCAACGGTCGGGTGGCCGGCGCCGAGGTGTTGCTGCGTTGGACGCACCCAGAGCGCGGCGAGATCTCACCCGAGCAGTTCATTCCGCTGGCGGAAGAAACCGGCCTGATTCAGGACCTCGGCGTCTGGGTGCTGGAGCAGGCCTGCGCGGCACTGGGGCGCTGGCATTGGCGCTGGCCACAGCTGATGCTGGCGGTCAATCTCAGCCCCTATGAGTTGCGTCAGTTCGATCTGGTGCGGCGGGTCAGTGCCTGCCTGCAACGTCACGGGCTGCCGGCCAGCGTGCTGGAGCTGGAAATCACCGAAGGGGTGCTGTTGGAGGACGTCGATCAATGTATCGCCGCCATGCAGGCGCTGAAGCGGCTGGGGGTGCGCTTCGCGCTTGACGATTTCGGCACCGGCTATTCCTCGTTGACCTATCTCAAACGTTTGCCGCTGGACCGCTTGAAGATCGACCGCAGCTTTATCAAGGATCTGGAAGTCGAGGCCAGTGGGCTGATGCTGGTCGAGACCATCCTGGTGATCGCCCGTAACCTCGGTCTGGAATGTGTCGCCGAAGGGATCGAAAACCAGGCGCAGTTCGATAGTCTGCGCGCACATGGCTGCTCGCTGGGCCAGGGTTACTACTTCAGTCCGCCACTCGGCGAAGCGGCGTTTCTCCGGTGGCTGGCCGAGCGTTGAAGGCGGGCCCGCAGTATTCGTAGGCTGGGTTTCGCCCGGCTCTACCCAGCCTACGGTCTGTTCGTGCTTGGCTGCGCCTCAGCCCTTGCCTTTGGTGCGGGTCAGGTGTGGGCCGCCGTTGGTTTCCAGGTACTGGATGATCATGCTGGCAACATCCTTACAGGTGGTGACTTCGATGCCTTCCAGCCCCGGCGAGGAGTTCACCTCCATGACCAGCGGGCCGTGGTTGGAGCGCAGGATATCGACGCCGGCCACGCTCAGGCCCATGACCTTGGCCGCGCGAATGGCGGTCATGCGTTCTTCCGGGGTGATTTTGATCAGGCTGGCGGTGCCGCCGCGGTGCAGGTTGGAGCGGAACTCGCCGGCCTTGGCCTGACGCTTCATGGCGGCGATCACCTTGCCGCCGACCACGAAGCAGCGGATATCCGCGCCGCCGGCTTCCTTGATGTACTCCTGCACCATGATGTCCTGCTTCAGGCCCATAAAGGCCTCGATCACCGACTCGGCCGCCGTCGACGTTTCGCACAGCACCACGCCGATGCCCTGGGTGCCCTCCAGCACCTTGATCACCAGCGGCGCGCCGTTGACCATCTGGATCAGGTCGGCGATATCGTCCGGCGAGTGGGCGAAGCCGGTCACCGGCAGGCCGATGCCGCGCCGCGACAGCAGTTGTAGCGAGCGCAGCTTGTCCCGCGAGCGGGCGATGGCCACCGACTCGTTGAGCGGGAACACGCCCATCATCTCGAACTGGCGCAATACCGCGCAGCCATAGAAGGTGACCGAGGCGCCGATCCGCGGGATCACCGCGTCGAAGCCTTCCAGCGGTTTGCCGCGGTAATGGATCTGTGGCTTGTGACTGGCGATGTTCATATAGGCGCGCAGGGTGTCGATCACCACCATCTCATGGCCACGCTGCTCGCCAGCTTCGACCAAACGACGGGTGGAATACAGACGCGGGTTACGCGACAGCACGGCGATCTTCATGCGACACCTGTGACGGAAGAGGAAAAGGCCGGGAACGCCGGCTTATCTTGGATATAGGAAAGCGCCGGGTTGACCACCAACTGGCCGTCAACCAAGGCATTGGAGCCGAGCAACAAGCGATAGCGCATGGCTTTGCGGCAGGCCAGGGTGAATTCGACCGGCCACACCCGATCACCCAGCGCCAGGCTGGTGCGGATCACATAACGGCTCTGGGTCTGACCGTTGGAACTTTTGATCGTTTTCACCGCCACCAGTGGCGCCTCGCAGCGGCGGTGGCGCAGCTGTACCAGGGTGCCGAGGTGGGCGGTAAAGCGTACCCAGCTGTCGCCATTGCGCTCGAACGGCACTATCTCGGTGGCATGCAGAGTAGAAGTGCTGGCGCCGGTATCGATCTTCGCCCGCAAGCCCGCCACCCCGAGATCGGGCAGAGCGATCCATTCGCGCAGGCCAATTACACTGAGTTGGTCAAAGGTCTTCAAATGCGGCTTTCCGAAAGGCGTGTCGGCATTTTAGTGTGCTGTCTGAAAAATAACTGCCCAATTTTGCCGGCGTCTTTTGCCGCCATACCGCGTTGCAGCTCCTCACCATAGCTGGGCTATGACTCGTCGCGGCGCCTTGTCTGGCAACAAAATCCACTCGCCAATTCTTGAGCGTATTTCCCAGACAGCACACTAGCCGGGCCGTATGACAACCGCATCTGCCGATGATTGGTTAGAGTGCGCCGATCGCGCGACCGCCAGTAAGCGCAGCCTACAGAAGCCAAGAGGACACCGATGAACGAAAAAGATGACGACAAGGTACGCCTGGACAAGTGGCTCTGGGCCGCGCGTTTCTATAAGACCCGCGCCTTGGCTAAGGCGGCTATCGAGGGCGGCAAGGTGCATTGCCGTGGCGAGCGCTGTAAGCCGAGTAAGGAGCCGCGGATCGGTGATGAATTGCTGATTCGCAGCGGTTTCGATGAGCGCACGGTGGTCGTGCAGGCGCTGTCGGCGGTGCGCCGTGGCGCGCCCGAGGCGCAGGCGCTGTATGCGGAAACGGCCGAGAGCATCGTCCGCCGTGAACACGCCGCCCAGCAGCGCAAGGCCGGCGCCCTTGGTGTGGAAACCGATGGTCGGCCGAGCAAGAAGCAGCGCCGCCAACTCCACCAGTTTCGTGGCCATCAGGATCAATAGAGGCTGCCAGCCGAGTCGATAGATAAGAGGCGCTTGGTCGGCTGTGGGTTTGCGCCTAAAATCGCCAACCCTGGCCACACTCAGCGAATTTGGCATGTCTGACTTTTCCCAACGTTTCCTCTTCGACGACAGCGATGTGCGCGGTGAGCTGGTCGCCCTCGGCGAGAGCTACACCCATGTGCTGGCCAAACACCCTTATCCCGAACCGGTCGCGCAGTTGCTCGGTGAAATGCTGGCGGCGGCGGCGCTTTTGGTTGGCACCTTGAAGTTCGAGGGCTTGCTGATCTTGCAGGCGCGCTCCTCCGGTGCGGTACCCTTGCTGATGGTCGAATGCTCCAGCGAGCGCGAACTGCGTGGCATCGCCCGCTACCACGGCCATCAGGTGGCGGCCGACGCCGGTCTGCGCGAACTGATGCCCGAAGGCATGCTGACCTTGACCGTCGACCCGCGTAACGGGCAGCGTTACCAGGGCATTGTGGCGCTCGATGGGATCAACCTGTCCGCTTGCTTATCCGACTACTTTGCTTCTTCGGAGCAGTTGCCGACGCGCTTCTGGCTGAATGCCGATGGTCGGCGCGCCCGCGGTATGTTGCTGCAGCAGTTGCCGGCCGAGCGGATTAAAGACGCGGAGGCGCGCGCCGCCAGCTGGCAGCATGTGACTGTCCTGGCCGATACCTTGAGCGCCGAAGAACAGCTCGGGTTGGACAATGAAACCTTGCTGCACCGCCTCTATCACGAAGAAGCGCTACGCTTGTTCGACCCGCAGGCGCTGAAGTTTCGTTGCAGTTGCTCGCGTGACCGCTCGGCCAACGCCCTGGTTAGCCTCGGTCAGCAGGATGCCGAGCAACTGCTGCGCGAACACGACGGCACCGTGGTGATCGACTGCCAGTTTTGCAATCAGCGTTATTCATTTGATGCTGCCGACGTCGCGCAATTGTTCGCCGGTGGCGGCGTGCAGACGCCGTCCGATACCCGGCACTAGAACCTGTTCAAGATCTAGTCGAGCGCCGGTCAGGGCCGCACCCGTTCCCTACGGGTAGCGGCATTCCCCACATCCATGTGGGTCACAAGGCGCAACGCAGCGAAGCGGAGTAACAGCCGAAGGCTGGCCCGCAGGGCGAGCGTAGCGAGTCAAGCGGGCGAAAAAGCGCACGACTGCATGGATACAGGAGTTAGAGCGAAGCAGGATGCCCGAGCCGAGTTTACGCGTGGTAAATGAGCATTTTGAGTTCGTTTTCAACGCAGCATGTGCAAACGCAGGCAGATATTGTGCCGGCTCTAAGCGCGGGCGGGCGCTAACCGCCCAGTGATCTGATCAGAGGCTGCACTCGGCTTGTGCTTTTCTGGCATAATCCGGCGCACTTTTTTCGATGTAGTAGTGCTTTCGCTTTTACTACAAAACGTTTGGAGGCTCGGCCCTAGGCCGACGGGGACCCCACATGACGCAAGCCAACACCGCCGTGTACACCGACATTAGCGCCGCACAATTGGTCGAAGAGGCCATCCGTCGTGGTGAAGGCGAACTTGCCGCCAACGGCTCGCTGGTCGTTCGTACCGGCCACCGTACCGGCCGCTCGCCAGTTGACCGTTTCATCGTCGAAGAGCCGAGCACTCAAGCGGCCATCGCCTGGGGCCCGATCAACCGCAAGTTCCCGGCCGACAAGTTCGCTGCCCTGTGGGAGCGCGTCGAAGCCTTCATCGGCGAGCGTGAGCGTTTCGTTTCCCACGTCCATGTAGGCGCCGATTCCGAGCACTACCTGGCGGTCAAGATGACCACCGGCACCGCTTGGCACAACCTGTTCGGCCGTTGCCTGTTCATCAACCCGCAGCAGTACAACCCGAGCGCCAAGCAAGAATGGCAGATCCTCAATGTGCCGGATTTCGAGTGCGTGCCCGAGCGTGACGGCACCAACTCCGACGGTTGCGTGATCCTCAACTTCGCCGCCAAGAAAGTGCTGATCGCCGGCATGCGCTACGCCGGTGAAATGAAGAAAGCCATGTTCTCGGTGCAGAACTTCCTGCTGCCGGCCGTCGACGTACTGCCGATGCACTGCGCCGCCAACATCGGCGAAGAAGGCGACGTCACGCTGTTCTTCGGCCTGTCCGGCACCGGCAAAACCACCCTGTCGGCGGACGAAAGCCGTTACCTGATCGGCGACGACGAACACGGCTGGGGTGTTGGCAGCGTGTTCAACATCGAAGGCGGCTGCTACGCCAAGTGCATCGACCTGTCCGAGAAGAACGAGCCGGTGATCTGGAAAGCCATCCAGTTCGGCGCGGTGCTGGAAAACGTCGTGCTCGACCCGGTTACCCGTCTGCCCAACTACGCCGACGACAGCCTGACCCAGAACAGCCGTGCGGCTTACCCGATCGAACTGGTCGACAAGCGTTCCGAGAAGAACCTCGGCGGTGAGCCGAATGCAGTGATCTTCTTGACCTGCGACCTGACTGGCGTACTGCCGCCGGTGTCGATCCTCAGCGAAGAGCAAGCGGCTTACCACTTCCTGTCCGGCTACACCGCGCTGGTCGGCTCCACCGAAATGGGTTCCGGCGGCGGCATCAAGTCGACCTTCTCCACCTGCTTCGGCGCACCCTTCTTCCCGCGCCCGGCTGGCGAATACGCGGAGCTGCTGATCAAGCGCATCAAGGGCTTCGGCTCCAAGGTGTACCTGGTCAACACCGGCTGGACCGGCGGTGGCTACGGCGTCGGCAAGCGCTTCAACATCCCGACTACCCGTGGCGTGATCGCGGCGATTCAGAGCGGCGCGCTGATCGGTACCGAGACCGAGCACCTGCCGATCATCAACCTGAGCGTGCCGAAATCGGTGCCGGGCGTTGAAACCAACCTGCTCAACCCGCGCACCACCTGGGCTGACCAGAACGCCTACGACGAAGCGGCCAAGGGCCTGGCGCAACAGTTCATCGAAAACTTCAAGAAGTTCGAGGTGTCTGACGCCATCAAGAGCGCCGGTCCGCAGCTGTAAGGCGCACCCCGCTCGTGAAAAAGCCGCCTATTGGCGGCTTTTTTGTGGATCACTCATGGGTAGAGGGCGCCTTATTGGGAAGGCATCAAGCCTGCTGCGTCCGTGGTTCGGGCCGAGGAGGCTGCTGGTTGTCACCATGAACCGTCACGGCCTAAGCCGGTTGGCGCAGTGTAACGGGCGCCTGATCAAACTTGCTGGCCGCCTGGTTGGTTTCCAGGGTGCGGCGTAGGTTTCGCCATGCTGTCCAGTTCGAGCGGGTCTTTGTCAGCTCTGTGGCTGTCCTGACTTACGGCCAGGTGGGTGTTCAACTGGTTTCGCTCAGTGCGTCTGCCTATACGCTGCTGCGGCTTCACGCGCGCTCTGCGCGTTGTGCTGTGTCTCTACAAACTGTTGGCCGGCATCCACGGCTTGGTTGATCGGCTCCATGATTACACGTACATCCGGTGCTTTAGCGGCTTCGCCAGCGCGCAGGACGACGCGGGTGCTGGTTGATAGGTTGGTTGTGCCACTAATCATCATTGGATGGAATCCTCCCTGCGGTAAACGCTGACCTTAGTGTAACTCTCGAGAACCAGTGAGCTTAGTGAGATTGGCGATAAGGTATTTGCCACTAGGACTAAGCCCGAATAACGGCCCAGTTTTCGCCGCTGCGATGCCCGCGTTGCCGCTGTTTACCATGCTCAAGGCCCGCGGCATTCCGGGCTTCGCGGCGCTTGGAGCCTATCCCTACGCCAAGATTAGTCGCTGGGCTCAACAGCAAATAGCCGCTCTATAACACCCCACCCAAAACCCCGCCCGCCTCCCGCCGCCATCTATATCATTCTTCGCAATTTCTAGCACTAGATGGGCCTGCAACCAAAAAAGGACAGACCACGATTTTTGACAGGCACTAGTGTGCTGTTCGCGAAATAAATTTCTCCATGCTTGCACTACACTTCAGGTGCCATTCCTACCTTGGAGAGTTCCTGGTGAGCGCTCTGGATATTACGCTTAGCCCCGAAGAATTTGCCGAACTGAGCCGTCGCGTACGTTCCGCCACCATCAGTCAGCGGGATGGTCGTCGAGCCCGCGTCATCTTGCTAGCAGCGCAAGGATCAACGCGAGAAGAAATCGTACGATTGACTGGTTTCTCTCGCCCTACGGTCACCGACTGGTGCCAGCGTTTTCAGGCGCTCAGATTGGAAGGCCTGCTCGACAAGCCTGGCCGTGGACGCAAATCCCCTCTGCCTGCCGACACGATCCGCCGCGTGCTCGAACAGGTCACTCAACCTCGTATCGGCGAGCCCCGTTGGAGCTGCCGAAGCATGGCCCGTGCCGCCGGCATATCAGCGACCACCGTGCATAAGCTGTGGGCGGCCAATGACTTGAAGCCTCATCTGACACGTACCTTCAAACTGTCAAACGACCAGCAGTTCGAGGAAAAATTCTGGGATGTCATTGGCCTGTATCTGGCCCCGCCAGACAAGGCGTTGGTGCTCTGCTGCGACGAGAAAAGTCAGGTGCAAGCCTTGGAACGCACACAGCCTGGGCTGCCTCTGGGAATCGGTCATATCCAAACAAAATCCCATGATTACACTCGCCACGGCACGGTCACGCTGTTCGCAGCACTGGATTATCTCCAGGGCAAACTGATCAGTAGCATCGAGCGCCAGCACCGCCATCAGGAGTGGTTGGCTTTCCTTAAGAAAATTGACAAGGAAACCCCCAAGCACCTCCAGTTGCATCTGATCGTGGATAACTATGCGACACACAAGCACGCAAAGGTGAAGGCTTGGCTGGCGAAACATCAGCGCTTCCATGTGCATTTCACACCGACCTCCAGCTCTTGGATGAACATGGTCGAGCGGTTTTTCAGGGACATTACCGTGTTCTTGCGCGACGGCAGCTTCGGCTCCGTACGTGAGTTGGAAAGCTCGATTACCACCTTCCTGGCATTACGGAACGCGCGACCGACCCGGTACGTTTGGAACGCGAAGGGCGAGGAAATTTTGAGCAAGATCCGGCGAGCACGCGAGGCGATGGAAATGCAGATGGAAGGGTAAGTTATTTAGAAAACAGCACACTAGGAAGATAGGCCGGTAGTGAATTTGGCGTCCATCTCCTATCACGGGCCCCTCACCCCATCGGACTAAACCCATTCGCCGCACTGCAATACCGCTCTTCCATCCGCTTACTTACATTCTTACGATCACTATCCCAACGCTGTTTCCAACGCCGACACTCATTCTTGAAATGCACCTTGGCCGCCTTGCGGCATTCGCGGTAGTCGATGGAACCACGGCGGTGGTTGCTGCATACGCTGGTGCTGTCGATGCGGTTGTCGAGGGAGTGCCATTCGGCCAGGAACTGGCCATTGCCGTCCCACTTACGAATCCAGGCTTGGCTGACTTCCTTCTCCGCGTTTTGCCGAGCGGGGGCGCTAGTGCGGGTGGCTTGGTCTGACTTGTATTGGGCCAAATACTGCGGCGAAACCATGCCTTGACTTGGCGCTGTCTGGCTGGCGCGCGGCAGTTCGCCATAGCGGCAATGCACCACGTTTTCGTCGATGACGTTGCCGGGCTTGATGCAGTCGGCGAGTGGCTGGCTTGCGGGTAGCGGAGCGCTGGTCAGTTGCTTGGGTGCGATGGGCTCGAAGTGCTGGGGAGTGCGGTAAGGGTCAGGTGCTTCGCTGGGCGTAATGGGCACTTGAGCGGCGGCGGGTGCAGCGGGGTTGAGCAGGCCGTGGGTTTTGCTGCTGATCAGTTGGTTGAGGCCGGAATGCTCAGCCAGCAGGTAGAAGCTGAAGCCGAATAGCGTGAGTGCGCCAAACACAGTGGCGAAGCGCCAAAAAGCGCTGCGTCGTGGCCGTTGCCGCTGGCGGAGCCAGGCTTGCACGCTGGGCGCGGCGTCATCCTGGTCGGCGCTCAGGCGGTCGCCTCGGCTGTTACGTTCCCAATCCTGGTGCTTCATGGCTTCCTTTCACCCATCCTTGGCGAGCCTGCGCTGGCGCATTCTCAGCAGACCCACAACTGTGCAGCCATTCGCATTCCGCCGGAGGTTAAACCGCTAAGCAACAGTTTGCCAGCATTCGGCGGGAGGTGACTTAGGACATTAGTTGGAGGCCTTTCCAGGCTGTGTGGATCAGGCGGGTTTGAGTTGGTGGCGGGTTCGCTTTCGCGGCCATGGGCCACTCCTACGGGTTTGGCGTTTGGCCGATGAGCATGATTTGTTCGATCAGCCATTGCAGCGCGGCATCGCGCTGCCGCTGGGCCAGGCTGACGATTTCCAGGTGGAAGGGGCCGAGGGTGAAGGGCAGGTCGTACAATTGCAGCGGCAGCAGCGCGGCGAAGTGGCGGGCCAGTTGGCTCGGCAATACGGCCGCCAGTTCGCTGCTGGCGACTATATGCGCGGCCTGCAGGTAGTTCGGCGTGGTGTAGAGAATCTCGCGGCTGAGGCCCTGTTCGCCGAGCCACTGGTCGACCATGCCGCGGGTCTGCCCGCCGTGCACCCAGAGGTGGCGCAGTTGCAGAAAGGTGTCGAGATCCAGGCTGCCGCCGAGTAGCTGCGGATGACTCTGCCGTAGCGCCAGTTGTAGGGTTTCGCTCATCCAGTGGCGGCGGGCGAAGCGCGCGGGCACTTCCTCGAAGCGCCCCAACACCAGATCCAGCTCGCCTTTATCCAGGGCCTCGGCGGGCAGGCTCGGGCTCAGGTCGCGGATATCGATGCGAATGCCCGGCGCCTGCTGGCTGAGCTGTTGGAGCAGGCGCGGCATGCAGATCAGCTCGACGTAATCGGTTACCGCGATGCTGAAGCGCTGACGGCTGCTGGCTGGCTCGAACACCTCGCCGGCGCTGAGGCTCTGCTCGATCTGCTGCAGCGCCGCGCGGATCGGTGCCTCCAGGGCCAGCGCCCGTGGGGTCGGTTGCATGGCGCGGCCGACGCGCACCAACAGGGGATCGTCGAGTAATAGCCGCAGGCGATTCAGGGCGTTGCTGACCGCCGGTTGGCTCAGCGCCAGGCGCTCGGCGGCGCGCGAGACGTTGCATTCGCGTAGCAGCGCATCGAGTACGCGCAGCAGGTTGAGGTCGAAGTTAGAGATATTCATTTGGCGAATGTCAAATATCACAAGACTAAATTTCAAAAATAGTAGCGTCTTGCTTATGGTGACTGGCGATTTTTTGCTCGCCTTTTTTATCGCCAGCCAGAGGGATATCCATGAGCCAGTCCGCTTTCACCATTCAGCAAGCCGCCGTGATCGGCGCCGGCACCATGGGCCGCGGCATCGTCATGAGCCTGGCCAACGCCGGCATTCAGGTGCTGTGGCTGGACAACAACCCGCAGATGCTGGAACAGGCGCTGAGCGTGGTCGCCGACACCTACGCCCATAGCGTGCGCCAGGGCCGCATCACGGAAGAACAGGCGGCCGCCCGGCGTGCCTGCGTCAGCCCGGTGGCCGACTATGCGGCGTTGAAGGGCGCCGATCTGGTGATCGAAGCGGTGTACGAGAACCTCGAACTCAAGCAGCAGATCTTCCGCACCCTGGACGCCACCCTGAAGGCCGGTGCGATCCTCGCCAGCAATACCTCGGCGCTGGATATCGACGCCATCGCCGCCGTTACCGCCCGTCCGCAGCAGGTGCTCGGCCTGCACTTCTTCAGCCCGGCGCACATCATGAAGCTGCTGGAAATCGTGCGTGGTGCCAAGACCGCGCCGGACGTGCTGGCGGCCACCCTGGAGCTGGGCCAGCGCATGGGCAAAGTCAGCGTGGTGGCGGGTAACTGCCATGGCTTTATCGGCAACCGCATGCTCCACACCTACGTGCGCCAGGCGCGGATGCTGCTGCTCGAAGGCGCCTACCCGCAGCAGGTGGATGCCGCGTTGCAGGGTTTCGGTTTCGCCATGGGGCCGTTCCGCATGTACGACGTGGTCGGCATCGACCTCGAATGGCGCGCCCGCGAATTGGCAGGCTTTGGCCAGGACGACCCGGCGGTGCAGGTGGACAACCGCCTCTGCGGCCTCGGCCGCTTCGGGCAGAAGTCGCGGCTGGGCTACTACCGCTACGCCGAAGGCAGCCGCCAGGCCGAGCACGACCCGGAAGTGGACGCGCTGGTGTTGCGGGTATCCGAACAGCTCGGCTTCCAGCGTCGCGAGATCGGCCCCGAGGAAATCCTCGAGCGCTGCCTGCTGGCGCTGGTGAACGAGGGCGCGAAAATCCTCGAAGAGAACATCGCCGCTAACGCTCACGACATCGACCTGGTCTACCTCAATGGCTACGGCTTCCCGGCCGAGAAGGGCGGGCCGATCAGCTGGGCCGACAGCCAGGGCGCCAGCGCCATGCTCGAGCGTCTGCGCGCCTTGCAGGCACGCTTCGGCGAGCATTGGCAGCCGGCCAAACTGATCGAACAACTGGCCGCCAGCGGCAAACGCTTTGCCGACGTGAAGGAGGGCCGGGCATGAGCTATCAAGCGCCCCTGCGCGATATGCGCTTCGTGTTGCACAAACTCTTCGACGTCAGTGCCCATTGCGAGCTGCACGGCGCGCCGTTCTACACTCGACGGATTCTGCCGCGGGTCAGCAGCCACCGCGAAGCCCTGCAAGGCGGCGCGGATTGCCTGATGGCGATGCCGGAGGCGCACTTCGCGTTTTGAGTCTTGCCCTCTCCCCAGCCCTCTCCCACAAGTGGGAGAGGGGGCTGATCGCGAAAGCCGCTGGGTAATACGCTCTGCTCCCCTCTCCCGTTTACGGGGCGAGGAGGCATGTTTTTAGAGCCGCACAGGCTCGTGTGCCGATGAGCGCCTGAACGCTCCGCGTTCAGGCCGGGGCGCGGAGCGGGGGCCGGGGGAGAGGGTAAATACAACACCGCACACGAGGAACCGACCATGCATCCGTTCAGTTTCGCCACCACCGCGCAGATCATCTGCGAGTCCGGTTCCGCACCTCGGCTGGCGGCGTTGTGCCGGGAGCGCGGGGCGCAGTCGGTGTTGATCGTCACCGATCCGGGCATCTCCCGTTTCGGCCTGCTCGACCAGGTGCTGCCCGGCTTCGCCGCCGAAGGTGTGGCGGTCGCGGTGTTCGATCGGGTGGTCGCCGACCCGCCGGAAGCCATAGTGCTCAGCGCGGTACGGCAGGCGCGCGAGGTGCGGGCCGAGCTGATCGTCGGCTTCGGTGGCGGCAGTTCGATGGACGTGGCCAAGCTGGTCGCGCTGTTGGCCCATCCACGATGCGCGCAGGCCTTGCCCGAGCTCTACGGTGTCGGCAACGCCAAGGGCCAGCGCCTGCCGCTGATCCAAGTGCCGACCACCGCCGGCACCGGCTCGGAAGTCACCCAGATCGCCATCATCACCACCGGCGCAACCAGCAAGCTGGGCGTGGTTTCGCCGCTGCTGTTGCCGGATCTGGCGCTGCTGGATGCCGACCTGACGCTCGGCCTGCCGCCGGCGGTCACCGCCGCCACCGGCATCGATGCGATGGTGCATGCCATCGAGTCCTATACCAGCGCCCTGAAGAAGAACCCGCTGTCCGACTTGCTGGCCCGCGAGGCCTTGCGTCTGCTCGCGGCGAATCTGCAGGAGGCGGTCCACCACGGCCAGAACCGCGCCGCGCGCCAAGCCATGCTGCTCGGTGCCTGCCTCGCCGGGCAAGCCTTCGCCAACGCGCCGGTGGCGGCGGTGCATGCGCTGGCCTATCCACTGGGCGGGCACTTTCATATTCCCCATGGCCTGAGCAACGCCCTGGTACTGCCGCATGTGCTGCGCTTCAACGCTCCGGCCGCCAGCGAGCTTTACGCCGAACTGGCGCCGTTGCTGCTGGGTAGCCAACTCAAGCCGGGCAGTGCGCAGAACCTGACCGATCAGTTCATCGGCGAACTGGCCGCGCTCAATGCGCGCCATGGCCTGCCGAGCCGCCTGCGGGATGCCGGCGTGCCCGAGGCGATGCTGGCGCAACTGGCCAGCGAGGCCATGCTGCAACAGCGCCTGCTGGTGAATAATCCCCGCGAAGTCAAAGAGGCCGATGCGCTGGCGATCTATCAGGCGGCTTATTGAATAACCAACCAACGGTCATGGTGCGCACGGCGCACCCTACACCGAGCCACCCGCAGGGCAGGCCGTGCTGATCATTCGTGGTCGTGGTGCGCGCGGCGCACTCTACGCCGAGCCACTCGCGGGGCAGGCCGTGCTGATCATTCGTAGGGTGCGCCGCGCGCACCGTCAACTCGAACGGGTGCGCAGGGCGCACCCGACAAGGAACGCTACATGAGCCAAGCCCAACACCTGCGTGCCGACTACAAGCACTTCCAGCCGATCAGCACCCGCTGGCACGACAACGACCTCTACGGCCACGTGAATAACGTCACCTACTACAGCTTCTTCGACAGCGCGGTGAACGGCTACCTGATCGAGCAGGGCGGGTTGGATATCCATGACGGCGAGGTGGTGGGTTTCGTGGTCAGTTCGTCCTGCGACTACTTCGCCTCCATCGCCTTTCCCGAGCGCATCGAAATCGGCTTACGGGTCGGCAAGCTGGGCAATAGCTCGGTGCAGTACGAGTTGGCGGTGTTCAAGCAAGGCGAGGAGGAGGCCTGTGCGGCCGGGCGCTTCGTGCATGTGTTCGTCGACCGCGCGAGCAACCGGCCGGTGTCGATTCCGCCGCGCTTAAGAGAGGCGCTGGCCGAGTTGTTGCTGGGCTAGGCCTAGCTGGCCACTGCCGCCTGCCGCCCACGCTTGAGGTCGACGCTTAGCAGAATCAGCAGGCCGAGGATGAAATAGCCGCCGGTGATCAGCATCGCCAGGCGATGATCGCCGCCGCTCAGCCAGCTGGTCAGGCCGTAGGTCATGGGGCCGATGATCGCCGACAGCTTGACTGCCTGCCCCCACAGGCCGAAGAACTCCGCCAGGCGCGTCGGCGGCGCCAGCAGGCCGACTATCGCGCGGCCGGCCGATTGGCTGGCGCCCATGCACAGACCGGCCAGGTTGGCCGCCAGCCAAAACAGTTCGGGGCCGCGCGCCGCCCAAACCAGGCCGACCATGCCGAGCCAGCCCAGCAGGGTCAGCGTCAGGGTGGCGCGATGGCCGATGCGGTCCTGAAAAAAGCCGAACAGCACGGCGCCGATGGAGGCGGTGATATTCACCACGAAGATCAGCAGCAGTGTGTCCTGGGTGCTGAAGCCCATGACCTGATCGGCATAGATGGCGGCCAGGGTGATCACCGCCGAGATACCGGCCTGGTAGCAGACGGTGCAGGCGAGGAAGCGCAGCAGGTCGCGATAGCGGCCGGCGTCCCGCAGCGTCTGCGCAAAGCGCGCCCACACGGCCCGCGGGATAGGCGCGGTGCCGAGCTGCAGTTGCGGCAGGCTGCGTTCGCGCAGGAACAGGAAGGTCGGGACGCTGGCCACGGCGAACAAGGCCGCGGTGATCAGCATGCACACCGGTACGAACTGCGCCGCGGTCTGGCCCTGCGCTTGTGCCCAGCCGACATAGGCCAGGGAGGCGCCCAGGCTGACCAGGCCGCCGATATAGCCGAACCCCCAGCCCCAGCCCGACACGCGCCCCAACGCATCCTCGCGGGCGAGTTCGGGTAGGAAGGCGGCGATCAGGTTCTCGCCGCTGCCGAAGCAGAAGTTGGACAGCACTATGAAGAGGACCGCGACGCCGAGCGCACCCGGCCCGGCCAGTGCCAGCGCGGCGGTAAAGGCGACGCAACCGACGGTGCTGACCAGCAGCAGGCGCTTCTTGCAGGCGAGGGCGTCGGCATAAGCGCCGACCAGCGGCGCCGTCAGGATGACCAGGGCATAGGAGAGGGCGAGGGCGCTGGTCCAGGCCAGCGTACCCCAGGTTTGGCCTTCGGCCACCACGGCGACGAAGTAGGCGTTGAACACGGCGGTAATCACCACTGTGGTGTAGCCGGAATTGGCGAAATCGAACATCGCCCAAGACCAGGCTTCTCGGCGTGTGACTCCGGGGGCAAGGCTGGCTGGCATGGCAAGGTCTCCGCTCGGCGCCGCTGGATCTGCTGGGCATCACTACTGTTGGCCGCAGTTCGCGCCGCGCAGATCAGCCCATCCCCTTGCTGCTCCGCGCGGGTAACCACTGCAAGCGCAGGCCGGCACGCGATCAGCAACTACAGTTAATACTAGTAGTGGTAGCGTGGCGCTCGGTGCGTAGCGACCTAGTCGCGCAACGCTCTGCGGCCGCCGCCAGGAATGCCGGGTGTCCGTTTGTGAGGGCAGGGTTTATGCCTGTCTTGAGAGGGGCCGCCGATGTCTCGCCTGCCTGAGAAAACCAGCGCCAACCCCGGCTCCGATGGGGTCGCGGAAAAATTGCTCGGGATAGTTCGACAAACCGCCGCCGAGCTACACCCACAATCGGCAGAAGGGCTGCGGGTCACGCTGCAGAGTGTGTTCGACCGTGACCTGGGCATGGGCAGCCTGGCCCGGGTCGAGCTCTGGTCGCGCATCGAGCAGGAGTTCGGCGTGCGCTTGCCGGAAGACCTGTTCGCCACGGCGGACACTCCGGCGGATCTGTTGCCTGCCCTGCGCATGCACGGCCGCGCAGGGACGGCTCGCCCGCTTGCCGCGGCTGACGCCCCCCAAACCTCGACGCCAGGCCGGCTGACGCCGGACGCTGCCCTTACCCTGATCGAGGTGCTGGAGTGGCACCTGCGCACCCAGCCCGAGCACACCCACGTCCGCCTCCTGGGCGAAAGCGACGAGGCGGAAGACATCAGCTACCTGGCCTTGCATCAGGGCGCCCTGGCGGTGGCGGCGGGCTTGCAGCGGCGCGGCCTGCGCGCCGGCCAGAGCGTCGCCTTGATGCTGCCCACCGGGCGCGACTTTCTCTATGGTTTCATCGGCATCCTGCTGGCCGGCGGCGTGCCCGTGCCCATCTACCCGCCGTTGCGCCTGTCGCAGATCGAGGATCACCTGCGGCGCCAGGCGGGCATTCTGCGCAACGCCGAGGCCGTGGCGATGATCACCGTGGCGGAAGCGAAACTGCTCGCCCGCCTGCTCAAGCCGCAGGTGCCGAGCCTGACCGAGATCGCCAGCGTGGCCGAGCTGACCGGCGAGGGAGGCGGGTGCGTCACGCCGCTGCGGCAGCCGGAAGACCTCGCCTTCCTGCAATACACCTCGGGCAGCACCGGCCAGCCCAAGGGGGTGATGGTCAGCCACGCCAACCTGCTGGCCAATCTGCGCGCCATGGGCAAGGCGGTGCGGATCGACAGCGAGGACGTCTTCGTCAGCTGGTTGCCCATGTACCACGACATGGGCCTGATCGGTGCCTGGCTGGGCAGCCTGTATTACGCCTATCCGCTGGTGCTGATGTCGCCCCTGGCGTTTCTGGCGCGGCCGGCCCGCTGGCTGTGGGCCATCGACCGCTACCGCGGCACGCTGTCGGCGGCGCCGAATTTCGCCTACGAGCTGTGCCTGAGCAAACTCGCCGACGGCGACCTCGAGGGCCTGGACCTGAGCCGCTGGCGCCTGGCCTTCAACGGTGCCGAGCCGGTCAGCCCGGATACCTTGCAGCGCTTCGCCGAACGCTTCGCCCGCTACGGCCTGGCGCCCGCCGCGCTGGCACCCGTCTATGGGTTGGCCGAGGCGACCCTGGGCGTGGCCTTCCCGCCCTTGGGCCGCGGGCCGCTGATCGATCGGGTGCAGCGCGAGCCGTTCCAGGTCTCGGGTAAAGCGCTGCCGGCCGAACCGGGCGCGGCCAACGCGCTGCGTTTCGTCGCCAGCGGCCGACCGCTGCCGGGCCATCAACTGCGCATCGTCGATGGCAGCGGCGTCGAGCTCCCCGAGCGCTGCGAAGGCCACCTGCACTTCAAGGGGCCGTCCACCACCCGCGGCTATTTCCACAACCCGGAAGAGACCCGCCGGGTGCTGCACGGGGACTGGATGGACTCGCTCGACCTGGCCTACATCGCCGGCGACGAGGTCTACCTGACCGGCCGCGCCAAGGACCTGATCATCCGCGCCGGGCGCAACATCTACCCCTACGATGTCGAGGCGGCGGTCGGCAACCTGCCGGGCCTGCGCAGGGGCTGCGTCGCGGTGTTCGGCTGCCGCGATCCGGCCACGGGCACCGAGCGCCTGGTGGTGCTGGCGGAAAGCTACGAGCAGGACGTCGCCGCACGGCAAAGGGTGCAGCAGGAGATCAACCGCATAGTGGTCGATCTCACCGGCGTGCCGCCGGACGATATAGTCCTGGCGCCGCCGCACAGCGTGCTGAAGACCTCCAGTGGCAAGATTCGCCGCGCCGCCAGCCGCGAGCTGTACGAACGCGGTGAGGTGGGGCTGCAGCGGCGCGCGGTGTGGCGGCAACTGCTGCGCTTGGGGCTGTTGGCCGGGCGCGGGCAATTCGGCCGCTGGTGGCGGGCCAGCAGTGCGGCGCTCTATGCCGTCTATATCTGGCTGCTGTTCTGGAGCATGACCCCGCTGACCTGGCTGGCGGTGGCGGCCCTGCCGCGTCTGAGCTGGTGCCGCGCCTTTACCCGGGCGGCCGCGCGGTTGTTCGTGCGCCTAGCCGGCGTGCCATTTAGCGTCGAGGGCCTGGGACACCTGCCCGGCAATGCGGTGAGCGTGCTGGCCGCGAACCATGCCAGCTATTTGGACGGCATCATCCTCTGCGCGGCCCTGCCGGCCGAGTTCGGCTTCGTCGCCAAACGCGAGCTGGCCGGCCAGTGGATCGCCGGGCTGTTCCTGCGCAAGATCGGCGCCCACTTCGTCGAACGCTTCGACCCGCAGCGCAGCGCCGAGGATGCCGAAGCCCTGGCCGGCGCCATAGCGCAAGGGCAATCGCTGCTGTTCTTCCCGGAAGGCACCCTCAGCCGGGCGCCGGGCCTGCAAGAGTTTCAGATGGGCGCCTTCGTGCTCGCCGCGCGGGCCGGCGTGCCGCTGCTGCCGGTGGCCATCCGCGGCACGCGCATGGTGCTGCGCGACGGCCAGTGGTTCCCGCACCACGGCGCGATCGGCGTCAGCGTCGGCGCCCCGCTGTTGGCGGAAGGGCCGGGCTGGCTGGAGGCGATCAAGCTGCGGGATGCCGTGCGGGCGGCGCTGCTGGCGCAACTGGATGAGACGGAGGGGCCGATTAGCGGTTAGCAGGCCGTTGAAAAACTACCTACGTTGCCGATACGGCGTTAAAAACGGCCTCAAAATGCTCATTTACAACACGTAAACTGCGCTTTTTCGGCCGTTTTTGCCTTGTCTCGGCTGCCTCGCCTACATTTTTCAACGGCCTGTTAGCCAGTCCCGCGGCGGGTGCGCGGCCATCCCCTGGCCGCCGCGGCATGCTCGCTTTCGTCAACACACCCTAGAGCAGGCTCTCCTTGCGCCACTGATCCAGCGCCTGCGCCAGCGGCAGCACCTCGCCGGGGCGGCTCAGGGCATAGCCCGGCAGGCGGGCGATGCGGGCCTGGAACTCGGGATTCTGCAGCACCTTGAGCAGGGCGCCCATGGCCGGTAGCTGGAGGCTGTCTGCGCGGCAGAGCAGGCAGTAGTGTTCGCGGGCCATGGGGATGAAGGTCAGGCCGAACTGCCGGGCCGCCGCCTCGACGCCGAAGCCGGCGTCGGCCATGCCGCTGGCGACATAGGCCGCCACTGCGGCGTGGGTGTACTCCTCGTTGTGGAAGCCGGCGATCGCCGCGCTGTCCAGGTTGTCGCGCAGCAGCAGGCTCTCCAGCAGCATCCGCGTGCCGGAACCGCTCTCACGGTTGACGAAGCGCAGATCGCTACGCAGCAGGTCGGCGAGCCCGCCGATGCCGCGCGGGTTGCCGGGCGCCAGCATCAGCCCCTGGGTGCGCACGACGAAGGTGATCACCCGCTGGTCCGGGCGCAACCAGGGCTGGATGCGGCTCATGCTCAGGCTGCCCAGCGGCCCCGCCGGCACGTGCAGGCCGGCCACCTCGCAGTCCTGGCGATGCAGGGCAACCACCGCCTCGATGCCGCCGCGGAACTGCACCTCCCATTGCCAGCGGGTGTCCTGTTCCAGCCACTCGCGCAGCGCCGCCACGGCGAAGCCATGGCTGGCATGGATGCGCAAGCCGGGGCGGGTTTCCTGCAGGGCCCGGTTCAGCTCGACTTCCAGTTCGCCGGCGAGGTTGTCCAGTTGCGGCGAGAGGCGCGCGCGAATCCGCTGGTCGGCCCACAGCAGCTTTTCCCCGAGCGGCGCCAGGCGGGCGCCCTTGCCGCGCGCCAGGGTGATCAGCGGGCTGCCGAAGAAGGCTTCCCACTTGGCCAGCAGGTTCCAGGCATGCCGATAGGAGTAGCCGGTGCGGGCGGCCGCCTCGGTGAGCTTGCCGGTCTCGTGCACCGCCTGCAGCAGCGCCAGCCCCTGGGGGTCGAGGCTGCTGCCGTCGGCCTGGTGAAAGCGCCAGCGCGGCTGGATTTCGATTCTGAGCATATGTGCTTGGCTTCATATTTGATCGGGGAGGTTGCCATGATAGCTTGCGCCATCAGGAGATTTTCAACCTGAGAATAAGAACTTCATTTCATATGTGGCGCCTCCACAGAGTGGCGCCAGAGACAATCGGTCCGCCCGCCGTGAGCGGATCAGGTTATCTCCCACACCGACGGCGCCCGCCGGCTGGAGCATCGAACATGGTCAATCTCCCCCAGCGCTTCGACCCCGAGCAGTGCCAGGCCGTCACCCGTGAGGTGTTGGCGGCGCACCGGGACGAACCGGGCGCCCTGCTGCCCATCCTCCATGACATCCAGGATCGCCTCGGCGCCGTGCCGCCGGAGGTGTTGCCGCTGATCGCCGAGGACCTCTGCCTGTCGCGCGCCGAGGTGCATGGCGTGGTGAGCTTCTACCATGATTTCCGCGCGAGCCCGCCCGGCCGACAGCACCTGCGTCTGTGCCAGGCCGAGGCCTGCCAGTCGATGGGGGCGAAGGCGCTGAGCGAACAACTGCAACAAGAACTGGGCCTGGCCCTGGGCGAGACCCGCGCGGACGGCAGCCTGACCCTGGAGGCGGTCTACTGCCTGGGCAACTGTGCCTGCGCGCCGAATGCCATGCTCAATGGCGAGCTGCACGGCCGGGTCGATGCCCAGGGGCTGTTGGCCCTGCTGCAAGAACAAGAACAGGAGGCGCGCCCATGAGCGAGCTGAAGAACGCCCAGGGTACGCTGACCGTCTACGTGCCGCGCGACGCCAGCGCCCTGTCCCTCGGCGCCGATGCGGTGGCCCGCGCCATCGTGGCCGAGGCCAAGGCGCGCAATCTCGAGCTGCGCCTGGTGCGCAACGGCTCGCGCGGGCTGTTCTGGCTCGAGCCGCTGGTGGAAGTCGCCAGCCCGGCCGGGCGCATCGCCTATGGCCCGGTCAAGGCCAAGGACGTGCCCGGGCTGTTCGACGCCGGCTTCCTGCAGGGCGGCGCCCACCCGCTGGGCCTCGGCCTGACCGAGGAGATCGACTACCTCAAGCGCCAGGAGCGCCTGACCTTCGCCCGCGCCGGCATCACCGATCCGCTGTCGCTGGCCGACTATCTCGAACACGACGGCTACCGCGGGCTCAGGCGCGCGCTGAGCATGGAGCCCGCGGCGATAGTCGCCGAGGTGCTCGACTCCGGCCTGCGCGGCCGTGGCGGCGCGGCCTTCCCCACCGGGATCAAATGGCGCACCGTGGCCCAGTGCGAGGCGGCGCAGAAGTACATCGTCTGCAACGCCGACGAGGGCGACTCCGGAACCTTCTCCGACCGCATGGTGATGGAGGACGACCCCTTCGTGCTGATCGAGGGCATGACCATCGCCGGTCTGGCCGTCGGTGCGACCCAGGGCTATATCTACCTGCGCTCGGAATATCCGCATGCCGAGGCGGCGCTCAAGCAGTGCATCGCCACGGCCTATGCCGAGGGCTACCTGGGCGACGACGTGCTCGGCAGCGGCCGCGCCTTCCACCTGCACCTGCGCCGCGGCGCCGGCGCCTATATCTGCGGCGAGGAAACCGCGCTGCTGGAGAGCCTCGAGGGCCGCCGCGGCACGGTACGGCCGAAGCCGCCGCTGCCGGCGATCGAGGGTCTGTTCGGCCAGCCGACGGTGATCAACAACGTGATCTCGCTGGCCTCGGTGCCGATCATTCTGGATAAGGGCGGCGCCCATTACCGCGATTTCGGCATGGGCCGCTCGCTCGGCACCCTGCCGATCCAGCTGACCGGCAACATCGCCCGCGGCGGTCTGATCGAGAAGGCCTTCGGCATCACCCTGCGCGAGCTGCTCTACGACTACGGCGGCGGTTCCGCCAGCGGCCGGCCGATCCGCGCGGTGCAGGTTGGCGGCCCGCTGGGCGCCTATCTGCCGGAGTCGCAGTTCGACACGCCGCTGGACTACGAGGCCTTCGCCGCCCTCGGCGCGGTGCTCGGCCACGGCGGCATAGTGGTGTTCGACGACAGGGTCGACATGGCCCAGATGGCGCGTTACGCCATGGAGTTTTGCGCCATCGAATCCTGCGGCAAGTGCACGCCCTGCCGGATCGGCTCGACCCGCGGCGAGGAGCTGCTCGAACAGATCATAGTGGCGCGCTCCGAAGGTCCGCAGCCGGGCCGTATCGAGCTGCTCAAGAGCCTCTGCGACACCATGCTCGGCGGCTCGCTCTGCGCCCTCGGCGGGATGACGCCGTACCCGGTGCTGAGTGCCCTCAACCATTTTCCCGAAGACTTCGGGGTGTCGGCCGACACCACCGTGGCTCGCTGATCCGGAGACGCAATCATGGCCTTGTCGCGCGACCTCGACTACGGAACCCCCGCCCGCACCGGTGCCCCGGTAAGCGTGGAAATCGACGGACTGCAGATCACCGTGCCCGCCGGCACCTCGCTGATGCGCGCCGCCCAGGAAGCCGGCATCGCGGTGCCGAAACTCTGCGCCAGCGACAGCCTGGAACCGTTCGGTTCATGCCGCCTGTGCGTGGTGGAAATCGAGGGACGGCGGGGTTTCCCGGCGTCCTGCACCACCCCGGTAGAAGCCGGGATGAAGGTGCACACCCAGAGCCCGAAGCTCGCCGAACTGCGCCGCGGCACCATGGAGCTGTACATCTCCGACCACCCGTTGGACTGCCTGACCTGTTCGGCCAACGGCAACTGCGAGCTGCAGGACATGGCCGGCGTGGTCGGCCTGCGCGAGGTGCGTTACGACCCGGTGCAGACTCACCTGGCCGACAGCAAGGACGAGTCCAACCCCTATTTCAGCTACGACCCCTCCAAGTGCATCGTCTGCAACCGCTGCGTGCGTGCCTGCGAGGAGGTGCAGGGCACCTTCGCCCTGACCATCGACGGCCGTGGTTTCGATTCGCGGGTCGCCGCCGGGCAGAACGAGGACTTCCTCGACTCCGAATGCGTCTCCTGTGGCGCCTGTGTGCAGGCCTGTCCCACTGCCACCCTGATGGAGAAATCGGTGATCGAGCTCGGCCAGGCCGAGCGCAGCGTAGTCACCACCTGTGCCTACTGCGGGGTCGGCTGCTCGTTCAAGGCCGAGGTCAAGGGCAACCAAGTGGTGCGCATGGTGCCGAACAAGGACGGCCACGCCAACCACGGCCATTCCTGCGTCAAGGGGCGCTTCGCCTGGGGCTACGCCACCCACCCGGACCGCATCGGCGCGCCGATGATCCGCGACAGCATCCACGAACCCTGGCGCACCGTCGGCTGGGACGAGGCGATCGGCTACGCCGCCGAGCGTTTCCGCCAGATCCAGGCGCAGTACGGCCGCGACTCGGTGGGCGGCTTGACCTCCTCGCGCTGCACCAACGAGGAGGCCTACCTGGTGCAGAAGCTGGTGCGCGCGGCCTTCGGCAACAACAACGTCGATACCTGCGCGCGGGTCTGCCATTCGCCCACCGGCTATGGCCTCAAGGTCACCCTCGGCGAGTCGGCCGGGACCCAGGACTTCGACTCGGTGCTGGCCGCCGACGTGGTGCTGGTCATAGGTGCCAACCCCACCGACGGCCACCCGGTGTTCGGCTCGCAGCTCAAGCGCCGCCTGCGCGAGGGCGCCAAGCTGATAGTCGTCGACCCGCGGGGCATCGACCTGGTGCGCTCGCCGCACATCAAGGCCCAGCATCATCTGCAGCTGCGCCCAGGCACCAACGTCGCGCTGCTCAACAGCCTGGCCCATGTCATTGTCACCGAGGGCCTGGTCAACGAGGCCTTCGTCGCCGAGCGCTGCGAGGCTGAGGCCTTCGAGCACTGGCGCAGCTTCGTCGCCGACCCGCGGCAGAGCCCCGAGGCACTGGAGGCCGCTACCGGCGTGCCGGCCCAGGAAGTGCGCGGCGCGGCGCGGCTGTACGCCAGCGGCGGCAACGCCGCGATCTACTACGGCCTCGGCGTGACCGAGCACAGCCAGGGCTCCTCGTCGGTGATGGCGATCGCCAACCTGGCCATGGCCACCGGCAACATCGGCCGCCCGGGCGTCGGGGTGAACCCCCTGCGCGGGCAGAACAACGTGCAGGGCTCCTGCGACATGGGCTCCTTCCCCCACGAGCTGCCGGGCTATCGGCACGTCTCGGACCCGGTGAGCCGGCTGCTGTTCGAGGAGGCCTGGGGGGTCAAGCTGCTGGCCGAACCCGGCCTGCGCATTCCCAACATGTTCGCCGCGGCGCATGCCGGCACCTTCAAGGGCATGTACATCCAGGGCGAGGACCCGGCGCAGTCCGACCCGGACACCCAGCACGTCACCGACGCGCTCCAGGCCATGGAGTGCGTGGTGGTGCAGGACCTGTTCCTCAACGAAACCGCCAAGTTCGCCCATGTGTTCCTGCCCGGCGCCTCCTTCCTGGAGAAGAACGGCACCTTCACCAATGCCGAGCGGCGCATCTCGCCGGTACGCAAGGTGATGCCGGCGCTGGCCGGCAAGGAGGACTGGGAGGTGACCATGGCGCTGTCCAATGCCCTCGGCTACCCGATGAACTACTCGCATCCGTCCGAGATCATGGACGAGATCGCCCGCCTCACCCCGACCTTCAGCGGCGTCAGCTACGCCAAGCTCGAGCGTCTGGGCAGCATCCAGTGGCCGTGCAACGACGAGGCCCCGGAAGGCACGCCGATCATGCACCGCGACAGCTTCGTGCGCGGTAAGGGCCGCTTCATGGTCACCGAGTACATCGCCAGCGAGGAGCGCACCTCGCGCAAGCGTCCGCTGATCCTCACCACCGGCCGCATCCTCTCGCAGTACAACGTCGGCGCGCAGACCCGGCGTACCGCCAACGAGGCCTGGCACAAGGAGGACCGCCTGGAGCTGCATCCGTTCGACGCCGAGCAGCGCGGCATCGCCGACGGCGACTGGGTCGGCATCAACAGCCGCGCCGGCGAGACGGTGCTGCGTGCGACTATCACCGAGCGGGTCCAACCGGGGGTGGTCTACACCACCTTCCACCACCCGGAATCCGGTGCCAACGTGATCACCACCGACAACTCCGACTGGGCGACCAACTGCCCCGAGTACAAGGTCACCGCCGTGCAGGTGCGCAAGGTCGAGGTCCCGTCCGACTGGCAACAGGAGTTCCAGGCCTTCACCAGCGAGCAGCTCGACCTGCTGCCGCCGATCAAGGTGGTGCAGCTGTGAACGCCCTCAACCTCACAGGGGTCCGTAGATCGCCATGAACATCGCGCAACTGATCAAGATGGCCAACCAGATCGGCGCCTTCTTCGCCTCCCAGCCGGATCCGCTGCAGGCGCGGGAAGACCTCGCCCAGCACCTCAAGCGTTTCTGGGACCCGCAGATGCGCGAGGAACTCTATGGGTACCTCGATGCCGGGGGCGGGGAAGAGCTGAGCGCTATCGTCCGCGACGCGCTGCAGGCCCACCGCGAGTTGGTCAGGCCGGCCACCCAGCGCGCCTGAGGCCAACGCTCCCGGGCGGGGGCGTCACCTGGGTCAGACGCTGGCGAGGATAGGATCAGCCAGCAGCCCGTCGGCAAGGAAGACCTCGTGCCGCAGCAGACCGCGGGCTTTCTGGTTCAGCGAGCTAACACTTAGTCGTGTTTGTGCTTCTTATGTTTCTTGCCGTGGCCATAGCTGTAGCTATGACCATTATTGTCATCCGCGATGTTGTTGCCGAGGGCGCCGCCGGCGGCACCGCCCAGGCCGGCGCCGATGGTGGAGCCGGTGCTGCCGCCCAGCTTGCCGCCGACTATCGAGCCGCCGGCAGCACCGAGGCCACCGCCGAGCGCGGCTTCGGTTTTGTTGCCGTTTTTGGCGCTGATCGCGCCGCCGGCGGCACCGCCGAGACCTGCGCCGACGGCGGCTCCGGTGCTGCCGCCGAGCTGCTGGCCGACCACATTGCCGAGCACGCCGCCGAGACCGCTGCCGATCGCCGCTTTGGTATTGTCGCCGGCCAGCGCCGGCTGGGCCGCGATCAGGCTGAAGGCGAGCAGTATTAGGGGTTTACGCATGGTGGAGATCTCAGGGTAAAACGCGATGAATACTGGATACGCATCGCGCAGGGGAGGACGAGGGTAAACCGCCACTGCTAGGGCTTAGCTCCGTTTCAGAGCAGAAAGTCATAGCGCCGATCAGTCGTCGTCGTGGTGTCTGCGGTGCTTATGGCGATTCTTGTAGTGGCCGCGATGGTAGCCATTGTCATGCCAATCGTCGTCATCGTAGCCGCGACGGTAGCCACGACGGTCGTCATCGTCGTCACGGTTGTTGTCGCCGTAGTTGTTGCCGAGTGCACCACCGGCACCGCCGCCGAGGGCTGCACCGATCAGGCCGCCGGTGGTACCGCCCATCTTGTTGCCGATGACGTTGCCGCCGGCCGCGCCGAGGCCGCCGCCGATTGCCGCTTCGGTCTTGTTGCCGCGGCGTGCGCCGACCGCACCGCCGGCAGCACCGCCGACGCCGGCACCGATGGCCGCGCCGGTGCTGCCGCCAACCTGTTGGCCAACCACCGAACCCAACACCCCGCCCAGCGCGCCACCAACGCCGGCTTCGGTATTACCGCCGGCGAGGGCTGCACCGCCGACCAGGCTAAGGGACAGCAAGAGCATCGAGGAGTACTTCATGTCCAGACGAACCTATGTAGGGATGACGGCGCGATCCTGTCGTGCCGCAACCACTCTGACAAGCGCTTGCCGACGAGTAGCACGGGTTCTTTCACGCTTCGTAAATATTTGTTTTACGGGGAGAACTTGCAGGTTTTGGGGCGGTCTTAGGCGCCTTGTAGGACGAGTTTTTCGCGTGCTTACCCGTGTGTCGCGAGGCCGCTTGCTAACTAGCCTGAGCGGTTGCTTCGTTTACCTATCGCATATTTGTAGGCCGTGAGTTACGGCACTGGTTTTTAGACAATCCGTCCGTTATCGCGCGCCGCCTCGAAGCGGATGGCGATGAACTTCGAGGTCGGCGTGAAGCTGCCATCCCCCACGCTTTCCAGCGGCACCAAGGGGTTGGTCTCTGGATAGTAGGCGGCGGCCTGGCCGGCCGGGATGTCGAAGGCCAGCAGGGTGAAGCCGCTGACCCGGCGCTCGCGCCCGTCGCCCCATAACGACAGCACGTCGACCTTCTGCCCCGGCTTGTAGCCCAGACGGAGGATGTCGGCTTCGTTGGCGAACACCACCTTGCGTTGGCCTTTGACCCCGCGGTAACGGTCGTCGAGGCCGTAGATGGTGGTGTTGTACTGATCGTGGGAGCGCAGGGTTTGCAGGATCAGATCCGGCACTTCGCCACGGGCGCGGATGCCTTCGTGGACCAGGTCGGCCGGCAGGCGGTTGGCTTTGAAGTGGGCCCGCCCGGACGGGGTGTTCCAGCGTCGTTGCGCCGCCGCGTTGCCGAGGTAGAAGCCGCCGGGTTCGCGGACCCGCTGATTGAAGCCGTTGAAGCCGGGAATGGTGTCGGCGATCAGTTCGCGGATGCGGTCGTAGTCTTCGATCAGCCAGAGCCAGTCCACCGGTTTCTTGCCCAGGGTGGCGGCGGCGATGCCGGCGACTATGGCCGGCTCCGAGCGCATCTGTTGGCTTAGCGGCTGCAGTTGGCCATGGGAGGCATGCACCATGCTGAAGGAGTCTTCCACGGTCACGGCTTGTGGGCCCTTGGCTTGCTGGTCGATGTCGGTGCGGCCGAGGCACGGCAGGATCAGCGCCTGCTTGCCCAGGGTCAGGTGGCTGCGGTTGAGCTTGGTGCTGATCTGCACGGTCAGCTCGCAATTTTGCAGGGCTTGCGCGGTGCGGCCGGTGTCGGGCGTGGCCTGGGCGAAGTTGCCGCCGAGGCCGATAAACACCTTGGCGCGACCTTCGAGCATGGCGTGGATGGCCTCCACGGTGTTGTGCCCGTCGGCGCGCGGCGCCGGGAATTTGAAGCGCCGCTCCAGCGCATCGAGAAAGAAGGCCGGTGGCCGGTCGTTGATGCCCATGGTCCGGTCGCCCTGCACATTGCTGTGGCCACGCACCGGGCAGAGACCGGCACCAGGCTTGCCGAGGTTGCCGCGCAGCAGCATCAGGTTGGCGATTTCCTGGATGGTCGGCACCGAATGGCGATGCTGGGTGATGCCCATGGCCCAACACACGATCACCCGCTCGGCCTTGCGGTAGAGGTGGGCGAGCCGTTCGATCTGGGTTTTTGCCAGGCCCGATTGCGTGACTATCTGCTGCCAGCTCGTGGCGTCCACTACAGCTAGATAGGCCTCGACCTCGGCGGTGTGCTGCTCGATAAAGGCATGGTCGAAGACCGCGGAGCGCCCCTTGGCTAGGGCCTCGCGCTCCCATGTCAGGAGGAATTTGGCCATGCCGCGCAGCACCGCCATATCGCCACCCAGGGCCGGGCGGAAGTAGGCGGTGTTGGTCGGCTTATCGCCGTTGCTGAGCATTTCCAGCGGCTGCTGCGGGTGCTGGAAACGCTCCAGGCCACGCTCCTTCAGCGGGTTGATGCAGACCACCTGGGCGCCGCGTTTGACCGCCTCACGCAGCGGTTCGAGCATGCGCGGGTGGTTGGTTCCGGGGTTCTGGCCGATCACGAAAATCGCATCGGCGTGTTCGAAGTCTTCGAAGGTCACGCTGCCGGTGACGACCCCAACACTCTGACCGAGCGCCACGCCGCTGGCCTCATGGCACATGTTCGAGCAGTCGGGAAAGTTGTTGGTGCCGTAAGCGCGGACGAACAATTGATAGAGGTAGGCGGCTTCGTTGCTGGCGCGCCCGGAGGTGTAGAACTCGGCCTGATTCGGGCTATCCAGGTTGTGCAGGTGCTTGGCGATCAGGGCGAAGGCTTGGTCCCAGCTGATCGGCCGATAGTGGTCGCTGTCAGGGTCATAGCACAGCGGCTCGGTCAGCCGGCCTTGGTATTCCAGCCAGTAATCGCTCTGCTCGCGCAGGGTGCTGACGCTGTGTTTGGCGAAGAAGGCGGCATCCACTCGGCGCTTGGTAGCTTCCCAGTTGACCGCCTTGGCGCCGTTTTCGCAGAACTTGACCAGGCCGCTTTCCGCCGACTCGCCCCAGGCGCAGCCGGGGCAGTCGAAGCCGCCGTGCTGGTTGGTCTTGAGCAGGGTGCGGATGTTCTTCAGCGCGTTGTCACTCTCCAGCCAGAAGTGCGCCACGCTGCGTAGCGCGCCCCAACCGCCGGCCGCGCCCTTGTAGGGTCTGTAGCGTTGGGTCGGGTTGCGGTCGGCGTGGTGGCTCACTGGGCTAACTCCGGGCTGTAAACCCGCGGCGCACTCTGCTGCGGCAGGTGGATCAAGTTGAGGTTGTGGCGCCGTGCCCACTGCACGGCGAGGCCGGTGGGGGCGGAGAGGCTGACCAGGGTTTGAATGCCGGCGCGCAGGACTTTCTGGATCAGTTCCAGGCTGCAGCGGCTGGTGACTATGGCCAGGCCGCCGGCGACCGGCAGTTGCTGGCGCTGGATGGCGCCGATCAGTTTGTCCAGGGCGTTATGCCGGCCGATGTCTTCGCGGCCCAGACGCAGTTCGCCGTGGCTATCCATAAACAGCGCGGCGTGCACGGCACCGCAGTGCTGGCCGAGTGGCTGGTAGTTGCCGATGCGTTGGCGCAGGCCATGCAGCCAAGCGAGCGGCGGCAGCGGCGCGCCGGGGAGTACCTTGAGGGCGGGTAGGGCCTGTTCCACGGCTTCCACACCGCACAGGCCGCAGCCGCTGCTGCCCGCCAGTTGCCGGCGCTGTTGCTTGAGGTTCCAGAAGGCGCGACTGCTGATCTGCAGCTGCGCTTGGCGCGCGGCGCCGGTGCCACTCAGGTGTACGTCATAAATTTCGTCGATGGATTCGACTATGCCGCTACCGAGGCTGAAACCGACCACGAAATCTTCCAGATCGGCGGGCGAAACCAGCATCACCGCCTGGCTGATGCC
This sequence comes from Pseudomonas sp. 2FE, assembly GCF_005503735.1. Lineage (NCBI taxonomy): Bacteria > Pseudomonadati > Pseudomonadota > Gammaproteobacteria > Pseudomonadales > Pseudomonadaceae > Pseudomonas > Pseudomonas sp. 2FE. The sequence goes on along the minus strand of NZ_SCMO01000003.1, from coordinate 150,877 downwards.
GTTGTAGGCGATGGCCAGCGCGACCTCCTCGGCCAGTTCGGCGCAGGCCGGCTGGGCTTGCTCGAGGTCGCAATAGCTATAGGTCTGGCTGGCGGCGGCGAGGGGCGAGGTCAGGGCTGTTGAAAGCGGCGTGACGGCACTGGCTGCCGGCGCATTGGGTGGGCGCGGGGCATTCATCGGGATTCACCGGCTGGTGGTTATTTAACCAGACTAGGCCGCTTGCCAGGCCGCGTCTAATCGCTAGTGCTGATGCTTTGATAGATGCGCTCGATCAAGGCCGCATAACCCTTGGATAGGCGGGACGCGTAGGCTGGGTTAGCGGCGCAAGTAAACCCGCACAACCAACGTAATTGCAAACGCCGCGTAACCCAGCATTGCGATGGCATTGGCGCCGGAGTATCGCTGGGTTACGGCGCGTCAGAGATTGCCGCACGGCTACAAGCCGGGGCGCGCCTAACCCAGCCTACGCGCAGGGGTTATCGAGCAATAGGCTCTTGGCCTCGACGAAGCAGGCTTCGGCCAGTGCCGAGCGCGGCGCGGCGCGGCGCATGATCAGCCCCAGCGGCGCCAGGGTGCGGGCATCCTCGATCGGTTGCAGACACAGGTGCTCGGTCAGCGCATCGAGGCCACCGGTCAGCGGCATGATCGCGCAGCACAGGCCGCCATGCACGGCTTGCAACAACTGGTGGATGACATCGGTTTCCAGCAGCGGAATCGGGGTCAGGCCACGACTGCGGAAACCGTGGTCGATCGACTGGCGAAAGTGCATGCCGCCGGACAGCAGACCCAGTGGCAGCTCGATCAAGGCTTCCCAACTCAGCGCTGCCGCGCCGAAGCTGAAATGACGTTGGTCATACAGCAGGCCCATGCGGGTTTCGGCCAAGGGCAGGCTGTCGAAGTGTTCGGTGTTCAGGCGGTCGAGGTAAGACACGCCAAGGTCTAGGCGGTTGCTCGCCAGCTGTTCGAGAATCTGTTCGGAACTGAGTGCCGACAGCGCGAAGCGCAGACTCGGGTGCCGTTGATGCAGGCGTTGCAGCAGCGGCACCGGATCGAAGCTGGACATCGGCACCACGCCCAGGCGCAAGGTGCCGATCAAGCTGCCGCGGCAGGCGGCGGCTTCGGCCAGCAGGCCGTCGTAGGCGGCCAGCACGTTGCGCGCCCAGGCCAACACGCGCTCGCCCGGCGCGGTGAAACCCTCGAAGCGTTGAGCGCGCTTGACCAGCGGCAGTTCGAGTTCGTCTTCCAGGCTGCGCAGGCGCATCGACAGGGTCGGTTGAGTCACGTGACAGCGCGCCGCGGCTTGGCCGAAGTGGCGGGTCTCGTCCAGGGCGATCAGGAATTTCAGCTGTTTGATGTCCATCATCGCTCCGCGGCGCAGGCAGTCGGCATGGCTATTTATCCGGCTAAGGGTCTAGGTGGTTAGCCAGCTTCTGCGGTAGGGCGGTCTCGCCGCGCCGCGGCAGCCCGCCAAACCACTGGCGCACTGCCTTCGGCGAGTACGCCCTACTTGCTGTTAATCGTTCCGCCCAGCCCCTGGATAAGCCGGCGATAATCTTCGAGCGCGGCGAACTCCTCGGTGTCCTTCGGGCCTTTCCGGCTGTCCGGTTCGCGTACGGCGAGCAGGTGGGCCACGCCGAACTGCCTGGCGCTGCGCAGGATCGGCAGGCTGTCGTCGATAAACAAACTGCGCGCCGGCTCGAAGCCGAAGTCCTGCTGCAGGGCGAACCAGAACTGCTGGTCTTCCTTGGGAAAGCCATAATCGTGGGAGCTGATCAGTCGGTCGAAGTAGGGCGCCAACTCGATCCTTTCCAGCTTCAACGACAGCGAGTCGCGGTGGGCGTTGGTGATCAGCGCCACGCGCTTGCCGGCGCTGCGCAGGGCGGCGAGGCAGGTGTCGGCATCCGGGCGCAGGGCAATCAAGTCGGCGACCTCGCGCTTAAGCTCGCGAATCGACAGCCTCAGCTCGCGGCTCCAGAAGTCCGTGCAATACCAATTCAATTGCCCGGCGTGCTCGCGAAACAGCGGCAGCAGCTCGGCGTCGGCCTGGCTGCGGGGGATGCCGTGGTGCTCGGCATAACGCTGCGGCAAGTGTTCCAGCCAGAAGTGATTGTCGAAATGCAGATCGAGCAAGGTGCCGTCCATATCGAGGAGGACGGTGTCGATGTCGGCCCAAGGCAGTTGCGGCATGGTGGCTTCTTGTGCGGTTCTGATGGCGGATTGCTTGCGAGTGGCGCGATTGAGCTGGCAACGGTCGCCTAGGCGAAATCTGTCACGGCGATAATCGCAACGGTCGCGGTATGATAACCCGCCAGGTCACGCCAAGGAGCCGTCCCATGCGTCAGAAACCCACCGTACTCGCCCGCGAGATAGTCGCCAGCAGTCGCCTGTTTCGCGTCGAAGAGCTGCAGTTGCGCTTCGCCAATGGCGTCGAGCGCACCTACGAGCGGTTGGTGGGCAAGGGTGCGGGTTACGGCGCGGTGATGATAGTGGCGCTGGTGGATGCCGAGCATGTGTTGCTGGTGGAGGAATACTGCGCCGGCACCGACGATTACCAGCTGTCCCTGCCCAAGGGCCTGATCGAGCCGGGCGAGGACGTCCTGGCCGCCGCCAACCGTGAGCTCAAGGAAGAGGCGGGGTTTGGCGCGCGGCGGTTGGAGCTGCTGACCGAGCTGTCGCTATCGCCGGGTTATATGAGTCAGAAAATTCAGGTGGTGCTGGCCCGCGATCTGTACCCGGAAAGCCTGCCGGGCGATGAGCCGGAACCGCTGGGCGTGGAGCGGGTCAACCTGCGGGAAATCTCCAGCCTGGTGCAGCACCCGCAATTCAGCGAAGGCCGGGCGTTGGCCGCGTTGTACCTGGCGCGTGACCTGTTGACCCAGCGCGGGGACTTCATGCCGGGAGAGCAACCATGAGCGCCGCACACCTCGGCCACCCCTATCTAGCGCCCGTCATCGAGCTGGCCCGGCGGGCGGGTGAGGCCATCCTGCCGCATTGGCGTTCGGGCGTGGCGGTCACGGCCAAGGCCGATGCCTCGCCGGTCACCGCCGCCGATCTGGCCGCCCATCACGTGCTGGTCGCCGGGCTGACGGCGCTCGAGCCGAGCATTCCGGTGTTGTCCGAGGAGGCGGCGGATATTCCCCTGAGCGAGCGCGGGCAGTGGACGCGTTGGTGGCTGGTCGATCCGCTGGATGGCACCAAGGAATTTATCCGCGGCAGCGAGGAGTTCACCGTCAATGTGGCGCTGATCGAGCACGGTCGTGTGCTGTTTGGCGTGGTCGGCATGCCCACCACCGGTCGCTACTATTACGGCGGTGCCGGCCTGGGGGCTTGGCGCGCGGAGGCGGACGGCGAGGTCGCCGCGGTCGCGGTGCGGACTGCGCCGAGCGAGGCGTTCACCCTGGTTGCCAGCCGCCGGCATTCCAGCCCGGCGCAGGAGCGTTTACTGGCCGGTTTGAGCGAGCGCTTCGGTGATGTGCAACTGGCCAGTGTCGGCAGTTCGTTGAAGTTCTGCCTGCTCGCCGAAGGCGCGGCGGATTGTTATCCGCGCTTGGCGCCCACCTCGCAGTGGGATACCGCGGCGGCGCAAGGCGTGCTCGAAGGCGCCGGCGGCGAGGTGCTGGATCTCAAGGGCATGCCCTTGACCTACGAGGCGCGGGAGTCCTTCCTCAATCCGTCCTTCCTGGCCCTGCCGGCGGCTGCCGAATGGCGCGCCGAATTGCTGCAGCTGGCCCGCGCCCTGGACTAGCCGCTCAACGCTTCACGCATCCCGTAGGAGCGGGCAACGCCCAAGCTTCGCGGGCATGGCCCGCTCCTACACGGAGGTGCTGCGCTTCAGTCGAGCATATCCAGATAGCGCCGATCTTTCTTGAAGATCAGCGGCTGGGCAAAGCCGGGCACGGTAATACTTTCAGGCGTTATCTCGATGGCCTTATCGTCGATCTGATCCTGGCCAAAGTTGTAAATGATATCGAGCTGCCCCTTCAGCGCCTGCTGGTCATAGCGCTGCGCCGCCGCGCGGGTGTTCTCGCGGCGCTCGCAGTAGGCGGCGAAGGCGGCCTGGCCATAACGCTTGCGCAGCATCTTGTTGACCACGTGCGGCGCCAGCACTACGCCGCTGGCATTGTTGCCGCCAAAGCCTTTGGAGTTGATCACGCACACCTCCAGGTGGCTTTCTCCGACCCGCCGATCCTCGGTGGCAATCTGCAGGTGCTGCTGGTGCACGTCATGGGCCACCGCATCGATGGTCTTGATGCCGGGAATGATGCCGTACTTGAACGAGCCCAGGGCAGAGATCAACTGGTCGCCACTGGCGGTGGCCAGCGAGTGGCCGACAAAGGCCTTCACCGCAGTCACCGGCCAGTGCTCGATGCCGAACGTGCTGGCGATGCGGTCCAGCAGTTCTGACTCGGTCACCCGGTTAGCCGGGGTACTGGAGCCGTGCGCATGAACGAAGCTGCGCTGCTGCACTGCTTCCAGCCCGACCAACTGCACGGCACTGGCGACGGCTTTGGCGACGGTCAGGTAATTGCCCGGGCCGGGGGCAGAAATGGACTTCTTGAAGCCGTCGGCGTTGATGAACACATCCGGCACGGCGCCATGAATGTCGGCGCCGAGTTCGAGCGCCAGGGCATCATCCATCAGCACCACGAACTGGCTGGATTCGGCCAGGGTAAAGCCGCAGTTCTCGCCGAACGGCCGGCTGGCACGGCGGAAGTCGACGTCGTCGCGGCCTTCGATGTGGCGCAGACCGTCTTCGGTGGCCAGGGCGCCCATGGCGCCATAGCCATCGATACACTCCTGGTTGATCGGCGCCTCGCTGTTGCCGACTATGGCCACCCGCGTGCGTCCCGAGCCAATCAGATCGACCGCTTTTTGCAGGTTATAGAGGAAGGTCGCGCAAGCGCCGGTGATGCTGCCGGTGGTGCCGACACTGCCCAGCACATAGGCGTTGATGAAGTCGGCGGGCATGCTGTTCAGGCCCAGTGCCAGCTGCTTGGCGGTGACCCGGCCGCCTTTGAGGCGCGATTGCATCAGGCCGCCGAAGCCGTTTTCATCCAGCTGGCTCATGATGCTGCCGGCGAACACGGCGATTTCATCCGGCTCGACCCGATCGACAATGGACTTCCAGGCCAGGCCGGTGGAGCGCAGGGCGTCGGTCACGCCGACAATGGTCATTTGCAGCCCGCGCGGATGAAAGCGTGAGTTATACAGTTCGCCCGGCTCGAACCCGGTCGGTAACTGCCCGGCCGACTTCACCGGCAAGGCGCGATAGCTATCGACCTTGAAGTCACAGCTGTCGTGCAGGGTCACGCGAACATCGAGTGCGTCAATCGGCTCAACCGACCAATTGGCCGGAATCGGTTCGGGCAGTTGCTTGCGCGGGGTGGTGAAGCTCAGCTGGTTGCCGGCCGTACCGTAGACCGTGATGGATTTCTGCCAATGGGCGGCATCCACGTCGAGGTGCTGCTTTTCAATGCGTCGAACCAGGGTCGAGGCGAGGATTTGCTCGGCTAACTGCGCCTCGATATCCGCCAGGGTCAGCGGCACACCCTCGAGCGAGAGGTAGTCGCCATCCACGACTTCCACCAGCTTCATCATCACCGCCAACCCGGCCAAGGTTTCCTGGCGGGCCTGGACATCCATCGACTCGATCACGGTGCGGCGGAAGCCATGGTGAAAGGAGCTGCGGCCCGCGGCGTTATAACCACCGAAACCAACAATCACAGGTAAGCGAGACATCACTCAAAAACTCCTTCAAATAGAAAATCTATAACAAGCTCAGATGAGGCTGCGGACGCTTGTCGATAGTCGGCTGGTTAACCTGAATTGCGCCGGACCCCGTTTGTGGCATTGCATTAAGGGGGGCGTTCGAATGATCGAGATGTCTATGCTGACGAGAGCAGTGACTTGTGAGTCACTGTTGCGGCCAAGGTCGCGCTGCGTCAAGACCACTACAGAGGCTAGGGTTTTTTCTCGACGGGCGGGAAGGCGGAGTCCCGCTGTCGGTCGCACCCCTTACGCAGGCAGCGCGAGCGTTCAGGTCGGGGGAGAGGGGTAATGCCGTGGTAGGTTGGCGCATCGCGCTTGGCGGCCCGACCTTGCAGGCCGGTTGAGGGCTGCCTCTTAGAGCCTGTTCAGGATCTATTTGAGCAACAGACTGTAGGCTGGGTAGAGCTGGGTTTCATGAGGTGCATCCATGCACCTCACCCTGCGGGCAGCTAAAGCTGTGCAAAACGGCTTTCCTGCCGTTTTGTCGCCGCGCTCTACCCAGCCTACGGATAGCCTTGCCTGAGCCAAGAGGGCGGCGCGATCTGGTCATTCAATCCAGCTCTTCTGTGGCAGGGCCGCCAGCGTCGGTGAAGTTCAGGCCGTGCTTGCGCAGTTTGTCGTGCAGGGTCTTGCGCGGAACGCCCAGGGCTTCTGCCAGGCTGCGCAGCGAGCCGTGCGGGCGCGCCAGTTCGGCGGCAATCAAGGCGCGCTCGAAGGCCTCGACCTGTTCGCTCAAGCCGCCGCTTATGGCCGGCAGATTGGGCCGGTTGCCGTTCGGCGCCGGCTCCAGGTCCGAATCGAGACCCAGATCGAGACCCAGCGCGAAGCGTTCGGCGGTGTTCTGCAATTCACGCACATTTCCCGGCCAGGTATGCCGCAGCAGCAGGGCGCGTTGCCCGGGTTGCAGCCGGTGGGCCGGCAGGCCGTGGCGGGTGCTGGCGGCGTCGGCGAAGTGCTGGAACAGCAGCAAGGCATCCTCGGCGCGCTCGCGCAGCGCTGGAATACGCAGCGGGGCGACGTTCAGCCGGTAGTACAGGTCCGCGCGGAAGCGCCCTTGATCGGCCGCCTGGCGCAGATCCTCCTTGCTCGCGGCGATCACGCGGATATCCAAAGGAATCAGCTGATTGCCGCCGAGGCGCTCGACCACCCGCTCCTGCAACAGGCGCAACAGCTTGACCTGCACCTCCAGGCTCATGCTCTCGATTTCGTCGAGGAACAGGGTGCCGCCATTGGCGAATTCGAACTTGCCGATGCGGCGCTTTTGCGCACCGGTGAAGGCGCCGGGCTCGTGGCCGAACAGCTCGCTTTCCACCACCGATTCGGCCAGCGCGCCGGCGTTGATGGCGACGAAGGGGCCGCTGCGGCGGTTGGACAGATCATGCAGCGCACGGGCGACCACTTCCTTGCCGCTGCCGGTTTCGCCGAGGATCAGCACGTCGGTGTTGATCGCCGCGAGGGCGCCAATCTGTTCGCGTAAACGCAGGATCGCCGGCGATTGGCCGAGCAGCCGGGCGCTCAAGGCCTGACGATCGGCCAGCGCCAAGCGCAGGCTGCGGTTGTCCAGCACCAGGCGGCGTAGCGCCAGGGCGCGGCGCACGCTGTCGAGCAGATCGTCGCTGGGAAAGGGCTTTTCCAGAAAGTCGTAAGCCCCGCTGCGCATCGCCTGCACGGCCAGCGGCACGTCGCCGTGGCCGGTGATCAGCAGCACCGGCAGTTCGGCATCTTGCTCGTGCAATTGCTCGAGCAGTTGCAGGCCATCGAGGCCCGGCATGCGGATATCGCTGACCACCACTCCCGGCCAGTCGCGCTCGATGCGTTGGGCCAGACCTTGCGCATCGGCCAGGGCGAGCACCTTGAGCCCGGCCAGGTCGAGGGTCTGGCCGAGCGCCTGGCGCAGGTGCGGGTCGTCGTCGATCAGCAGAATCTGGGTGCGGCTGTCGATGGCGTTGTCCGTACTCATGCAGAGTGATCCTCAGAAGGCTGGAGGTTGACGCCCGGCGCGGCGGCACGCAGGCATAGGGTCAGCAGGGCACCGCCTTCGGCGTGGTTGGCCAGCAGCAGCTCACCGCCGAGGGCGCGCATCAGGGTATCGCAAATCGCCAGGCCCAGGCCGAGGCCTTGGGCGCTGGTCTTGGTGGTGAAGAACGGTTCGCGGGCACGGCTCAAGGCTTCGGCGGAGAAGCCCGGGCCGTTGTCGCGCAGGGTCAGTTGGATACCATCGGCGGTCTGTGCGGCGCTCAGCCAGATGCGCCGTGGCGGGGCCTTTTCGCTCAGCGCATCGAGGGCGTTCGCCAGCAGATTACCGAGCACCTGGCGCAGCCGCGTTTCGCCGGCCTGGACCCAGAGCGTGGCATCCGGCAGGTCGCGGATCAGTTCCACTTCCATCGCCCGCCGGCGCTTGGCCAGCAGTGCCAGGGCGTCATCCAGGGCCGGCTGCAGGGCCACGCTTTCCGGGGCATGCCGGTCGCGGCGGGCGAAGGCGCGCAAGTGCGCAATGATCGAGGCCATGCGTGTGGTTAGTTCGCCGATCAGTTTGAGGTTGCCGCGCGCCTCGTCGGTGCGCTGGTGGTCGAGCAACACCCCAGCGTTTTCCGCATAACTGCGGATGGCCGCCAGTGGCTGATTCAGTTCGTGGCTGATGCTCGCCGACATGGTGCCGAGGGCGGACAGTTTGCCGGCCTGTACCAGTTCGTCCTGGGCCTGCAGCAGTTCCTGCTGAGCGTGCTCGCGCTCCAGCACTTCATCCTTCAAGCGGCTGTTCAGCGCCTCGAGATCGCGGGTGCGCTCCAGCACGCGGATTTCCAGCTCGCGGCGGGCGCGGGCGTCCAGGGCGATGCGCTCGAGGTAATGCCGACGGCGCTGCAGCAACAGGCCGAGCAGCAGGATCAGCACCAGCAGGGTGGCCGCGCCTATGGCCACGGCGGTCCGCACCGGGCGGGCGACCTGCGCGCTGGGTGCGAGGATGCTGACGGTCCAGCCGGTCTCTGGCAACGCGCGGCTCTGGGTGATCCAGGCCGTCTCGTCGAGAGCCAGCGGGCTCGGTGCCTGGCTCGGATAGGGCTGGTTAATGGCGATGGCCGCGCGCTCGGCCGCATCCAGCGGGCGGCTAGCGCGAAAACGCCAGTCCGGGCGCGAGGTGAGGATCACCACGCCGTTGCCGTCGGTCACCAGCAACTGCTCGGGGGTGTTGCCCCACAGCGTTTCGATATCGTCCAGGTCGACCTTGACCACCAGCACGCCGAGGGTCTGCTCGCCGTCCTGCACCGCGGCGGCGAAGAAGTAGCCGCGCTTGCCGGAGGTGGTGCCGAGACCGAAGAAGCGTCCCAGCCGCCCGGCGATGGCCTCGCGGAAATACGGGCGGAAGGCGAAGTTGCGGCCGACGAAGCTATCGGCCTGATCCCAGTTGGACGCGGCCAGGGTCTTGCCGCTGGGGTCCATCAGGTAGATCACGTCGGCGCCGGTCTGCTCGCGCATCCGTTTCAGCAAACGGTTGGCGCCGTTCAGCGCGGCGGGCTCTTGCGGCTGGAGCAGCATGCCGCGCAGGGCGGGCAGGTCGCCGAGAATCTGCGGCAGCACCTCGAAGCGGTGCAGGGTGCCGAGCAGGTTGGCGGCGTAGAGGTCGAGGGTCTGACGGTTTTGTTCGAGCAGTTCGCTGCTGTAGTAACGCTCGGCCAGTTGTTGCACTGGCCAGAGCAAGGGCGTCAGCAGCAGGGCCAGCAGCAGCAAGCTGCGCCAGCGCGGGCGATGGGGAGAGGATCGAGTCATAGTGCAAGGCGCCTGTGGGTCAGGTGCATTATGCACGTTCAGTGTTTAGCGGGGGTTGGTAAGCAGTCGAGCAGCGCGGCCGCTTGAACGCCCAGCGCGTCTTGTGGAGGACCGTTTACCCAGTGCCGAAAGGTGTTTTTACGGTAGTCGCGATACTGCGTTCCTTGGTCAAGCGGCTCGGCTAGGGCAGCCGATTCCAGTATCGATCTGCCGAGAGGCTAATCGCCGCCACCAGTAGCGTGGTCCTTATGGCCAGAGCCGCGGGTGCAGGGCTCAACGACGCGAGAAGCCGTGACCAAAGCTGTGACTAAATTGCCTTGGATTACCCAGAAACGAAAAAGGCCCACCGCGAGGTGAGCCTAAGTCGTTGTTTTGTATGGTGCCGGCACCAAGAATCGAACTCGGGACCTACTGATTACAAGTCAGTTGCTCTACCAGCTGAGCTATACCGGCATTTCAGGGCCGCCATTATATCCATTAGTTCGCGCGAGTAAAGGCCCTGCGCAGAGCAGTTTGAGCAGGGCTTTGGCATCAGCAGCAAAAGGTTTATGCACAATGGGGAGGTGTGTAGGACGGGCGTGCTCAAATTTTGTGCGGTACTTCTCGGTTATTCGTAACTATATGGTTTTATTGCATTTTTACTTCTGGTTAAAAAATCATCAACTGCCGCTGAGCCTTGCTGTGCCGGCTTTGTGTGGGATTGCCCAGAAACTATCAACACAGTTATCCACAGTTTGTGTGGGCAACTTGATTGCGTTCGGCGAGCAGCATGAGGTTGCGTGGGGTGAGTTGGCTGGGGCAAAAGCTGCCTAGCTGCACCTGGTAGCCCTGCTGCTCCAGGTAGAGGGCGCGATCCAGTAGCAGCCAGAGTTCCAGTGGGCGGCGAAACAGGCCTCGAACCAATTCGAGATTGCGCACCGCGGCCAGGCGCTGCCAGCCGTGGGCCTCCAATTGTAGCCAGTCGCGCGGAGTGGGGGTTGCCAGGTTCTTCAGTGCGGCCAAATCGGTGCAGTAAGTGGCGAACTCTTTGTTCAGCCAGGCTGGGGGCAGTGAGAGCGTGGGCAGGTAGTCGTCGGCCCCGCGCAGCTCGCGTTGCAACAGGTCGAAGGCTAGACGGCGCGCCATTGAGCTGTCGCGTTGGCGGCGCACACGTGCGCCAGCGGTGACGGTTTCGCTGAGGGGCAGAGCGAGGTCGTCCACTGACAGCGCGAGGGTTGAAGCCTGGGCAGCCGCTGAGAGCGGTTGATAGCTGAGCGTGCTGATCCGGTTGTAGCAGCAGGGTGCGATGGCCAGTTGCGCGCAACCGGCGGCGCTGGCCAGTTGGATGAGGCGGACATGCAGGTCGCCGCAGGCATGCAGGGCTACGGGGGTGTGCACGGCGCTCAGTTGTGTCCCGGCATCGATGGCCAGCACATCCTGCTGCAGGTGCTGGGTCTGCAGGCCGCGGCGCTGGCTCAGGTGCTGGCCGGCTTGTACTAGCGCCGGGTTGTATTCCAGGCAGGTGAGGGCGTTACCGTCATGGGCCAGCAGGTGGCCGAGGTGGCCTTTGCCTGCGCACCAATCGAGCCAGTGCTGCGGTTGCTGGCGAAACTGCAGGCGGCTGGCAAAGGCTTGGATTTGCTCCCACTTACGTCCCGGTACATCCACGGCAAAACGTGCGGGCAGCTTCGCCAGAACCTTATGCGGCAGGTCGCCAATGGCGCTGAGTGCGGCGGATTGTGCGGCCAACTCGGGAAAGGGTGGCGGCGCCTGGAGTCGCTCGGGCTGGTTGTGCGCGGCCTCGGCGTCGGCCAGGGAGCGGTGTCGTAGCCAGGTCGCCAGTTGTGGATGCTGGGCTTCCCACGGCAAATCTAGATGGGTGAAGGGTCTGGGGCGCCAGAGATATTGATGGGCCAGCAGAAAGCTATCCAGTGCCTGGAAGCGCTCTAGCAGTTGGGGGCCATGGAGTGGGATAGGGTTAGGCACTGGGCTTTGTAGCTGTGAAAACGGCTGCCGATTATAGCGCTGGCGTCGGTGATTCCTGACCGCCCCTCTCTCGCGGGAGAGAGGGGCGGTCAGGGTTTAACGAGCCTGGGTAGCGTCGACCCGCAGCCAGCGTTCCAGCAGCTTGAAGCCTCTGACCAGCAGGAAGGCGATCAGCAGGTAGAACATCCCAGCGGCGAAGAAGATCTCCACCGGCAGGTAGGTGCGGGCGATGATGGTGCGGGCCATGCCGGTCAGTTCCAGCAGGGTGATGGTGCTGGCCAGGGCGCTGGCCTTGAGCATCAGTATCACCTCATTGCTGTAGGCCGGTAGGCCGATACGCGCGGCCCGGGGCAGGATGATGTAGAACATCGCCTGCCAGCGCGCCATGCCCAGCGCCCGTGCGGCTTCCACCTCGCCCGGTGGCACGGCCTGAATCGCGCCGCGCAGAATTTCGGCGATATAGGCGGCGGTGTGCATGGTCATGGTCAGGATCGCGCACCAGTACGGGTCGCGCAGGTAAGGCCAGAGCGGGCCCTGGCGAATCGATTCGAACTGCGCCACGCCGTAATACACCAGAAACAGCTGCACCAGCAGCGGTGTGCCGCGGAAGAAAAAGATATAGCCGTAAGGCACGGCGCGCACATACCAGTGGCGCGAGGCGCGGGCGATACCCATGGGCAGGGCGAGAATCAGGCCGGCGGCCACCGCAATGGCGACCAGCTCGAGAGTCAGGGCCGCGCCATCCAGTAGGCGAGGCAGGTGTTTGAGGATGACTTCCCAGTTCATGACGCGCTCCGGGTAAAGCCGCGGCCGGCGCGCTTCTCAAGAAAGTGCATGCCGATCATGGCGATGATCGTCAGGCCGAGGTAGATAAAGGCGGCGACCAGGAAAAAGGTAAAGGGCTCCTTGCTCGCGGTCACGGCGATCTGCGAGCGGCGCATCAACTCTTCCAAGCCGATCACCGAAACCAGGGCGGTGTCCTTCATCAGGATCATAAACAGGTTGCCCAGGCCGGGCAGGGCGATGCGCCACATCTGCGGCAGGATGATCCGCCAGAAGATCCGCGGTTTGGACATGCCCAGCGCTTGCCCCGCTTCGCGGTGGCCGCGAGGGATGGCCAGGATGGCGCCGCGGAATACCTCGGTGGCGTAGGCACCAAAACACAGGCCGAGGGCGATGGTGCCGGCGGCAAAGGCCTTCAGTTCCAGTTCCGGGTAGCCGATTACCTCGCCGAGGCTGCGCATCAGGTTGACGGTGCCGAAATAGATCAGCAGTACCCAGAGCAGTTCGGGAATGCCGCGCACCAGGGTCGAATAAGTGCCGCCGAGCCATTGCAACGGCTTTTGTGGGGAAGTCTTGGCGAGCGCGCCGAGCAGGCCGAGCACCAGCCCCACCGAGAGCGCCGAAAGCGCCAGCTTGATGGTCATCAGGGTGCCGGCGGCTAGGGCCGGGCCGAATCCGTAGAGATCGAGGGTCATGAGAGACTACTACTAAGGAGCGGCGCCGCCCGGATGGGCGCCGCCGCTCAGGCGGGTCAGTAGATGCTGAACGGGAAGTATTTGTCGTTGATCTTCTTGTAGGTACCGTCGGCGACGATTTCCTTCAGCGCGGTATTCAGTTTCTCGCGCAGCGGGTCGCCTTTGCGCACGGCGATACCGATCTTGTCGTTGTCGAACACCGGTTCGCCTTTGAATTCGAAGCCTTTGCCGGCGTCGCTCTTCAGCCATTCCCAGTTGACGAACTTGTCGGCCAGCACGCCGTCGACGCGGCCCGAGGTCAGGTCGAGGTAGGCGTTTTCTTGGGTGTCGTAGAGCTTGATATCGATCACGTCGGCCAGGTTGTCTTCCAGCCAGGTGCCGGCGATGGTGGCGCGCTGGGCGCCGATCACCTTGCCTTTCAGGCTGGCCTTGTCGGTCTTGAAGTCACCGGCTTTCGGGGCGACGAACTGCAGCTTGTTGGTGTAGTAGGGCTCGGTGAAATCCACCGCCTGCTTGCGTTCATCGGTGATCGACATGGACGCGGCGAGGAAGTCGAACTTCTTGGCGTTCAGCGCCGGGATGATGCCGTCCCAGTCGGAGGTGACCACTTCGCACTCGGCCTTCATCTTGGCGCACAGGGCCTTGGCGATCTCGACGTCGAAGCCAACCACTTGGCCGCTGGCGTCGATCAGGTTGAAGGGCGGGTAGGCGCCTTCGGTGCCGATCTTCAGTTTGTCAGCGGCAACGGCGCCGGTGCCGAAAGCCAAAGTGGCAGCGGCGGCTAGCAGGATCTTCTTGTAGTTCTTCATGCGGTGTTGCTCCGTGATTAGCGATTGCTGGACATGAATTGTTTACAGCGCGCCGACTGCGGGTTGTCAAATACCTGCGCGGGCGACCCTTGCTCTTCCACCAGGCCCTGATGGAGGAAAACCACTTCACTGGAAACCTGGCGGGCGAAGTTCATCTCATGGGTGACCAGCAGCATAGTGCGACCTTCGTCGGCGAGCGCGCGGATCACGTTAAGCACTTCTTGTACCATCTCCGGGTCGAGGGCCGAAGTGGGCTCGTCGAACAGGATGACCTTGGGCTGCATGGCTAACGTGCGGGCGATGGCGGCACGCTGCTGCTGGCCGCCGGACAGTTGGGCCGGGTAGACGTGACGTTTGTCGGCGATGCCGACCTTGGCCAGCAGCGCCTCGGCCACCTCGGTGGCTTCGGCTTTGCTCTGGCCGAGCACGCGGCGCGGTGCCTCGATGATGTTGTCGAGCACGCTCATATGCGGCCATAGATTGAAGTTCTGGAAGACAAAGCCGATCTGGCTACGCAGGCGATTGATCTGCTTGTTATCGGCGGCGACCAATTCGCCGTTCTTGCGCGGCTTCAGCTTGAGTTCTTCGCCGGCCACCAGGATCTGGCCCTGGTGCGGGTTTTCCAGCAGGTTGATGCAGCGCAGGAAGGTGGACTTGCCGGAACCGGAAGAGCCGAGGATCGAGATCACATCGCCGTCGTGGGCGGTGAGGGAAATGCCCTTGAGCACCTCAAGGTCGCCGTAGCGTTTGTGCAGATTGCGAATTTCCAGCGCGGGCGTGGCCTCGGCCATGGGGTGTCCTCTTTCTTATTCGAATGCGCTCAGGCTTTAGGGTGGCCTTCCTGGCGAGGCGCCAAGCTAGCATAGCGCTTAGATGGGCGCCAAGCAGGCGAACACGGGTAAATGGGGCACGATGGCGAGGTTGTCGCATCGCTACAGCTGCCTGTCGCGCAGACACAATATTGTTTGATGATGGTGCGCGTGCGCTACAAAGCCTGTTGATTCGCTCTGGTATCTGTCGGCTGGTGTAGAGCGAAGCGAAACCCGGCAGGTGGACATTCAATGCAGCCCCGCAAAGGATTATCTCTGCTCTGATAAGGGTGGGGCAGATAAGCGACTTTGGGTCAGGTGGTCTGGGCTGATCGCTGGCGAACCGCCTCCTGCAACGCAGTCTTCAGCTATTACCCCACATCGTTCAGGTATAACTCCACCATGGCGTCCAGGCGTTCCTTGATCGGCTGCCAGTCCGGCATCACCTGCCCGAGCAGGCGCCAGAACGCCTCGGAGTGGTTGTGCTCGGCCAGGTGGCAAAGCTCGTGCAGCAGCACATAGTCGATGCACTCCGGCGGGGCTTTGACCAGGTGCGGGTTGAGCGTCAGGGTGCCGGAATGTGAGCAACTGCCCCACTGCGTCTGCATGGTCAGCAGGCGCAGCGGTGGCTGGTTTTTGAGCCAGGGAGTCTGCGCCAGCAGGTTGGCCAGGCGTCGGCTGAACTGCTCGCGGGCGCGCGCCTTGTACCAGTCGAATAACAGCTCACGGACCTTTTCGGCCTTGGCCTGGCGCAGGCTGATGCACAGCATGCCGCGCAGCAGCTTCACCTGCGGCGGTGCGCTAGCCTCCTCGATCACCTTCAACGGGTAACGCTTGCCCAGATAGAAATGGGTTTCGCCGCTGATGTACTGGCGCGGCCGCACGTCGGCCAGGCGCTCGCGGATCGGCTGCAACTGCTCCCAGATCCAGCGCGCACGCTTGTTGACCCCCGCGCTGATCTGTTCGGTGCTGGCATCTGCCGGCGCCAGCACCAGCACCTGGCCGTTCGGTTGCACCTTGATGGTCAGCTTGCGCCTACTGCCGCGCGCGGTGCGCAGTTCATAGCTGATCGGTTCGCTGCCGTAATGCAGGGTGGCCATCAGCGTTTATGCACGCCGCGGCGGACGATCTGCACCACCTGCTCGACCGTCGCCTGCACCTGATCCATGCCCAGGCCCAGCGCTTTGAGCGCCATGAAGTACAGCGGTAGCAGTTTCTGCCGCACTGCCGCCTCGATATTCAGCGGGTTGATGGAAAACTCCGCCACTGCGGTATTGACGATGCTATCGGTCTGCATGGCCAGCTCCACCCACTGCGTCGTATCGGCCTCGCTCGGTTGCACGCCATGCTCATCGAGCAGCAGTTTGAATGCGCCGAAATAGGACTGCACATGCGGGTTGCCGCGCACCGCGTCCGGCAGTTCGTCGAGCTGGCGCTGCTGCACCTGCTCCTCAAACTCCTTGAACAGCAGGAACTGCTTGAGCGGGTGATCGAACAGCGCATCGGCCTCGGCGATCACCTGGCGCAGCAGCTCGGAGAAGGCCTTCTGCGCGTAAGGGTCATCCAGCAGTTGCTCGATCTCCTTGGTTACGCGGGTCTGGATGATGTCCTTCTCGTTGCGGGCTTTCTCCTCGCTCCAGGCCTCCGGCTGATGCTTGCCCATCTCACCGACCAGGTAGGCGCCCTTGGACTCCTTCACGCCCACACCGACCACGTGCTTGTCCATCAGCTTCTTCACCTGCGCGGCGTACTCGTCGTAATCCACCGTATCGCCGGTGGCCTGCTTCAAGCGCTGGCGCAGGTTGGACAGTTGCTTGACGGTCTCCTTGTACTGCCGGCGGGTGGTCTCGCTGACGCTCTTGTCCTGGAAAAACGCCTGGGACTGCAGCGCAATCGCCAGGCAGGCGGCGAACTCGCTGAGCAACCCATAGAAGTCATCGCGGGCCTTCTGCCGGCTATCCACCTGCTCGCCGTTCATCTCCTGCAGCCGGGGCAGCAGTACCGCCAGCATCTGCTCGATGTCCTGGGTGTTCTTCACCTCGGCGAACATCGCCCACAGCTGCCGATACAGCCCCGGCAACTTCTTGTATTCGGTGCTCATCGGGCTGTAGAGCCCGGCGAGGTCTTCGATGCTGTAGCCGCCCTGGGTACGGGTGGCCAGGTCCTGATACTGGGCGATGGTGGTATCCAGCTCGCCGAGAATGCCGCGATAGTCGATCAGCAGGCCGTGCTTCTTCAGCGGGTGCAGGCGGTTGACCCGCGCGATGGCCTGGATCAGGTTGTGCTGCTTGAGGTTCTTGTCGATATACAGCACCGCGTTGCGCGGCTCATCGAAGCCGGTCAGCAACTGGTCGATGACGATCAACAGCTGTGGCCCATCCTCCTTGGCAAAGGCCTCGATCATGCGCTGCTTGTAGAGCGTGCCGTCTTCCTTGCCGACATGCTTGTCCCACCAGGCCTGCACCACCGACTTGCTGTTCTCGTCGCTGTCGGTGTTGCCCTCACGGCTGTCCGGGGCGGACATCACCAGCGCCGAGCTGACCTCGCCGATCTCATCCAGATAGCCCTTCAGGCGAATCGCCGAGACCCGGCTGTCACAGGCCACCTGGCCCTTCAGCCCATCCAGCACGCTCTTGCTGAAGTGCTCGCTGATGTCATGGGCGATCAGCTCCAGCCGCCCCTCGGCCTTGTACAGCTCGCCCTTCTTGGCGAATTTCTTCTTCAGGTCGGCCTGCTGCGCCTCGCTCAAGCCCTGGGTGTGGCGCTCGAACCAGCTGTCGATGGCGCGGTCGTTCACCTCCAGCTCCAGGCGCCGTTCCTCGTACAGCAGCGGCGTCACCGTGCCGTCTTCCACCGCGCGCTGCATGGTGTAGGCATGCACTATGGGGCCGAATTTGTTCTGGGTTTTCTCATCCTGCAGTAGCGGTGTACCGGTAAAGGCGACGAAGGCTGCGTTGGGCAGGGCCAGACGCATCTGCACATGGTTTTCGCCGCCCTGCGAGCGGTGGCCCTCGTCCACCAGTACGATGAAATCGGCGCTATCGTTGCGGCATTCCGGCAGCTTGGCCGCCGAATTGAATTTCTGGATCAGGCTGAACATCACCCGCGCCGTGCCCTTGCCGATCTGCTGCGCCAGATGCCGGCCGGACTGAGTCAGCGCCTCGTCCTGATCGCGTGTGGTCATTGCGCCACCGCTGGCGAAGGTCTTGCTCAGCTGCGCTTCCAGGTCGGTGCGGTCGGTGATCACCAGCACCCGGCAGTTCTGCAAATCCGGGTGGAAGATCAGCGCCTGGGTCAGCAACAGCATGGTGATCGATTTGCCCGAGCCGGTGGTGTGCCAGATCACCCCGCCCTGGCGCGCGCCTGTGGCGTCGCGCTGCTTGATCCGCTCGATCAGCGCGCGGATGCCGAACACCTGCTGGTAACGCGCGACAATCTTGCCGTGCTTGCTGTCGCTGAAGGTATAGAAGTGCACCAGCTCCAGCAGGCGATCCGGCCGGCACAGGCTGGCCAGCAACTTGTCCTGCTGGCTGGCAACCAGGCCGCCGCCCAGCCAGCTGCGGTACCAGGCCAGGCTGGCCGCCGGGCGGCTGGCGAAAATCGCCTGTTCCTGGTCGGCGTCCAGCGGGCGATTCTTCAATTCAGCGAACTCGACCTCGCTGATTTCCTCCTCACGCCAGGCCGCCCAGAACTTTTCCGTGGTGCCCACCGTGCCATAGCGCCCGCTGCTGCCGTCGATCACCAGCAGCAACTGGCTGAAGGTGAACAGCAGGGGGATTTCATCCGCGCGCTGGTTGCGCAGCATCTGCGAGATGCCTTGCTTGATCAGGTCCTTGCCGCTATTGGCATCCGGCCGCTTGGCCTCGATCACCACCAGCGGCAGGCCGTTCACATACAGCACGATATCCGGGATGCGCTGGCCGATGCCGCTGGCGCAGCCCACGCCCAGCTCCTCGGTCAGGTGAAAACTGTTATTGGCCGGGTTCTGCCAGTCGATCAACGGGATGGTCGGGTTGAGCTTGCTGCCGGCCACGAAGTCGCCGACGCTCACCCCATACAGCAACTGATCGGACAGGCGCTGGTTGGCCGCCTGCAAACCCTCGTTCAGCGGCGGATGGCTGATCTCGCCGACCAGCTTGCTCAGCGCCGCCTCGCTCAGGCCATGTTCCACGCCATTGCTGAAAAAGCGCCGCTTGCCCAGCTCGGCCCGCAGCACCGGGGCCAGCACCACGCGCTCCTTGCTGCCGCGCAGCTCTAGCGCCTCGCTCGGGCTCAGATAGCGAAACCCCAGGTTGGCCAACAGCGCCAGCGCGGGGATCTTGGCGCTGTACTCTTCTTGGAACTTGGGGTGCTGAAACGTGGGTTGTTCAACGGGCGTGGGAGTGGTCACAGGGTAAGTCCTTTTTCTGCCAGCCAGGTGCGGCCAGCCTCGGTCGTCCGATAAGCCTGTTGTGGGTGGTTGACTACTTCGGGGTACAGATATTCCAGGCGCCCGGTTTGTTCGCGTAGCGGATTCAAATGGCTGCTTTTCAAGGTTTTCATCTGCCGGCCCAACTGTTGCGCCAGTTGCTCGGCACTGTGCGGGCGAATGGCGCACAGCCACAGGATCAGCGGCCAGAGTGCGTCCCTGCGGGCCTTGGGTGACAGCGCCGCCAGCGCGTCGCGCAAGGCCATGGGGAGGTCACCCGTATTTGTGTCGAGGTCACCCGTATTTGTCCTGAGGTCACCCGTATTTGTCGCGAGCTCACCTGTATTTGCCTCAAGGCTGGCGAAGAATGTCAGGGCAGACGCATCGGCGAGCTGGTAGTAGGTCGACGGGCCGGCCCCGCCCTTTACCAGCAGGCGGCGCTGATGGTGCAGCCTTGGGTAGGTTCCTTCCTGAAATTTGGCGAGCTGCACGGATCTTCCTTCAATGGGTGGGGCACTGCTTTAAATCGGTGTTGAGCTTAATAGGGCGTCACTCGCAGGATTTCGCAACGGTCCGTCAGATTATCAGGCCGCGCCAGCCAGCAGGCTCTCATAGGGAATACGCAGGCCATCGTGCAGGCGTTTGATCATGGCCAGGCTCAGCTTGCGCTTGCGGTTCAACACTTCCGAAACGCGGCCACTGGAGCCAATAAAAGGCTCCAAATCACGAGGTACCAAGCCTTGCTGGTCCATGCGAAATTTGATCGCGTCGATGGGGTCGGAAGCCGGCAGCGGCTGGTGCTGCTCTTCGTACTTCTCAATCAACACGGCCAATATCTCCAGCTCATCGCCTGCTGGCGAACCCATTGGCGCCCCCCATAGCTGCTCCATACGGGCAAGCGCGTTGGCCAGGTCGTCGTCATTACGAATCGGTTTGATGTTCATCACACAGTCTCCGCGTCGATCAGGTCGTACTGGGCGTGAGTGCCGACAAAGCGAATGAACGCCAGTTGGCGCTCATAGTCGATGGCCAGAATGACCCGGTACTTGTTGCCGGCGATGTTGAACACCACCCGGCTGCCTTTCAGGATACTGGCCGTGCGCAGCTCAGCCTTGACGGCTTGCGGCGTGGGATAAACGGCTTTTTCCATATGCCGATACCATTCCACCAAAGGTGTCATGGCGTCCGAATAAGCCGGACTGCTTTCCCAGAAGGCCCGCAAGGTGCCTCGCGCAATCACTCGCACTGCTTAATTCTCCCATTTTGGGAGTGAGTCTATCCGGCAAACGTTCACCCGGCAAGCCGGCCGGCAGTGCAGGGCGGACTCGACAGCGCAGCGAACAGTCCGCCATTTTTGGCCAATGCGCAGTGGCGGCGTACTGCCCGGCGCGTAGTGGTGGATGGGTGAAGCGTCATCCACCCTACAGCCTCAGTGGCGGGTTTTGTTGGCTGGCGGTGGAGCGGCCGAGGTGGCTTCAGTGGCGGGGATGTTCAGTCCTGGGGCATCGGCAAAACGCTGTTGCATGCGTTCGCGGTAGCTGGCCCGTATATAGCTGCGGGCGGTTTGGTCGCTGACGCCCAGCCAGGTGGTCAGCCAGTAATGGCTCATTTCCTCTATGGGAACGAAGTAATCTTTGTGTACGCGGGTTTTGCGCAGGGTGTCGTTGACGTGCTCGTCGAAGGCGCTGCATTGGCCATGGCCGAAGGGTAGGTCGCCGAGGTCTTCGCACCAGTAGCAGAAGCTATCCAGCGCATGGTTGAGGTGGGTGTTGACGCTGTTGTCGTGGCGCTGCACAAAGCAGAATTCGCCGTGGGCCTGATGCAGGCGCTCAAGCATCGGGGGGATTTCTGTCTCGCTGAGAAAGCCGCCGTGCAGGGCCATCTCGATCATCTGGTTGAACCAGCGTTGGTGGAATTCTTCGAATAAATAGCGCCAGCCGCCCTCGGGCACATCGGTAAACACCATGCAGTAGCGGCTGCGCGCCTCCATGGCCAGCACGCAGGGTATGCCGTTGATCGCTACCGCGCTCAGGTGCCAGTGCAGCGCATCTTCCGGCACGGGCGTGTCGGCGGCGGGCCGCGCTATCGGCTGCTGCGGCGGGTCGGCCAGCAGGCGGGCGGCGTCTTTCGAGCAGTTGAAGATCAGCATGGGGGATGGGCCTCCCGGGGGGTTATCCAGCCATGCCATGCGTAGGCTGGGTAGAGCGCAGCGAAACCCAGCCCCAGTGCATAACCGCGCTGGGTTTCGGTAAAAAGCCGCCTCTACCCAGCCTACGCCGGCACGGCCTGTTCTTGTTCCGCCGCTGCCGCGACCCGCACCCGGCGCTGGCCGGTGAGCAGTTGTTGCATCAGGGCCTTTTTCTCCAGTTTGAGCTTGGCCAGCTGGGCCTGCAGATTGGCGATTTCGGCATCGGCGGTGGTGAGTACCTGGGCGATTTTTTGTTGTTCGGGGAGCGAGGGTACAAGCACTTTGATTTTGGCAAAGTGTTCGTATTTCAGATTCCAGGTGTCGGACACCAGCCCCTGAGAGTGACGCATAAATACATGAATCAAAGTGGGTGTCTTGAAAAGGTATGAAGCAAATTTTGAGTCAGTCAAGTTAGTCGGCTGCAGGATCGTGTATGCAGGGCTGACAATGCCTTCTTTGTCCGATAGGCCGCTTACGCCCTGCCACATGCGCATGGTGTTGTAGCCAATATCGCCTGGGCAGATTCGCCGGTAT
The DNA here is from genome assembly GCF_005503735.1 of Pseudomonas sp. 2FE. Lineage (NCBI taxonomy): Bacteria > Pseudomonadati > Pseudomonadota > Gammaproteobacteria > Pseudomonadales > Pseudomonadaceae > Pseudomonas > Pseudomonas sp. 2FE. Next base: position 129,152 of record NZ_SCMO01000003.1, on the reverse strand, counting down.
TTGCTTTTGTCTTCGCTGGAAGTGTCTTTCTTGCCGGAGTCTGCGCGATCAATTACGCCTTGCTCCGTGGTTATGGAAAGCAGCGACAGATCGGGACGATTGGTTTCATTGCGCTCATTGAATAATTGACCAAGAGCGTAGTGTTTCCAGTCCGCGGTGAACCTTGCAAAGCGCTTTTGCCCCGTTAGCAACTGCTGCATCAGCGCCTGCTTCTGCTGCTGGCTATTGGCAAGCAGGCGCTCGCTGGTGGCGATGGCTTTGTCCCAGGTGGAAAGGATTTGGGCGATCTTGGTTTGCTCGGCGGCTGGCGGAGCTAGTACGGGGATCTTTTCTAGCGCAGCTTTGTTTAGCTTGAATCTGCCGGCACCTTGTCGAGTAAGAAAGCTGGTTAGCTCTTTGTACATGAAAAGTAGTAAAACCACTCGGCGGTGCAAATGCTTGTGCCTTCAATTACGTGAGCATGATTATTTACAGTGCACTTTCCAGTAATCAGCTGGGTCATTGAAATGTCTTGGTATTTCAGGAAATGGTCGCCGTCTTCTCCGATAAGTGCGAACTTTCCGTCTTGCTCGTAGCTTGAAATGTAACCCTGCGCCTTGGTTGGGCCGTAATAAGGGTATTCGCCTTTGATTTTTTCTCGCTCTTCTTGGTTGATCGGCTTTCTCAGGTTGTTCCTGATTGTGAAAGCCTCTTTGACCGAGAGAAGCTTCCAACCAGTAGGCAGAATGCTTGCGGCGTTACTCATAACCAAGCTCCCGCAAATACCCATCCATCTGCCGCTTTAACTCCAGCAACTCCAACTCCAGCACCTCGCGCTCGGCCTTGATCGCCAGTAGATCGATCTCGTCTTCGGCCTCGAAGGTATCCACATAGCGCGGGATATTCAGGTTGTAGTCGTTATCGCGAATACGCTGCAGGCTGACCGGCTCGGCATAGCGGGCCTGGTGCTGGCGGGCGCGGTAGGCGTGGACTATGCGTTGCAGCTGCTCTGGGCCGAGCTGGTTCTGGTTTTTGCCGGCGACGAAGTCGCGGGAGGCGTCGATAAAGATGACGTCGTCGGTGCTCTTGGTCTTGCGAAACAGCAGGATCGCCGCCGGGATGCCGGTGCCGAAGAACAGTTTTTCCGGCAGGCCGATCACCGCGTCCAGCAGGTTTTCCTCGATCAGCGCCTGGCGGATCTTGCCCTCGCTGCCGCCGCGGAACAGCACGCCGTGGGGCACCACCACGCCCATACGGCCCGTGCCGGGTTTCAGGGTTTCGATCATATGCAGGATAAAGGCGTAGTCGCCCTTGGTCTTCGGCGGGATGCCGCGCTGGAAGCGCCCGTACCTGTCGTGTTCCGCCTGCTCGATGCCCCATTTCTCCAGGGAGAAGGGCGGGTTGGCGGTGACCACGTCGAAGTGCATCAGGCCGCCGCTGGCGTCCAGCAGTTGCGGGTGGCGGATGCTGTCGCCCCAGCGCAGGTCGTGGTTTTCCTCGCCGTGCAGAAACAGGTTCATCTTCGCCAAGGCCCAGGTGGCGCCTATGGATTCCTGGCCGAACAGGGCGTAATTGCGCGAGCCGGTCTTCTCCAGCACCTTGCGCCCGCACTTCATCAGCAGCGATGCCGAGCCGCAGGCCGGATCGCAGATCTGCTCGCCGGGTTGCGGGTCGAGCAGTTCGGCCAGCAGGTCGCTGACCTGGGCCGGGGTGTAGAACTCGCCGGCGGTCTTGCCGGCCCCGGCGGCGAAGCGCGAAATCAGGAATTCGTAGGCGTTGCCGATGATGTCCTGGCTGCCGATGCGCGAGGGGCGCAGGTTCATGTCCGCCTGGGCGAAGTCTTCCAGCAGGTGGCGCAGCAGGTTGTTCTTGCTCTTTTCCTCGCCGAGCTTGTTGGCGTTGAAGCTGATGTCCTGGAACACGCCGCGCAGCTTGGCGCTGTTGGCGTCTTCGATGGCGTGCAGGGCTTCGTCGATGCGCTCGCCGTTGCCGGGCAGATGGCGCCGCTCGTGCAAGGTGTAGAAGTTGGCCATGGGCGGCAGCACGAAGCGCTCGGTCTTCATCATCGCGGCGATCAGCGCCGGTTCGTTGCCGTACTTGGTGACGTAGCCTTCGTAGTGATCCTGCCAGACGTCGCTGAGGTACTTGAGAAACAGCATGGTCAGCACGTAGTTCTTGTAGTCGCTGGCGTCGACGCTGCCGCGAAAGGTATCGCAGGACTTCCAGATGATGGCGTTGATGTCGTCCTGGTTGATCGGGCTCTGGCTCATGGGCTCTGTCTGCTGCTAAGGCGGGTGGCTTCAGTGGGGTTATTCGGGGCGTTTGCGTGGCAGTTGCTGCTGCAGTTGTTCGATGCTGTGCAGGTCGGCGTTGTCGGCAGCTTGGCGCTCGGCTTCACGGCGGTTGGCGTCGAACTGCTCGTAGAGTGCTTCGACTAACCGCTCGGCAACGCTGGCGCTGACTTTGCCGGCATGGCTGAGCAGGTCGCGCTCGTTGAAGCTGAGAAAGGCGTCGAGCTTGCTGGCCCAGTCCTGCATGGTCATGGTTTTGCCGCGGCGGGCTTGGTCGTCGGCGTAGTCCAGGTACATCACGACGATGCGGTCCAACTCGCGGACTTCGTCGGTGCTGAGGTAGTTCTTGGCGGTGCTGACGTCTTTCTTGCGTACCCGGCCGCCCTCCCAGGTGGTCAGGCCCATATTGGGCAGATCAGGGTTGGCGCGCTGGCTGATCAGCTCGGCAGCGGTGTGCCCGGTAACGGCCCAGAGCATCTTGTTCTGCACCTTCTGGAAGAACAGCCGGGCGGCTTCGCTGCTGCCTTGGTAGTCCACGGCGGTGGTGTAGAGGTCGCGGATCTTCTGGTAGAAGCGTTTCTCGCTGGCGCGGATCTCACGGATGCGCTCCAGTAGCTCGTCGAAATAGTCCCAGCCGCCGGGGTTCTTCAGGCGCTGGTCATCCATGACAAAGCCCTTGACCAACAGCTCGCGCAGTTGGGTGGTGGCCCACTGGCGGAATTGCATTCCGCGTGGCGAACGCACGCGGTAGCCAACGGCGAGGGTCATGTCGAGGTTGTAGAGTTGGACGAGCCGTTTGACCTGGCGGCTGCCTTCGGTTTGAACTGTCAAGGAGTCCTTGACAGTTGCCTCGCTCAGCTCGCCTTCGGCGAGGATGTTGCGGATATGCAGGCTGATGTTTTGCTTGCTGTTGGCGAACAGCTCGGCGATTTCCAGCTGGGTCAACCAGACAGTGCCGTCGGCGGCGCGCAACTGCAGGGAAACCTGGCCGTCGTCGCTGGTGTAGAGAATCAAATCGCGCATGGCAGCGGGCGTCCCTGGGCTGACGTTGCTGAGCATGACCGGCCGCCACTGCGGCAAGGGCCGGCGCTTTTTCCGCACATAGAAAAAAGGCCCGCATTGCTGCGAGCCTTTTAAATAATGGTGCCCAGGGACGGAATCGAACCGCCGACACGGGGATTTTCAATCCCCTGCTCTACCGACTGAGCTACCTGGGCCAACGGGGCGCTATTAGACGGATTTGGCTTATGCCTGTCAAGCGCGAACCAGAAAAATATTTAGCTATAACGGGCGCTTACGGATTTTTGCCGGAATCGCTGGGGGGTACGTAGCCTTCCGCCTGGGCGTAATCCTCGCCGGAGAGGAACTTATCCATCTCGGCTTGGAGGAACTTGCGGTCCTCGGCGTTCATCATGTTCAGGCGGCGTTCGTTGATCAGCAGGGTCTGGTGTTTCTGCCATTCGTCCCAGGCTTGCTTGGAGACGTTGGTGAAGATGTCTTCGCCTTTGGCGCCCGGGTAAGGCGGGCGATCCAGGCCGGGCAGTTGTTGCTTGTGCTTACGGCACAGTACGGTGCGGGTCATGACGGCTCTCCTGCATTTAATACGTCGGCCGCGCGCTTCAGCAGCTTTTTCACCGGGGCGGCGAGGCCCAGGCGCGGCGGGGTGGCGAGGTTATACCAGAGCCAGTCGGCCTCGGCCACGTTACTGGTGGCGGCCTCGACCTGGATCAGCCAGGGTTCGATGGCCAGTTGGAAGTGGCTGAAGCTGTGGGTCAGCCCGGGCAGTTCACGGCGGTTGCCGAGGGTCAGGCCGTGGCGTGCGGCGAGATCGTCCAGCGCATCGGCGGCGGGCACTTCCGGCAGGCTCCAGAGCCCGCCCCAGAGCCCGCTGGAGGGGCGGCGATAAAGCAGGATGGCGCCTTCGCGGTTGGCCAGGATGGGCATCAGGGTGCGCTTCTGCGGCAACGCCTTGCGCGGCTTGGGCGTCGGGTAGGCGCTTTCGCGGCCCAGCTGGTGCGCCCGGCAGCCGCTCTGCAGCGGGCAGAGCAGGCAGCTGGGTTTGCTGCGGGTGCAGAGGGTGGCGCCGAGATCCATCATCGCCTGGGTGTAATGGTTGACCCGTTCGTGCGGGGTGAAGTGTTCGGCGGCGTCCCACAGTTGCTTGGCGACTCTCGGCTCGCCGGGGTAGCCGTCCTGGGCGGTGTAGCGGGCCAGCACGCGTTTGACGTTGCCGTCCAGAATCGGCGCGCGCAGGCCCATCGACAGGCTGGCGATGGCGCCGGCGGTGGAGCGGCCAATGCCCGGCAGTGCGGTGAGGTGCTCGACATCCCGGGGAAACTCGCCGCCATGCTCGGCCATCAGCGTTATCGCGGCTTTCTGCAGGTTGCGCGCGCGGGTGTAGTAGCCGAGACCGGTCCACAGGTGCAGCACCTCGTCTTCCGGCGCCTCGGCCAGCGCCTGAACGCTGGGCAGGGCGTCCATGAAGCGGTCGAAGTAGCCGAGTACGGTGCCGACCTGGGTCTGCTGCAGCATGATCTCGGAGACCCATACGCGGTACGGACTGATCTCTTGTTGCCAGGGCAGGTCCTTGCGGCCGTGGCGGTCGTACCAGTCCAGCACGGCGCCACTGAATTGCTCGGGACTCATCGTTTGAACAGGCCCTTGAGTGCGTCTTTCAGTTCCGGACTGACCTTGTCGCCGAGTTTCTCTTCGATCTTTTCGTTGAGCTTGTCGCCGGCCAGTTTGCCGGCGACCTTGCCCATGCCGTCCTTGTCCAGGCGGCAGGCTTTGGCGCCCAGCTCCAGCGGGCCGCGGCAGCGCAGTGGCCACTCGATGCCGACGTAGCGTGGGTTCACTTGGCAGGCCGGGTCGGGCATTGCGCTCTTGTCGCCGTCGATGACGATGCCCAGGCGGTAGTCCATGCCGAGCACGCGCAGGTCGACGTCGCCGTTGCCCTTCACGCTCAGGCCGGGGATGCGGGCCTTCAGGTCGGGGTTGCTGGCGACGCCGTTGCGGAAACTCAGGTTGCCCTTGAGCTCTTCGAACGGAGTGTCTTTGCCGCGTGCCGGGCCGCTGAGCGACTTGCGGTTAAGCGTGGCGATGCCTTGGCAAAGCTGTTGTTCGAGATTGGCCTCGAGCAGCACGCCGTCGCTCAGGGCAAAGCTGGCGGTGCCGTTGAGGCCTTCCACCCAGGCTTTCTGGCTGTTGCCGCTGGTGCTGAGATCCGCGTTCAGGTCGAGCAGGCCCTTGAGCGGTGGTTTTTGCCCTTGGCTCTCGAGCAGTTGCTCGACCGGTATGCGGCTGATGCGTTTCTGCGCGCTCAGTAGCGGGATGGTCGGGCGTACGTCGAGCGTGGCATTGACGGCGAAGTTGCCGTCGTAGAGCTCGCCGCGCAGATTTTCCAGGGTCAGCAGGCCGTCTCTGCCCTGGGCTTTCAGGCTGGCGTTTTCGATCGGCAGCTTGTCGAGGGTCAGTTGACCGAGGCCGAGGCTAAGTTGCAGATCCAGCTTGCGCAGCTGGTCGATCGGCAGCACCGGGGTTTCGCTCCAGGCTTGCTGGGTCGGGGCGTTGGGCAGTTCGTTGCTGCCGCTTTGGCTGGCGGTCGCGACGGTGCTTTTCACTTCGGCTTGGCGGCTGCTGCTGGCTGCCGAGGCAGCCTTGGTCTGCGGTGGCAGGTAGCGGTCGAGATCCAGACGGTCGCCTTTGAGCTGCGCGCGCAGCGCCTGTTTGGCGAAGTCGGTGACGGCGATGGTGCCGCTGAAGCTGCTGTCGTCGAGTTTCAGGTGCAGTTCATCCAGGGTCAGGCTGGTGGGGCTGCCTTTGAGGCGGGTGACCAGCTCGAATTTGCCGAGGCTGCTGGGATCGGCGCTGGCGGGCAGCTCCTGGCCCAGGCCGGCGAGGAAGTCGCGCAGGTTGAGCTGGGCGATGGACAGGCCGCCGGTCAGTTTCGGCTGGTTGTTCAGGTCGCGAACGTTCAACTCGCCGAGGGCGCGTAGCTGGTTGGCGGAAAATTTCAGGCCGTTCCATTCGGCGACCTGGGCCGCTTGGTCGAGGAGCAGTTGGCCCTGGGCGGCGAAGGTCAGGGTCTTGCCCTTGAGCGGTTCGCCGGACGCCTCGCCCGACAGTTTCAGGTCTTCGAACTGGTAGCGCTTGAGCGTCCGATCGAAGCGCAGTTGCCCTTGCAGTTCGGTCTTGGCGCGCAGTACCGGCTGATTGGTGCCGAAGAGGGCGCTCAGCTTCAGCGGTATGCTGGCGCCTTCACGGATCGCGCCGGTGCTCAGCTCAATGCCTTCGGCGCTGAACTGCTGGCCGCTCTTGGCGTCGCGATAGTCGATGCGGGCATTGTTCAGCGTCAGGCTGTCGATATCCAGCTTGAGCGGCTGTGCCTTCGGCGCTTCGCCGGGCTCGGTGCCGGCAGGCGCTGCGCTCGGAGCGGGTTGGTTAATTGCCGCAGGTGGCGCCGCCAGTTTGGCCGGATGGCCGATGTCTTGCCAGTTACCGCGGCCTTGCTCGTCACGGCTGAGGGTCAGGTTCAGGCCATCGACCTTGATGTCGCTCATCTGCACTTGGCGGCGCAGTAGCGGCAGTACCCGTACCGACAGGCCGAGCATGCGCAGGTCGGCAAAGGGTTGGTCGGGGCTGGCGGCGCTGGCCAGGGTGGCCTCGTGCAGCTCCAGGCCCAGCCAGGGGAACAGGCTCCAGCCGATATCGCCGTTCAGCGTCAGTTCCAGGTTGGCCTTGTCGCGGGCGAGCTGGCGGATTTCGTCTTTGTAGTCGTTGGGATCGAACAGGTGGGTCAGGGCGAAGCCCAACGCCACGAGGATCAGCAACAGCCCGAGGAAAACCAGACCCAGGATTTTGCCGAGCGCTTTCATGGACGAGTCCTTGTAGTGAGTGCGATACAGGTGTGGGTAGCGAGTATACAGACTGGCCGAAAATTACTGCGTTTGCTGCGCGGTTGGCGAGCCGCCGGCTCTGCGGCTAGGCGTGCAGAGGGTTGGACGGGGAAGTCGGGGTGCAGTTCCCGGCTGTCGGCCTGTTGTGTCCAGCTCGCACTGAGCTGGAGGCTTACAGCGGCTCCAGTGGCAGATGGGCACGTGCCGCCAGGGCTTGGCACTCCAGCTGCTCTTGCGGTGCCGCCAGATGCAGCGGCTTGCCGGCTTCGTGGGCCAGGCGCCGGGCCTCGTCGAGCAGGCGCCGGCCAACCCCGCGCTGGCGGGTGATGGTGCGTACGCAGAGGTGCGACAGGCGCCAGCAGTCGTCGCGTTTTTCCAGCAGGGCGGCGCCGAGCAGGCGGTCATTGAAGCGCCCGGCAATCAAGGTGCCCTGTTCGATCGCGCTCTCGAGCAGCGTCTCGGCATCGCGGTAGGGGGTCAATAGCCAGGCCGGCGCGTCGGCGTAGATCTTCACCAGATCGCTTTTGTCCTGGGCCGACGGTGCGCTGACGACTTCGACGAATACGGGCATGGCGCGGCTCCAGGTGGCGGTTCGGGTGGGCGGGCGCGAGTGTAAACCGCAGCGACCGCCGCCGGTAGCCGCATCGAGCCTCGCCGCCCTATAATGGGCGCCTTTTCCGTGAGCATTTTGTGGAGCTGGTGATGGCCGAACGTACGGCGTCCGTCGAGCGCAACACCTTGGAAACCCAGATCAAGGCCTCGATCAATCTGGATGGCACTGGCAAAGCGCGCTTTGCGATTGGCGTGCCGTTCCTTGAGCACATGCTCGACCAGATCGCCCGGCATGGGCTGATCGACCTGGATATCGAAGCCGAGGGCGACCTGCATATCGATGACCACCACATGGTGGAAGACGTCGGTATCACCCTCGGCCAGGCCTTTGCCAAGGCCATCGGCGACAAGAAAGGCATAGTCCGCTACGGCCACGCTTATGTGCCGCTGGATGAAGCCTTGTCGCGCGTGGTGATCGACTTCTCCGGCCGCCCCGGGTTGCAGATGCATGTGCCGTTCACCCGCGCCAGCGTCGGCGGCTTCGATGTCGACCTGTTCCAGGAGTTCTTCCAGGGCTTCGTCAATCACGCCCAGGTCAGCCTGCACATCGACAATCTGCGCGGGCACAACACCCATCACCAGATCGAGACCGTCTTCAAGGCGTTCGGTCGTGCGCTGCGCATGGCCGTCGAACTGGACGAGCGGATGGCCGGGCAGATGCCGTCGACCAAGGGTTGCCTGTAATGCAGACGGTGGCGGTTATCGATTACGGCATGGGCAACCTGCATTCGGTGGCCAAGGCCCTCGAACACGTCGGGGCCGGGCGGGTGCAGATCACCAGTGACGCCAACGTGATTCGCGAAGCCGATCGCGTGGTGTTCCCCGGCGTCGGGGCGATTCGCGACTGCATGGCGGAGATCCGGCGTCTCGGTTTCGATGAGCTGGTGCGCGAAGTCAGCCAGGATCGGCCGTTCCTCGGCATCTGCGTCGGCATGCAGGCGTTGCTCGAGCGCAGCGAGGAGAATGGCGGGGTCGACTGTATCGGTCAGTTCCCCGGCCAGGTGCGGTTCTTCGGCAAGGACATGGTCGAGGATGGCGAGCAGTTGAAAGTGCCGCACATGGGCTGGAACGAGGTCGCGCAGACGCTGGATCACCCACTCTGGCACAACATTCCGGACCTGGCGCGTTTCTACTTCGTGCACAGCTACTACATCCAGGCGGGCAACCCACGGCAGATCGCCGGGCGTGGTCACTATGGCGTCGACTTCGCCGCGGCCCTGGCCGATGGTCCGCGCTTCGCCGTGCAGTTCCACCCGGAGAAGAGCCATACCCACGGCCTGCAGCTGCTGCAGAACTTCGCCGCCTGGGATGGTCGCTGGTAATGAGCCGGGCCAAGCACAAGGCGCCCAGCCTGAGCCTCGACACCGCGCAGGAGGCTGCGGCGGTGGCGGCGATCAAGGCTTTCCTGGAAGAGCGCTTCGAGCTGCAACTGGGCTCCTTCGAGGCGCAGGAAGTGCTCGAGCTGTTCACCCGCGAAGTGGCGCCGCACTTCTACAACAAGGCGATTAGCGATGTGCAGGCGCACCTGGCCGACAGGTTCCTGAGCATCGAAAGCGACTTGTGGGCGCTCGAGAAGAGCTGACCCTTCACCGTTCCAAGAACTGAATTCCAAGACTTGAGCAGGTTCGACTGATGCTGATTATTCCCGCTATCGATCTCAAAGACGGCGCCTGCGTGCGTCTGCGCCAGGGCCGCATGGACGACTCCACGGTGTTCTCCGATGACCCGGTGAGCATGGCCGCCAAGTGGGTCGACGCCGGTTGCCGGCGTCTGCATCTGGTCGACCTGAACGGCGCCTTCGAAGGCCAGCCGGTCAACGGTGAAGTGGTCAACGCCATAGCCCGGCGCTATCCGCAGCTGCCGATCCAGATCGGCGGCGGCATTCGTTCGCTGGAAACCATCGAAGCCTACGTCAAGGCCGGCGTCAGCTACGTGATCATCGGCACCAAGGCGGTGAAGCAGCCGGAGTTCGTCGCCGAAGCCTGCCGCGCGTTTCCGGGCAAGGTGATAGTCGGGCTGGACGCCAAGGACGGTTTCGTCGCCACCGACGGCTGGGCCGAAGTCAGCGCCGTGCAGGTCATCGACCTGGCCAGGCGTTTCGAGGCCGATGGCGTGGCCGCCATCGTTTACACCGACATCGCCAAAGACGGCATGATGCAGGGCTGTAACGTGCCCTTCACCGCCGCCCTGGCCGCGGCGACCCAGATTCCGGTGATCGCCTCCGGTGGCATCCATAACCTCGGCGATATCCGCGCCCTGCTGGCGGCCAAGGCGCCCGGGATCATCGGCGCCATCACCGGCCGGGCGATCTACGAAGGCACGCTGGATGTGGCCGAGGCGCAGGCATTCTGCGACAACTTCGGTAAATAATACGTAGGGCGTACTCGCCGCAGGCAGTACGCCATAGCCAACCGGCGGACTGTTCGCTGCGTTGCTGAGCCCGCCAACCGGCGGACTGTTCGCTTCGCTCCTGAGTCCGCCCTACGAGGGCTTTTTTATGGCACTGGCAAAACGCATCATCCCCTGCCTCGACGTCGACAACGGTCGCGTGGTCAAGGGCGTCAAGTTCGAGAACATCCGCGATGCCGGCGACCCGGTCGAGATCGCCCGCCGTTACGACGAGCAGGGCGCCGACGAGATTACCTTCCTCGACATCACCGCCAGCGTCGACGGCCGCGACACCACGCTGCATACCGTCGAGCGCATGGCCAGCCAGGTGTTTATCCCGCTGACCGTGGGCGGCGGGGTGAGAACCGTGCAGGACATCCGCAATCTGCTGAATGCCGGGGCGGACAAGGTCTCGATCAACACCGCGGCGGTGTTCAATCCGGAGTTCGTCGGCGAGGCGGCGCAGCGTTTCGGCTCGCAGTGCATAGTCGTCGCCATCGACGCGAAGAAGGTTTCGCTACCTGGCGAGACCCCGCGCTGGGAAATCTTCACCCACGGCGGGCGCAAACCCACCGGCCTGGATGCCGTGCTCTGGGCGAAGAAGATGGAAGAGCTCGGCGCCGGCGAGATCCTCCTGACCAGCATGGATCAGGACGGCATGAAGAACGGTTTCGACCTCGGCGTCACCCGCGCCGTCAGCGAGAGCGTCGGGATTCCGGTGATCGCCTCCGGCGGCGTCGGCAATCTGGAACATCTGGCGGCGGGCATCCTCGAGGGCAAAGCCTCGGCGGTACTGGCGGCGAGCATCTTCCATTTCGGCGAATACACCGTGCCGGAAGCCAAGGCCTATCTGGCCAGTCGAGGCATTGTGGTGCGCTAATTGCACAGGCAAAACCCAGGGCCGGCGCCGGCGCTCGATGCAGACTGCCGCCAAGTCTGTATCTGACTGGTCGGTCGCATTTTTCCAGCCAAGGCTGGGCGTCGGCAGCGGCGTTGGGTATGCTGCGACGGTCTGTCCACCCTATAAAAAAGAAGAGAGCCGCTATGTTTAAACGCCTGTTACTTGCGCTCACCGGAACCCTGATGGTGCTGTCCGCCGGCGCCCGCGCCGAAGTGGATCCCAGCTACAGCGTCGTCCTGCTGACCGAAAACTTCCCGCCGTACAACATGTCGATCAACGGCAAGAACTTCGCCCAAGAAGACAATATCGACGGCATCGCCGTGGATATCGTCAAGGAGATGTTCAAGCGCGCGGGCATCAAGTACAGCCTGACGCTGCGCTTTCCTTGGGATCGGATCTACAAACTGGCGCTGGAAAAGCCGGGCTATGGGGTGTTCGTCACCGCCCGTCTGCCGGAGCGTGAGCAAGCGTTCAAATGGGTCGGGCCGATCGGCCCGGACGACTGGATCATGCTGGCCAAGTCTGACAGCAAGATTGCCTTGAGCAGCCTGGAAGACGTGAAGCAGTACAAGGTCGGTGCCTACAAGGGTGACGCCATTGCCGAGTACCTGGTACAGCAAAAGCTCGAGCCGCTGACCGCGCTGCGCGATCAGGAAAACGCCAAGAAGCTCGAGAGCGGGCAGATCGACCTGTGGGCCACCGGCGATCCGGCCGGGCGTTATCTGGCCAAGCAGGAAGGGGTTGTCGGGCTGAAGACGGTGCTGCGCTTCAATAAGGCCGAGCTGTATCTGGCCCTGAACAAAGAAGTCCCGGATGAAGTGGTACAGAAGCTGCAGGGTGCGCTGGACAAGATGCGCGGCGAAGGTTTCGTCGACGAAATTCTCAGCAGTTATCTGTAATGCCAGCTAGACGCGGCACCGGGCCGGCTTAGCAGCGGCCATGGCCAAGGATGGCAACGCGACGAGCATTCCGTGGCTGAGCCTTGGCTCCCGCAGGAATGCCCCCGACCACAATAACAAATCATGCGGGCACTCCTAACCATGCTGAAACTATTCAAACGCACCCTGTTGCTGGGCCTGATCCTGGCGGCGGCAACGGCTCGAGCCGAGTTGCCGGCCGACTACAAGATGGTGCTGCTGACCGAGAATTTACCGCCGTACAACATGGCGGTGGATGACAAGAACTTCGCCCGTGACGAGGGTATCGACGGCATCAACGCCGACATCGTCCGCGAGATGTTCAAGCGCGCCGGGATCGGCTACACCCTGAGCCTGCGCTTCCCCTGGGACCGCCTGTATCGGCTGACCCAGGACAAGGCCAACTACGGGCTGTTCTCCACCACCCTCACCCCCGAGCGGCAGCCGTTGTTCAAATGGGTCGGGCCGCTGACCAAGACCGAATCGGTGCTGCTGGCCGCGCCGGGTAAGACGCTGAGCGTGCCTAGTCTGAAGGAGGCCGGGCAGTACCGGATCGGCGCCTACAAGAACGATGCGGTCAGCCAATACCTGGAAAGCCAGGGGTTGCAACCGATCAACGCCCTGCGTGATCAGGAAAACGTGAAGAAGCTGACCAGCGGCAAGATCGACCTGTGGGCCACCACCAACCCGGTGGGTCACTATCTGGCCAAGCAGGAAGGCGTCAGTGGCCTGACCACGGTGTTGCGCTTCAACGAGGCCGAGCTGTATCTGGCGCTCAACAAGGACACCCCGGACGAGGTGGTGCAGCGCCTGCAGAAGGCCCTGGACGAGCTACGTGCCGAGGGCTTTATCGAAGGCGTCACCGGCAACTATCTGTAAGAACCTGTTCACGATCCGCTGCGGGCGCCGCACTGAGCTGTGGCTCGCACGATCTTGAACAGGCTCCTAAGGCGCCGCGCCGTAGGAGCGAGTTCTACTCGCGATGGTGTCGGTGTTGGTGGCGGTGGCGCGCGGATCGCCAGCAGAGCGAGCTCCTAGCAAAAGCGGAGGGCGGCTTTTGCTAGGAGCGGCTTTGGCCGCGACAGCTGTGTGGGGCGAGAGGCCCAATCGCGGATAAATCCGCTCCTACAGGGGAGCCGCTTTACTCGCCGCGGGTCACGCTCAGGCCTTTCAGCAGGTTGAGCGCTTGGCCCAGCTGGAAGTCATCGTCCTGCGGGCGTGGCTGTTTGCTCTGCGCTTTGTCCTTGCTGCTCGGTTTGTCCGCGCCGCCGTTGCCATTGCCCAGATGCCCGGCGAGATCGGCTTCCTTGAAGCTTTCGCCATCCTGCTCGCGGGTAATCTTGGCGCGCGTCACTTCGATATCCGGCACTATGCCCTGGGCCTGGATCGAACGGCCGTTCGGGGTGAAGTACAGCGCGGTGGTGATCTTCAGGGCGCGCTCGTTACTCAGCGGCAGCACGGTTTGCACCGAGCCTTTGCCGAAGCTGTCGGTGCCCATCAGGATGCCGCGCTTATGATCCTGCAGGGCGCCGGCGACAATTTCCGAGGCCGAAGCGCTGCCGCCGTTGATCAGCACCACCAGTGGCACAGCTTCGCTGGCATCGACCGGGTCGGCGGAGAAGCGCAGTTCGGAGTTGGCGATGCGGCCTTTGGTGTAGACGATCAGGCCCTTCTTGAGGAAGTGATCGGTGACTTCCACCGCCGCCTGCAGCACCCCACCGGGGTTGTTGCGCAGGTCGAGAACCAGGCCGCGGAGTTTCTTGTTGCCATTGTCTTTCCTCAGCTTGGTCAGGGCCTTGCCCACCTCATCGCCGCTGTTGACCTGGAACTGGGTGATGCGCAGGTAGCCGTAGCCCGGCTCGAGCGTCAGACTTTTCACGCTCTTGACCTTGATCACCGCTCGGGTCAGTTCCACGTCAAACGGCTGGCCGCCTTCGCGTACCAGGGTCAGGACGATCTTTGCGCCGGCTTTGCCGCGCATCTTGTCCACGGCCTCCATCATCGACAGGCCCTTGGTCGGCTCGCCATCGATCTTCACGATCAGGTCGCCGGGCTGGATGCCGGCCTTGGAGGCGGGCGTGTCGTCGATCGGCGAAACCACTTTGACGAAGCCATCTTCCAGGCCGACTTCGATGCCGAGGCCACCGAATTCGCCGCTGGTACTTTCCTGGAGCTCGGCGAAATCCTCCGGGCCGAGGTAGGCCGAGTGCGGGTCGAGGTTGCTGAGCATGCCCTTGATGGCATTTTCCAGCAGGGTCTTGTCGTCTACCGGTTCGACATAGGCCGCCTTGATTCGGTCCAGGACCTCGGCGAAGGTGCGCAGCTCATCGAGCGGCAGCGGCGCTTTGCCGTTCGTCGCAGCTGCTGGCGCGGCGGCCTCGTCGGCTTGAGCGGCATGCAGCAACGGCGCGCCGATCACCAGCGCGATAGCCAGGGCCAGAGCCAAAGCCGGAAACATAGGGCGGGACAAATGCGGCATGTCGAACTGACTCCAGTAATAGGTGGCGTAGCGCTTATCCTTGCGCGCGACACCATTGTGCCGGATCGCTAGGGCGACCCTGCTGACGGATCGCAAAATACAGCGCCGGCGTGTCTTGGCCGCCGCTGGTGCCGACGGTCGCGATCGGCTCGCCGGCTTTGACAAGGTCGCCGGCGTCTTTCAATAAACTTTGGTTGTGGCCATAGAGGCTCAGATAACCGTTGCCATGGTCGAGAATGACCAGAAGCCCGGCGCCACGCAACCAGTCGGCAAATACCACGCGGCCAGCGTGTACGGCGCGTACTTGACTGCCGGCAGAGGCGCCAATCAGCACACCATCCCAGCTTGTCCGAGCGTCGCCGCCGCGTGGGGTTCCATAACGGGCGACCAAGCGGCCATCGACTGGCCAGGGCAATTGGCCGCGGCTCTTGGCGAAAGGGCCGCCGTGGATGGCGCCGGCGCTGGAAACCAAGGGGCCGCTGACGGATTTGTTGGCCATAGGGCGCGCCTGTTGTGCCGCCAGTTGCTGCTGCGCCAGTGCGCGTTGGCGCGCCTCTTCGGCGGCTTTGGCTTCGCGGGCCTGGCGGGCGAGGGTCTCTTCGATGGTTTTCAGCACGCGGCCGAGCTCGGCGTGCGCCTGCTCGCGGGCCTTAAGCTTCTGGCCGCGTGCGCTGGATTCCTGGTTCAGCTTGGCCAGCGCCACGTGGCGCTCCTTGCGGGCTTGCGCCAGTTGTTCGCGGCGCCCCTCCAGCGCGCTTTTCTGCTCGGCCAGTTGGGTTTGTTGGGCGGCGCTATCGCGCTCGACATTGGCCAGTTGCCGGAGGGTTTCGTTGAAGGCGTCGAGCTGTTCCAGGCGCGCCTGATTGACGTAATCATAATAGCTCAGGGTGCGGGAGAATTTTTCCGGGTTTTGTTGGTTCAGCAGCAGTTTGAGGTATTCCTGGCGGCCACTCTGGTAGGCGGCCCGTGCCTGAATGCCAATCAGGCGTTGCTGTTCAAGGCGTGCGCCGTCGAGTTTTTTTTTCTCGCGATCCAGGCGCTGGATCTCGGCTTCACTTTTTTCTAGCTCTTCCTGCAGGGCTTCGACCTGCTTTTCCAGCTGGCCCATCTCGGTTTCCGTGCCGCGCAGTTCTTTCTGCACGCCGGATTTTTCCTGCGCCAGCTGCTTAAGCAGCTTCTTCAGCTCGCCGATATCCTGCTGCGCAGCCTCCAGCTGCTTCTGGGTCTCGGCGCGTTGATCGGCCATTACCGGGCTGAGCAGGCAAGCAAGGAAGACGGCAATCAAGGTGCGGAGCATGGGGTGGGCGATACCGGGGGAGGGCGACGCCCTAGTATGCCCGCGGCGGGCTGCAAAAAAAACGCCCGCAAGCCTGAGCGGGCGGAGGTTTTTTGGCGCGGGAAAGGTCGCGGCGCAGAACGCCGTGGGTTATTCGCCCTAGAGCTGGAGTTGGCCTAGGGCGAATAAACGGCGCGGCGCTTTAGCCGCCGTTGGACTGCAGATTCAGAATCGTGCGGCCGGTCATTTCTGCCGGCTGTTCCAGGCCCAGCAGATGCAGCATGGTCGGCGCCACGTCGGCTAGCACGCCGCCTGTGCGGATGCTCAGCGAACGCTTGCCGACATAGATGAACGGCACCGGCTCACAGGTATGCGCGGTGTGCACCTGGCCGGTGCATTCGTCCTCCATCTGTTCGACGTTGCCGTGGTCGGCGGTGATCAGCGCTTCGCCGCCCACTTTGTCCAGCGCCGTGACTATGCGGCCGACGCAGCTGTCCAGGCATTCCACGGCCTTGACCGCAGCCTCGAACACGCCGGTATGGCCGACCATGTCGCCGTTGGCGTAGTTGACGATGATCACGTCATAACGCTGCTGTTCGATGGCCTCGACTATGCGGTCGGTGACTAGCGGCGCGTTCATTTCCGGTTGCAGGTCGTAGGTGGCGACTTGCGGCGAGGGGATGAGGATGCGCTCTTCTCCTTCGAACGGCTCTTCACGGCCGCCGGAGAAGAAGAAGGTGACGTGGGCGTACTTCTCGGTTTCGGCGATGCGCAGTTGGGTCTTGCCGTGTTTCGCCAGGTATTCGCCGAGCACGTTGTCCAGGCTGGCCGGGGCGAAGGCGCTGGGCGCTGGGATGCTGGCGGCGTACTGGGTGAGCATGATGAAGTCGGCCAGCTGGGGCTGGCGCGCGCGGGCAAACTCCTTGAAGTCCGCCTCGACGAACGCCCGGGTCAGCTCGCGGGCACGGTCGGCACGGAAGTTCATGAAGACCACGGCGTCGCCGTCTTCGACTGTTACCGGGGCGCCGATGCCGGTGGCTTTGACGAATTCGTCGCTCTCGCCGCGGGCGTAAGCGGCTTCCAGGGCGGCGAGGGCGCTGTCCGCCTGGAACTGGGCCTGGCCGTCGACGATCAGCTTGTAGGCGGCTTCGACGCGATCCCAGCGGTTGTCGCGATCCATCGCGAAGTAGCGGCCGATGATCGAGGCGGTGCGGCCTCTGCCGAGCCTGGCGAAGGTGTTGTCGAGCAGTTCCAGCGACGGCTGGGCGCTTTTCGGCGGGGTGTCGCGGCCGTCGAGGAAGGCGTGCAGGTAAATCTTCTCGGCGCCGCGCTGGGCTGCCAGTTCGGCCATGGCCACCAGATGATCCTGATGGCTGTGCACGCCGCCGTCGGACAACAGACCGAGGATATGCACGGCCTTGCCGGCGCCGACGGCTTGATCGACCGCGCGGGTGATCGCCGGGTTGTCGAAGAACTCGCCATCGCGGATCGCCTTGGTCACCCGGGTGAAGTCCTGGTACACCACGCGGCCCGCGCCGAGGTTCATATGGCCGACCTCGGAGTTGCCCATTTGCCCGTCCGGCAGGCCAACGTCCATGCCGCTGCCGGAGATCAGGCCGTTCGGCTGGGTGGCGCGCAGGTGGTCGTAGACCGGCGTGTTGGCGGCGTAGATGGCGTTGTATTCGGGGCTGTCACTGTGACCGAAGCCGTCCAAGATGATCAGAACCAGGGGTTTGGGCGTGGCAGTCATAGATCCGGCTCGCTTGTGGCGTGGTGGTCAAAAAGGCTGGGCATTTTAAAGCCAAGTCTCGGCGGCGTCACCGCCGGGCGGGGTTTGGCCGACCTTTGGGGCTGTGTATACTGGCCGACATTTTACCGTCCTGGAACCTATTGATGCTCGCTCACCTGATTGAATTTACCACTACCCACTATGTGCTCAGCGGTGTGTTCGCGGTGCTGCTGGCCTTGCTGATCTTCACCGAACTGCAAAAAGGCGGTCAAAGCCTGAGCACTCGCGAGCTGACGGCGCTGGTCAATGGCGAGCAGGGCCTGGTGCTCGACGTGCGCTCGAACAAGGACTTTGCCGGCGGCCATATAGTCGGTGCGCTGAATATTCCTTACGAAAAAGTCGCCAGCCGTGTCGCGGAACTGGACAAGCACAAGGCCAAGACCCTGATCGTGGTCGACGCCCTGGGCCAGCATGCCGGTACCGTCAGCCGCGAGCTGAAGAAAGCCGGTTTCAACGCAGCCAAGTTGTCTGGCGGGATTGCCAGCTGGCGTGGCGACAACCTGCCCTTGGTGAAGTGAGATGCCGTCCGTCGTCATTTATTCCAGCGATTGGTGCTCTTACTGCACTCGCGCCAAGCAGTTGCTGGTGCAAAAGGGTGTGCCCTTCGAGGAGATCAGCGTCGACGGCAAGCCCGAGGTGCGCGCGGAAATGACCCGCAAGGCGCGCGCCACCTCGGTGCCGCAAATCTGGATCGGCAGCACCCATGTGGGCGGCTGTGATGACCTCTATGCCTTGGAGCGCGCCGGCAAGCTGGATGCGTTGCTCAAGGCTTGAACCTTTGTAGAAACCTAACGATAAGAAGGCTCTGCCATGACCGAACAAGTGACCAACGGCGCCGCCCAAGGCGACCAGAACCCGCAGTTTTCCCTGCAGCGCATCTATGTGCGTGACCTGTCCTTCGAGGCGCCGAAGAGCCCGGAAATCTTCCGTCAGGAGTGGAGCCCGAGCGTGGCGCTGGACCTGAATACCCGGCAGAAGTCTCTGGAAGGCGACTTCCACGAAGTGGTGCTGACCCTCTCCGTGACCGTCAAGACCGGCGAAGAGATCGCCTTCATCGCCGAAGTGCAGCAGGCCGGGATCTTCCTGATCCAGGGGCTGGACGCTGCCTCGATGAGCCACACCCTCGGCGCGTTCTGCCCGAACATTCTGTTCCCGTATGCTCGCGAGACCCTCGACAGCCTGGTCGTGCGCGGTTCGTTCCCGGCGTTGATGCTGGCGCCGGTGAATTTCGACGCGCTCTACGCCCAGGAACTGAGCCGCATGCAGGCGGCCGGCGAAGCCCCTGTTGCGGCTCAGCACTGAGTCATTGCCGCACAAAAAAAAGCGCCCTGCGGGGCGCTTTTTCATTCACGGTATTTTTCAGGCGTGCGCAAAACCCGTAGGAGCGGGCCATGGTTTCGACACAGGCTTCAGTCGAGACTGAAGCCGAGCTGGCGCCAGCCTTCATAGACGGCGACTGCGACGGTGTTGGAGAGGTTCAGGCTGCGACAGCCA
This sequence comes from Pseudomonas sp. 2FE, assembly GCF_005503735.1. Classification (NCBI taxonomy): domain Bacteria; kingdom Pseudomonadati; phylum Pseudomonadota; class Gammaproteobacteria; order Pseudomonadales; family Pseudomonadaceae; genus Pseudomonas; species Pseudomonas sp. 2FE. The sequence goes on along the minus strand of NZ_SCMO01000003.1, from coordinate 110,131 downwards.
GGGCGCATCGGCAGGCGCAGGCGCTGTTCGGGCGGCAGGCTTTCCAGCACCTCGGCCGGTAGTCCGCGGCTTTCCGGGCCAAACAACAAGGCGTCGCCGTGTTGAAAGCGGGCTTCGTGATAGGGCTGTGAGGCCTTGGTGGTAAAGGCGAACAGCCGCGGCTGGCCGAGGCTCGCCAGGCAGCTGGCCAGGTCGGTGTGGCGGCTCAAGCTGGCGTACTCGTGATAGTCCAGCCCGGCGCGGCGCAGGCGCTTGTCGTCCAGCTCGAAGCCGAGTGGTTCGATCAGATGTAGGCTGCAGCCGCTGTTGGCGCACAGCCTGATAATGTTGCCCGTATTGGGTGGAATTTCCGGTTGAAAGAGGATCACGTGAAACATGCACGGCTCCGAGCGTGAGGACGGGCAGGATTCTACTCCTGAAGAGGATCCGCGGCCGAAGTTATGGCGGCGCTTCCTCGCGGCGTTGGTACTGCTTGGCTTGTTGGTCGGGCTGATGCTTGGCCGCTTGACTGCACCCGAGCCGGTAACCCTGGAGCAGGTTTAAGTGCTGCCCGATGGCCTGCAACTTTGGTTCAGTGCTGAACCAAAAGTGTCCGGTGAGCACTTGCATGGTGCACTGATGCTGCTGTTTGAGGCAGAAGGACGCGCCCAGCATGGGCAGCTGCAGTTAGCTGGAAAGGGCGTGAATTGGCGGTTGATTCATAGTGAGCGGGGTTTGCTGTTGAATCTGGTCGCTGCCCGCCCGCTGCGTGGCGAGTGGCACGGCGCAGCGATGGAGGGGCGGTGGCGGCTGACGATCAGCCTGCGCGCGGAATAAAAGAGGGGAATCCCCGGCCTGCCTGTACCAAGGTCCCCGAAACTGGAGTCACCTGATACTAAGCATGAGGTGTGCCAGTTTTATTACCGCAGCTGTTGGCCGGCCCTTTGGGCCGGGTGCTGGGTTACGGTCTGCGGCCTACGCATCGTCGCCTTCGTCGTCGTCGCCGGCCACCTTCATGCCGAGTTCCTTGATCTTGCGCGTCAGGGTGTTGCGCCCCCAGCCGAGCAGCACGGCGGCGTCGCGGCGGCGGCCGGCGGTGTGCTTGAGGGCGGTCTCGATCATGATCCGTTCGAAGGCCGGCACGGCGCTGTCGAGCAGGCTCGATTGGCCACGCGCCAGGGACTGGTCGGCCCACTGGCGCAGGGCCTGCTCCCAGTTGGTCGCCGGCGCGCTATCGTGCGGCTGGGTCAGCAGCTCCGGCGGCAGATCGTCGATATGCACTTCGCGCCCGGAAGCCATCACGGTGATCCAGCGGCAGGTGTTCTCCAGCTGGCGCACGTTGCCCGGCCACGGCAGGTTCTTCAGGTAGTCCTCGGTCTCGCTTTTGAGCAGCTTCGGCTCGACCGCCAGCTCCTGGGCGGCGCGGTTGAGGAAGTGGCGGGCCAGCGTGGGGATGTCTTCACGGCGGTCGGACATCCGCGGGATATGGATGCGGATGACGTTGAGGCGGTGGAACAGGTCTTCGCGGAATTTTCCGGCCTGCACCAGGGTTTCCAGGTTCTGGTGGGTGGCGGCGATGATGCGCACGTCGACCTTGACCGGCGTGTGGCCGCCGACCCGGTAGAACTCGCCGTCGGCCAGCACCCGCAACAGGCGGGTCTGGGTGTCGGCCGGCATATCGCCGATTTCGTCGAGGAACAGGGTGCCGCCGTCGGCCTGTTCGAAGCGTCCACGGCGCTGGTTGACGGCGCCGGTGAAGGCGCCTTTCTCGTGACCGAACAGCTCGGATTCCATCAGGTCTTTCGGAATCGCCGCCATGTTCAGCGCGATGAAGGGTGAGGCTGCGCGCGGGCTATGGCGGTGCAGGGCATGGGCGACCAGCTCCTTGCCGGTGCCGGATTCGCCATTGATCAGCACGGTGATATTCGAATGGCTGAGGCGGCCGATGGCGCGGAACACCTCCTGCATCGCCGGCGCCTCACCGATGATCTCCGGGGTGCGGGCCAATATGACCGGGGCTTCGAACCCCTGCTGCTCCTGGGCGTGCTGGAAGGCGCGCTTGACCAGGGACACGGCCTCGTCGACATCGAAGGGCTTGGGCAGGTACTCGAAGGCGCCGCCCTGGTAAGACGCCACCGCGCTTTCCAGGTCGGAATGGGCGGTCATGATGATCACCGGCAGGCGCGGGTGCAGCTCGCGAATCTTGGCCAGCAGTTCCAGGCCGCTGGCGCCGGGCATGCGGATGTCCGAGATGATCACGTCCGGCTGTTGCCGCGTCAGGCGGCCGAGGACGCCGTCGGCGCTGTCGAAGCTGGTGGTGGTCATGCCTTCCTGTTGCAGGGCTTTTTCCAGCACCCAGCGAATGGAGCGGTCGTCGTCGACGATCCAGACGGTTTCACTGCGGCTCATGACGAAGTAACTCCTTGTTCCAACGGCAGGAAGATCGAGAACACGGTGTGGCCGGGATGGCTCTCGCACTCGATCAGGCCCTGGTGCTGACTAATGATGTTCTGGGTGATGGCCAGGCCCAGCCCGGTACCGTCCGGGCGGCCGCTGACCATGGGGTAGAAGATGGTGTCTTGCAGCTCCGCGGGGATGCCGGGGCCGTTGTCGATGATCTCGACCTTGGTCACCAGGCGATGGCGGGTGTGGCCGATGGTGAATTGCCGCAGGGTGCGGGTGCGCAGAGTGATGCGGCCGAGGCGCAGTTCGTTCTGCGTGCCAATGGCCTGCATGGCGTTGCGCACGATATTCAGCACCGCCTGGATCATCTGTTCGCGGTCGATCAGCAGGTCCGGGATGCTCGGGTCGTAATCACGCACCAGGGTGATGCTGCCCTGGCTTTCCGCCTCGACCAGGCTGCCGACGCGCTCCAGCACCTCGTGCACGTTGGTCATGGCGAGGCTCGGCAGCTTGTTCGAGCCGAGCATGCGGTCCACCAGGTTCCTTAAACGATCGGCCTCTTCGATGATGACGTTGGTGTAGTCCTTGAGGCTCTCTTCCGGCAGCTCGCGGGCCAGCAGTTGGGCGGCGCCGCGGATGCCGCCGAGCGGGTTCTTGATCTCATGGGCGAGGCCGCGCACCAGCAGTTTGGTGGTTTCCTGCTTGGACAGCTGCGCCTCTTCCTTGGTGATCCGCAGCAGCCGGTCACGCGGATGGACCTCCAGCAGCAGCAGGGTTTCGCCGCGATTGAGAATCGGCGTCACCGCATAGTCGACGGTCAGGGTTTGCCCGGTCAGGGCCGTCAGCACCGCTTCGCGCTTGTTGAACGGGTGCGCCTGTTCCACCGCCTGGCGCAACGAGGCCAAGGCCTCCGGCGACTCGGTGAACAGTTCGCTGATGAATTGGCCATGGCTGCGTTGGCCGCTGACGGCCAGCAGCATCTCGGCCGCCGGATTCATGTACTCGAGGCGCAGTTCGGCGTTGAGCAGCAGGGTCGCGGTGGTCAGGTTATCCAGCAGCAGTCGGTGCAGGGCGTCGTTGATGGTCATCGTAGGGATCCCAGGAATGGATCTGAAAATGCAAAAAGCAAACCAAAGCCCCGAAAAGACGCGCGAACACTGCCGGGCGGGGGCCTTGGGCTACTTTCCTGCGCCAACCAGGCCGGTTGGCGAACCAAAATGGGGAGTGTATAGAAAGTGGTGCGGGCTATCGCACCAAATCAGTGCGATCGCCTGTGGGATTAGATGAAGGGGACGTACGGAATGTCCTTCTTCTCCGCCGGCTTGTCCTTCAGCGGACACTCGGGGCGCACGCCGTACTCGTCTTTCTGGCAGGGTTTGACCCTGCGTTTTTGTTCCAGGGAAATGCGCAGGACATGCACCGGTTGGGTCGGCGTGCGCTCCAGGGTGCGGCCGTTGCCGTCGAGGATTTCCACGGCCAATTGGTGGGTGCCGCGTGGCAGATTGCTCAACGGGAAGACCGGACTGCGGCTGGGTTCGCCCACCGTCTGGCCATCGAGCAGCAGGCGGTAGTTATGCCCGGCTAGCAGGCTGGGCTCGCTGGTGGCGGTGACGATCAGGTCGCCGGAGGCGCCGTCGCGGACCGTCGCATCCGGCTCGGGGACCAGGATGCGCAGGAGCTGATAGGCCGGCGGCGCGGCGGCTGGAGCGGCCTGCACCGGCGCGGGTGGCGAAGGGGCAGGGCTGGCCGACATGGCGTTGGACGGGGCCAGTTCGATGCGCTTGGCATTGCCTGGCTTGGGGCGGTCGGTGAAGACCCGATTACCCTCGTTGTCGATATAGGTGTAGACCTCGGCGGCAACCGGCAGGCCGATCAGCAGTAGGCAAAGCAGGAGAAATCGCATGTTTTAGGGGGCTGGCTTCGGTGTGGGTACGGGGGGGCGCAGCGCTGGGCTGCTGGTGTTGACGCGTTGCACGGTAAAGGTCGCGGTGGCGCTTTGTTGCAGCGACTGCTCGCCGCTGAGGACTTCCACCGCCAGGCTGTGTTCGCCGCGCGGGATATTACTCAGTTGCAGGCGCGGCAGATTGCTCGCCTGGCCATAGGGTTTGCCGTCCAGGAGCAGGCGCAGACGGTGGCCTGGGCTCAGGCGCGGTTGCAGCTGCACGCCGACGCTGAAGGTGCCGTTATTGGCGCGCAGGGCCTCCTCGGAAGGCAGGTCGGTCAGCTGTAGCAGGCTGTAAGCGGCTTTCGGCGCCTGGGTATTCGCCGTGTCGGCGGTGGACGCGCTCGGGGCCTGCATTTCCACGCTATTGGTGGGCGGCAGTTTGACGGTCTCGCTCGGGGCGCCGTCAGGCGGCTGGTTGGTGTACACCGTGTTGCCGTTGGCGTCGGTGTATTTGTAGATCTGCGCGGCGGCCGGCAAGGCCAAGGCAAGCAGCAGACAGGTAAGCGTGAGGCGCATGGCTGGTTTCCCGTTGAGGGTGTGTTGCTTAGCCTTGCATTGGCGGGCGGCGCTGGCAAGTTCATACCTCTATAGCTGTGCGCCCAAGCAAATAAAAATTGCCAAATAAAAAAGGCCTCCCGAAGGAGGCCTCTAACCACGCTGCTTGCGCAGGTGCTACTGGCTTAGACGCTGTAGTACAGGTCGTATTCCAGCGGGTGCACGAAGGTGCGCACCTTGATTTCTTCTTCGTTCTTCAGTTCGATGTAGGCATCGATGAAGTCGTCGCTGAATACGCCGCCCTTGGTCAAGAACGCACGGCCCTTGTCCAGTTCTTCCAGCGCTTCTTTCAGGCTGCCGCAGACTTGCGGGATCAGCTTGCTTTCTTCTGGTGGCAGGTCGTAGAGGTTCTTGTCGGCGGCATCGCCGGGGTGGATCTTGTTCTGGATGCCGTCCAGGCCCGCCATCAGCAGCGCGGCGAAGCACAGGTAGGGGTTGGCGGCCGGGTCCGGGAAGCGCGCTTCGATGCGGCGGGCTTTCGGGCTGGAAACGTAGGGGATACGGATCGAGGCGGAGCGGTTGCGTGCCGAGTAGGCCAGCATGACCGGCGCTTCGAAGCCCGGAACCAGACGCTTGTAGGAGTTGGTGGCCGGGTTGGTGAAGCCGTTCAGGGCCTTACCGTGCTTGATGATGCCGCCGATGAAGTACAGGGCGGTATCGGACAGGCCGGCATAGCCTTCGCCGGCGAAGGTGTTCTTGCCATCTTTGGCGATGGACAGGTGCACGTGCATACCCGAACCGTTGTCGCCGTACAGCGGCTTCGGCATGAAGGTCGCGGTTTTGCCATAGGCGTCGGCGACGTTGTGCACGCAGTACTTGAGGGTCTGAACTTCGTCAGCCTTGGCTACCAGGGTGTTGAACTTCACGCCGATTTCGTTCTGACCGGCAGTCGCCACTTCGTGGTGGTGAACTTCGATGACCAGGCCCATTTCTTCCATGGCATTACACATGGCAGTACGGATTTCGTGGTCATGGTCGAACGGCGGAACCGGGAAGTAGCCGCCTTTAACGCCTGGGCGGTGACCTTTGTTGCCGGTTTCGATGTCGGCGTCGGACATCCAGGAGCCTTGTTCGGAGTAGATCTTGAACATGGAACCGGAAATGTCGGATTTGAATTTCACTTCGTCGAAGATGAAGAATTCAGGTTCCGGGCCAACGAATACGGTGTCGCCGATACCGGTGCTCTTCAGGTATTCCTCGGCGCGGTGGGCGATGGCGCGCGGGTCGCGGTCGTAGCCTTGCATGGTCGAGGGTTCGATGATGTCGCAGACCAGAATCAGGGTCGGCTCTTCGGTGAACGGGTCGAGCACGGCAGTGCTGTCGTCCGGCAGCAGAATCATGTCGGAGGCTTCGATGCCTTTCCAGCCGGAGATGGAGGAGCCGTCGAACATCTTGCCGATTTCAAAGAAATCGTCGTCCGCATCACGGGCCGGCATGGTCACGTGGTGCTGTTTGCCTTTGGTGTCGGTGAAGCGCAGATCAATCCACTTCACGTCGTGTTCTTTGATGAGTTGAAGCGACTTCGACATGGTGTCCTCCAGATGGATGGGGGCTGGGTCAGGGTTAGCCCCCAAAAATAAACGGGTGAAGCCGGGCGGGCATACTCCGCCAGGGCAACCTGCCTCACAAGGGAGCAAATTGCATGCCAGTGCCCTGAAGTGGGCTTGGTCCGTGAAAGTCAGGCGTGACGGGGGCTGTGTGGCCAATTCGGCCGGGCTTGTGCACTGATATGGAGCGATAAAGAATCGCTATGCGTTGTTTTGGTGCGCAGCAGATCTTTGTGCTCGATAGCTGGTTAAACCTTGAGCAATTTCCGCTATAATCCTGCCCCCTCTTTTTCGGCTGGCCTCACGCGCGCTGTTTTCATGAAACTTATCGTTAAAGTCTTCCCTGAAATCACCATCAAAAGCCGGCCGGTGCGTAAGCGCTTTATCCGCCAGCTGGCGAAGAACATTCGCATGGTGCTGCGCGACCTGGACCCAGACCTGGTGGTGGACGGCGTGTGGGACAATCTCGACGTCGAGACCCAACTGACCGAGCCGAAAGTGCTGCGCGAGATGATCGAGCGCCTGACCCGTACCCCGGGTATCGGCCAGTTCCTCGAGGTGAACGAATACCCGCTGGCTGATTTTGATGACATGGTGCAGAAATGCAAGGCGCATTACGCCGACCTGCTGCCGGGCAAAGTCTTTGCCGTGCGCTGCAAACGCGCCGGCAAGCACAGCTTCAGCTCGATGGATGTCGAGCGTTATGTCGGCAGCCAGCTGCGTCAGCAGTGCGGGGCGGCCGGGATTTCCCTGAAAGCGCCGGAAGTCGTGGTGCGCCTGGAGATTCGCGACCAGCGGCTGTTCGTCATCCATCATCAGCATGAGTGCATCGGCGGTTATCCGCTGGGCGCCATCGAGCACGCGCTGGTGCTGATGTCCGGCGGTTTCGACTCGACGGTAGCGGCCTATCAGATGATGCGCCGCGGGCTGGTCAGCCACTTCTGCTTCTTCAACCTCGGTGGCCGTGCCCATGAACTGGGGGTGATGGAGGTGGCGCACTACCTCTGGGACAAGTACGGCCGCTCGCAGCGGGTGCTGTTCGTCAGCGTGCCGTTCGAGGAAGTGCTCGGCGAGATTCTCGGCAAGGTCGATAATAGCCATATGGGGGTGGTGCTCAAGCGTATGATGCTGCGCGCCGCCAGTACTATCGCCGATCGCCTGGATATCGACGCGCTGGTCACCGGCGAGGCGATTTCCCAGGTGTCCAGCCAGACCCTGCCGAATCTCGCGGTGATCGACCGGGCCACCGACAAGTTGGTGATCCGCCCGCTGATCGCCAGCCACAAGCAAGACATCATCGACATGGCGACGCAGATCGGTACCGCCGAGTTTGCCAAGCATATGCCGGAATATTGCGGGGTGATTTCGGTGAACCCGACCACCCGCGCCAAGCCCGAACGCGTCGTCTATGAAGAGGCCCAGTTCGATATGGCCGTGTTGGAGCGCGCCTTGGAGCGCGCTCGCCTGGTGCCGATCGACCGGGTGATCGACGAGTTGGGCGAAGACATCCAGGTTGAGGAAGTGAGTGAAGCCTTGCCTGGGCAGATCGTCCTGGACATCCGTCATCCGGATGCTCAGGAAGACCTGCCGCTGGAGCTGAACGGTATCGAGGTCCAACCTTTGCCGTTCTTCGCACTCAACAGTCGCTTTAAGGAACTGGATGATACCCGCCAGTACCTGCTGTATTGCGACAAAGGCGTGATGAGCCGCCTGCATGCCCACCATTTGCTCAGCGAGGGGCATGCCAATGTGCGCGTTTATCGTCCGGCATAAGACGCCGGGTCTGTTTGGCGGCAGTATCCGCCACCGCCCCCCCGACCGACGGGGCTGTTGAGCCACTCATTCTTCATACTGGCCGCCTAAACTTAGCGGCGAACCGAATCCTCTGATCGAGATGCAAAAGTGATCGAAAATCTACGCAACATCGCCATCATCGCCCACGTTGACCATGGCAAAACCACCCTGGTCGACAAGCTTCTGCGCCAGTCCGGCACCCTCGAGCGTAACGAACTCGACACCGAGCGCCTGATGGACTCCAACGACCAGGAAAAAGAGCGCGGTATCACCATTCTCGCGAAGAACACCGCGATCAACTGGAATGGCCACCACATCAACATCGTCGACACCCCCGGCCACGCCGACTTCGGTGGCGAAGTCGAGCGCGTGATGTCCATGGTCGACTCGGTTCTGCTGCTGGTCGACGCCGTTGATGGCCCGATGCCGCAAACCCGTTTCGTGACCCAGAAGGCCTTCCAGGCCGGCCTGCGGCCGATCGTGGTGGTGAACAAGGTCGACCGTCCGGGCGCACGTCCGGACTGGGTCGTCGATCAAATGCTCGACCTGTTCGACAACCTCGGCGCGACCGAAGAGCAACTGGACTTCCCGGTCGTCTTCGCCTCGGCGATCAACGGCCTGGCCGGTCTTGAGCACGACAATCTGGCTGAAGACCTGACTCCGCTGTTCCAGGCCATCGTCGACAACGTTCCGGCTCCAAAAGTCGACCGTGACGGTCCGTTCCAGATGCAAATCTCCGCACTGGACTACAACAGCTACCTCGGCGTTATCGGCATCGGCCGTATCGCTCGTGGTCGCATCAAGCCGAACACCCAGGTGGTGGCCATCGACGTCGATGGCAAGCGCCGTAACGGCCGTATCCTCAAGTTGATGGGGCACCACGGTCTGCACCGCGTTGACGTTGAAGAAGCAGCGGCTGGCGATATCGTCTGCATCAGCGGTTTCGACCAACTGTTCATCTCCGACACCCTGTGCGATCCGCTCAACGTCGAAGCCATGACCCCGCTGTCCGTTGACGAGCCGACCGTGAGCATGACCTTCCAGGTCAACGACTCGCCGTTCTGCGGCAAGGAAGGCAAGTTCGTCACCAGCCGTAACATCAAGGAGCGTCTGGACAAGGAGCTGCTCTACAACGTGGCCCTGCGCGTTGAAGAAGGCGATAGCGCTGACAAGTTCAAGGTCTCCGGTCGTGGCGAGCTGCACCTCTCGGTACTGATCGAAACCATGCGTCGCGAAGGCTTCGAGCTGGGTGTTTCCCGTCCTGAAGTGATCATCAAGACTGTTGACGGCGTCAAGCAGGAACCCTTCGAGAACGTCACCATCGACCTGGAAGAGCAGCACCAGGGTTCCATGATGGAGCAAATGGGTCTGCGTAAAGGCGACCTGAGCAACATGGTTCCGGATGGCAAGGGCCGCGTTCGTCTCGAGTACACCATTCCGGCCCGTGGCTTGATCGGTTTCCGTAACCAGTTCCTGACCATGACTTCCGGTTCCGGCATCCTGACCAGCATCTTCAGCCACTACGGCCCGATGAAGTCTGGCGACATGTCCAGCCGTCAGAATGGCGTGCTGGTTTCGACTGCGACCGGCAAGGCACTGACTTACTCGTTGGAAACTCTGCAAGCGCGTGGCAAGTTGTTCCTCGGCCATGGCGATGACGTGTACGAAGGCATGTTGGTCGGCATCAACAGCCGCGACAACGACCTGGGCGTCAACCCCACCAAAGGCAAGAAGCTCGACAACATGCGTGCTTCCGGTAAAGACGAAACCATCGCTCTGGTTCCGCCTATCCGCTACACCCTGGAGCAGTCGCTGGAGTTCATCGAAGACGACGAATTGGCTGAAATCACGCCAAAATCGATCCGTCTGCGTAAGAAGATCCTCGACGAGAACCTGCGCAAGCGTTCGAGCAAAGGCTAAGCCTTAGCTCGCTGCACGCGTGAGTAAGAATCCCCGCCATCCTTGATGGCGGGGATTTTTTTTGGCTAAGCGAATAGTCGCTGAGGCGTGCCCCTGGCGTTTTGGCAGCCGTGTACTATCCAGCATCCTGTCGATGCCCGATGGCATCCCTCAACTTTTCCAAGGAATCCCGACATGGCTGGAGTCAGCCTGCTGACCCTGATTGACGATATTGCCGGCGTGCTGGACGACGTGGCGGCGATGACCAAGGTGGCCGCGAAGAAAACCGCGGGAGTGCTGGGCGATGACCTCGCGCTGAATGCCCAACAGGTTGCCGGCGTCAAGGCCGACCGCGAGCTGCCGGTGGTCTGGGCGGTGGCCAAGGGCTCGGCGTTGAACAAGCTGATTCTGCTGCCGGCGGCGTTGCTCATCAGCGCATTCGCACCCTGGGCGGTGACGCCGCTGCTGATGCTGGGCGGTGCCTACCTCTGTTTCGAGGGCTTCGAGAAGCTGGCGCACAAGTGGCTGCACAGCGAAGCGGAGGATCAGACCGAGCATGCGGCGCATGCCGAGGCGCTGGCCGACCCCGAGGTCGATCTGCTCGCCTTCGAGAAGGACAAGATCAAGGGCGCGATCCGTACCGACTTCATCCTCTCCGCCGAGATCATAGTGATCGCCCTGGGGACTGTGGCGGGCGCCGCCTTCGGCACCCAGGTGGCGGTGCTGGTGGGCATCGCCGCGAGCATGACGGTCGGCGTCTATGGCCTGGTGGCCGGCATCGTCAAGCTGGACGATCTGGGGCTGTATCTCAGCCAAAAGGGCAGCGGGCTGGCCCGGGCCATCGGGGGCGGCCTACTGCGCGCGGCGCCTTACCTGATGAAGGGCCTGTCCGTCGTCGGCACGGCGGCCATGTTCCTGGTCGGCGGCGGCATCCTGACCCACGGCATGCCGGGCGCCCATGAGCCGCTCCAGCATCTGGCTCAGATGGCCGGCGCCGTGCCGGGGATAGGGGGTGTGCTGAAAGTCGTACTGCCGACTCTGTTGAATGCCCTGGTGGGGATCGCCGCGGGTGCGCTGGTGCTGGCGGGCGTGAGCCTGGTGAAGCGGTTGATCCCGGCCGGCAAAGGCTGAAACCGCCAGCGGCCCTGCGCGATGTTCAGCCGAGCTGGGCATCGCGCAGGGCCGACGCACAGCAGATCATGAACAGGTCCTCAGGCCTTCGGCTTGTAGGCGCAATAGCCAGGCCGTGGGCCAATCTTCGGGTGATTGCGGCAGGTGTCTGGGCGCTGGTCGTAGATGCTGCACAGGCGCGTCTTGCGATCCAGATAGAGGCAGTCGTTATTGCCCATGCGGGTCAGGGTGTAGATGCCATATTTCTGGTTGAAGCGCTCGACCACACCCTCTTTCATCAGGCGCTTGGCAATCTGCTTGGGCGGCTCGCCGCGTTCGAACTCCTGCACCAGTCCGATGCGCAGCAAATCGGTGAAGCGCACTTCCACCGGCATGGTGCAGCAGCTGGAAACGCAACTGCTGCACATGGTTCTTTCGTATTTGATCCAGGTGTCCGTGCGATCGAGCTCGGCACCGACGATCAACAGCTTGGTCATTTATCCACACCTGCAGGGCGTTCTGGGCGCGGCATGATAGCGGGGCTGGCGAATTTGTGAACAACCATCTGCCGGCTGGTTGCACTGGCTGGATTGTTTTGAACCTGTGCGGCGCAGCGCATTCGCCGCTATAAGCTGAGGTGGCGGGGCCGATATACTGGCCGGCAGCTTAATTGCGCCGGCCTTGCGGGCTGCAGCGCAGGGCCGCCGGTGGTGTGTTCGTAACCCGATGGGGAAATCAGTGCATGCAATGGATCTTCATGCTGGTCGGTCTGCTGGTCGGCGCCTCGGTGGGTGAGTCGGTTACTGGCGGGTTCTTGGGCGGATTGCTCGGTCTGGGTCTCGGTCAGGCGCTCAAGCTGCAGCGCCTGCAAGCGCAGAACGCCGAGCTGCGCCAGGAGTTGAAGCGCTTCGCCGAGCGCTTCGAGCGCGGTACCGAGGCGATGCATCAGCGCTTGCTCAAGGTCGAGCAGGGTCAGGCGCCCGAAGCGGCGCAAGCCGCCGCGCCGGTCGAGCCGGCAGCGCCGCCGCAGGCGGCCGCCGAGGCGCCGGTCACCGCGAGGGTCGAGCCCGAGCCGCTTGCTGAAGCCGAACTGAGTTGGGAGCTGCCTGCCGAATTGCTGGCCGAGCCGGCTGAACCCGCACCCGCGCCGCGTGCCGCCGCGGCCAGTGCCTGGACCGCCGAAGCCCAGGGCGCCGAGCCGCCGCGCCCAGCCGCCGCACCTATTCCGCCACAGCCGCGCGAGCCTTCGCCGATCGAACGGGCGATCGACGTGGCGCAAGCCTGGCTGTTCGGTGGCAATACCGTGTTGCGGATCGGGGTGCTGCTGTTGTTCCTCGGCCTGGCCTTCCTCCTGCGTTACGCCACCGAAGGCATGCTGGTGCCGGTGGAGATGCGTTACGCCGGGGTGGCCGCGAGTGCGATCGCCTTGCTTGGCCTGGGGTGGTGGTTGCGCCTGCGTAATCCGAACTATGCGCTGATGCTGCAAGGCACCGGGATTGCCGTGTTGTACCTGACGGTGTTCGCCGCCATGCGCCTGCATCCGCTGCTGTCGCCGGGAATGGCGCTGTCGCTGTTGGTGGTGGTGACGCTCTGTTCGGCGATCCTGGCGGTGGCGCAGAACGCCATGGGCCTGGCGACGGTGGCGGCTTTGGGCGGGTTTGCCGCACCGATCCTGACCTCGACCGGCAGTGGCAACCATGTCGCGCTGTTCGCCTATTTCGCGCTGTTGAATGCCGGCATCTTTGTTATCGCCTGGTTCAAGGCCTGGCACCTGCTCAACCTGATCGGCTTCGTCGGCACCTTCGGCCTCGGCTTCGCCTGGGGGCTGCGCTCCTACACGCCTGAGCTGTTGTGGAGCACCGAGCCGTTCCTGATCCTGTTCTTCCTGATGTACCTGGCCATCGGCCTGTTGTTCGCCCGGCGCCGGTTGCGTGAAGCGGGCACCGGGCCGGAGGACGGCAGTCGCGCCGCGCTGCTGCGCTGGTCGGCGCGCCAGGGCGACTATGTCGATGGCACCGTGCTGTTCGGCCCGCCCATAGTCGGTTTCGGCCTGCAGTTCGCGCTGGTGCAGCACCTCGAGTTCGCCGCCGCCTTCAGTGCGCTGGCGCTGGGTCTGTTCTACCTGGGCCTGGCTCGACTGCTGGCCGGGCGAGCGCCGGGGCGCGCCTTGCTGCTGGTGGAAACCTGCCTGGCGCTGGGGGTGGTGTTTGGCACGCTGGCGATCCCCTTGGGTCTGGATGCGCGTTGGACGGCGGCGGCCTGGGCGGTGGAGGGTGCGGGCATCTACTGGCTGGGCCTGCGTCAGCAGCGCACCCTGGCCCGCGCTTTTGCCTTGCTGTTGCAACTGGGGGCGGCGCTGGCCTTCCTGGCCGAGCTGGACTCGGGCGTGGAGACCTTGCTGAGCGGTGCGCCGCTGGGGGCGCTGCTGCTCGGCGCGGCCTTGCTGTTCAGCCATGAGCGGTTGCGTCGTGCTGCACCGGAACAGGCGACGAGTTGGGAGCGGCGTGGCTTGCCGGTCCTGGCCTGTGCCGGGCTGGCCTTCCTCTATCTCCTGGCGCCGTTGAACCTGTTGGCCGAGGCCACTGCGATTTGCTGGGCGCTGGCCGGTTTGGCGACCTTGTTCGTCGGGCTGCGCATCCATTCGCGCAGCTTCCTGTTTAGCGCCTTTGCCGTGCAGTTGCTCGGCGGGGCGCTGTTCCTGCTGCAGCTGAAAACCGCCTCGGGGACCGAGACCGGTGTATTCAGCGCCGGTTGGCGTGGCTTGGTCACTGCCTCGCTGATCGGCCTGGCGCTGATCGGCGGCATGCTGATCGCCGCGCGCGACAAGCAAGTCAGCAGCGATGCGCGCTTGATGCGCGGCTTGTCGCTGGTGCTGCTGGTCGGTCTGGTGTTTATCAACCTGGCGGTGCTGTTCGTGCTGCCTTGGCAGACCGCCAGCGCGGTGTGGGCGGGCAGCGGTCTGTTGATCATCTGGCTCAGTTTGCATCTGCAACAGCGCGCGAGTTTTGTCTTCGGTCTGCTGCTGCAAGCATTGGGTGGGGTGGCCTTCCTGGCGGCGAGCCCGCTGTTGCTCGGCCAGTTGAGTGCGCAAGGCCTGCGGCCGCTGGCGCATGCCGGATTCTGGACCCCAGCGGTGCTGGCGCTAGCCGCGCTGATCGGCGCCTGGCGGCTGTTCCTGGCGACCAGGCGTGACGACGAGTCGATGGGCGCGCTGAGCCTGGAGCGGCTGTCGCAGTTGCTGCTGGTCTGGGGTGCGGGCTGGTGGACGCTGGCGCTGGTCGGCGAGGTGCTGCGCTTTGCTGCAGCGGACTTGCAGGTGCCGCTGCTGTTGCTGGTCGCGGCTGGCACGGTGGCGCTCTGGACCTTGCTGGCCGTGCGGGTGCGCTGGCCGGCGCTGGCGTTGCTCTGCCCATTGCTGGTGCCGGCCGCCGGCGTGGCGCTGCTGTATGCCTGGCAGGCGGACTACCACCCGGCGGCGAATTTCGGCTGGCTGGCTTGGGGGCTGTTGTTTGCCGTGCATCTAGGCTCCTTGCAGCGCCTGGCCACGCTGCTGCCCGCGGGCGCCTTGAGTGCGGCCCATGTGCTTGGCTGCTGGCTGATCATCGGCGTGCTGGCGTTGGAGTTGCGCTACCTGCTGTATGTCTTGTCCGAGCATTACAACGCTTGGCGTTGGCTGGGCTGGGCGTTGCTGCCAAGTGGCTATCTATTGCTGATGGCTCAGCCGCTGAAGGCTCCACTGCCGATGGCCGCGGCGCGTAGCTTGCCGTGGCCGGTGCGGGCCTACCCGCGCGAGTATCGAGTGCTCGCCGCCGGGCCCTTGGCACTGTTGATGCTGGCGTGGTTCTGGCTGGCGAATAGCGCCAGCGATGGCGGCGCCGAGCCGCTGCCGTATCTACCGCTGATCAACCCGCTGGAACTGGGCTTGCTGTTCGCCTTGCTCGGCGTGTGCAACTGGCTGCGCAGCGGCTTGCCGCAATTGGGCTTCGCCGCCGGCCAGCTGAGCTGGCTGCCACAACTGGTGGCGGGCGCCTCGTTGTTTGCCTTGTGCACCGCCGCGGTGTTCCGCACGGCGCATCACTGGGGTGGCGTGCCTTATCAACTGGCGGCGCTGCTCGAGTCGATGCTGGTGCAGGCGGGTTTGTCCATCGTCTGGACGCTGATCGCCCTGGCCTTGATGATCGCCGGCCATCTGCGCAGTCGCCGCGAGTTCTGGCTGGTGGGTGCGGTGCTGATTGCCGTGGTGGTGGCCAAACTGTTCTTCGTCGAGCTGGGCAATCGCGGCGGTCTGGAACGTATCGTGTCGTTTATTGGAGTCGGCGTGTTGTTGTTGATCGTCGGCTATTTCGCCCCGTTGCCACCCCGGCAGCCGGCATCTGAAGCAGAGCAGGGCCGTACATGAGTGGTTTTTCTTCTTTTCGGTGTTTGCAGGTGCTGTTCGTGGCTGCCGGGCTGCTGGTCACGGCGCTGGCCGGCGCCCAGGAGCAGCGCGGCGACTATGCCGCACAGGTGCCGCTGACGCTCAGCGGTGAGGGGCCGTGGTATCGCCTGGAGTTGCCGATGGCGCTGCATTTCGCCGCGCGCTTCGGCGATCTGCGCGACTTGCGGGTGTTCAACGCCGAGGGCGAGGCCCAGGCCTATGCCTTGACCCTCGGGAGTGCCCAGCACAGCGAGACGCGCACGGAAACCGCGGTCAAATGGTTCCCGCTGTATAGCCAGGCCGACGCGGCGCAGGCGCTGCCGAGCATTCGGGTGCAGCGCAGTACCGGCGGCACCTTGGTGGAGGTAACGCCGGAAGGCGCAACCGCCAACGCCGAGGAGGTGCTGCGTGGCTGGCTGCTGGACGCCAGTGCGATCCAGGCGCCGCTGCACAAGCTGATCCTCGATTGGAGTGCCGAGCGTGACGGTTTCCAGCGCTTTTCCATCGAGGCCAGCGATGACCTGCAGCACTGGCAAGCCTGGGGCGATGGGCAGATTGCCCGGCTGGCCTTCGCCGATGAGCGCATTGACCAGCGTGAAGTCAGCCTGCCGGGGCAGCGCGCGCGTTACCTGCGCCTGCTCTGGCTGGCGCCGCAACAAGCGCCGGCACTGACCGCAGCCCGTTTGCTCAGCGCCAGTAGCAGCGCGCCGGCGCCGATGGCCTGGTCGGCGGCGCTGGCTCCGAGCCGCGTGAAAGCGGGCGAGTACCGCTGGGACTTGCCCCTGGCGTTGCCGCTGGAGCGTGTGCGGGTCGAACTGACACAGCCCAATACCCTGGCGCCGGTGATTCTCAGTGGCCGTCGCGATGGCAAGGTGCAGTGGCAACCGCTGGCGCGCGGCCTGCTCTATCGCCTGCCGCAGAACGGCGCAGAGGTGACCCGCAATGAACTGGAGCTGCCTGCGCAACGGGTACAGCAATTGCGTTTGCAGGTCGACGAGCGCGGTGGCGGGTTGGGCAGTGCCGTGCCGCAGCTGAGGGTCGGGTTGCGGGCGACGCAAGTGGTGTTCCTCGCCCGCGGCACGCCGCCCTATGTGCTGGCGATCGGCAATGCGGCGGCGCAAGCGGCTAATCTGCCGCTAACGACCCTGATTCCTGGCTATGACGATGAGCGCTTGGCCAAACTGGGGGTGGCGCAAGCTGGCGCCGAGCCGCAGGTGCAGGCGGCCGTCGAGTCCAGTGCGGTGCAGGCGGCCAGTTTCGACTGGAAGCGTCTCGGATTGTGGAGCGTGCTGTTACTCGGGGTCGCTCTGCTGGTGCTGATGGCCTGGAGCCTGCTGCGCGCGCCGGCGGCCAAGCCCTGATGGCCAACTGAGATGCAGAAAGTCATCAGGCCACTGAAAGCCTTGGCATATCCTTGGCTCGGCACGCAGCCCTGTGCAATTCGTCAGCCTGGTGTCAGGTCGGGAAGTCTTTTGCGTAACTACCTTTCGAGTACTTTGCATGTGGCTCTGATAGCCCCCAGGCGCCTGCAGGCGTGCAGTCATGAGCGCCTGCAGTAATTCGGGCTGGGCGCTGAGCGCGCCGGTCCTCCTCACCGGCGTGGTCTGCATCGGCGTCATCCTGCTGGCGCGCTGGGTCACCCGCCAGCGTTATTTTCCGGGGCGCGACAGTTTTATCCTGCTGCATCTGGCCAGTCTCTGGTGGATGCTCGCGGCGAGCGTCGAGATGGCCGCGCAGGGCGCCAGTTGCAAGGTGTTCTGGGCCAGCATGGCCTGGCCGGGCATAGTCGGGGTGCCGACCTTCTGGGCCGTCTTCCTCTGGCAATACGTCAACAGCGTGCGCCAGCCGCTGCCGCTGCGCCGCGTCCTCGATCTGACTGTGGTGCCGCTGCTGGTCTGGCTGCTGGCCCTGAGCAATCCCTGGCATGGCCTGTTCTATGGGGGGGACACCGCACCGATCTCGGCCGAACTGGGGGCGCCGGTGCATTACCAGCATGGCCCGCTGTTCTACGCCACGGCGGTCTACGTCTACCTCTTTATGGCGTTCTGCCTGGCTATCGTGATTCGCGCGGCGCTGCTCAGCCGGGGCCTGCACCGGCGGCATTACCTGGCCTTCGCGCTAGTCACCTGCGTGCCCTGGACGGCGAATATCGGCTATGTGCTGTTCGATAAGACCATTTTCGGCTTCGACCCCACCCCCTTCAGCTTTGCCTTCACCCAGATGGCCTTCGCCTGGCTGATAGTCGGGGTGCGCCTGTTCGACCTGCTGCCGGTGGCGCGTCACCTGCTGCTGGAGGCCTTGCCCGATCCGGTGCTGGTGCTTGACCCGCAGCAGCGGGTGATCGAGGCCAACCCGGCGGCGCTGCAACTGGCCGGCCAGCCCGGCGACTGGCAGGGGCTGGCGCTGGCCGAGTGGCCGGTATTTGGCGTGGACGTGCACGCCTTGCTCCAGGGATCGCCGAGCAGCGAACCGGATCGACTGCTGACGCTGGCCAGCCCGGCGCGCTATTTCGAGCTGCGCACCCGCGCCATCGAGCGCGTCACGCGCAACGACACCTTCGTCCTCGGGCAGATGCTCTATCTGCGCGACGTGACCCAGCGCCACCTCAGCGAACTCAAGCTGGCCGAGGCCCTGGCGACCAGTGAGGAACGTCTGCGCACCATCTCCAGCCTGCATGAGCAGTTGCAGGAGCAGGCGCTGCGCGATCCGTTGACCGGGCTCTATAACCGCCGTTATCTGGACGAATTCTTCGCTCGGGAACTGGCCCGCGCACAACGCGAACAGATGCCTATTGCCTTGGCGTTGATCGATCTGGATCACTTCAAGCGGCTCAACGACACGCACGGCCATTTGGTCGGCGATGACGTGCTCAAGGTGGTGGCGCAGCACCTGACCGACAGCCTGCGCAGCTCGGATGCGGTGTTTCGCATCGGCGGCGAGGAGTTCCTGCTGATCCTGCCGGGTGCTGGTACGCAAGAGGCGCAGCAACGCCTGTCGCTCATTTGCCGGCAATTGGCCGGTAGCCCGCTGCCCACCCGCAGTGGCCCACAGACGGTGACCCTGTCTGCCGGCCTGGCCTTCTGGCCAGCCCAAGGGCAGGTGCTGGACGAGCTGATGCAAGCCGCCGATGCGGCGCTCTATGTGGCCAAACGCAGCGGGCGCAACCGAGTCTGCGCGTTAGCGGATACCTCTACGCCCTGAATGCAGGCCCGCGCTGGCAGTCACGGTCTGTTTGCAGCAAGCGCTTGCTGCGGTATCGGTAAAATAGAGCTAAAGTCCCAACTTCGTACCTGAGCCAATAACAACGATAAGGACTCACCCGATGATGCGAGCGCTCACCCCGCTGGCGGCGGCTTGCCTGTTGGCAATCGCCGCGGCCCCCCTGTCCGCCTCTCCCTATTCCAACCTGGTGGTCTTCGGCGACAGCCTGAGCGATGCCGGGCAGTTTCCCGATACCGGCGGCCCTGCTGGTTCGACCCGGCGCTTTACCAACAGGGTCGGCCCGACCTATCAGGGAGGCAGCGGGGAAATTTATGCCTCGAATGCCACCCAGCTACTCAGCCAGCAGCTCGGCCTGGGCGCGCTGACCGGCTCGACCTCACCGGTGAATGCCGCGTTGGGGCTGCCGGATGGCACCAACTATGCGGTGGGTGGCAATACCACCGCACAGATTGCCGACTCCATCCTAGGCACAGGTGAGGGCTCGGTCGTCGAACTGACCGATGGCACCAACCTGCGGACGCGCCCCGGCTACCTGGCGGACCTGGCCAGTCGCGGCTTGAGCGTCGACCCCAATACCCTGTTCTATGTGAACGGTGGCGGTAACGACTTTCTCGATGTGATCATCAATCCGTTCGCGCCTCCCGCCGTGGCCACCCAGCAGGCACAGGATGCGGCGATCCGCCTGGCGGATGGGGTCCGTGCGCTGGAAGCCGCCGGTGCCCGCTACATCGTGGTGTCCCTCCTGGGGGATGTGGGCAAGACGCCTAACGCCGCCTTCTTGGGGACATTTATCCCGAGCTTGCCTGCGACAGTCTCCGGGCTGGTGGGGGACTTCAATCAGGAGTTGGTCAGCCAGCTGGAAGGTCTGAATGCGGAAATCATTCCGCTGAACGTGCCGTTGCTGGTCGGTGAAGTCGTTGCCGACCCGGCAACCTACGGGTTGGACCCGACCCAGAACTTGCTGGGCACCTGTTTCGATGCGAGCGGTGGCGGTTGCGTGGAAAACGCCACCTATGGCCTGACCAGCGGCAACGCGGATCCGACCCGGCTGCTGTTCAACGACAGCGTGCACCCGACCAGCACCGGCCAGCAGCTATTCGCCGACTATGCCGCTTCTCTGCTGGCCGCGCCCTGGGAGCTGACCCTGCTGCCGGAAATGGCCCATGGCACGCTGCGCTCGCATCAGGATCAGTTGCGTAACCAGTTCCAGGCCGACTGGGAGTCCTGGCAAGCGCAGGGCCAGTGGCGCGCCTTCGTCAGTGGCGGCGGCCAGCGTCTGGATTTCGACGAGCAGGACAGCTCCGCCAATGCCGACGGCAATGGCTACAGCCTGAACCTGGGCGGCAGTTATCGCCTGAACGAAGCCTGGCGCGCCGGCGTCGCCCTGGGCCTCTACGAGCAAGAGCTCGAGGCGGGGGTGGCGGATTCCGACTACGACCTGCGCAGCTACCTGGGCAGCGCCTTTGTCCAATACCAGCAAAACCGCTGGTGGGCCGATGGCGCGCTGAGCGCCGGCTACCTCGACTACGACAGCCTCAAGCGTAAGTTCGAGCTCGGCATCAGCGAGCGCAGCGAGCAAGGCGATACCGACGGTTACCTGTGGGCGCTGAGCGGCCGGCTCGGCTACGACATCGCGCAGCCCGGCAGCACCTGGCACCTGAGCCCCTTTATCAGCGCCGATTACGCGCGGGTGGAAGTCGACGGCTATGGGGAGCAGGGCAGCAGTGCCACGTCCTTGCGCTTCGACGATCAGAAGCGTTCCTCCAAGCGCCTCGGTGCCGGCCTGCAAGGGCGTATCGAAGTGACTCCGGCGACCCAGGTGTTCGTCGAGGTGAGCCGCGAGAGGGAGTACGAGGACGACGCCAGCGAGCTGACCATCGCCCTCAACAGCCTGCCGGGTCTCGACTTTAGCTTGCAGGGTTATACCCCCGAGGACAGCCTGACCCGCGCCAGCATCGGCTTCAATCAGAAACTCGCCGCCGATCTGGCCTTGCGCGGTGGTTACAGTTTGCATAAGGGCGAGGACGAAACCCAGCAAGGCGCCAGCCTGTCGTTGGTCTGGGACTGGTAGCGGTCAGGAACTCGCGCGCGGTTGTCGGTGCCGGGAGGCGCCGACCCGGGTTACAGGTTAAACTGCGCGCGAGTTTTTCCATCCTCCGGAGCCTGTCCATGTCCCGCGTTACCCTGAGCCGCTATCTGATCGAGCAGACCCGTTGCAATAATACCCCGGCCGATCTGCGTTTCCTTATCGAAGTGGTGGCGCGCGCGTGCAAGGAAATTAGCTATGCGGTTTCCAAAGGCGCGCTGGGCGGCGTGCTCGGCAGCATGGAAACCGAGAACGTGCAGGGCGAGGTGCAAAAGAAGCTCGACGTCCTCTCCAACGAAATCCTGCTGGAAGCCAACGAATGGGGCGGTCACCTGGCCGGCATGGCTTCCGAGGAAATGGATAACGCCTACCAGATCCCCGGCAAGTACCCGAAAGGGGCTTACCTGCTGGTGTTCGACCCGCTGGACGGCTCCTCGAACATCGACGTGAACGTCTCGGTCGGCACCATTTTCTCGGTGCTGCGTTGCCCGGAGCGCAATGGCGACGACGGCGACCTCGGCGAAGAGGCGTTCCTCCAGCCGGGTACCCAGCAGGTCGCTGCCGGTTACGCGATCTACGGCCCGCAGACCATGCTGATGCTGACCCTGGGCGACGGCGTCAAAGGCTTCACCCTGGACCGCGAGCTGGGTAGCTTCGTGCTGACCCACGACAACATTCGCGTGCCGGAGCAGACCAAGGAATTCGCCATCAACATGTCCAACCAGCGCCACTGGGAGGCGCCGGTGAGCCGCTATGTCGGCGAATTGCTGGCCGGCAAGACCGGGCCGCTGGGCAAGGATTACAACATGCGCTGGGTCGCCGCGATGGTGGCTGACGTACACCGTATTCTCACCCGTGGTGGGCTGTTCATGTACCCGCGCGATTCCCGCGAGCCGGAGAAGCCGGGCAAGCTGCGCCTGATGTACGAAGCCAACCCGATGTCGTTCATCGTCGAGCAGGCGGGCGGTGCGGCGACCAATGGTTCGCAGCGGATTCTCGATATCCAACCGACCTCCCTGCACCAGCGGGTCGCGGTGTTCCTCGGTTCGAAAGAGGAAGTCGAACGGGTTACCGCCTACCACCAGGAGTAAGCCATGGGCGCGCCTTGGCAGCCGTTGCTGGACTGGTGGTTCGGTTCGGCCACTACGGCCGCCGAGGTGGCTGCCGCGCGCACCGGGCTCTGGTTCGGCAAGCAGGACAGTCAGGATGACCAGGCGCGTGAGCGCTTCGCCGAGCAGGTGGAGCAGGCGCTGAGCGGCGGTCTGGCGGACTGGCTGGCCGAGCCCGCGGGCTGGTTGGCGCTGATCCTGCTGCTGGATCAGCTGCCGCGGATGATCCATCGCGACAGGCCGCAGGCCTTTGCCGGCGATCACCGTGCGCAGCAATTGGTTCGCGAAGGCTTGGCACATGGCTGGGAGGCCGCGTTAACGCCGATCCAACAGGTCTTTATCTACCTGGTGCTCGAACATGCCGAAGACCTGCCCAGCCAGACCCAGGCGCTGGCGCGGTTTGCCGCGTTGCGCGCCGGCGCGGCCGCCTCGGAGGACGCACTCTTCGCCGGTTACCTGGATTACGCCGAGCGGCATCGGCGGGTGATCGCCCGCTTCGGCCGTTTTCCCCATCGCAACAGCATCCTCGGCCGGGTTTCCACCGCCGAGGAAGTTGCATTCCTGCGGGAACCGGGCTCGCGCTTCTGACGTCCAACCGGGCAACCCGCGGTTCGCTGTGCCAAGCTTGCCGCCAATGTCCCGTCTAGGAGTCGCTTCATGTCCCTGCGTCGCTTCGCCCTGTTGTCGTTCTGCGTGCTGTTAGCTGCGTGCAGCAAGATCAATCAGGAAAACTACTCGAAGATCAAAACCGGCATGACCAAGGCCGAAGTGGAAAGCCTGCTCGGAGCCCCGACCGATTGCTCCGGCGCACTGGGTTTCTCCAGCTGCACCTGGGGCGATCAGAAGAGCTTTATCAGCATTCAATACGCCGGCGACAAGGTGCTGATGTTTTCCGGGCAAGGGCTGAAGTAAGGTGGATTGCTCCGCGATGGGACCCTCCAGCCAACCCCGCGGTCGCGGCTAAGACCCTGCCCACGAACGCTGTGCTTTCCTCGGGGGCGGAGCCGTCTTCGGCGGCGCTTCGCGGATAAATCCGCTCCTACACAAGCCCTGCTCCGCAGCGATTTTCCAGACCGGACACGCCGCTTGTAGGAGCGGATTTATCCGCGATTGGCCTCTCGGGCCGTACAAGGCCGTCGCGGCTAAAGCCCCCGCACAGAAGCGCGTGCCGCTCTCAACCCAATAGCTGGCGCAACACCTGGGCGAAGGCTCTGCCGGTCTGCTCCTGGGCGGCGTGCCGGCCTTCGCGGATCACCCAGCGGCCGCCAACCATGACATCGCGTATCTGCCGGTCGCCGCCGGCGAACAGCCAGCGGTTGAGGATCGCGTCTGCCTCGGCTGTGGCGATATACGGATCGTTGCCATCCAGTACCAGCAGGTCGGCGCGTTTGCCGACTTCGAGTGCGCCGATCGGCTGACCCAGCGCCTGGGCGCCACCGGCGAGGGCGGCGTCGTACAGGGTGCGGCCGATCATCGGCTGGTCGCTGCGGTACAGGCGGTTGCGCTTCTGATCGCGCAGGCGCTGGCCGTATTCGAGCCAGCGCAACTCTTCGGCCACGCTGACCGAAACATGGCTGTCCGAGCCGATACCCAGGCGCCCGCCCTGGGCGAGGTAATCCACGGCCGGGAAGATGCCATCGCCCAGGTTGGCCTCGGTGGTCAGGCACAGCCCGGCCACGGCGCCGCTTTGCGCCATGCGGCCGACCTCGTCGGCGCTGGCGTGGGTCGCATGCACCAGGCACCAGCGTCGATCCACCGGCGCATGCTCATACAGCCACTGCAAAGGTCGGCGGCCGCTCCAGGCCAGGCAGTCCTCGACTTCCTTCTGCTGCTCGGCAATGTGGATATGGATCGGGCAATCGCTGTCGTCTGCGGCCAGCACCGCGACAATCTGTTCGGGGGTGACCGCGCGCAGTGAGTGGAAACACAGGCCCAGTCGCTGCGCCGGCCGTTGTGCCAGCAGCGGGCGCAGGCGTTGTTGCAGGGCCAGGTAGCTGTCGGTGCTGTGGATAAAGCGTCGTTGCCCTTCGCTCGGCGGCTGCCCGCCGAAGCCGGCGTGGGAATACAGCACCGGCAGCAGGCACAGGCCGATACCCGCCTCCGCCGCGGCCTGGCTGATGCGTAGCGCCAGTTCCGCCGGGTCGCTGTAGGGGCGGCCGGCGCTATCGTGATGCACGTAGTGGAACTCGGCAACGCTGGTGTAGCCGGCCTTGA
The DNA here is from genome assembly GCF_005503735.1 of Pseudomonas sp. 2FE. NCBI lineage: Bacteria > Pseudomonadati > Pseudomonadota > Gammaproteobacteria > Pseudomonadales > Pseudomonadaceae > Pseudomonas > Pseudomonas sp. 2FE. Next base: position 85,851 of record NZ_SCMO01000003.1, on the reverse strand, counting down.
GCATCTCGATATACAGCTGGCGGGCGATGACTTCGATCTGCTCGGGGTCGAGCTGGCCGACCAGGCGGTACATCAGCTCGCGCCAGGTCCAGAAGCTGTCGTTCGGGTTGCCCGCCACCTCGGCCAGCCCGGCCATGGCGCGCTGGAATGCGTGCGAGTGCAGGTTGGGCATGCCCGGCAGCACCGGGCCGTTCAGGCGTTCGGCACCCGCGCTGCTGGCGTTGCTGCTGACCCGTTCGAGCTGCCCGCTGGCCGAGACTTCGAAGCGCACGTCGCGTGCCCAGCCCTGTGGCAACAGCGCACGTTCAGCGAAAAAAACAGGCATGATCCGGGTCCTCGCGGGTGTTGAATTATTTGTATATACATATACAGATGTTTGGCGGCGTCGTAAACTCTTGGCAGACTGGACGTGTCCAGTGTTGTCGAATCCGCGACATCAGGCTGCGTGAGAACTACTGCGCTCGGTTATACGGCGTTAAAAACAGGCTAAAAATGCTCATTTACAACTCGTAAACTGCGCTTTTTCGCCTGTTTTTGCCTTGTCTAACCTTTGCTCGCTACGTTTTCACACAGCCTGATATGCCGCTGGCGGGACTCTTTAATGTCCCTCTTCAACGCTGGACCACTGCAGTGTTTTATCGGCGCCGTCGCCATGACCAGGAGAACCCCGTGTCCACCTCGCACACCGAGATCGCTTCGCTGGCCTCGCAGTTGGGGGATGTCCCCGCGCCGCTCTATGCACGCGTCAAACAGATGATCAGCGGCCAGATCCAGACCGGCGCCTGGCCGCCGCATCACCGCGTACCCTCGGAAAGCGAACTGGTCAGCCAGCTCGGCTTCAGCCGCATGACCATCAACCGCGCGCTGCGTGAGCTGACCGCCGAAGGTCTGCTGGTGCGTATGCAGGGGGTCGGTACCTTCGTTGCCGAACCCAAGGGTCAGTCGGCCTTGTTCGAGGTGCATAACATCGCCGATGAGATCGCCGCGCGCGGTCATCGCCATCACTGCGTGGTGGTCAGCCTGCAGGAAGAGCAGGCCGGTTCCGAGCGTGCGCTGGCGTTGGATGTTCGTGAAGGCCAGCGGGTTTTCCATTCGATCATCGTGCATTACGAGAATGATGTGCCGGTGCAGATCGAGGATCGTTACGTCAACGCGGCGGTGGCGCCGGATTATCTCAAGCAGAACTTCACCCTGCAGACGCCCTATGCCTACCTGTCCCAGGTCGCGCCGCTGAGCGAGGGCGAGCATGTGGTCGAGGCGATCCTGGCCGATGCCAGCGAGTGCAAGCTGCTGCAGATCGAGCGCGGCGAGCCGTGCTTGTTGATCCGTCGACGCACGTGGTCGGGACGCAACACGGTCACCAACGCGCGCCTGCTTTATCCGGGCTCGCGCCATCGCCTGGAGGGACGTTTCAGTTCATGACTCAGTTACGCATCCTGCGCGCCGCCGATTACCCGCGCATGCCCTGGAAGAATGGCGCCGGCAGCACCCTGGAAATTGCCCGCGATGCCGGCGAAGGCCTGGAGGGCTTCGGCTGGCGCCTGTCGATCGCCGATGTCGGCGAGTCCGACGGGTTCTCTGCATTCAACGGCTACCAGCGCATCATCACGGTGCTCGAGGGTGCCGGCATGCAGTTGACGGTCGATGGCCAGCTGTCGCGGCCCTTGCTGGCGCTGGATGCTTTTGCTTTCTCCGGTGACAGTCGGGTCGAGTGCCGCTTGCTCGATGGGCCTATCCGCGATTTCAACCTGATCTACGCCCCCTCGCGTTACTCCGCTCGCCTGCAGTGGTTGCAGCCGGTGCCACAGGCACTGCAGCTGTTCAGCTCGGCTTCTGTTGTGTTGCTGTTCAGTGCGCTGGACGGGTTGCGGGTTCAGGTCGAGGGCGAGCACGTGGCCGAGTTGAATCGTTTCGACTGCCTGGTGCTGGAGCGTGATAAGCCGCTGTTGAGCGAGTTGCGCCTGCAGGCCGAAGTGGCCGGCGCCTGCGCGTTGATCGAGCTGCAGCCGCGCCGCTGAAGGTGTGGCTAGGAGTAAGCCTTAACTCGGGTTCTTCACGGAATTCCGGGGCGGTGTTAAGCCGTCATGCCCCCCGCTAATCCGTGAGGAGCCTTAACTTTCTAATGCCTGCGCAGATTTGCGGACTAGTCTTTCTCGATGCCAATGCTCGTTGGCTTGGAGGTCCGCATGTCACTTCATCGTCTGAATCTTGCCGCGCTGGCGCTGTCCGGCGCGCTGCTCGCGCAGGGTGCCGGTGCCGCACCCGTCACCTGCCCGTATCCGCAACCCGTGGTGTTCGCTGGCCTCAACTGGGAAAGCGGCATGTTCACCACCGAGGTGCTGCGCTTCGTGCTGGAGAAGGGCTATGGCTGCCAGACCGATGCCCTGCCGGGCAACACGGTGACCATGGAAAACGCCCTGCGGCAGAACGACATCCAGGTCACCGGCGAGCAGTGGGCCGGGCGCAGCCCGATCTGGCGCGATGCGGAAGCGGCCGGGGAAGTCTTCGCGGTGGGCGAGACGGTCAAGGGGGCTACCGAAGGCTGGTGGGTGCCCGCCTATGTGATCAAGGGCGATCCGCTGCATGGGCTCAAGCCGCTGGCGCCGGGACTAAGGTCGGTCGCCGATCTGCCACGCTACAAGCAGCTGTTCAGCGACCCGGAAGAGCCGAGTAAAGGCCGCTTCTACAACTGCCCGAGCGGCTGGACCTGCGAGATCGTCAACAGCCAGAAGCTCAAGGCCTATGGCCTGCTGGACCACTACACCAACTTCCGCACCGGCGCTGGCGCGGCGCTGGATGCCGCGATCAGCTCGGCGATCCGCCGTCACCAGCCGGTGCTGTTCTACTACTGGTCGCCGACTCCGCTGATGGGCCGCTACCCACTGATTCAGCTGGAAGAGCCGCCGTTCAGTGAGCAGGCCTGGGCAACCCTGGTCGACCCGAGTAACCCGAACCCGATCGGCTCGCGCTCGCTCCCGGCGAAGATCAGCATCGGCGTCTCGCGCGCCTTGCACGACCAGGCGCCGCAGTTGATCGAGCTGTTCCAGCGGGTGGAGATTCCCCTGCCATTGTTCAACGGCATCCTCGCCAAGATGGCGGAGCAGCACACGGATGTTGCGGTGGTGCGCGCGGCGTTCTTCCGCGAACACCGTGAGCTGTGGTCGCAGTGGGTGCCGAAGGACGTTGCCGCGCGTATCGATGCCGCCGTGAAGTAACCCGACGACGGCGCTCAACTGCGGCGCTTGCGGCCGCGCAAGCTGCCCGTTGTTACCGCCGGTTACCGCGCGCGGCACCAGCCTTGGGCCGCAGGGTCTGTCGCTGGCTGGCCCGCAGGCCCCTGCGTATTCCTCGCCGGTAACGCCCAAACCATGCTGCGGGTTTGCTCCGTTTTGCGCTGCCGCGGCGGCGAGAGGCGTTACTTTCTGCCTCAATTGCGAGCGGGCTGCTGCATGACTGTGCGTTTTTGGGCCGCGAGCGCTGCGCGCAAACGGTTGCACTGGAAGTGCTTAAGTAAATTTATATCATTGATATATATCGACTTTATTGTTTTTGGCGAGTGCGACTTAAGAGATTTGAAGAATTTTGGCCTCTCGCTTGCATTCTCTTGTATGTACAAGTAAAGATATGTGCGAGTGTTTCCGCGGGAAACCTCTCACCAGCCGGAGGGCACCATGAGTAAAGAACTGCTTGCCGTGATCGCCCCAAGCCCCGCTCGGGCGTTGCAGGGCGCTGCGCAGGCTTGCCTGTCTCTGGCGCCATAACGTCCGCGCCCTCAGTCCAAACCTTCCCAAGGAGTTTGCCGTGACCACCCACACCAAATACCGCGACGTCGAAATCCGTGCCCCGCGCGGCACCCAGCTGAACACCAAGAGCTGGCTGACCGAAGCGCCGCTGCGCATGCTGATGAACAACCTCGACCCGGAAGTGGCGGAGAACCCCAAGGAGCTGGTGGTATACGGCGGCATCGGCCGCGCCGCGCGCGATTGGGAGTGCTACGACCAGATAGTCGCGAGCCTCAAGGAACTGAATGACGACGAGACCCTGCTGGTGCAGTCGGGCAAGCCGGTCGGCGTGTTCAAGACCCACAGCAATGCACCGCGGGTGTTGATCGCCAACTCCAACCTGGTGCCGCACTGGGCGACCTGGGAACACTTCAACGAACTGGATGCCAAGGGCCTGGCCATGTACGGCCAGATGACCGCCGGCAGCTGGATCTACATCGGCAGCCAGGGCATCGTTCAGGGCACCTATGAAACCTTCGTCGAAGCCGGCCGCCAACATTACGCCGGCAGCCTCAAGGGCCGCTGGGTGCTGACCGCCGGCCTCGGTGGTATGGGCGGCGCCCAGCCGCTAGCGGCCACCCTGGCCGGGGCCTGCTCGCTGAACATCGAGTGCCAGCAGAGCCGCATCGATTTCCGCCTGAAGACCCGCTACGTCGATGAGCAGGCCAACGACCTCGACGACGCCCTGGCGCGCATCGCCAAGTACTGCGCCGCAGGCCAGGCGATCTCCATCGCCCTGTGCGGCAACGCCGCCGAAGTTCTCCCGGAACTGGTCCGTCGTGGCGTGCGCCCGGATCTGGTCACCGACCAGACCAGCGCCCACGATCCGCTCAACGGCTACCTGCCCAAGGGCTGGAGCTGGGACGAGTACCGCGCCAAGGCGCAGTTGCAGCCGGCCGCGGTGGTCAAGGCCGCCAAGCAGTCCATGGCGGTGCACGTCGAAGCCATGCTGGCGTTCCAGCAGATGGGCGTGCCGACCTTCGACTACGGCAACAACATCCGCCAGATGGCCAAGGACGAAGGCGTCGCCAATGCCTTCGACTTCCCCGGCTTCGTTCCGGCCTATATCCGTCCGCTGTTCTGCCGCGGCATCGGCCCGTTCCGCTGGGCCGCCTTGTCCGGCGACCCGCAGGACATCTACAAGACCGACGCCAAGGTCAAGGAACTGATCGCCGACGACGAGCACCTGCACCGCTGGTTGGACATGGCCCGCGAGCGCATCAGCTTCCAGGGCCTGCCGGCGCGCATCTGCTGGGTCGGCCTGGGCCTGCGCGCCAAGCTCGGCCTGGCCTTCAACGAGATGGTGCGCAGCGGCGAGTTGTCCGCACCGATCGTGATCGGCCGCGACCACCTCGACTCCGGCTCGGTGGCCAGCCCCAACCGCGAGACCGAGGCCATGCGCGACGGTTCCGATGCGGTCTCCGACTGGCCGCTGCTGAACGCCCTGCTGAACACCGCCAGCGGCGCCACCTGGGTCTCGCTGCATCACGGTGGCGGCGTCGGCATGGGCTTCTCCCAGCATTCGGGGATGGTCATAGTCGCCGACGGCACGGATGAGGCCGCCGCGCGCATCGCCCGCGTGCTGACCAACGACCCAGGCACCGGGGTGATGCGCCATGCCGATGCCGGTTACCCAATAGCCATCGACTGCGCCCGCGAGCAGGGCCTCAACCTGCCGATGATCAACTCGGTTAAAGGAGCCTAAACATGAACACGCTGAACCTATTGCCCGGCCAACTGACTCTGGCCCAACTGCGCCTTATCCATCAGGGCCCGGTGCAGATCCGCTTGGATGACAGCGCCGCGGACGCCATCGAGCGGAGCGTGGCCTGTGTCGAGCAGATCCTGGCCGAAGGTCGCACGGCTTACGGCATCAACACCGGTTTCGGCCTGCTGGCGCAGACCCGCATCGCCACCGAGGACCTGGAAAATCTGCAGCGTTCCCTGGTGCTGTCCCATGCCGCCGGTGTCGGTCAGCCGATCGACGATGCGCTGGTGCGCCTGGTCATGGTGCTCAAGGTCAACAGCCTGGCCCGCGGCTTCTCCGGGATTCGCCGGGTGGTGATCGATGCGCTGATCGCGATGATCAACGCCGAGGTCTACCCGCGTATCCCGCTCAAGGGCTCGGTCGGTGCCTCCGGCGACCTGGCACCGCTGGCGCATATGTCGCTGGTGCTGCTCGGCGAGGGCCAGGCGCGTTATCGCGGCGAATGGCTGCCGGCCACCGAGGCGCTGGCCAAGGCCGGGCTCGAGCCGCTGACCCTGGCGGCCAAGGAGGGCCTGGCGCTGCTCAATGGCACCCAGGTCTCCACCGCCTACACCCTGCGCGGCCTGTTCGCGGCCGAAGACCTGTTCGCCGCCGCGACCGTCTGTGGCGGCCTCAGCGTCGAAGCCATGCTCGGTTCGCGGGCGCCCTTCGATCCGCGCATCCACGCGGCACGCGGCCAGCGCGGGCAGATCGATGCCGCCGCGGCCTACCGCGATCTGCTCACCGCGAGCAGCGAGATCTCCCAGTCCCACGCGGACTGCGACAAGGTGCAGGACCCCTATTCCCTGCGCTGCCAGCCGCAGGTGATGGGCGCCTGCCTGACCCAGATCCGTCAGGTCGCCGAAGTCTTGAGCGTCGAGGCCAACGCGGTGTCCGACAACCCGCTGGTGTTCGCCGCCGAGGGCGATGTGATCTCCGGCGGCAACTTCCACGCCGAGCCGGTGGCCATGGCCGCCGACAACCTGGCGCTGGCCATCGCCGAGATCGGCTCGCTGAGCGAGCGGCGCATCTCGCTGATGATGGACAAACACATGTCGCAACTGCCGCCGTTCCTGGTGGCCAATGGCGGCGTCAACTCCGGCTTCATGATCGCCCAGGTCACCGCCGCCGCCCTGGCCAGCGAGAACAAGGCGCTGGCCCATCCGCACAGCGTCGACAGCCTGCCGACCTCGGCCAACCAGGAAGACCATGTGTCGATGGCGCCGGCTGCCGGCAAACGCCTGTGGGAGATGGCCGACAACGTGCGCGGCATTCTCGCCGTGGAGTGGCTCGGCGCCTGCCAGGGGCTGGACTTCCGCGAAGGCCGCAAGACCTCGCCGAAGCTGGAGCAGGCGCGGCAGGCGCTGCGCGAGCGGGTGTCCCACTACGAGCAGGACCGCTTCTTCGCCCCGGATATCGAGGCGGCCAGCCAACTGCTGGTGTCGCGCTGCCTGAACGGGCTAGTGCCGGCCCAGCTGTTGCCGAGCCTCTAAACAGGCGCCTAAGCCGGGAAGCCTGACTCCCGGCGTGACCCAATTGCCGTACGCGGCCACTTGCACTACCACAACCCTGTTCACTGTTTAGGAGCGTCCGATAATGAAATACAAGAAGACCCTGCTGACCTCGCTGCTCTCCCTCGGCCTGCTGGCTGGTAGCGCTTCGAGCCAAGCCGCTGGTTGGTGCGAGTCGGGTAAATCGGTGAAATTCGCCGGGCTCAACTGGGAGAGCGGCATGCTGCTCACCGACGTGCTGCAGATCGTTCTCAAGAATGGCTACGGTTGTGAAACCGACAGCCTGCCGGGTAACTCGATCACCATGGAGAACGCCTTGAGCAGCAACGACATTCAAGTGTTCGCCGAGGAGTGGGTGGGGCGTAGCGAGGTCTGGAACAAGGCCGCGGCTGCCGGCAAGGTCGTCGGTGTCGGTTCGCCGATAGTCGGCGCGGCCGAAGGCTGGTACGTGCCGCGTTATGTGGTCGAAGGCGATGCCAAGCGCAAGCTCGAAGCCAAGGCGCCAAACCTCAAGGCGATTACCGACCTGGCTCAGTACCGCGAAGTATTCAGTGACCCGGAAGAGCCGGGTAAAGGCCGCTTCTACAATTGCCCGGCCGGCTGGACCTGCGAGCTGGACAACAGCGCGATGCTGAAAAGCTACGACCTGGAAGACAAGTTCACCAACTTCCGTCCTGGCACCGGCCCGGCACTGGATGCCGCCGTACTGTCGAGCTACAAGCGCGGCGAGCCTATCCTGTTCTATTACTGGTCGCCGACGCCGCTGATGGGTCAGGTCGATCTGGTCAAGCTGGAAGAGAAGCCCGGCGTCGACAAGCGCATCACCATCAAGGTCGGCCTGTCCAAGGTCTTCCATGAGCAGGCGCCGGAACTGGTTGCGGTACTGGAGAAGGTCAACCTGCCGATCGACCTGCTGAACCAGAACCTGGCACGGATGGCCAAGGAGCGCATCGATTCGCCCAAGTTGGCCAAGGTCTTCCTCAAGGAGCACCCGGAAGTCTGGCACGCCTGGGTCAGCGAGGATGCGGCGAAGAAGATCGACGCCGCGCTCTAGCACCCTCTCCCTCCGGGAGAGGGGTGGGGTGAGGGAAACAGCGAGCCGACATAAGCTCGCCGTATCCCTCATCCGACCCTTCGGGCCACCTTCTCCCGGAGGGAGAAGGGACGTAACAGCGTGAGCCATTTAACCGAGAGCAACCTATGTTCCCCGAACGCTTCACTTTCTCCATCGCCGACTGGGTCAATGGCTGGGTCGATGATCTGGTGACCAATTACGGCGATGTGTTCCGGCAGATTTCCGACACCCTGCTGTGGGCCATCGTCAACCTCGAAGGCCTGCTCCGCGCTACTCCCTGGTGGCTGATGCTGGCGATTGTCGCCGGTATCGCCTGGCACGCCACGCGGCGTGCGCTGCCGACCCTGGTGATCGTCGGCCTGCTGTTCCTGGTCGGCGCCGTGGGGCTCTGGGACAAATTGATGCAGACCCTGGCGCTGATGCTGGTGGCGACCCTGATCTCGGTCCTGATCGGCATTCCGCTGGGGATTCTTTCCGCCCGCAGCAACCGCTTGCGAGCGGTGTTGATGCCGCTCCTGGACATCATGCAAACCATGCCCAGCTTCGTGTACCTGATCCCGGTGCTGATGCTGTTCGGCCTGGGCAAGGTTCCGGCGATTTTCGCCACTGTGATCTATGCCGCGCCGCCGCTGATCCGCCTGACCGACCTGGGCATCCGCCAGGTCGACCGCGAGGTGATGGAAGCGGTCAACGCCTTTGGTGCCAACCGCTGGCAACAACTGTTCGGCGTGCAGCTGCCGCTGGCGATGCCGAGCATCATGGCCGGTATCAACCAGACCACCATGATGGCCCTGTCGATGGTGGTGATCGCCTCGATGATCGGCGCCCGTGGCCTTGGCGAGGATGTACTGATCGGCATCCAGACCCTCAACGTCGGACGCGGCCTCGAAGCCGGTCTGGCCATCGTCATCCTGGCCGTGGTCATCGACCGCATCACCCAGGCCTACGGCCGTTCGCGGCACGAGGTGAGCAAATGAGCAAGATCGTCGTCAAGAACGTCTTCAAGATCTTCGGCGCCCGCTCGGATGCCGCGCTGGCGATGATCCAGCAAGGCAAGAGCAAGGATCAGGTGCTCGCCGAGACCGACTGCGTGGTCGGGGTCAACGATCTGTCGCTGAGCATCGGCGCCGGCGAAATCTTCGTCATCATGGGCCTGTCCGGTTCGGGCAAGTCGACCCTGGTGCGCCACTTCAACCGCCTGATCGATCCGACCAGCGGTGAAATCCTGGTCGATGGCGAGGACATCCTGCGCTACGACATGGAGGCACTGCGCAACTTCCGCCGACGCAAGATCAGCATGGTGTTCCAGAGCTTCGGCCTGCTGCCGCACAAGAGCGTGCTGGATAACGTGGCCTATGGCCTCAAGGTCCGCGGCGAGAGCAAGGCGCATTGCGCCGAGCGGGCGCTGCACTGGATCAACACCGTCGGCCTCAAGGGCTATGAAAAATCCTACCCGCACCAGCTCTCCGGCGGCATGCGCCAGCGGGTTGGCCTGGCCCGCGCATTGGCGGCGGACACCGACATCATCCTCATGGACGAAGCCTTCAGCGCCCTCGATCCGTTGATCCGCGCGGAGATGCAAGACCAGTTGCTCGAACTGCAGAAGGCTCTGCACAAGACCATCGTCTTCATCACCCACGACCTCGACGAAGCCGTGCGCATCGGCAACCGCATCGCCATCCTCAAGGACGGCCGGCTGATCCAGGTCGGTACCCCGAAAGAAATCCTCTACCAGCCCGCCGACGAGTACGTCGATCGTTTCGTCCAGCGTCGCGTGGCCACAATCTAAAGGAGCGCTAGATGGCGTCTGTTGAAAAAGTCGTCCTGGGCAATGGCCCGTGGCGCTGGCAGGACGTGGTCGCGGTGGCCCGCTACGGTGCCCAGCTCGAGCTGTCGCCTGCGGCCTGGGCACGGATCGACAACGCCCGTGGCATCGTCGAGCGCATCGTCGCCAGTGGTGAGCGCGCCTACGGGATCAACACCGGGCTGGGTGCGCTGTGCAACGTCGTCTTGCAGGGCGAGCAGCTCAGCCAGTTGTCGCGCAATACCCTGCTCAGCCATGCCTGCGGCGTGGGTGCGCCGCTGGCGAACGAACAGACCCGCGCGATCATCTGCGCCGCGATCACCAACTACAGCCACGGCAAGTCCGGCTTGCAGCGGCGGGTGGTCGAAGCACTGCTGGCCCTGCTCAACCGCGGCATCACCCCGCGCGTACCGTCGCAGGGCTCGGTGGGCTACCTGACGCACATGGCGCACGTCGGCATCTGCCTGCTCGGCGTCGGTGAGGTGAGCTATCGCGGCCAGATCGTGCCGGCCAGTCAGGCGCTGGCGGCCGAGGGGCTGGAACCGCTGCAACTGGGTGCCAAGGATGGGCTCTGCCTGGTCAATGGCACGCCGTGCATGACCGGCTTGAGCTGCCTGGCCCTGGCCGACGCGACCCGCCTGACACAGTGGGCCGACGTGATCGGCGCCATGAGTTTCGAGGCCCTGCGTGGGCAGATCGCCGCCTATGACGCGGAGATCATCGCGCTGAAACCGCACCCGGGCATGCAACGGGTCGGCGGCAACCTGCGCGCCCTGCTCGAAGGCAGCGAAGTGGTGGCCAGCAGCCGCGGCATCCGCACTCAGGACGCCTTGAGCATCCGCTCGATTCCGCAGGTGCATGGCGCCTGCCGCGATCAACTGGCCCATGCCGCGCTGCAGATCGAGACCGAACTCAACTCGGTCACCGACAACCCGATGGTGCTGGGGACTCCGGACGACTACCGGGTCGTCTCGCAGGCCAACCCCCATGGCGAATCGGTAGCGATGGCGGCCGACCTGCTGGCGATTGCCGTGGCTGAACTCGGCGGCATCGCCGAGCGCCGCCTGGATCGCCTGATCAATCCGCTGGTCAGTGGCTTGCCGGCGTTTCTGGTCAGCCAGCCGGGCGTCAACTCGGGGATGATGATCGTGCAGTACGTGGCGGCTGCGCTCTGCGCTGAAAACCGGCAGTTGGCCCAGCCGGCGGTGCTCGACAACTTCGTCACCTCCGGGCTGCAGGAGGATCACCTGAGCCTGGGCACCGGCGCCGCCTTGAAGCTGCACCGGGTGCTGGACAACTGCACGCAGATTCTCGCCATCGAGTACCTGCTGGCCGCCCAGGCCTTCGAGTTCCTCAAGGGCCAACGTTTTGGCGTCGGCACCGATTGCGCCTGGAGCTTGCTGCGCCAACGCGTGCCGGCCTATGACCAGGACCGCTGGCTGGCGCCGGATATCGCCAGCGCCGCCGCGCTGTTGCGCGACGATGCCGCACTGGCCGCGCTCGGCGCGAGCATTGGAGGGCTGCAATGAATCAGAGGCCTGCAATGAAGAAACTCTGGCAGCACTGCCACGCCGCGACCATGGTCGGCGGGCGTTATTCGAGCATCGAGGATGCGGCGCTGGTCACCCGCGGCGAGCGCATCGAATGGATAGGCCCGCGCGCCGAGCTGCCGGCCGGCGACTATGCCGAGACCGTCGATCTCGGCGGCGCCTGGGTCACCCCCGGGCTGATCGACTGCCACACCCACCTGGTGTTCGGCGGTAACCGCAGCGGCGAATTCGAGCAGCGCCTCGAAGGCGTCAGCTATGCCGAGATCGCCGCGGCCGGTGGCGGCATCGCCAGCACCGTACGCGCCACCCGTGCGGCCAGCGAGGCCGAGCTGCTGGCCAGTGCGAGCCAGCGCCTGCGCAGCCTGCTGCGTGACGGCGTGACCAGCGTGGAGATCAAGTCCGGCTACGGCCTCGACCTGGCCAGCGAGCGCAAGATGCTGCGGGTGATCCGCCGCCTCGGCGCGACCGTGCCGCTCACCGTGCGCAGCACCTGCCTGGCGGCCCATGCACTGCCGCCGGAATACGCCGAACGCGCCGACGACTATATCGCGCATATCTGCGCCGAGATGCTCCCGGCCCTGGCGGCGGAAGGGCTGGTCGATGCGGTCGATGCCTTCTGCGAATACCTGGCGTTCTCGCCGGCGCAGGTCGAGCGGGTGTTTATCGCCGCCCGCGCGCTGGGCCTGCCGGTCAAGCTGCATGCCGAGCAACTGTCGTCCCTCGGTGGCTCCAGCCTGGCGGCACGCTATCAGGCGTTGTCGGCCGATCACCTGGAATTCATGACCGAGGCAGACGCCCAGGCCATGGCTGCTGCCGGCACAGTGGCAGTGCTGCTGCCCGGGGCGTTCTACTTCCTGCGTGAGACCCAGCTGCCGCCGATGGCGGCGCTGCGCAAACACGGCGTTACCTTGGCGATTGCCAGCGACCTCAACCCCGGAACCTCTCCGGCGCTGTCCTTGCGGTTGATGTTGAACATGGCCTGCACGCTGTTTCGCATGACCCCGGAGGAGGCATTGGCTGGCGTCACCCTGCACGCCGCCAAGGCCCTGGGCCTGGCCGCTAGCCACGGCAGCCTGGAGGTGGGCAAGGTCGCTGACTTCGTCGCCTGGGACATCGCCCGGCCGGCGGAACTGTCCTACTGGCTCGGTGGCGAGCTGTCCAAACGCGTGGTTCGCCATGGCAAGGAAATTACTGATGTCTGAGATCAACAATGCCTTCGAATTCCGCCGTGGTCGCGTGCCGCTGCTGATCAGCATGCCGCACGCCGGCACCCGCCTGACCCCGGCCGTCGAGGCGGGGCTGGTTGCGCAGGCGCGCAGCCTGCCGGACACCGACTGGAACATCCCCAGGCTCTACGACTTTGCCGCCGAACTGGGCGCCAGCACATTGGCGGCCGGCTATTCGCGCTATGTGGTCGACCTCAATCGGCCGGCCGACGACCAGCCCTTGTACGCCGGCGCGACCACCGGGCTCTATCCCTCGACGCTGTTCGATGGCGCACCCTTGTTTCGCGAAGGGGGCGTGCCGTCGAGCGAAGAGCGGGCCCGCTACCTGGCCGAGGTCTGGACGCCCTATCACCATACTCTGGCCGCTGAGCTGGCACGGCTGCGTGACGAGTTCGGCTACGCCTTGCTGTTCGATGCCCATTCGATCTGCTCACGAGTGCCGCACCTGTTCGACGGCCGCCTGCCGGACTTCAACCTCGGGACCCATGACGGCGCCAGCTGCGACCCGCAACTGGCGCAACGGCTCAAGCAGGTCTGCGCCGCAGCGCCGGCCTACACCAATGTGCTTAATGGGCGTTTCAAGGGCGGCCATATCACCCGCCATTACGGCAAACCCGACAACCATATCCATGCGGTCCAGCTGGAGCTGGCGCAGTGCATCTATATGGACGAGGCCGAGCCCTTCGCCTTCCGTGAAGACCTCGCTGCCGATGCCCGCGTGGTCCTGCGCAAATTGCTGGAAACCTACCTGGCATGGGGCCAGGAAGCCCATCCGGGGCATCGCTGAGCGCCCGGCGGCGCCGGGTTGTTTCGCCTCGAGCTTGGCCTGCAGTGGCTGCACCGCAGCGTCCAGCGCCGCTTGCGGAGCGTCGCGGCCGGCCAACAGGGCGAAAATCAGTAACAGGGGCAGGCTAAATATCCGTGCCGACATGCTGAACGCCCTTTTCATGGTTATGATGCCCGGCAGAGCATCAGAGCGGCGCCCAGCAGGGACCGTAGGCAAAGACAGGGGAGCGCACCATGCAGACTTTGTATCCGGAGATTAAGCCCCACGCCCGCCACGAGTTGGCCGTGGAGGCGCCGCATGTACTCTACGTCGACGAGAGCGGCTCGCCGGATGGTTTGCCCGTAGTCTTTATCCACGGTGGCCCAGGCGCGGGCTGTGACGCGCTGAGCCGACGCTTCTTCGATCCCAACCTGTATCGCATCATCACCTTCGATCAGCGCGGTTGCGGCCGTTCCAGCCCGCACGCCAGCCTGGAGAACAACAGCACCTGGCATCTGGTGGCGGATCTGGAGCGCATCCGCGAGCACCTGGGCATCGACAAATGGGTGCTGTTCGGCGGCTCCTGGGGGTCGACTCTGTCGCTGGCCTACGCGCAGACCCATCCCGAGCGTGTGCATGCGTTGATCCTGCGCGGCATCTTCCTCTGCCGCCCGCAGGAGATTCACTGGTTCTACCAGGAGGGCGCCAGCCGGCTGTTCCCGGATTACTGGCAGGACTACCTGGCGCCGATTCCGCTGGAAGAGCGCGGCGAGCTGGTGCAGGCCTTCTATAAGCGCCTGACCGGCGCGGATCAGATCGCCCAGATGCACGCGGCCAAGGCCTGGTCGACCTGGGAGGGGCGCACCGCGACGCTGCGGCCCAATCCGCTGGTAGTCGACCGTTTCTCCGAGCCGCAGCGCGCGCTGTCGATTGCCCGGATCGAGTGCCACTACTTCATCCACAATGCCTTCCTCGAGCCGGATCAACTGATCCGCGACATGCCGAAGATCGCCCATCTGCCGGGTATCATCGTGCATGGCCGCTACGACGTGGTCTGTCCCTTGGACAACGCCTGGGAGCTGCACCAGGCCTGGCCGAACAGCGAGTTGCAGATGATCCGCGACGCCGGCCATGCGGCCTCCGAGCCGGGCATCACCGATGCGTTGGTGCGCGCGGCCAACCAGATCGCCCGCCGTCTGCTCAACCTGCCGCCCGAAGAAGCATGAAAGGGCTGATTCAACGCGTGCGCGGCGCGCGGGTCGAAGTGGCTGGCGAGACCGTCGGCGCCATCGACCAGGGCCTGCTGGTGCTGGTCGGGGTCGAGCCGCAGGACACCCAGGCGAGTACCGACAAGCTGCTGCACAAGCTGCTCAACTACCGGGTGTTCGGCGACGCCGAAGGCAAGATGAACCTGTCGCTCAGCGATATCGGCGGCGGTTTGCTGCTGGTTTCGCAATTCACCCTGGCCGCCGACACCAACAGTGGTCTGCGCCCAAGCTTTTCCAGTGCGGCATCGCCGGTGCAAGGCGCAGCCTTGTTCGATTACCTGGTCACCCAGGCGCGGCACAAGCATCCGCAGGTCGCGAGCGGACAATTCGGTGCGGATATGCAGGTGCATCTAATCAACGATGGGCCGGTGACTTTTCTGCTGGAAGTCTGAACGCCCTTTGCTCGCCCGGCCGGCTTGTTGCGGCGCGGCAGCCCAAGCAGCCGGCTCAGATGACTGCGCAGGCGGTCAATTCGGCTTGCAGTCGCGCCGTCGGCAACTGGCGGCCGATCAGCACTATATCGCAGCGGGCCGCCTCGTCCGCTGCCCAGGCCTGGCCGTAATCGAAGCCGGCGATCCGGTGTACGCCCTGGAAGATCAGCCGGCACGGGTCGTCACGCACGGCCAGCACGCCCTGCACCACCGCGCCGACCCGCTGGCGGTCGACCCAGCCCTGGTGCTGCCAGTGCAGCGCGGCGATGTCGTCGGCGAAGGAGCGCCCGAGCGGCTGGAATCGCCCCGTCGCGGCCGCCAGCGCCGGGCCGGGCGCGGCGGCGTCGAGATGGAAGCCGCGCAGCTCGAACAGCTGGGCGAGCGGCAGCTCACCCGGGCGCAGCACCAGTTGTGGGGCCAGCGGGTTCATCGCCGCCAGCCGCTCGCCCAGGGCGGCCAGGGCCGCGCTCGACACCAGGTCGGCCTTGCTGATCAGCAGGCGGTCGGCGAAGCCGATCTGCTTGCGCAGCAGCGGGTGGCGGTCCAACTGCTGGCCGGCGTGCAGGGCGTCGACCAGGGTGAGGATGCCGTCGAGCTGGTAGGCCTCGAGCAGCGTCGGCTCGCCGAAAAAGGTCTGCACCAGGGGCGTCGGGTCGGCCAGCCCGGTGGTCTCGATCACCAGGCGGTCGAACGCCAGCTCGCCGGCGGCGCGGCGGCGCTGCAGTGCCTGGAGGTGGCCGACCAGGTCGCCGCGGATGGTGCAGCACAGGCAGCCGTTGGTCATCTCTATCACTTCGGCGGTCTCGCGCACCAGCAGGGCGCTGTCGATATTGACCGGGCCGAACTCGTTCTCGATCACCGCGATGCGCAGGCCATGGGGCGCGCTCAGCAGCCGGTTGAGCAGGGTGGTCTTGCCGGCGCCGAGAAAACCGGTCAGCAGGGTGACCGGGATGGGGGGAAGTGCAGTCGTCATGCGGGCCACTCCTAAGAACCCGTTCAATGATCTTGAACAGGTTCTAAAAAACCGTGGGTAGTCGGCAGCCAGGCCGCTAGCAGCAGCGGCCTTCGCCGCCGCCGTAGCGGGCTTCCTGCCGGTCGCGGAAGAACGCCTCGTAGCTCATCGGCGCCCGCTCGGGGTGGGTGCTCTGCATATGCAGGACATAGGCATCATAATCGGGCAGGCCCACCATCAGGTTGGCGGCCTGCCCCAGGTACTTGCCCAGCTTTTCCAGCTGTTCGAACACGCCTCAGGCCTCGGTGCCAACCGGCACGCTCTGGAATGGGGTTTCCCGGGCGGTCGGATGCGCGCTTTGCCAGGCCTGCCGGCAGGCGCGGATGCCATAGCTCAGCACGCTCAGCACCACCAGCATGAACAGCAGCGCCAGGCCGGCATCCAGGTAGTCGTTGAACACCACCCGCTGCATCTGCTCCAGGCTCTTGGCCGGCGCCAGCAGCATGCCCTCGGAGAGCGCGGCGCGGTACTTGGCGGCATGGGCGAGGAAGCCGACCTTGGGATTGTCGGAGAACACCTTCAGCCAGCCGGCATACAGGGTGCAGACCAGCAACCAGCTGGCCGGCACCACGGTGACCCAGGCATAGCGCTGGCGCTTGAGCTTGAACAGCACCACGGTCGCCAGGATCAGCGCCACGGCCGCCAGCATCTGGTTGGAGATGCCGAACAGCGGCCACAGGGTGTTGATGCCGCCGAACGGATCGACCACCCCCTGGTAGAGGAAATAGCCCCAGGCCGAGACGCACAGGCCGGTGGCGATCAGGTTGCTGGCCCAGGAGTCGGTGCGCTTGAGGCGCGGCACGAAGCTGCCGAGCAGGTCCTGCAGCATGAAGCGCCCGGCGCGGGTGCCGGCGTCCACCGCGGTGAGGATGAACAGGGCCTCGAACAGGATGGCGAAGTGGTACCAGAAGGCCTTCATGCCGTCGCCGCCGATCACCTGGGAGAGGATCTCGGCCATGCCCACCGCCAGCGTCGGGGCGCCGCCGGCCCGCGAGATGATGCTGGTCTCGCCCAGCGAGTGGGCGGTCTGGGTCAGCATCTCCGGGGTCACCACGAAGCCGAACTGGGCGATCGCCTGGGCGGCCGATTCGGCGCTGGTGCCGAGCACCGCGGCCGGGCTGTTCATGGCGAAATACACCCCAGGCTCGACGCAGGCGGCCGCCACCAGCGCCATGATGGCGACGAAGGACTCCATCAGCATGCCGCCGTAGCCGATAAAGGGCGCGTGCGCCTCGTTTTCCAGCAGCTTGGGCGTGGTGCCCGAGGAGATCAGCGAATGGAAGCCCGACACCGCGCCGCAGGCGATGGTGATGAACAGGAAGGGGAAGACGCTGCCGGACCAGACCGGGCCGCTGCCGTCGATGAACTGGGTCAGCGCCGGCATCTTCAGCTCCGGGGCGACTATCAGGATGCCGATGGCGAGGCCGAGGATGGTGCCGATCTTGAGGAAGGTGGAGAGGTAATCGCGCGGCGCAAGCACCAGCCACACCGGCAGCACCGAGGCGATGAAACCGTAGCCGATCAGGGCCCAGGTCAGTTGCACGCCGGTGAAGGTGAACAGCGGTGCCCAGTACGGGCTGGCGCCGACCTGGCCGCCGCCGACTATGGCCAGCATCAGCAGGGCGAAGCCGATGATCGACACCTCGCCGATGCGGCCGGGTCGCAGATAGCGGCTATAGATGCCCATAAACACCGCGATGGGCAGGGTGGCCGCCACCGTGAAGGTGCCCCAGGGGCTTTCGGCCAGCGCCTTAACCACGATCAGCGCCAGCACCGCGAGGATGATCACCATGATCATGAAGGTGCCGAACAGGGCGATCACGCCGGGCACCGGGCCCAGCTCGGATTTGATCAGATCACCCAGCGAGCGGCCATCGCGGCGGGTGGAGATGAACAAGATCATGAAGTCCTGCACCGCCCCGGCCACGACCGCGCCGGCCAGGATCCACAGCATGCCGGGCAGGTAGCCCAGCTGGGCGGCCAGCACCGGCCCGACCAACGGCCCGGCACCGGCGATGGCGGCGAAGTGATGGCCGAACAGCACGTGCTTGTTGGTCGGCACGTAGTCGAGGCCGTCGTTGTGGCGCACCGCCGGGGTCATGCGCTGCGGGTCGAGCTGCAGCACTCGGGTGGCGATGAAGCGCGCGTAGTAACGGTAGGCAATCAGGTAGACCGCCACGGCGGCGACCACTATCCACAAGGCATTGATGGTTTCGCCACGGTGCAGCGCCACGGTGCCCAGCGCGAATGCGCCGAGCACTGCGACGGCAAACCAAGCGAGATGGCTGGCCAGTCGGGTCATTGCTGTCTCCTGCCGTCGGCTGCGTGGCCTGCGGCGGTAATTTTTATAAGGACTGATCCCCAGGGTGGGGAGCCCGGCCACTATCACTCCGCGCCCGCTTTGTTAGAATTCGCAGAACTACCGGCCAGCGCCTACGTAAAACTACATAGTCCGCGCCGCCGCTAACGGCCCCCCATGCAGCTCAAACACAAGATCGTCGCCCTCGCCATCCTGCCGCTCCTGCTGGCCAGCGCCGTGATCGGCGCGCTGGTGCTGCTGCATGCCCAGCGGCTGGGCGAACAGCAGGCGCGGCTGATCGAGACCAGCATCATCGCCAGCAAGCAGACCGAACTGAAGCACTACGTCGAACTGGCCCTGAGCGCGATCACGCCGCTCTACGGCAGCGGCCGCGACGACCCCGCCATCCAGCAGCAGGTGCTGGCCACGCTGGCCGGCCTCGACTACGGCAGCGACGGCTACTTCTTCGTCTACGACGGCACCGGTCGCAACCTGATGCACCCGCGCCAGCCGGAACTGGTGGGCCGTAACCTGTTGACCATGACCGACCCCTACGGCGTGCACGCGATCCAGGCGCTGCTGACCAGCGCCCGCAGCGGCGATGGCTTCCAGCGCTACCACTGGCAGAAGCCCTCCACCGGCCAGCTGACCGAGAAACTCGCCTACGTGGTGATGCTCGACCGCTGGGGCTGGATGCTCGGCACCGGCCTCTACCTCGACGACGTCGAGCAGGCCACCGGCCAGGCGCGGGCCGAGGTGGCGGCGAACATCCGCGGCACCATGTGGGCGATCGCCGGGGTGGCGCTGGTGGCGGTGCTGCTGGTGTTCGCCGGCGGGCTGACGCTCAACCTCAGCGAGCACCGCCTGGCCGACCGCAAGCTGCAGCTGCTGGCCCAGCGCATCGTCAGCTCGCAGGAGGAGGAGCGCTCGCGGGTCTCGCGCGAGCTGCACGACGGCATCAGCCAGCTGCTGGTCTCGGTGAAGTTCCAGCTGGAACTGGCCTGCCACGAGCTGGAGGCCGGCCGGGCCCAGGCGCTGGGCACGCTGCGCGGCGGGCTGGCGCGCCTCGGCGAGGCCATCGCCGAGGTCCGGCGCATCTCCCACGACCTGCGCCCCTCGCTGCTCGACAGCTTCGGCCTGGCGGCCGCCATCGGCCAGCTGGCGGCCGAGTTCGAGCGGCGCAGCGGGCTGGCGGTCGAGTACCAGGAACGGCTGGCCGGCGCGCGCCTGCCGGACCGCGAGTCGGTCGCGCTGTTTCGCATAGTGCAGGAGGCGCTGACCAATATCGAACGCCACGCCCAGGCCCAGAGCGTCAGCATAGCGCTGGCCCAGAGCGGCCCGGCCGTGCAGCTCAGGGTCTGCGACGACGGCATCGGCTTCGACCTCGCGCGGATCGAGCAGGCCCACAGCGGTGGCATCGGCCTGCGCAATATCCGGGAAAGAATCGAGCATCTGGGCGGCCGTTTTACGCTATCGTCGGCACCCGGCCGCACCGAGCTCATGGTGATTCTGCCGCTACCAGATTAGGCTCTGTTGACGTATTTCTGCGGCCGCGACGGCGGCCCTCTTGTCGCAGGGCAAGGCGCGAGGAGAGAGGTTTGGTCGCTCCAAATGAACGACGAGTAACGCAGGCCTGCGACAAGAGGACCCCGTCCCTTCGGGTTGCGCGGCAAAACCCGCCATGCGGCGTTGCGGGACTTGATAAGGGATAACCATTATCGGCGTCCCGCGCCTAGCCTGGCGGGTTTTGACGCAGCAACGCGGATCGCAAAAATACGTCAACAGAGCCTTAGCCATGTCCAGCACCGCCCCATATCCCGCGCGCATCCGTGTCGCCCTCGTCGATGACCACGCGCTGGTGCGCGATGGCCTGCGCGCCCTGCTAGCGGCCATGCCGCAGCTGGAAGTGGTGGGCGAAGCCGGCAGCGGAGCCGAGGCGCTCAACCTGGTCAGCAAGATCCGGCCCGACCTGCTGCTGGTCGATATCGGCATGAAAGACATGACCGGCCTGCAACTGACCGAGACGCTCTGTCGCCAGTATCCCGGCATCCAGATCCTGATCCTGAGCATGTACGACCACCCCGAATACGTGACCAGCTCGATCCGCGCCGGCGCACGCGGCTATGTGCTGAAGGATGCCGCCTCGCGGGAAATAGTCGCGGCTATCGACGCTATTGCCGCCGGCGGCAGCTACTACAGCGCCGATCTCCTGCGCAAAATGGCCAGTCCCGCCGCCGAGGACGGCGAGCTGACCCCGCGCGAGCGCGAGGTGCTGCGGATGCTCGCCCAGGGCCTGAGCAACAAGGCCATCGCCCGCGCGCTCGACATTAGCGTGCGCACCGTCGAGACCCACCGCCTGAGCATCCGCCGCAAGCTGGGCGTGGATACCCCGGCCGGGCTGGTGAAATATGCGCTGGAGCGCGGCTGGCTGAGCCCTTGAGGCCACGCCACTCCGGCATTCCCGCGCGGCGCCAGCCGCTGGCGGGACAGGCCGCGCTAGTCCCGCGCCGTCGCCTCCAGGCCATTGGCCTGCAGCCATTCCAGCGCATACTCACGCAGTTGCTCGGCCTGGTACTCGAGCCAGGCCTGGCGCGCCTGGGGAAAGGTTTCCAGCGCATAGCCAAAGGTCCGCAGCGGCTTGCGCCCGGCCAAGGCATGGCTGAGCGCGGCATGGGCATGCGGGTCGTGCTGGGTGAAGAGAAAGGCCTCGCGCATGGCCAGGGCTTGGCCGGGCGCCAGGGGCTCGATCAGCAGGTAGCGGTCCGGCTGCACCTCGTACTTCTCGGCGGCCCCCGGCGCGGGTTCGCCCGGGGGAATGGCCATAATGGCGCCGGTTTCCAGATCAAGGTAATGCTCGAGCTCTTCCCGGCTGTCCAGGGCCTGTTCGAGGCGCAGCAGGTCGATGGTCAAGGGGCGCATGGCGTTCGACTCCGTGGGCAGGCTTTGCTGATCTGACCACAGCCAGCCAGTCGGGTGCCAAGACTTTTAGCGGCGGTTCGGCCCGGCCAGCCTTACGGCTGCAGCCGCTCAACTAGGGGCCGGCGTCCCTTGTTCGCGAGGCTTGGACGCCGCCTCTCCGGCGGTCCGCCGGCCGATCAGCTCGCCGGCACACAGCGCCCAGAGCAGGATCAGCAGCTGGAACGGCGGACGCAGCCAGTAGTACCACCGGGTGCTAGGCAGGCCGTCGACGCTCAGGCCGTTCAGGGCGTTCTTGATATTGGCCGGAAACACGCAGACGAAATACAGCGCTAGGGCCATGGCCGCCCAGCGCCGCCAGCGCGGCAGCAGCAGGCCGATGGCGCCGGCCAGCTCGCAGAGGCCGGTGAGCAGCACGAGCTCCAGGGGATAGGGCAGAAAGCCCGGCATCATCGGCAGATAGCGTTCCGGCGTCAGCAGGTGGTCGCTGCCGGCGAACAGCAGCGCGCCGGCCAGTTGGCGACTCCGGGCGCGCCGAGGCGGTCGGCCAGTGCTATGTGCGCTTTGCCCTGGAGCAACCCGGGCGCTTCGCCCTGATGTTCTCGGCGAGCCTGGAGTCTGGTGCATGGCCTCGCCCAGCTGCTGCTGGATCGCCAGCTGAGCGAGGCGGCCCAGGCCGGAATGAGCGCGCTCGAACTGACCGAGCGGGTCACCCAGTTGTTTGCCGAAGGGCTGTAGAGCCTGCCCTCAACGTCGCTATGGGGCGGATTTTTGTAGGAGCCAGCTCTGCTGGCGATCGGCGGTATCTGCGTTGACCGGAATCGCGAGCAGAGCTCGCTCCTACAGGTCAGTTATCAGACTTGCTGAGCCAACGCCTCGGCGACGAAGTCGAGACGGTCCTGGCCGAAGTGCATTTGGTTGCCGACGAAGAAGGTCGGTGCGCCGAACGCGCCGCGCTGGATCGCCTCTTCGGTGATGCTTTTCAGCCGTTCCTTGACCGCCTCGTCATTCACCAGCCGTTCGAACTCCGCCGGGTCCAGCCCCGCCGCACTCAGCACCTCGGCCACCACCTCGGGCTTGCCGAGGTTTTTCTGCTCGACCCACAGGGCTTCGAACACCGCCTTCAGATAGGGCTGCAACTGCGGCGTATCGAGGTAACCGGCGGCGCCGCGCATCAGCATCAGGGTGTTGAGCGGAAAGTGCGGGTTAAAGGCCATGGGCACGCCGTAGCGCTGAGCGAAGCGCGCCAGGTCTTGCAACATATAACGACCTTTGGCCGCAATGGTTACCGGCGACTCCAGTGCGACACCACCGGCGCAAGGCGCGGCCTTGTTCGATTACCTGGTCACGCAGGCGCGGCACAAGCATCCGCAGGTCGCGAGCGGACAACTCGGTGCGGATATGCAGGTGCATCTAATCAACGATGGGCCGGTGACTTTCCTGCTGGAAACCTGATGGCACAGGGCCAATCTCTGGCTTGCTGCTTGCGCAGTACAGACTCGCCAGCCACGCTTACGGCGGTTAGCATGAGCGCCCAAGGCCTGCGGGCTTGGGCATCACCCCAGACAATCTGCCAATTGCTAGGAGAGCGAATGAAAAAGTTTCTCGCGACACTGCTGTTTTCCGCCTGCGCCCTGACCGGTCTCGGCGCCAACGCCGGTGCCATTGATGACGCGGTGAAGAGCGGCACCTTGCGGGTCGGCATGGACCCGACCTACATGCCGTTCGAGATGACCAACAAGCGCGGTGAGATCATCGGCTTCGAGGTCGATCTGTTGAAGAACATGGCGAAAGCCATGGGCGTCAAACTGGAGCTGGTTTCCACCGGTTACGACGGGATCATCCCGGCCCTGCTGACCGACAAGTTCGACATGATCGGCTCCGGCATGACCCTGACCCAGGAGCGCAACCTGCGCCTGAATTTCTCCGAGCCCTTCATCGTGGTCGGCCAGACCCTGCTGATCCGCAAGGAACTGGAAGGCAAGATCAAGTCCTACAAGGACCTCAACGATCCGCAGTACCGCATCACCTCCAAGATCGGTACCACCGGCGAGATGGTCGCCAAGAAGCTGATCAGCCAGGCCAAGTACAACGGCTTCGACAACGAGCAGGAAGCGGTGATGGACGTGGTCAACGGCAAGGCCGATGCCTTCATCTACGACGCACCCTACAACGTGGTGGCGGTGAACAAGGCCGGCGCCGGCAAGCTGGTGTATCTGCCTGAACCGTTCACCTACGAGCCGCTGGCGTTTGGTCTGAAGAAGGGCGACTACGACAGCCTCAACTGGATCAACAACTACCTGCACCAGATTCGTGAAGACGGCACCTACGAGCGTATCCATGCCAAGTGGTTTAAGAACACGGCTTGGTTGAAAGACATGGAGTAAGTCCCTGCTTAATATCTGCTGCGGGCTTCGCGCGTGATGCTGCGTTGAGGGGTCGGCAAGCCGCTTGCGGCTAACGCGCTTTAGCGCGGCCCCGGAGGGGCGACCGAAGGGAGTCATGCTCATTGACTACAGTCAACTCCGCTTCCTCGCCTATTTTCGCCTTGCCTGACCTGCGCTCGCGACGATCTTAAACAGGGCCTACGCTCGCTGTTAGCTGGACTCCCAACGCGCAGGCTTGTCCTGCGCGTTGGTTATTTGGAAACACTTTTCGTGGAACAAGCTCGTGGCTAAACGGAAAAAACCACTGTGGCCCTGGCATGTACTGACCGGGCTGATTCTGATCGGCCTGGCGTGCAGCCTCTGGTACGCCACCTCCCTGATTTCCTACGAGTGGCGCTGGAGTCGCGTGCCACAGTACTTTGCCTACCAGGCCGAGCAGGCCCAGCGGGCCGCTGACCTTGCCCAGGTCGAGGCGGTCGACCTGGACGGCGAGCGGGCCCGCGTGACGCTACTCGATAGCGCCGGTGGCAAACAGTTGCTCGAGGTGGCCAAGGACAGCCTGCTGGTCGCGGCTGGCGACGAGGTGGCCGAAGGCGATGTGATCGGCGTGACCCGGCACTGGGCGGCCGGGCCGCTGCTGTGGGGGCTGTGGACCACCCTCTGGATTTCCGTCGCCTCCGGTGCGCTGGGGTTGCTGATGGGGCTGTTCACCGGGCTTTGCCGGCTGTCGAGCAACCCGACTCTGCGCGACCTGTCGACCGTCTATGTCGAGCTGGTGCGCGGCACGCCGCTGCTGGTGCAGATCTTCATCTTCTACTTCTTCATCGGCACCGTGCTCAACCTCTCCCGCGAGTTCGCCGGGGTCGCGGCGCTGGCGCTGTTCACCGGTGCCTATGTGGCCGAGATAGTGCGCGCCGGAGTGCAGTCGATCGCCAAGGGCCAGGGCGAGGCGGCCCGTTCGCTGGGCCTGACCGCACCGCAGTCGATGCGCCATGTGATCCTGCCGCAGGCGTTCAAACGCGTGCTGCCGCCGCTGGCCGGGCAGTTCATCAGCCTGGTCAAGGACACCTCGCTGGTCTCGGTGATCGCCATCACCGAGCTGACCAAGAGCGGTCGCGAGGCGATCACCACCTCGTTCTCGACTTTCGAGATCTGGTTCTGCGTGGCCGCGCTGTACCTGGTTATCAACCTGCCGCTGTCGCAAATCGCCAGCCGGCTCGAACGGAGGCTCGCGCAAAGTGATTGAAGTTCGCGATCTGGTAAAAGTCTTCGATACCCGTGGGCAGGTGGTGCGCGCGGTGGATAACGTCAGCACGCGGGTGGACAAGGGCGAGGTGCTGGTGGTGATCGGCCCGTCCGGCTCCGGCAAGTCGACCTTCCTGCGCTGCCTGAACGGCCTGGAGGAGCTCGATTCCGGCTCGGTCAGCATCGACGGCCTCGACCTGGCCGACCCGAAGACCGACGTCAACGCCTACCGCCGCGAAGTCGGCATGGTCTTCCAGCATTTCAACCTGTTCCCGCACATGACCGTGCTGGAGAACCTCTGCCTGGCGCAGAAGGTGGTGCGCAAGCGCGGCAAGGCCGAACGCGAGGAGAAGGCGCGGGCGCTGCTGGCCAAGGTCGGCATCGCGCAGAAGGCCGACGAGTTTCCCTCGCGCCTGTCCGGCGGCCAGCAACAGCGCGTGGCCATCGCCCGGGCGCTGTGCATGGAGCCGAAGGTGATGCTGTTCGACGAGCCGACCTCGGCGCTCGACCCGGAAATGGTCGGCGAGGTGCTCGACGTGATGAAGACCCTGGCGCTGGAAGGCATGACCATGGTCTGCGTCACCCATGAGATGGGCTTCGCCCGTGAGGTGGCGGATCGCGTGCTGTTCTTCGACCACGGCAAGCTGCTGGAAGATGCCGCTCCCGCGCAATTCTTCGCCCAGCCGAAAGACCCGCGGGCGCAGGCGTTTCTCAAGCAGGTGCTGTAGGTCATGCGTAAGGCCTCGCGGCGTTGATCTGCGAGGCCTTACTGGTCATCTCAGGTCTTATTCAGTGCCTCTGCGACAAAGTCGAGGCGATCCTGGCCGAAGTGCATTTCGTTGCCGACGAAGAAGGTTGGTGCGCCGAACGCGCCGCGCCGGATCGCTTCTTCGGTGATGCTTTTCAGCCTTTGCTTGACT
The DNA here is from genome assembly GCF_005503735.1 of Pseudomonas sp. 2FE. NCBI lineage: Bacteria > Pseudomonadati > Pseudomonadota > Gammaproteobacteria > Pseudomonadales > Pseudomonadaceae > Pseudomonas > Pseudomonas sp. 2FE. Next base: position 59,912 of record NZ_SCMO01000003.1, on the reverse strand, counting down.
GCCTCGTCATTCACCAGCCGTTCGAACTCCGCCGGGTCCAGCCCCGCCGCACTCAGCACCTCGGCCACCACCTCGGGTTTGCCGAGGTTTTTCTGCTCGACCCACAGGGCCTCGAACACCGCCTTCAGATAAGGCTGGAACTGCGCCGTACCGAGGTAGCCGGCGGCACCGCGCATCAGCGTCAGGGTGTTGATCGGAAAGTGCGGGTTAAAGGCCATGGGCACGCCGTAGCGCTGAGCGAAGCGCGCCAGGTCTTGCAACATGTAGCGACCTTTGGCCGGAATGGATACCGGCGATTGGTTGCCGGTGGCTTTGAACACGCCACCGAGCAGCATCGGCCGCCAAGTGATCTCGGCGCCCGCGTCGGCGGCGATTTTCGGCAACTGGGTCCAGGCCAGGTAGGTGGTCGGGCTACCGAAATCGAAAAAGAACTCTACGGATCTGCTCATCTTATTGGTCTCGGATGGTTAAACGGGCAGCCGCTGTTTAGAAGGTTTCCAGCCAGGGTCGCAGATCCATTTCATGCACCCAGCAGTCGCGAGGCTGGCAATGGATTTGCCAGTAGGTCTCGGCGATATGCTCGGGGTTGAGGATGCCGTCCTGTTCCTTGAGCCGATACAGTTCGGGGAAGGTCTCGCGAATAAAGGCAGTGTCGATGGCACCATCGATGATCGGGTGGGCGACATGAATGCCCTGCGGCCCAAGCTCGCGGGCCATGCTCTGGGCCAGGGCGCGCAGGGCGAACTTGGCGCCGGCAAACGCGGAGAAATTCGCGCGGCCGCGCAGGGAGGCGGTGGCGCCGGTGAAAATAATGCTGCCGCGCTTGCGAGGCAGCATCACCCGTGCGGCTTCGCGGCCGGTGAGAAAACCGGCTAATGCAGCCATTTCCCAGACTTTGCGGTAGACCCGCTCGGTGGTTTCGCTGATCGAAAACTGCACGTTGGCGCCGATGTTGAACACCACCACTTCCAGCGGGCCGATCTCCCGCTCAATGGTTTCGAACAGGTTGAGCACCTGTTCTTCCACCCGCGCATCGCAGCCAAAGGCGCGCGCCGTACCGCCGGCGGCGACGATTTCATCGACCAAAGGCTCGAGTTTCTCGGCATGGCGTCGCGCCACGCAGGCGACATAGCCCTCGCGAGCAAAGCGTTTCGCTATCGCCCCACCGGTCGCATCGCCGGCGCCCATCACTAGTATCGCTTTGCGTTCAGTCATGGCTTTCTCCCAAGTTCTATTTTGGAACCTTGTCGGATAGTCAGTTCCTTTTTAGAACCTGTCAAGTTATTGTGAGCCACCGGCTTACAGAGGTTTCGTCATGCGTTGGGAAGAACTCGATCAACAACCCTGCTCTTTGGCGCGCACCTTGTCGGTGGTGGGGGACCGTTGGACCCTGCTGGTGCTGCGGGAATGTTTTCTCGGGGTGCGGCGCTTCGATGATTTCGAAAAGCGCCTGGGCATCACCCGGCATGTGCTCGCCGACCGGCTGAAGAAGCTGACCGAGGCTGCGGTGCTGGTCAAACAGGCGTACCAGCAGCGGCCACTGCGCGAGGAATATCGGCTGACCGACAAGGGCCACGAGCTGTACCCGGCGGTGCTGGCGCTGGTGAACTGGGGCGACCGGCATATGAGCGGTGTCGAGGGGGCGCCGCTTCGGCATGTGCACAAGGCCTGCGGGCAGGCCATGCACGGCGTGCTGGTGTGCTCCGAGTGTGGTGAGCCGTTGGCGTCGCGGGATGTGGATTTGCACGAGGCGCCGACCTTGCGGGGCCAGTTGCTGCCGGCGCACTGGCACGCCAAGTCGCGGGCTTAGCACCTGTTCACGATCCGCTGCCGGATTAGATGAGTAGGGTGGAATCCCCGGAGGGGCTTCCACCGCCTGCCCCAACCAACTGGCCGCTAGGGCTTCGGATCGCTTGAGTGTCTCGCGTTTGCCCGATTTGGTGGATTAGAACAGCCGGGCGAGGAGCGCGGTGACGGCGGTTTCCACCCGCAGGATGCGCTCGCCGAGCTGTACCGGCTGCAAGCCCGCCGCGTGCAGCTTCTCGACTTCGTAGGGAATCCAGCCGCCCTCCGGGCCGATGGCCAGGGTCACCGGCTGTTCGACGGCGCGCGGACAGGATGGATAGTCGCCAGGGTGGCCGACCAGCCCGAGACTGCCCGCCGCCAGTTGCGGCAGGCGATCTTCGACGAAGGGCTTGAAGCGTTTCTCGATCAGCACTTGCGGCAACACCGTATCGCGCGCCTGCTCGAGGCCGAGGATCAGTTGTTCATGGATCGCAGCCGGTTCGAGAAACGGCGTCTGCCAGAAGCTCTTTTCCACCCGGTAGCTGTTCAGCAGGATCAGCCGCGGCACGCCCATGCTGGCGACGGTTTGCAGCACCCGGCGGAGCATCTTCGGCCGTGGCAGGGCGAGCAGCAGGGTTAGCGGTAATTTGGCCGGCGGCGGCTGGTCCAGGCTGATCTGCAGCTCGGCCTCCTGGGCCTCGAGGCGCAGCAGTTGGCCTCGGCCCATCAAACCGTTGAGGCGGCCAACCCGCAGGTTGTCGCCGGACTCGGCGCGATGCACTTCCTGCAGGTGCTTGAGGCGGCGGCCCTGCAGAATCACGCGATCCGCCGCGACGAAGTCGGCATCCTCCAGCAGCAGCAGATTCACGGCTGGGTCGCGGGCGGTTGGTCGCCGTCGTCGGGGCTGACTGGGGCATCATCCGGGTGCTCGCCGCGTTTGCGGATCATGCCGCCGAAGAACAGGCCGATCTCGAACAGCAGCCACATCGGCACCGCCAGTAGGGTCTGCGAGAAGATATCCGGCGGGGTCAGCACCATGCCGACCACGAAGCAGCCGATCACCACATAGGGGCGGATCTTGCGCAGGTAGGCGACGTCGACCACGCCGATCCAGATCAGCAGCACCGTGGCCACCGGAATCTCGAAGGCCACGCCGAAGGCGAAGAACAGCGTCAGGACGAAATCCAGGTACTCGTTGATATCGGTCATCATCGCCACCCCTTCCGGGGTGACGCTGGCGAAGAAGTGGAAAATCAGCGGGAATACTAGGAAGTAGGCGAAGGCCATGCCGCCGTAGAACAGCAGGATGCTGGACACCAGCAGGGGCATGGCCACGCGCTTCTCGTGCTTGTACAGGCCGGGCGCGATAAAGCCCCAGATCTGGTGCAGGATCACCGGAATGCTGAGGAACAGCGCGACCCAGGCGGTCAGCTTGAACGGCGTGAGGAAGGGCGAGGCGACGCCGGTGGCGATCATGGTCGCGCCTTCCGGCAGGTAGGCGCGCAGCGGCGCCGAGACCACCGTGTAGATGTCCTGGGCGAAGTAGAACAACCCGCCGAACAGCAGCAGCACCGCCACCACACAGCGCAGCAGGCGCGAACGCAATTCGGTGAGGTGCGAGACTAGCGGCATTTCCTGGTCGTGTTCCGGCTTGTGGTCGCTCATGGGGCTCGCGGCGGTTGAGAGGCTTCGGGGGCGCTGGACGTGGCTACGGCCAGGTCGACGCTGCCGGGCGGCGCAGCAGTCGGCGTCTCGGCAACCAGCGTTTCGCTGGTGACAGGCTCGCCGACGGCAGCCGACGGCTGTGGCGGGGCGATAAGGTTTTTCGCCTCCTGCTCCAGCGCCATGATGTGCTCGTTATGCAGCTGGCGGCGAATCTCGTCGGCGCCGATCTCGCGCTCGACTTCCTGCTTGATCGCGTTGAAGCTGCGCTTCAGCCGACCTATCCACAGGCCGGCCGTGCGCGCCGCCCCGGGCAGGCGCTCGGGGCCGAGCACCAGCAGCGCAACCAGGCCGACCAGCAGCAGTTCGGAGAAGCCGATATCGAACATACTGCTAGTCCTTGCGCGCCGGCTCTTCGACTTTCTGCGCTTGCGCGTCGATGGTGTGCGGCGGGTTCAGCGGCGCGGTCGGTTGCACCGGCGGCTCGCTGGGTTTCTCCTCGTCGCTCATGGCCTTGCGAAAGCCTTTGATCGTCTCGCCGATATCGCTGCCCAGGCCCTTGAGCTTCTTGGTGCCGAAGATCAGGACGACGACGATCAGAATGACGAGCCAATGTTTCCAGTCAAAAATACCCATGGAGCTGCTCCTCTCAATAAATGCGTTATGCCGAAGGTTCGCGGGCGGCCTTTTCGGCATGCCCGGACAGACCGAAGCGCCGATCCAGCTCATCCAGCACCGCCTGGGGATGCTGGCCGAGAGCGGCGAGCATGACCAGGCTGTGGAACCAGAGGTCGGCGGTTTCGTAGATCAGGTCGCTGCAGTCGCCGCTGACGGCAGCGTCTTTGGCGGCGAGGATGGTTTCCACCGATTCCTCACCGACCTTTTCCAGAATCTTGTTCAGGCCCTTGTGGTACAGGCTGGCCACGTAGGAGCTGTCGGCCGCGGCGCCTTTGCGGGCCTCGAGTACTGCGGCCAGTCGGGTCAGGGTGTCACTCATGGCGGTGTCCTGCTGAGCTGTGGGGTGCACTGTAGATGGCGTGTGGGTCTTTCAGGACTGGCTCGACAATCTTCCAGGCGCCATTTTCGAATACCCGATAGAAGCAGCTTTCCCGCCCGGTGTGGCAGGCGATGCCGCCGATCTGCTCGACCATCAGGATGACGACGTCGGCATCGCAGTCCAGGCGCAGCTCATGCAATTTTTGCACATGGCCGGACTCTTCGCCTTTGCGCCAGAGTTTGCCGCGTGAGCGTGACCAGTAGATGGCGCGATTCTCGCTGGCGGTGAGGCTCAGCGCCTCGCGGTTCATCCAGGCCATCATCAGCACGCGGCCGCTTTTGTGATCCTGGGCGATGGCCGGAACCAAGCCCTCGGCATTCCAGTTAATGTCGTCCAGCCAGTCGTTCATGGGTTGTCCGTTAATGCGTAGCCGTTAATGCATATCTAGGGGGCGTATAACGCGCGGGGTTATCCGCCGTGACCCTGAGCGGGATAGGCCCAGTGTGCCAGCGCGTCGCCGCTCTGGCTATCGGCGCACGACGAGGTAGAGCCCGGCGCCGAGCATGATCCAGGCCGGCCAGGCGCTCAGCGCCGCCAGCGAGGCGGCGGTTGCCGCCAGACTGGCACCGCCGACCATCAGCGCGGCACCGGTCAGGCGCAACAGCCAGCCATCGCGCTGTTCGCCCCCGGTTGGCGCAGGGGGCGTTGGATAGGGTTGCGACAGGCGTTCGAGCAGGTCGCGAGTCATATGCGCCAGGTGCGGCACCTGCTCGACCTGGGCCTGCAGGTTGTGCAGCAGGCTTTTCGGGCTGATCCGTTCGCGCATCCAGCGTTCGAGGAACGGTTGCGCGGTGCTCCACAGATCCAGGTCCGGGTAGAGCTGGCGACCCAGCCCTTCGATATTCAGCAGGGTCTTCTGCAGCAGCACCAGTTGCGGCTGGACTTCCATATTGAAGCGCCGCGCGGTCTGGAACAGGCGCAGCAGCAACAGGCCGAAGGAGATGTCTTTCAGCGGCCGTTCGAAGATCGGCTCGCAGACGGTGCGAATCGCCGCCTCGAAATCATTCACCTTGGTTTCCGCCGGCACCCAGCCGGAGTCGATATGCAGCTGCGCGACCTTGCGGTAATCGCGCTTGAAGAAGGCGATCAGATTGCGCGCCAGGTAGTCCTGATCTTCCGGGGTCAGGCTGCCGATGATGCCGCAGTCGACCGCAATGTATTGCGGGCTCCACGGTTGGCGGGTGCTGACGAAGATGTTGCCGGGGTGCATGTCGGCATGGAAAAAGCTGTCGCGAAACACCTGGGTGAAGAAGATTTCCACGCCGCGCTCGGCCAGCAGTTTCATGTCGGTGCGCTGATCGGCGAGGGTCGCGAGGTCGGTCACCTGAATGCCGTAGATGCGCTCCATCACCAGCACTTGCGGCCGGCACCAGTCCCAGTACACCTGCGGCACATAGAGCAGCGGCGAGCCCTCGAAGTTACGCCGCAACTGGCTGGCGTTGGCCGCCTCGCGGAGCAGGTCGAGTTCGTCGTAGATGGTCTTCTCGTAGTCGCTGACCACCTCGACCGGGTGCAGGCGGCGCGCGTCGGTGGAGATGCGTTCGGCCAGTTTGGCCAGCAGGAACAGCCAGGCCAGATCCTGGCGGATGACCGGCTTGAGGCCCGGGCGAATCACCTTGACCACCACTTCCTCGCCGCTTTTCAGCTGCGCGGCGTGCACCTGGGCGACCGAAGCCGAGGCCAGCGGCTGGCTGTCGAAGCGTGCAAACACCGCACTGACCTTGGCGCCCAGTTGCTCCTCGATCAGCGCCAGCGAGTGGGCGGGGTCGAAGGGCGGGACTTGATCCTGCAGCTTGGCCAGTTCGTCGGCCATATCCACGGGGAGCAAGTCGCGGCGGGTGGAGAGCAATTGGCCGAACTTGATAAAGATCGGCCCGAGGTCTTGCAGCGCCAGGCGCACCCGCTCGCCGCGCGAGAGCGGCAGCGCCGTGCGCGGCAACCAGCGCCAGGGCAGGGCATAGCTCAGCGCGCGCAGCCACCAGGGCAACGGCAGCTCGAGCAGCAAGTCATCGAGGCGGTAGCGGATGACCACGCGCTGGATGCGCAACAGACGGCGGACGGCAAGCAGCTTCATGCGGGTTCGCTAGGCTTTTGGGTGAGGGGGAGTGTGACGGTGAGGCGTTCGAAGCGCGCGTCGAGGCGATCGAGGGCGAGTTTGAGGCCATCCAATTCGGCGAAGCGTGCTTCGGCTTCGCGTTGGCCGACCAGGCTGCGCGACTCCTCGTTGAGGTAGTCGGCGAGGTTCTGGCGCAGGCTGTCGAGGCTTTGGCTGGTCCAGCGCACACGGCTTTTCAGGTGGCCGCCGAGCAACTGGCTACCCAGCGGGCCAAGCCAGCGGGCCAGCTCGTATTCCCAGTCCAGCTCGAGATCCTGAAGGATGCCGGCGAGCTCCAGTAATACGCCGCTGTCACCCTGCAGTTCGACTGCCGGGCTGTGCAGCACGGCGGTTTTCTCTTGGCTGGTGGCCAGGCGCAGCAGGCTGGCAGCCGGCGCGCGCAGGCGGCAAGCGACGTCGCCTGCCCAGTTCGCCGCCAAGTGCAGGCCAGCGCCATCGGCGAGAATGAACAGCTGCGCGGTTGGGGCACGGCAGTCCACCGCGATCACCTTGCCAGCCAGGCGCTCGAGCCGTGGCAGCGCCGTGCTGTCCAGGCGCAGCACACGATTGACGCCGTGCTCAACGCCGGCCAGCAGAGCCTGAGTCAGCATCAGGGCTTGATGCCGCGGTGCAGCGCGACGATGCCGCCAGTCATGTTGTGGTAGGTGGCGCGCTCGAAACCGGCCTCGACCATCATCGCCTTGAGGGTTTCCTGATCCGGGTGCATGCGGATCGACTCGGCGAGGTAGCGGTAGCTTTCCGAGTCGTTGGTGATCAGCTTGCCCATCATCGGCAGCAGGCTGAACGAATAGACGTCATAGGCCTTGGACAACAGGCTGCTGGTCGGCTTGGAGAACTCCAGCACCAGCAGGCGGCCACCCGGTTTGAGCACGCGCAGCATCGAGCGCAGGGCGTCTTCCTTGTGGGTGACGTTGCGCAGGCCGAAGGCGATGGTCACGCAGTCGAAATGGTTGTCCGGAAACGGCAGCTTCTCGGCGTCGGCCTGGACAAATTTGACGTTGCCGGCCACGCCCAGGTCGAGCAGGCGATCGCGGCCGACTTTCAGCATCGAGGCGTTGATATCGGCCAGCACCACCTCGCCGGTCGGGCCGACCAGGCGGGCGAATTGCTTGGTCAGGTCGCCGGTGCCGCCGGCGATATCCAGCACGCGGTTGCCGGTGCGCACGCCTGACAGTTCGATGGTGAAGCGCTTCCACAGGCGGTGCACGCCGGCGGACATCAGGTCATTCATCAGGTCGTACTTGGCCGCCACGGAGTGGAAAACCTCGGCGACCTTGTCGGCCTTCTGGCTTTCCGGCACGTTTTGGTAGCCGAAGTGGGTGGTCGGTTCGGCATCACTGCCTTTGCGCGGATCGTTCATGTCGCTGTCACCGGAAGAAAGTGCCGGCCATTCTAATCCCGGTGACCGGCTTTGTCTTGGCAACGGACGCCTGTGGTTGGCGTGCAAGCTGGCGCGGGCTGCTATAGTCGCGCGACCTAAGGTCGCAGTCAGGAGTTGCCCATGGCCCGCATTACCGTCGAACGTTCGCATTCCCTTGGCCGGGAGGCCGCCCGTGCGAAAGCGGAGAAACTCGCCGCGCGTCTGGCCAGTGAGTACGAGGTGCGCTACCAGTGGGCTGGCGATGTGCTCGAGTTCAAGCGCAGCGGTGCCGAGGGGCGGATTGCGGTCGGTGACGACCGGGTGCGCGTCGAGCTGAGTCTGGGGCTGTTGCTGTCGGCCATGAGCGGCACGATCAAGCGCGAAATCGAAAAAGGCCTGGATGAATATCTGGTCTGAGTCGGCTGATTTCGCCGCTTAGTATGTAGATTCTAATTTTCCTCGCTACCTTGCGCTCAAGCCTGCATTTCGTGGGCGTTTCCTCAAACCTTTTGCGCGTGAGGTGCACCATGGCCAAAGTTGCTGTCAAAAAGAAAGCCGCAAGCAAAACCAACCTGCTGACCGACGTTAAGCATTACGGTCGCCAAATCTGGCTGGCGGGCCTGGGCGCCTACGCCAAGGCCGGTCAGGAAGGCGCAGGCTACCTGAAAGAGCTGGTCAAGGCCGGTGAAGGCGTTGAGCAGCAAGGGAAGAAACTGGTCGGCGAGCAGGTCGAAGCGGCGAATAGCCAGATCGATACGGTGAAGAGCAGCGTGAGCCATAACGTGACCAGCGTTAAAGGCAAAGTTGAAGTGCAACTCGACAAAATCGAGCAAGCTTTCGATCGCCGGGTTGCCAGTGCGCTGAATCGTTTCGGCATTCCTTCCCGCCAGGACGTTGATGCGCTCTCTGCTAAGCTGGACGTGTTGAATGAATTGGTTGCACGTGTCGCTAAGACTCAATAAGGAGAGCGGGATGGTCGCTAAAAAGAAAGTCGAAAAACAGAGCAGCTCCTGGATTGGCGAAGTTGAAAAGTACTCGCGTCAAATCTGGCTGGCCGGCTTAGGTGCTTACTCGAAGATCAGCAAGGACGGCAACAAGCTGTTCGACACCCTGGTTCAAGATGGCGAGAAAGCCGAGAAGCTGGCCAAGAGCGAAGTCGAGAAACAAGTCGGTGCCGTGAAGTCCTCGGCCAAGTCGGCCCGGTCCAAGGTCGATGAAGTTAAAGACCTGGCCTTGGGCAAGTGGGGCGAGCTGGAAGAGGCGTTTGATAAGCGTCTGAACAGCGCGATCTCGCGCCTGGGCGTGCCGAGTCGCAACGAAGTGAAAGAGTTGCACGGCAAGGTGGAAACCCTGACCAAGCAGCTGGAAAAACTGACCGGCATTTCCGCCAAGTCGGTTAAGCCGGCGGCTAAGCCTGCCGTTAAGGCTGCGGCCAAACCCGCCGCCAAAGCCGCGGCGAAACCTGCGGCCAAGGCGCCCGCCAAGCCAGTAGCTAAAGCTGCAGCCAAGCCTGCCGCGAAACCCGCGCCAAAAGCAGCGGCCAAACCCGCAGCGAAGCCTGCGGCCGCTAAGCCAGTAGCCGCCAAGCCTGCTGCGCCTGTCGCGACACCGGCTGCCGCGCCTGCTGCCACGCCGGCGGCAACCACCGCAGCGGTGACGCCAAGCAACCCGTCCTGAGTCTTTCAGGATCAAAAACGCCCGGCCTAGTGCCGGGCGTTTGCGTTATGTATGCCTAGTGCAGTGCGCGGTCGTGCTTATTTAATTGTCCAGCCCATACCTTGGCCCATACTTCGGCGTGAGTCTGTCGCCCGCGCCTCAGGGCATCAGGCACAAAAAAGCCCAGCGTCTCCTAGGCCCGTGTTTCGGTGTTCTTTTTTATGGGGTGCACGCGGTGCCACGCCTAAAGCTGCCGGCTTGCAGTAGTGGCAAACCAGCAACTAGGATGATGGCGTCTATACAAAGGAGTGGGACATGGAATTTCTTGAAAAGCTGAATGCCTTAGCCGCTAAGATTCGCCAGCAAGGCGCATCGATTCAGACCGAGGAAGCAACCAAGAACGCATTCGTTATGCCCTTCATTAATGCTGTCTTGGGTTATGACGTGTTTGACCCGACTGAAGTGATTCCTGAGTACGTGTGCGACGTGGGAACCAAGAAGGGTGAAAAGATCGATTACGCCATTATGAAAGGTGGCGAAGTACAGATTCTCATTGAGTGCAAAAAGATTGGGGAAGCGCTGAATGTGAATCACGCATCGCAGCTCTTTCGCTACTTCCATGTCACCAACGCCCGTATTTCAATTCTCACCAATGGCCAGGTTTACAAGTTCTTTACCGACCTCGACGCGCCGAACAAGATGGATGAGAAGCCATTCTTGGAGCTAGACCTGCTCGACATTGATGAGCATGTGGTGCCTGAACTGCAAAAGCTCACTAAGTCGGCATTTGATGTGGAGTCGATTATCAGTTCTGCCGGTGAGCTGAAGTATGTCGGCCAGATCAAGAAAGAAATTGCTGCTCAGTTCGCTAGTCCAAGTGACGAGTTTGTTAAGTTCTTCGCTGCGAAAGTGTATGACGGCATCATTACTCAGAAGGTGCGTGACCAGTTTGGTGTGCTTACTCGGAAGGCAACAGCACAGTTTCTGAGCGACCAAGTGAACGAGCGCTTGAAGTCAGCTATGAGTGGCGTTGTACTGCCTTCATATACCGCTGAAGCTCCTGTTTCTGATGCTGTTACTGCTACAGAAACGAAAGCTGAACAAGCTGAAGACCTTGTTGTTACTAGCTTGGACGAGCTTGAAGGCTTCCATATTGTGAAGGCCATCGTGCGTACCGTGGTTGATGCTAAGCGCATTATTCATCGTGATACGCAAAGCTATTTCGGCGTTCTTCTCGATGACAATAATCGCAAACCCCTATGCCGTCTGCACTTCAACCGAGGCCAGAAGTACCTTGGCCTTTTCAACAAGGAAAAGGTCGAGACGCGGCATCCTATTGTCTCGCTGGATGAAATCTATGGTTTTTCTGACCAGTTGAAGGAAACGGTCGGTTACTACGATTGATTTGTACCTGTGAGTGCTGACCGCTTTCTAGCCAAGGCAGTCAGATTTGGGAACGGTGCAATGAGTCGTAGGCAGGTTCTTCGCCAGCGCCTCATGGGTTTCAGCTAGTCCCTGCCTGCTAATGCTAATCCTGCTAAAGCTGCTAACTGTTGAGCGGTTAGCCTTTCGTGAGTTAGCTACATTAGCGGCTTTAGCATTAGCAGCGGGACTCAGTTAACGGTGAATATCTTCCCGTCACTGGTTAGTAAGTGGTAATGCTCGACCAGGATGCCTAGCAGGTCAGCGCGGAGTATTGCGTTACTGCGAAGACCTGTCGGGCCGCACTGGGATAGTTTGGTTTTACTAAACGCCGTCCACCCTTTGTCCTTGAGCCAATCAATCAGGTCTTGAGCTTTTTTCAGGCTGGGGTCTATCGCTTCGCTGTCGGTGTAGCGTGCCCACTCGCTCAAGGAGTAACGGACTATCTCGGCAGCACGGCACATACAGTCGCTGTCGATTTCTCCCTGACCTTCAAAGCAAGCGAACACGGCAGCCAGGCGGCGGGCGATTTCACCAGCGCGGCCAGCGAATGGGCGTAGGTTGACGAACTTGCCAAGGGGCGACTGTTCCCCTTCCACTTCGTTATAAAACTCACGCCAGTCGTTCTCTGCGTCCCGGGTCAGCTCAAGGACTTGCGGTTTGACTTCTCCGGTTTCCGGGCTGATTGCTTGAGCGGTTGCGGCAATCTCCTCACAGCGCGCCCAGTAGCGGCGTAGTCGCGGATCTGAATAAGACTGGCGGTTAAGCTGCTCAGCAGTGAGAAAGCGTGTCCCGGCGATGCTGGCAGGGCTGGCGAACAGAAAGCGCGGTAAGAAGCCTTGGCCGCGCAACAGTGGGTCATGCAGTGCTGCGGCAACAGTCACAGCTTGCGCCAGCAGATGAACGCTCAGTCGGCGGTTGTAGGCGAAGCCCGATCCGTCAAGGTTGCTAATCGCGCGGGTGCGCTCGAATGTGCCAGTGTCGAATGCTTTGACCAGCCCGCCAAGGGTTGCAGTGCGGGTGTCTGCCTTGAGTGATGCTCCTCCTAGCACTTGCCCGCCTTCGTCAGTGTCCCATGATGCTGCCGACACACCTCGGATCATATCGCCCACGATACGCTCGAATGTGGCATCGCTGTATTGGGTGCGCGGATCGGGTGCCGGTGGATGCTCAGCAAGGAACCGCTCAAGATCCTTGCCCTTTAACCCGTCAGCCATTTTGTTGATCTCATCGTGGATTTGCCGATGCGCTGTGCGGGCCTGTTCCTCGGCTTCGTCCACCGTCTTGAATGCCAGTCTCCTGCATTCGCTTTTGCGGTCGCCAGAATCGGCCAGTGTCAGCAAGAACAGTGAGCAAGGCATACCGTTCGAGTTGTGCATGTGCGGCGCATTAACTCGCGTTTGTGCCAAGTAAGCGGCAGCACCAATAACGCACTGACCAGCCAGCGCCGGCGGTGCTTGCACATGCTCTGCTATGGCTCGTGCGGCATCGCGCATGATCGGTGGGAGTGCTTCCACCGGGTACGGCACGGCATCTTTTATATCTGGCATCAGCGGCTTCGGGTCGGCTACCGCAAAGATTTCTTCGGCCTGGCTCCCTGGGCTGGCTGCCGATTGCTGTCCGGTCTGTTGATTTCTTTGCTTACCGCCCAGCCCTAATGCGCTATGCACTACCTCTGGCCCAGTGTAGGGCTGGCTTGGGTCGCGCATGTCTTCATAGCTGTGGAAGGCCCATGTATCGGCTAAAGGGTCTCCCAGCTCGATCACGTCACGGTCAAGCATGGCATCGGCGTATGCCTCTAGAGGGGGTGCTTCAAAGTCTGGGCAATTAGCGACGCTGGTGCTGGTATAATTGCCTTGCGAGTGGCTGCCTTGTTCTTCGGAATGGGTGGCCGTTTTCATTTTTGGCCCCCCAGTTGTTCAGCTACCCAGGCGTCTATCTCCAAGGAGTCCCAGCCTACAGCGCGGGTTCCTATGCGTCGGGCCTGAGGAAATCTGCCTTCGCTCATCAGTTGGTAGATCCAGGCGCGACCGTAGCCGGTGGCAGCTTTTACATGCGGCAGACGCATGATGTGGCGGGGTTGAGTAGCGGTGTGGGTAGTAGTGTGGGCCATGACCAAATCTCCTTTGCGCTAACTGGCGCGTAGTGGACGGGTCAAGCATTTCGTTTTTGGCAAATTGCCCCCAGTAACTAACTCTGGGTAATTAGTTTTCTTCTGGCCCAAAAAAATCGCTAACGATGCGCATTTTATCCTCGGCCAGTGCTTTGCTTTCGGCCGTGCCGGTATTACCTATTTTCTTCTTGATTGCCTCAACGCTTACTTCGTATTGCTGGGCTAGATCCGCGATAACCTTATTCTTTCCTTCTCCGTTTCGTGTGCGAGAAACGAAATTCCAGCAAGCGTCATCGGGTATCTTTGGCGGCCTACCTGGCGGGGGTGACGGCTCAACTAACAGGCGCTCAGCGGCGACGTATAAAAGCCCCGCAGCAAGCTGCGCCTGCCTTTTGGTGAGGGGTTTGCCATCCCGCAGGTAGTCGGCAATCTCGCGAACCTGGGCGCGTTGTGTTTCTCGCATTTGTCGAAGCTGTTCGTCGTTGCTCATGCGCGCTTAAACTCCCCTTGAATGACGTTTTTCGCTGGTGGCTGGGTGTCCGCGTAATGCGCCCATTCGCTCATCAGTCCGCGCCGCTTTTCGAGAAAATCAGTGCGTGAATATGCGCCTTCGGTCTGGTCGCGCTCATCATGCGCCAGAGCCATTTCGCAAATTTCACGGGGAAAGTGGGTGCACTCGCCAGCCCAGTCGCGGAACGTCGAACGGAAGCCGTGAACGGTCACGCCTGTGTATCCGTGCGATATAAGTCGGTCGCGCATGGCGTCATCATGGATAACCCCGCTGCGTCCAATGCCGGGGAATAGGTAGGGGCTTTCGCCAACTGGGGGCAGGCTCTCCAGTAACGCGATAACCTCATCAGCCAGCGGTATGACAAAAGGCTTGCCCGTTTTCATGCGCTTGGCAGGTAATGACCAAGTGCGAGCCTGTAGGTCGAACTCGTCCCACACCGCGAAGCGAACCATGTGCGAGCGTGCGCCTGTAAGCAGCAGCAGTTGCAGTGCCACGGCCACCCGGCTTTCATCCTTGCGTAGCTTCGTCATCAGCTCGCCTAAGTCCTGCCACTTCATCGCGGCGAAGTGCTGGCGCTTTCTCGCCTTCTTTTTCTCAGCTTTGCTCAATAGGTTGTCTAGGTGGCCGCGCCAGCGTGCCGGGTTTTCACCTTCGCGCAGGTCGTGTGCCTTTGCTGAGTCGAGAATCTGCTCAAGCTGTCCGCGCACTTCGTCAGCCGTGCGTGTCTTAGTCGCCCAGATTGGTTGCAGCACTTTCAGCACATGCTCAGTTTCGATCTTATCGGCTGGCAGCTTGCCGATATGCGAAAAGGCGTACAGCTCCAGCTTGCGCAGCCAGCCTTTGCGCCACGCTGCTGACCAGTGCGAACCATGTGCTGCCAGATAGTCAGTGGCGAGTGTTTCGAAAGTCACTCTTCTAGCCTCCCTGGCTCGCTCCGCTTCTGCCGCCAAGCGTTTTTGCTCGCGTTCTGCGTCTCGGGCAGTTAACGGATCGTGGCCGCTGCTTGTCAGTTTGCGGGCATCTGCTGCCTTTGCGCGTGCATCAGCTAGGGTGGTTTCTGGGTATTTACCAATGCCCATGTCACGGCTCTTGCCGGCGATCTTGTAGCGAAATATCCAGCTTGTCCCGCCAGAGTTGCCGACTTTGAAGTACAGGCCGCCACTGTCGCCTGTCATACCGACTACGCCGGCTTTCGCAAGCCTATCGACTGTTTTTGCTGTCAGCGTCCCCATGCCTGCTCTCCGCTTTTTTGTCGTCAGCCCATACTTCAGCCCATACTTTAGATTGCGGCTTTCGGTGGGTTTGACTGGCGTTTGGTGGAGTAAGATTAGGTCAAAGCCCCCTATTTATCTATGGTGTGCGAGATGCTTGTGGATTTTTGTGGATGTGGGCGGATAGTAAAACGCCCGGCCTAGTGCCGGGCGTTTGCGTTTCGGCGCGCGTTTAGGTGTCTAAATAGCGCTGCGCCAAATGCTCGGCCGCCTGGCGGGATTCGGCGCGTAGGTGCGGCGCCACCAGCATCATCACTTGGAATACCACCAGGCGAATCTCACCACTGCTGCCGAGGATACGTTGGTAGTCGAGGGAGAACAGCAGGGTCAGGGTGATCTGTTCGACCAGCAGGCCGAGCGCCTGGGTATCGCTGACCAGTTGATTCTCGGCCTTCAAGCGGGCCAGCAGTGAAGCGAGGGTGCGCTTCAAGGCGTTCAGCCAAGTGCGGATGCCGCGCGCCAGCTTGGGTAGGCGCCCGGCCAGGTTGGACAGGTCTTGAAACAGGAAGCGGTAGTGCGCCAGGCGTTCGACGATCAGGTGCAGGAACAGCCAATAGTCCTCGACGCCCAGGCGTGCATCGGCGGGCGGGTCGAGCAGCGGCGCCAGCTCACTCTGGAAGCGTTCGAACAGCTCCATGACCAGCGGCTCTTTGCCGTGGAAGTGGTAGTAGAGGTTGCCCGGGCTGATCTCCAGTTCATTGGCGATCTCCAGGGTGGAGACGTTGGGTTCGCCCTGCTGATTGAACAGTGTCAGGGCGCATTCGAGAATGCGGTCGCGGGTTTTCATCCAATCTTCTTATGCAGGCCGCCGGAAGGCGGACGGTAACTGGCCGGACGGTCTCCGGCCAGTGTTCTCAAGGATCAAGTCAAGGTTTAAGTCGAGGCTTAACGCACATGTACATAGGTGCCGGGTGCGGCCTCCATCGGCGGATGCTCCTGGTTGCCCAGCGCCAACTGGGTTTCCCGTTGTTCGCCGGAGCGTTGCTGAATCCATTCCAGCCATTGCGTCCACCAACTGCCGCTGGTCTGCTTGGCGTCGAAGTACCAAGCGCGTGGGTCGGAGCTGAGTTTGCCGCTCTCGAAATAGTTGGCCTTGGGGTTGCCCGGCGGGTTGAGGATGCTCTGGATATGCCCGCTGTTGGACAGCACGAAGCGGCTGTTGCCGCCGAGCAGCAGGGCCGAGCGATAGACCGCGTCCCAGGGCGTGATGTGGTCGTTGATGCCGGCGATGCTGAAGCTGTCGACGGTGACCTTCTGCAGGTCGATCGGCGTGCCGCAGACCTCCAGGCCGCCAGGATGGGTGAGTGGGTTGTGCTTGAAGAAGTCCAGCAGATCGCCATGCAGGGCGGCCGGCAGGCGCGTGTTGTCGTTGTTCCAGTAGAGGATGTCGAAGGCTGGAGGTTGCTTGCCGAGCAGGTAGTTGTTGACCCAGTAGTTCCAGATCAGGTCATTCGGGCGCATCCAGGCGAAGACCTTGGCCATGTCGCGGCCATCCAGCACGCCTTTCTGATAGGAGCGGCGTTTGGCGGCTTCCAGGGTTTGCTCATCGGCGAACAACATGGCTGGGCTGTCGACCTGACTGTCCAGCAGGCTGACCAGGTAGGTGGCGCTGGAGACCTTGCGCAGCTGGCGCTTGGCTTGTAGGTGACCTTGCAGGGCGGCGATGCTCAGGCCGCCGGCGCAGGCACCCATCAGGTGGGCCTCTTTGCTGCCGCTGATGGCGCGGGTCACATCGAGGGCTGCTTCGATGGCCTGGACATAACTCGATAGGCCCCACTCGCGATGGCGGGCGTCCGGGTTGCGCCAACTGATGGCGAACACCTGTAAGCCGTTCTTCAGTGCGAACTGGACGAAGCTCTTCTCCGCGCTGAGGTCGAAGATGTAGTACTTGTTGATCTGCGGCGGCACGATCAGCAGCGGGCGGGCGTACTGCTTTTCGCTCATCGGCGTGTACTGGATCAGCTCCAACAGCTCGTTGCGAAATACCACCGCACCCGGAGTGGCGGCTAGGTTGCGGCCGACTTCGAAGGCGTGTTTGCTGACCTGGCGAGGCAGGCCGTGATTGTGCAGGAGGTCGTCGTATAAGTGGCGCAGGCCCTTGAACACGCTGCTGCCGCCACTGTTGAGCAGCTCCTTGATCGCCAGCGGATTGAGCAAGCTGTTGGAGGGTGCCAGCGCATCGCTGAGCAGGGTGGCGACGAAGCGCGCGCGGGCGCGGTCATCCGCCGACAGGTCGCTCTCGTCGATCCAGCTGTTCAACTGCTGCTGCCAGGCCAGGTAGGCCTGCAGGCTGCGGCGATAGAAGGGGTTGAGACGCCAGGCCGGATCGGCAAAGCGTGGATCGTCGGGGTTGTGCTTATGCAAGGTGTCGCCGAGTAGCACGCGGCCCAGCTGGCCGCCGAAGGCCAGCGCATGCTTGGCGCTGTGCAGAGGTCGGCGCAGGCCCTGCAGGGCCAGGGAGCGCACGGTGGCAAACAGATCGCGGCCGCGCAGGCCGAGCATGGCGTTCTGCGCATTTATAAAGGCTGCGGGTACGGGCACAGCGTCCGCAGCAGATTTGTCTCGCATGAGGCAACACTCCGTCGTCAAACCATCAAGGGACTCAACGTCAATTGGCAAGCAGCAAGGCTTGTACCAAGGCGCGCCGGAGGTGCATTCCAGACAACCGCGCAAAGAAACGACTGTGTTACACGAGGCCCGCTATTGGGTCAAGTGGGTCGGCGTCGTACCGGATGGGTGCGCGGGTTCAAAGCGCTGTTCAGTGACCGCGCAGCGGGGTCGGCTGCGGGTGCATGACCGCGCGCTGCCGCTCCTCCTGCAGAAACTTCATGATGATCGGCGCGACGGCCTCGGCCCGGGTGATCAAGAACAGGTGACCGTCGTCGATCACGTGCAGCTCGGCATTTGGAATCCGCCAGGCCAGCAGGCGCATGTTGATGAGGGGGATGAGTGGGTCATCGTCGCCGGCCAGCACCAGGGTCGGCTGGCTGATCTTGTGCAGCCAGTGGATGCTGGTCCAGCCGAGGCCGGCGAACAGCTGCCAGTAGTAGCCGAGCTTGCCCGAGGAACGCACTTTGCTGGCGTGCGCCAGGGCCAGATTGGGGTCGCGGCGGAAGGCCCCGCCGTAGATGTGCGGGGCGATCTGCACGCCGTAAGACGGCTGGATGTAGCGCCGTGGGCTGGCCATACGCCAGAGCACCTTGGGCTTGCCCGGCACCATGACGGCGCCGGCCGAGGTGGCAGCGAGCACCAGCTTCTTGCAGCGCTCGGGATAGTCGTGGGCGAACTGTTGCGCCAGGGCGCCGCCCCAGGACACCCCAAGCGCATTGACCTGGCCGTAATCCAGGTAGTCGAGCATGCGCGCGGCGAGCTTGGCCAGGCCCGGGAAGCGGTAGGGCTGGCTGGGGGTCGAGGAGCCACCCACTCCCGGTACGTCGAAGGCGATCACTTCCTGATCGGGGTCGAGGGCCTGGACGAACGGAAACACCAGCTCCAGGTTGGCGCCGATGCCATTGAAAATCAGCAGTGGGGTCAGGTGCGCCTTGCCTGGGCGGACAGCCGTGCGGATGGTCTGGCCGTCGAGGTCGATGGTGCGAAAAACAAAAGGTAACGGCATGCGCAGAGCCCTATGGATTGAACTGCTGGGAACGCGGTCCAGCGCTTTCCCAGAATGACGAAGCTGGCCTCCCTTGCCGGCTTCGTGGCTGCCGCCCAGGCCGGTAAAGGCTGGAGCGCTGGGCGGCACTTCCGAGTGCCGCGGGCAGTGTGACGCAAGCTGTTGCGTTAGGGTGCCGGCTCGGTTGTCGAGGCTGCACGCTGAGCGTTCATCCTTCCCTAGCGCTCATGCACGTAAGTGCCCGGCGCCGCCTCGGCAGCCGGATGGGCTTTGTTGCCAAGGACGCTGGGGGCTTTTTTCAGTTTGCCGGAGCGTTCGGCCATCCATGCTTGCCAGTGCAACCACCAGGAGTCGGCATGTTTGGTGGCGTCTTCTTGCCAGACTTTCGCATCAGCCGGCAGTTTGTCGCTGGTCATGAAGCGCGCTTTCGGATTGCCCGGTGGGTTGAGGATGCTCTGGATATGCCCGCTGTTGGACAGCACGAATTCGATCTTGCCGCCGAACAGCCGCGCCGAGCGGTAGCAGGCTTCCCAGGGGGTGATGTGGTCGTTGGTGCCGGCCAGGCAGAAGATGTCCGCGGTCACCTGCTTCAGGTCGATCGGCGTGCCGCAGACTTCCAGGGCCTGTGGCCGCGTCAGTGGGTTGGTTTTGAATAGCTCGATTAGGTCGCCGTGGAAAGCCGCCGGCAGGCGGGTGGTGTCGTTATTCCAGTAGAGGATATCGAACACCGGTGGCTCGTTGCCGAGCAGGTAGTTATTGACCCAATAGTTCCAGATCAGGTCATTCGGCCGCATCCAGGCGAACACCTTGGCCATGTCGCTGCCTTCCAGCACGCCGGCCTGATAGGAGCGGCGTTTGGCGGCTTCCAGGGTCTGTTCATTGACGAACAAGGCGACCTGGCTATCCAGCTTGGTGTCCAGCACGCTGACCAGCAGGGTCAAGGCGTTGACCTTCTTCTCACCGAGCGCCGTGTAATGGCCGAGCAGGGCGGCGGTGGTGATACCGCCGGAGCAGGCGCCGAGCATGTTGACGTCCTTGCTGCCGGTGATGGCCAGGATCACGTCGATGGCTTCTTTCAGCGCCTCGATGTAGGTCGACAGGCCCCACTCGCGCTGGGCCTTGGTCGGGTTGCGCCAGCTGACGATAAAGGTCTGCAGGCCGTTGCGCAGGCAGAAGCGCGCCAGGCTCTTCTCTTGCGACAGGTCGAACACATAGAACTTGTTGATCTGTGGCGGCACCACCAGCAGCGGGCGCTCGTGCACTTGTTCGGTGCTTGGCTGGTACTGGATCAGCTCCAGCAGGTCGTTGCGAAACACCACTGAGCCTTCGGTGGTAGCCAGGTTCTTGCCGACCTCGAAGGCATCCATGTTGACCTGGCTGGGCATGCCGCCGTTGTTGACGATGTCCTTGGCCAGGTGGGCGAGGCCATCGAGCAGACTCTTGCCGCCGGTTTCGAAGAAGCGCTTGAGCGCCGCCGGGTTAGCCATGCTGTTGCTCGGCGCCATGGCTTCGGTCATCAGGTTGATCACGAAATGGCCGCGGTTGGTGTCGGTCTCGGACAGGTTGCTGTCCTCAACCCAGTCGTGCAGTTCTTTGCGCCAGGCCAGGTAGCTCTGCAGGTAGCGCTTATACAGCGGGTTCTGGCTCCAGGCGGGATCGGCGAAGCGGCGATCACCGCCTTCCGGTTGGAGTTCCGAGCTGCCGAGCAGGACGTTTTTCAGCTCCAGGCCGAAGTGGGCAACGTGCTTGGCGCTATGCAAAGGTTGTTTGATGGCCTGGGTCAGGACCATGCGGGCAGAAGCCAGAATGTCTTTGCCGCGCAAGCCGATCACCGGGTTGAGCCCTAGGGTGTTTTCCGAGGCTTGACGCTGCAGGTCTTCGTTACTCTTGTTGCTCATCTACGACGCTCCATTGTCCTGAGACGGATACCGGCGTGCGGCTGTGCGCGGTGACACAGGGCTTAGGGCCTAGTACTGCTCGGGTTACCGGGGGCGGAGCGAACTCCGCATCATTCATTGCATGTGGCTCATGCCAAATGCAGGGAACCTGCCAGTTCCTTGGTTACCCGAGTTTATGAATTTGCGCAAGCAGGCCAGTCAGTTGGCCGTGTGCGCGGGAGAGTATGCCGAGACGGATTAGAAAGTTCGCCCTAACCATGGGTGAGCCAGGACTTAGAGCCTGTTCATGATCTGCTGCGCGTCGGCCATGCGGCGTTGAAAACAGGCTGACCTTAGCTCGCGAGATCGTGAACAGGCTCTTAGAGCATCAGCTTGACCACCGACTCGGCCGGATCGCGGGATTTTCCGGCCTGCGCCAGCTCGGCGAGGTAATCGGCCCACAGCTGTTCCTGGCGTTGCGCCAGCTGGTCGAGGTAATCCCAGGTGAACAAACCGCTGTCATGGCCGTCATCGAAGCACAGTTTTAGTGCGTACTGCCCGGCCGGCTCGATCTTGTTCAGGCCGACCCCGAGCTTGCCGACTTGCAGTATGGGCTTGCCGTGGCCCTGCACCTCGGCCGAGGGTGAGTGCACGCGGAGGAACTCGGCGGACAGGTTGTAGACCTCGTCGGGCCCATATTTAAGGGTCAGGGTCTTCGAGGCTTTGTGCAGCTCGATGGCCGAGGGAACGCGCATCTTCGAGGCTCCGGCTAGAGGTGGGGCGGCTAAAGCGCTTAACGCTTCAGCCGCCTTGCAGGGCATCCCTACAGAATATAACGCGACAGGTCTTCGTCTTGCGCCAGTTCGCCCAGGTGGCTATTCACATAGGCCGCATCGATATGGATCGGCTTGTCGCTGTGCGCGCTGGCCAGGTCTGAGGCGCTGAACGAGACTTCTTCCAGCAGGCGCTCCAGGACGGTGTGCAGGCGGCGGGCGCCGATGTTCTCGGTCTTCTCGTTGACCTGCCAGGCGATCTCGGCGAGGCGCTTGATGGCGTCCTCGGTGAATTCGATTTCCAGGCCTTCGGTCTTCAGCAGCTCGCGGTATTGCTCGGTCAGCGAGGCGTACGGCTCGGTGAGGATGCGCTCTAAGTCCTGCGGGCTCAGCGCCTTCAGCTCGACGCGGATGGGCAGGCGGCCTTGCAGCTCCGGCACCAGGTCGCTCGGCTTGCTCAGGTGGAAGGCACCGGAGGCGATGAACAGGATATGGTCGGTTTTCACCATGCCCAGCTTGGTGTTCACCGTGCAGCCTTCGATCAGCGGCAGCAGGTCGCGCTGCACGCCTTCGCGGGAAACGTCGATGCCGCCGGAGTTGCCGCGCTTGGCGACCTTGTCGATCTCGTCGATAAACACGATGCCGTGTTGCTCGACCGCCTCCAAGGCGCGAGCCTTGAGTTCTTCCTCGTTGACCAGGCGCGCGGCTTCTTCGTCGCCGACCAACTTCAGAGCTTCTTTGACCTTGAGCTTGCGGCTTTTCTTTTTACCCTTGCCCATGTTGGAGAACAGGCTTTGCAACTGGTTGGTCATTTCCTCCATGCCGGGCGGGGCCATGATTTCGACGCCGGCCGGATGCTCGGCGACCTCGATCTCGATGTCTTTGTCGTCCAGCTGGCCTTCGCGCAGGCGCTTGCGGAACAGTTGGCGGGTGCTGGAGTCATGGCTCGGCACCGGGTCTTCATTGAAGCCGGGACGTGCCGGCGGCAGCAGTGCATCGAGGATGCGCTCTTCGGCGGCATCTTCGGCGCGGTGGCGGACTCTGACGATCTCCTGCTCGCGCAACAGCTTGATCGCGGCATCGGCCAGGTCGCGGATGATCGACTCGACGTCGCGACCGACGTAGCCCACCTCGGTGAACTTGGTCGCTTCGACTTTGATAAACGGCGCGTTGGCCAGCTTGGCCAGGCGGCGGGCGATCTCGGTTTTACCGACGCCGGTTGGGCCGATCATCAGGATGTTTTTCGGCGTCACCTCGGCGCGCAGCTCGGCCGGCAGCTGCATGCGCCGCCAGCGGTTGCGCAGGGCGATGGCGACGGCGCGTTTGGCCTCGTCCTGGCCGATGATATGGCGACTGAGTTCGTGGACGATTTCGCGGGGAGTCATAGGCATAAGATTTGGCGGGCCTCAGTCAGCGAGGTCCAACTCCTCGATGGTCAGGTAGTGGTTGGTGAAGACGCAGATGTCACCGGCGATACCCAGCGCGGTTTCGGCGATTTCATGGGCGGACAGGTCGGTGTGCATCAGTAGCGCGCGGGCGGCGGCCTGGGCGAACGGGCCGCCGGAGCCCATGGCGATCAGACCCTCCTCGGGTTCGACCACGTCGCCGTTGCCGGTGATGATCAACGAGGCGTCTTTATTGGCGACCGCCAACATGGCTTCCAGGCGGCTCAGTGAGCGGTCGGTGCGCCATTCTTTGGCCAGCTCGACGGCGGCGCGTACCAGGTGGCCCTGGTGTTTCTCCAACTGCCCTTCGAAGCGCTCGAACAGAGTAAAGGCATCCGCAGTGGCGCCGGCGAAACCGGCAATCACCTGGCCGTGGTAGAGGCGCCGGACTTTCTTGGCGTTGGCTTTCATCACGGTGTTGCCGAGGGACACCTGGCCGTCGCCGCCCATGACGACTTTACCGTGGCGGCGGACTGAAACGATGGTGGTCAAGGGGGAGTCTCCACGCAGCGGGGCGAAATGCCCTAATGGAAACTCATATGGGGGACGCCCGCCGGCATTTCAACCGGCGGGCGTGAGGAGCGGCTTAACGGCTCTGGCGTTGCTGTAACAACAGATTGCTGAAGCCGCTGCCGGCGAGCTTCTTCTGCGCGCTGGTGAGCTGTTCACGGTTGCTGAACGGCCCGACCAGCACGCGATACCAGGTTTCCTCGCGCACGGTGCCGGACTCCACCTGCACGTTTTGTCCGAGCAGGAGGATCTGCGCGCGCACCTTGTCGGCATCCTCCTGCTTGCGGAACGAACCGGCTTGCAGGAAGTACTGGGTCACCGCGGCTTTGACGGCCACGGTCAGCGGCGGTGGCGTTTCACCTTTCAACGCCGCTTCGGCGCGGGCCGCGTCGGCTTTGGCCAGCTCGGCCGGGGTCGGTGCTGGCGGGGTTTTCTCCGGCACGGCATCCGGTGGGACTATGACTTCGGATTCTGGCAGCAGGGTGTAGAAGTCGTACTTCGGCTTCACCGGTTGCTGTGGAGTTGGCGCGCTAACCGGTGCTTTTGGCGCCGACGCCGTGTTGGCGCCTTGCTGCTCGGGCTTGAGCCGTTTGACCTCGCCACGGCCCGGCTCCAGCTGCATCAAGAACACCATCAGGGCGCCGATGGCCAGGCCGCAGGCCAGCCAGACCCAGCCCGGCACCGGTTGCCGCGGTGGCGCTTGATAGCGGCTGGCGCCGCGCTTGGGTGCGGCTTTCTTCTTGACCGCCAACTTACATGCGCTCCAGAGTTTCCAGACCCAACAGCTCCAGGCCTTGCTTGAGGGTGCGTCCGCTCAGTGCGGCCAGGCGCAGGCGGCTTTGCTGCTGTGCGGGCGACTCCGCGGTGAGGATCGGGCAGTGCTCGTAGAAGCTGGAGAACAAACCGGCCAGCTCATAGAGGTAGGTGCAGAGAATGTGCGGCGTGCCTTTCTCGCCGACGTTGCCCAGTACTTCGCCGAACTGCGTCAGTTTGGTGGCGAGGTCCTGTTCCTGCACGGCCTCCAAGCTGATCTGGCCGTCGACTTGTGCATAGTCCTTGCCCAGTTTGCGGAACACGCTGGCCACGCGGGTGTAGGCGTAGAGCAGATAGGGCGCGGTGTTGCCTTCGAAACTGAGCATCTGCTCGAAATTGAAGCTGTAATCGCTGGTGCGGTGCTTGGACAGGTCGGCGTATTTCACCGAGCCGATGCCGACGACGCGGGCGATGGTGCGCAACTCGTCTTCGGCCAGTTCCGGGTTCTTTTCTTTGACCAGCGTGTAGGCGCGCTCTTCGGCTTCATCGAGCAGGTCGATCAGCTTCACCGTGCCGCCATCGCGGGTCTTGAAGGGTTTGCCGTCGGCGCCGTTCATGGTGCCGAAGCCCATGTGTTCCAGTTGCATGCCGGGGTGGACGAAGCCGGCGCGGCGCGCCACTTCGAACACCTGCTGGAAATGCAGGGCCTGGCGTTGGTCGACGAAATACAACGCGCGCTCGGCCTTCAGTACCTGGCTGCGGTAGCGCATGGCCGCCAGGTCGGTGGTGGCATACAGATAGCCGCCGCCGGCTTTCTGCACTATCACCGGCAGCGGGTTGCCTTCGGCGTTCTTGAACTCGTCGAGGAACACGCACTGGGCGCCGTTGCTCTCGACCAGCAGGCCTTTGGCCTTGAGGTCGGCAACCACCTGGGCGAGGTCGGCGTTGTAGGCGCTTTCACCTTTGACGTCGGCCGGAGTCAGCTTGACGTTCAGGCGCTCGTAGGCCTGCTGGCAATGCGCCAGGGAAATTTCATTGAAGCGCTGCCACAGGCGCATGCACTCGGGCTCGCCGGCCTGCAACTGCACCACCAGCTCACGGGCACGGTCGGCGAACTCGGCAAACTCGTCGAAACGCTGCTTGGCCGCCCGGTAGAAGCCTTCCAGGTCGGACAGTTCGGTTTCACTGCTTTCCGGTTTTTCCTGCTGCTCTTGTAGATAGCCCAGCAGCATGCCGAACTGGGTGCCCCAGTCGCCGACGTGGTTCTGCCGGATCACCTCGTCGCCGAGGAACTCCAGCACCCGCGCCACGCCGTCGCCGATGATGGTCGAGCGCAGGTGGCCGACGTGCATTTCCTTGGCCAGGTTCGGTGAGGACAGGTCGACCACCACCCGTTGCGCCGGGCCGGCTTTGCGCACGCCAAGTTGGGTATCGGCCAGGGCGGCGTCGAGGCGGCCAGCCAGGGCCTGACTGTCCTGGTAGAAGTTGAGGAAGCCGGGGCCGGCGATCTCGACTTTAGTGATCTGCGCGGCGGCCGGCAGTGCGGCGATCAGCTTCTCGGCCAGCTCGCGCGGCTTCAGCCCGGCCGGTTTGGCCAGCATCAGGGCGATATTGCTGGCAAAGTCGCCGTGGCTTTTGTCTTTGCTGTTCTCGACCTGAATCGCCGGGCTGAGGCCTTGCGGCAGCACGCCTTCGCTGACGAGGCGGGTGAGGGCTTGCTGGATCAACTGGCGAATGGTGTCTTTCATGGTCTGCTCATGCGGCCATCGGGGCGACAGTGCGCCGGGAAGCGGGTGGAAAATTGGCCATTATCCGTGGCCGTGGCGGCCTTGCCAACCGCAGTGGTCGGTTGTTCTAACGGGGCGAAGGGTTGAGCGGTGCTTTTGTAGGAGCTGACAGACTCCTAGAACAGGTCGATCGGGTCGACATCCAGCGACCAGCGCACCGCGCGCCCCGCAGGCATTTTCTCCAGAGCCAACAACCAGGTGCTGAGCAAACGATGCAGCGGGGCGCGGGCGTTGGCCTGCAGCAACAATTGCGCGCGATAACGGCCGGCCCGGCGCTCCATCGGCGCCGGCACCGGACCGAGGAGTTCGATGCCGCTGAGGTTCAGCTCGCGCAGCAGGTGTTCGGCCTCGGTGCAGGCTTCATCGAGAAAACCTTCCGCCTGCCCGGGTTTATGGGCCTCGGCGCGCAGCAGCGCGAGGTGGCAAAAAGGCGGCAGGCCGGCGGCGCGGCGCTCACTCAGGGCCTGTTCGGCGAAGGCGAAATAGCCCTGTTCGGTCAGTTGCACCAATAGTGGGTGGTCGGCCAGGTGGGTCTGGATGATCACCCGGCCAGGCTCCTCTGCCCGCCCGGCGCGGCCGGCGACCTGTACTATCAGTTGGGCCATGCGCTCGCTGGCGCGGAAGTCGGCGGAGAATAGGCCGCCGTCGGCATCCAGAATCGACACCAGCGTCACCCGAGGGAAGTGGTGGCCTTTGGCGAGCATCTGCGTGCCGATCAGGATGCACGGCTCGCCGCGCTGGATGGTGGTGAACAGTTGCTGCATCGCATCCTTGCGCGAGGTGCTTTCGCGGTCGACGCGCAGTACCGGGACATTCGGGAAGAGGATGGCCAGGCGCTCTTCGGCGCGCTCGGTGCCGGCGCCGACCGGGCGCAGATCGACCTTGGCGCATTGCGGGCAGTTGCTCGGCTGGCGTTCGACATGGCCGCAGTGGTGGCAGCGCAGCTCGCCCGAGCGTTGGTGCACGGTCATCCGCGCATCGCAGCGCGGGCATTCGGAGAGCCAGCCGCAGTCGTGGCACAGCAGGGTCGGCGCGAAGCCGCGGCGGTTGAGGAACACCAGCACCTGCTGGCCGGCCGCCAGGGTCTGGCCGATGGCCTGCTGCATGGGGCCGGAAATGCCGCTGTCCAGCGGCCGGCTCTTGATATCCAGGCGCAAGAAGCGTGGTTGCTGGGCGCCGCCGGCCCGTTGGGTCAGGCGCAGCAAGCCGTAGCGGCCGGCATGGGCGTTCTGCAGGCTTTCCAGCGAAGGGGTGGCGGAGCCGAGCACGATCGGGATGTTTTCCTGTCGTGCACGGACCAAGGCCAGATCGCGGGCGTGGTAGCGCAGCCCTTCCTGCTGTTTATAGGAGGCGTCGTGCTCCTCGTCGATGATGATCAGCCCCGGGTTCTTCATCGGGGTGAACAGCGCCGAGCGCGTGCCGATGATGATGTCCGCCTCGCCATCGCGCGCCGCCAGCCAGGCGTCCAGCCGCTCGCGGTCGTTCACCGCCGAGTGCAGCAGGGCGATGCGCGCGTTGAAGCGCCGTTCGAAACGCGCCAGGGTCTGCGGGCCGAGGTTGATCTCCGGAATCAGCACCAGCGCCTGCTTGCCGGCCTCCAGGGTCTCGCGGATCAGTTGCAGATAGACCTCGGTCTTGCCGCTGCCGGTCACCCCGGCCAGCAGAAAGGCGTTGAAGCTGTCGAAGCCGGCCCGAATCGCCTCGGTCGCCACGCGTTGCTCGGGGTTCAGCGGCAACTCCGGTTGCGCCAGCCAGTTGGCGTGGCGCTCGCTCGCGGCATGGCGGCGGACCTCGATGCGGACCAGGCCTTTCTCGCGCAGCAGTTCGAGGCTGTCTTTATTCAACTGCAAGTGGCTGAGCAATTGGTGCGGCACACCATGCGGATGCTGCGCGATGGTCGCCAGGGCGTCACGTTGCCGCGGGGCGCGCGCCAGGCGCGGATCGTCGAGGCGGGCGCCTTCGGTCAGATGCCAGAAGCGCTCTTGCCGGGCTTCGGCCGGCTCGCCTTGGCGCAAGAGGGTCGGCAGTGCCCAGCTGAAGGTGTCACCGAGGCTGTGCTGGTAATACTGTGCCGTCCACAGGCACAGCTTGAAAAAGGCCGCGGGCAGCGGTGACTGCGCGTCGAGCAATTGCAGCGCCGCTTTCAGTTTGTCTGCGGGCACCTCGCTGTGATCGGTTACTTCGACCAGGATGCCAATCATCTCGCGTCGGCCGAACGGCACGCGCAGGCGCATACCCGGCTGCAAGGCGGCGCGCTGCAGGCCGGCCGGCGCCCGATAGTCGAACAGGCGGCGCAGCGGCGAGGGCAGGGCGAGGCGCAGAATGGCGTTGGGCACGCGAGGGAGCTCCTAGGCTCTGTTGACGTAAGCGAGGCGCGATCTTAGCACGCAGCCCGACGACGACCGGCGGCGTGAGTGGCTTGCGTCGCTGCGGCGCTCTGGTATTATCCGCGGCCTAATTCCGTGCGGTACTCGACAATAGTGTTGGGTGGCGGCACGTCAGACCCGAGGAATACACCATGAAAGCCGATATTCATCCGACCTACGAAGCCATCACCGCCACCTGCAGCTGCGGCAACGTGATCGAAACTCGCTCCACCCTGGCCAAGCCGCTGAGCCTGGACGTGTGCAACGAGTGCCACCCGTTCTACACCGGCAAGCAAAAAGTGCTGGACGTGGGCGGTCGTGTCGACAAGTTCAAGCAGCGTTTTGGTGTGTTCGGCTCCAAGGCCTAAGTGGCTTTGCTGTCTCGGAAGGCCTGATGGGCTTCTCCGCGCTGTTGAAAAAGGCGTCCCTTGCGGGCGCCTTTTTCGTTTCTCTCGCCGCCGCTTTCCCGGCCCAGGCGTTTTGTCCGGCGCCGGCCGGGCTGCCGATCGTCGGCGTGCAGCGGGTGGTGGATGGCGACACGCTCAAGCTTAGCGACGGCCGCAGCGTGCGTCTGATTGGCTTGAATGCCCCCGAGCTTGCGCATCACGGGCGTTCGGCCGAGCCGTTTGCCGAGCTGGCCCGGCACCGCCTGCAAGCGCTGGTCGGCGCCAGTGACGGGCGTATCGGCTTGCAACCGGGACGCGAGACGCAGGATCACTACGGCCGCACCTTGGCGCACGCCTATGACCGCCAGGGGCGTAACCTGGAGGCGCAGTTGCTGGTCGAGGGTTTGGGCTATCTGGTGGCGGTGGCGCCGAATGTGGCGCTGGTGAGCTGCCAGCAGGCCGCCGAACGCGCAGCGCGGGCCGCGCAGCTCGGGCTCTGGCGCAAGTCGCCGGTGCAGGCACCGGAGCAACTGGGCGCTGGAGGCTTCGCCTTGATTCGCGGGCAGGTGGCTAAGGTCGAACGCAATCGCGGCGGATTGTGGCTCGAACTGGACGATTCGCTGGTGCTGCACATCGCGCAGAAGTGGCTCGGCCAATTCGATCTCGAGCGCTTGCAGGGCCTGGCTGGCCGGCGGGTTGAGGCGCGCGGCTGGGTGATTGACCGCGCCCGCCGTGGCGGCGTAAAACCAGGGCAAGCCCGCTGGATGTTGCCTCTGACCCATGCGGCGATGCTTGAGGTGTTGCCATGAGTGTGCGTTTGTCGGTCGTGCTGCTGCTGTTGGCAGCGGTGAGCGGTTGTGCGCTGAACCCGGCGACGGGCGAGAGCAACTTCGTGATGATGAGCGAGCGGCAGGAACTCGACCTCGGCCGCAGTTACAGCCAGGAAATCGCCAAGCAATACCCGCGTTATGCCGATGAGAAACTCCAGGCCTATGTGCAGCAAGTCGGCGAACGCGTGGCTCAACACAGCCATCGCAGCAATTTGAGCTATCGCTTCACGGTGATCGACAGCCCGGATATCAACGCCTTCGCCCTGCCGGGAGGCTACATCTATATCCATCGCGGGCTGCTCGCCTACCTCAGTTCGGAAGCCGAATTGGCCGCGGTGCTGGGGCATGAGGTCGGTCACGTCACCGCTCGTCACAGTGTGCAGCAGCAGAGCCAGTCGCAGGCCTGGGGTTTGTTGGGGCAGGCGGTCGCGATCGGTACCGGGGTGGGCGCGGCGGGAGATCTGACCGGCGCTTTAGGCTCGGCTTTCGTCCGTGGTTATGGCCGCGACATGGAGTTGCAGGCGGACGGCCTCGGGGCTCAGTACCTGGCGCGCAGCGGCTATGACCCGCAGGCGATGATCGAAGTGGTGGAGGTGCTGAAGAGCCAGGACGACTTCGCCCGCGATCAGGCGGCCAAGAGCGGCCAGCCCGCACCGGCCAGCGGCTACCACGGTTTGTTCGATACCCATCCGGGTAACGATCAGCGGCTGCAACAGGTGGTAGGTCCAGCACGGGCCCTGGCCAGCGGGCAGCAGGAGGTCAACCAAGAGGTTTTTTTGCAGCACCTGGAGGGCCTACCGTTCGGCGATTCGGAAGCAACCGGCGTGCGCCGCGGTCAGCAGTTCTATCATGCCGGCCTGGGTTTCACCTTGAACTACCCACAGGGTTGGGCGATGCTCAATCGGCCCGATGCGCTGATTGGGCATAGCGCGGATCAGCAGGCTTTTATCGCCATGAGCCTGGAGCAGGCCAAGCCAGGCCAGACGCCGGCAGAGTTTCTCAAGCAGCGCGCGGGTGGACGCCGGCTGGCGGCGGAGGAGCCGCTGCAGCCGGCGGGCCTGCAAGGCTACACCGCGGTTATTCCTGGAAATGCGGCGAGGCGTGTGGCGGTGCTCTTCAAGGGCTCGCAGGCTTACCTCTTTGTCGCTGCGGTCAAGGCGCCGGCCTCGCTGGAAGCCGAGGACGCTAACTTCCTCAAGGTGATCAAGAGCTTTCGCCCGCTTAAGGATGATGAGCGTAAGCTCGCGCAACCGTTGCGGCTGCATATGGTTAAGGCCAAAAGCGGGCAAAGCATGACGGCGCTAGCCCGGGAAAGTAAGCTGCCGGCCGACGCGGAATCCCGTTTGCGCCTGCTCAATCATCTCTATCCAAGCGGCGAGCCACGCCCTGGCGATTGGCTTAAAGTCTTACGCTAGAGGCCTTGACACGGCTGACTGCTCAGTCTTGTGAGGTTTCCGCATCTTGCGTATCCTCGGCAGCCTGTCTGTTCAACAGCAAAAAAAGCGGAAATGCCAACATGTCTGATCTGAAAACTGCCGCTCTCGACTACCACGCCAATCCCCGTCCCGGGAAGCTGAGTGTCGAGCTGACCAAGCCCACCGCAACCGCCCGCGATCTGTCGCTGGCCTACAGTCCGGGTGTGGCTGAGCCCGTCCGGGAGATCGCCCGCGATCCAGAACTGGCCTACAAGTACACCGGCAAGGGCAACCTGGTGGCGGTGATTTCCGACGGTACGGCGATTCTCGGCCTGGGCAATCTCGGCCCGCTGGCGTCCAAACCGGTGATGGAAGGCAAGGGGGTGCTGTTCAAGCGTTTCGCTGGCATCGACGTATTCGATATCGAAGTCGACTCGGAAAGCCCGCAGGCCTTTATCGATACCGTTAAGCGTATTTCCATCACCTTCGGTGGCATCAACCTGGAAGACATCAAGGCGCCAGAGTGCTTTGAGATCGAGCGCGCTTTGATCGAACAGTGCGACATTCCAGTGTTCCATGATGACCAGCACGGCACCGCCATCGTCACCGCGGCCGGCATGCTCAACGCCCTGGAAATCGTCGGCAAGACTCTGCCGGAAGCCAAGATTGTCTGCCTCGGCGCCGGCGCGGCAGCCATCTCCTGCATGAAGTTGCTGGTGAGCATGGGGGCGAATATCGAGAACATCTACATGGTCGACCGCAAAGGCGTGATCCACGCTGGTCGCGACGACCTGAACCAGTACAAGGCGGTGTTCGCTCACGAGACTGACAAGCGTTCGCTGTCGGATGCGCTCGACGGCGCTGACGTGTTCGTCGGTTTGTCCGGGGCCAATCTGCTCGGCGCCGAAGACCTCAAGCGCATGGCGCCGAATCCGATCGTGTTCGCCTGCTCGAACCCGGATCCGGAAATCGCCCCGGAACTGGCCCACGCCACGCGCAACGATGTGATCATGGCCACCGGCCGTTCGGATTACCCGAACCAGGTGAACAACGTGCTCGGCTTCCCCTTTATCTTCCGTGGTGCGCTGGACGTTCGCGCGACTCGCATCAACGAAGAGATGAAAATCGCCGCCGCCGTGGCTCTGCGCGAACTGGCCAAGCTGCCGGTGCCCCAGGAAGTCTGCGACGCCTATGGTGGGATTAAGCTGGCGTTCGGTCGTGAGTACATCATTCCGAAGCCGATGGATGCGCGCCTGATTACCGTGATTTCCGATGCCGTGGCCAAGGCTGCGATCGAGAGCGGTGTGGCGACGCTGCCCTATCCGAAGCACTATCCGCTGAAGTCGGTGGATGACGTGTTCAACGGCTAAGTCGTTTTCGCTTGCAATAAAAAGCCCCGCATCTGCGGGGCTTTTTATTGCGTGCTGCTACCTCAGAACAGGTCGATCGGCGCGGCTTCGTCAGCCGGGAGTGGGCTGCCGGGTACTGCGAGGTTGGGATCGAGTTCGCTCATCGGTGGCGGCGTATCCTCATTCTTGAACAACTCAAAGTAGGCATTCGGCGTGCCCGGCGTAGCGGCGCGACCACTCAGTGGGTCGATCCGCAGGGTTAGCAGGCCTTCCGGTTCGGGCAGCATGTGCGTAGGCTTGTCTTTGAGTGCGGCGCTCATGTAGCTCATCCAGATCGGCAAGGCGACGGTGCCGCCGAACTCGTGGCGACCGAGGCTTTCCGGCTGGTCGAAGCCAGTCCAGACCGTGGTCATGTAGTCGGCGTTGTAGCCGGAGAACCAGCTGTCCTTGGACTCGTTGGTGGTCCCGGTTTTGCCGGCCAGATCACTGCGGCCCATCGCTAGAGCGCGGCGCCCGGTGCCGCGTTTGATCACGTCCTGCAGCATGCTGGTCAGGATGTAGCTGGTGCGAGCATCGACAATCCGCTCGGCGACCACGGGCACCAGGTTGGGTGCAGGCGCTTCGGCCGTGCTTTCGCGGCTGGTGGCTGAAGGCTCGTTTGTAGTCGCGGTGCCGGCCGGGGCTGTTGCGCCACTGGGTACGCTGGCAGGGTTGGCGATATACAGTGGCTCGCCGTTACGGCTATGGATGCGCTCGATCAGATAGGGTTGCACCTTGTAACCACCATTGGCGAAGGTACTCCAGCCGCCGGCGATCTCCAGTGGTGTCAGGTTGGCGGTGCCAAGGGCTAGGGAGAAGTTGCGTGGCAATTCCTGTTTATTGAAGCCGAAACGGCTGACATAGTTCAGGGTGTATTCGATGCCGATGGCTTGCAGTAAGCGAATCGAAACCAGGTTGCGCGACTTGTACAGGGCTTCGCGTAGGCGGATGGGGCCGAGGAAGGTGTTGGTGTCGTTTTGCGGGCGCCAGGCTTCGTCCATGCCGGCTTCCTGGAACACGATGGGCGCATCATTCACCAGGGTCGCAGCGGTGTAGCCCTTGTCTAGCGCTGCGCTATAAATGAAAGGTTTGAAGCTGGAGCCGGGCTGACGCTTGGCTTGAACGGCGCGGTTGTAGTTGCTCTGATCGAAGGAGAAACCGCCCACCAAGGCGCGGATAGCTCCGTTTTGCGGATCAAGAGAGACCAGCGCGCTTTGCGCGGCAGGCAACTGGCTGAAGAGCAGGCTGCCATCCTCTTGGCGCAGGACGCGGATCAGGTCGCCAACCTGGGTGACATCTTCGGGCCGCTGTGGGCGTGGGCCGAGGCTGTTGGTGTTGAGGAATGGGCGCGCCCATTTCATGCTGTCCCAACTCACCGCCTCTTCCTGGCCGCTGCGGGTCAGCACTAGAATTCCGCTTTTTTCCACTTGGCTGACGATCGCGGGCTCGAGGCCATTCAATGTTTTCTGTTTGGCTAGCTCCAGTTGCCAGGCCTCGCGGGTCATGCCTGGGAGGCGCGTCTCTGGGCCGCGATAGCCATGACGTTGATCGTAATTGATCAGTCCGCTGCGGACTGCGCTGTTGGCCGCTTCCTGCAATGTGCTGGGGACCGTGGTGGTGACGTGGAAGCCTTCCGTGTAGGCATCACTGCCATAGCGCCCAACCATTTCGGCGCGCGCCATTTCCGCGACATAAGGGGCTGCGAGCTCCGGCGTGGGGACATGGTAGCTGGCATTGATCGGCTCATGGAGGGCGGCCTGATAGCGCGCCTCGTCAATCTTGCCAAGCTTGTACATGCGGCCAAGAATCCAGTCGCGACGCTCTTGGCTGCGCAGTGGATTCACTAATGGGTTGAAGCGCGACGGCGCTTTGGGTAGCCCGGCGATCATCGCCATCTGCGCCAGGCTGAGCTCGCGCATAGACTTGCCGTAATAAACCTGAGCCGCAGCTTCGATGCCGTAAGCGCGGTTGCCCAGGTAGATCTTGTTAACGTAGAGCTCAAGGATTTCATCTTTGCTGAGCTCGCGCTCAATTTGTAACGCAAGAAGGATTTCATTGAGCTTGCGCGAAAAGCTCTTTTCGCTCGTGAGGAAGAAATTTTTCGCCACCTGCATGGTGATGGTGCTGCCGCCAGACTGAATCTGACCGCTTTTTAATAATTGCGTGGCAGCGCGCATCAGGCTGGTAAGGTCGACGCCATAATGATTGGCGAAGTTGTCATCTTCGGCGGATAGCAGGGCTTTGATGAAATCGGGTGGAATGTCGGCGAAGCGGATGGGCGAGCGGCGCATCTCGCCAAATTCGGCAATCAGCTTGGCGTCGCTGCTATAGACCCGGAGGGGAATCTGCAGTTGAATGCTGCGGAGCGATTCGACGGAGGGCAGGCTAGGGCTCAGGTAGAGAAAAGCGCCGCTGAAACTGAGCAACAGCCCACAAAAAACGGCGACACAGCACCACCAGAAAAATTTCAGCAGACGCATCAAGGTTTTTGGATTTCCAGATAAAAGAAAGAGTTAAGCGGAAGGCGATGTTAAAAGGGAAAAACTGTTCACATTATAAGCGTTTTTTTTCCTGGGTAGCCATTTGCGCTTATGTCAAGACTGTTATTTAATGTGAAAAAACATAAATAGTCCGTAAGTCGCGGATGCCAATAGGAAATCGGTCGTGCTAGGGCTCTTCAATAAGAAAGCGAACACGCTTCTGGGGATCGATATCAGCTCGACCTCAGTCAAGCTCCTCGAATTGAGTCGCTCAGGAAGCCGCTACAAAGTAGAGGCCTATGCTGTCGAGCCACTCCCCCCAAATGCTGTGGTCGAGAAAAATATCGCTGAGCTGGAAGGCGTGGGGCAGGCGTTATCTCGAGTCTTGGCCAAGGCCAAGACAGGGGTGAAAACGGTAGCGGTAGCGGTCGCTGGTTCGGCCGTCATTACCAAAACTATCGAGATGGAGGCGGGCCTCTCGGACGATGATCTGGAGAGCCAGCTGAAGATCGAAGCCGATCAGTACATCCCTTATCCGCTCGAAGAGGTCGCGATCGATTTCGAGGTGCAGGGGCCTTCGGCGCGCAATTCTGAACGGGTTGATGTGCTGCTTGCAGCGTGCCGTAAGGAGAACGTCGAAGTTCGTGAGGCGGCGCTTGCGCTGTCCGGTATGACGGCGAAGGTCGTCGATGTCGAGGCCTATGCTCTCGAGCGGGCTTACGGCTTGCTGGCCGCTCAGTTGGGGAGCGGGCATGACGAGCTGACGGTCGCGATCGTCGATATCGGCGCGACCATGACCACGCTGAGCGTGTTGCACAATGGTCGGACCATTTATACCCGTGAGCAGCTCTTCGGCGGCAAGCAGCTAACCGAAGAGATTCAGCGTCGTTATGGGTTGTCCGTAGAGGAGGCTGGACTTGCCAAGAAGCAGGGCGGCCTTCCAGATGACTACGACAGCGAAGTGTTGCAGCCGTTCAAAGAGGCGGTGGTGCAGCAGGTTTCCCGGTCGTTGCAGTTTTTCTTCGCGGCGGGCCAGTTTAATGATGTCGATTACATCCTGTTGGCGGGTGGTACGGCCTCGATTCCCGATCTGGATCGGCTGATCCAACAAAAAATCGGCACGCAAACCTTGGTGGCAAATCCCTTCGCTGATATGGCGCTTAGTGGCAAGGTCAATGCGGGGGCTTTGGCAAGTGATGCTCCGGCGCTGATGATTGCTTGTGGTCTGGCGATGAGGAGTTTCGACTGATGGCGCGCATCAACCTACTTCCCTGGCGGGAGCAGCTGCGCGAGGAGCGCAAGCAACGCTTTCTGGTCACGTTGGCCGGCGTATTAATCGTGGCCGGCGGCACGGTTTTTCTCGGTGATCAGTATCTGAATGGCGCCATCGAACAACAAAGCGCTCGTAATGACTATGTGCGTAAAGAAATCGCGGTGCTGGATGCGCGAATTAAAGAAATCGGTGAGCTTAAGACGCGCCGTCAACAGCTTCTAGAGCGGATGAAAATTATTCAGGATCTTCAAGGTAACCGTCCAATTATTGGGCGGGTATTCGACCAGCTGGCGCGTACTTTACCTGACGGTGTCTACTTCAGTGCGCTGAAAATGGCAGGTAAAAACATCGCCATTGAAGGGGCCGCTGAGTCAAATAATCGGGTCTCTAATTTGATGCGTAATCTGGATGCTTCGCAGTGGCTGGATGCACCTAACCTGACTGCGGTTAAGGCCATTACCGCGGGGGCACTAGATCAGGCAAATGTCTTCCAGCTGACCGTGCAGCAAACGCAGCCGTCGATTGAAGCAGAAGGAGCCAAGAAATGAGCCTGGCTGACTCTCTCGAGAATTTGCGCAAGATTAACCTTGGGGATCTTGATGTTAATAACCTAGGTTCCTGGCCGGCTGCGGTTAAAGTTGTAGCGTGTTTTATATTGCTGATTGCGGTATTGGCATTGGGCTACAACTTTCATCTTAAGGATCTGCAAGCGCAGTTGGACCAGCAGCGTAGTGAGGAAGAGACCCTCAAGCAGCAGTTTTCCACGAAGGCCTTTCAAGCCGCCAATCTAGAGGCCTATAAAGAGCAAATGAAAGAGATGGAGGTCTCTTTTGGTGCTCTTTTGCGACAGTTGCCTAGTGATACCGAGGTGCCTGGGTTGCTGGAGGATATAACTCGTACAGGTTTGGGGAGCGGGTTGGAGTTTGAGGAAATAAAATTGTTGCCGGAAGCTGCGCAACAGTTTTATATCGAGTTGCCAATACAGATTTCTGTTGTTGGTGCTTATCACGATTTGGCGACCTTCGTCAGTGGTGTGGCCAGCTTGCCTCGAATCGTGACTCTGCATGATTTCGAGATTAAACCACTTAGTGCAGACAGCACCTCAAAGCTGCGTATGAGTATTCTCGCCAAGACTTACCGTTATAACGATAAGGGGCTGCAAAAATGAAGAGTCCCCGTCTGATGGTGTGCGGTCTGTTGCTGGCTAGTTTGACCGGCTGTGGATCGAGTGGCGATTTCAATGATCTTCAGACCTATATGGATGAGGTTCGTGCTCGCCCTAAGGGTTCTATTGAGCCCTTGCCAAAATTTCAGCCGTACGAGGCGTTTACTTACAGCGCTGCTGCACTGCGGCCTCCGTTCCAGCCGCCAGTAAAAATTGATCTGGTTAGCCGGCCGAAAGGGTCTCAAGAGGTCAAGCCTGATGAGACACGGGTTAAACAGTTTCTGGAGGGCTTCAATATTGAAGTCTTTGAGATGGTAGGAACACTCTCTAACGATAGCGGAATGTTCGCTCTGGTTAATGGTGCTGGCGGTGTGCACAGGGTGAAAGTGGGTGATTACCTGGGGCGCAACAATGGTCGCATCTTGGCAATTAATGAAGCGAAAGTCGATGTGATCGAAATTGTTCCTGATGGTGAAGGTGGCTGGTTGGAGCGGCCGCGAAGCCTCTCTCTCAAGGAGCGCTCTTAAGGGCGGGGTGAAGTATGAAAAATAATTACCGGTCGGTACAACGGAACCTGAGAATGAATAGCTCTCTTTCGCGCCTCTGCATGTCCCTGTTAGCTGCTGTAATGTCGCCAGCCCTGCTGGCTGCCAGTCTGCAAACTCTTGATGTCGCTGCGTTGCCTGGTGATCGAGTGGAGCTAAAGCTGGCATTTGACGAGCCGGTGATGGCGCCGCGGGGCTACACCATCGAACAGCCCGCACGTATTGCTCTTGATTTGCCGGGCGTAACCAGTCAGCTAGGTTCGAAGAATCGTGAGTTGGGTGTCGGCAATGCTCGCAGCGTTACGGTGGTTGAGGCGAAGGATCGCACTCGATTGATTATTAATCTTTCGACCTTGGTTCCCTATAGCACTCGCGCTGAAGGTAATAATCTGTATGTCGTAGTGGGTGATAGCGCCGGCAATGTTGCAGCTGCTACCCCCGTTGTTGCGCCTGTTAAGGTGCAGGCTCAAGTGGCTTCGAAGAAAACCTACGCGCCCGTTGGTAAAGCGATTAGCAATATCGACTTCCAACGCGGCGAACAGGGCGAAGGTAATGTCGTTATCGAACTGTCGGATCCTTCTGTAAGTCCAGATATTCAAGAGCAGGGTGGTAAAATTAGTTTGAGTTTTGCGAAAACTCAGCTGCCGGAATCTCTGCGCGTACGTTTGGATGTTAAAGATTTCGCCACTCCTGTGCAGTTTGTCAGTGCTGCAGGTACGGGAGATAAGGCAACTATTACTATCGAGCCGACTGGGTTCTATGACTACTTGGCCTATCAGGCGGATAATAAGTTGACGGTCAGTGTCAAGCCGTTAACTCAAGAGGATGCCGAGAAGCGTAAGACAGAGCGTTTTGCCTATAGCGGCGAGAAGCTTTCCTTAAACTTTCAGGATATTGATGTTCGCTCGGTCTTGCAGTTGATTGCCGACTTCACGGATTTGAATTTGGTGGCGAGCGACACCGTGCAAGGTAATATTACCTTACGCTTGCAGAATGTGCCTTGGGATCAAGCGTTAGATTTGGTACTGAAAACCAAAGGCCTCGATAAGCGCAAGGTGGGTAATGTCCTGCTGGTTGCGCCGGCGGATGAAATTGCGGCTCGTGAGCGTCAGGAATTGGAGTCGCAGAAGCAAATTGCTGAGCTTGCGCCCCTGAGTCGCGAATTGATTCAGGTTAACTATGCGAAGGCTACAGATATTGCGAAGCTGTTCCAGTCGGTAACGAGCGGTAGCGATAATGCGGATGAGCGGGGCTCTATTACTGTAGATGATAGAACTAATAGCATTATTGCCTACCAGACCCAGAGTAAGCTTGATGAACTACGTCGTATAGTTGCACAGCTAGATATTCCAGTGCGCCAGGTGATGATTGAAGCGCGGATTGTCGAGGCGAGTGTCGACTATGACAAGGCGCTGGGTGTTGAGTGGCGCGGTGTAAGTGTCGGTGATAATAATTTTGTCGCGGGCGGAAGCAATAGCCTGGTCAAGGGTTCTGATCCGCTTGAAATTGACGCCGGTACGTTTGTGGATATGGGCGTGACTGGTAACACTTCTGGGTTGAACCTGGGATTCATTACGGATAATACGATTCTTGATCTGGAATTGTCGGCGATGGAGAAAACCGGAAACGGGGAAGTTGTCTCCCAACCTAAGGTCGTGACCTCTGATAAGGAAACGGCGAAAATCCTCAAGGGTACTGAAATTCCTTACCAGGAGGCCAGCTCCAGTGGTGCCACCTCTGTTTCCTTCAAAGAGGCGGCGCTGTCGTTGGAAGTGACTCCGCAAATCACCCCGGATAATCGCATCATCATGGAGGTGAAGGTAACCAAGGATGAGCCAGACTTTTCAAATGCCGTGTTAGGTGTGCCGCCGATCAAGAAAAACGAAGTCAATGCCAAGGTTCTGGTGAGCGATGGGGAAACCATCGTGATTGGTGGGGTATTCTCCAATACTCAGACCAAGTCTGTAGATAAAGTGCCGTTCCTAGGGGATCTGCCCTTCTTGGGGCGCATGTTCCGGCGTGATGTTGTGCAGGATAAGAAGTCCGAGCTGCTGGTGTTCCTCACCCCGCGTATCATGAACAACCAGGCTATTGCTGTGAGCCGTTAATTCAGTGCGAAATTTGATACTCGTAGGCCCGATGGGTGCCGGTAAGAGCACCATCGGGCGGCTGCTTGCTAAAGAGCTGAGACTGCCGTTCAAAGACTCTGATAAGGAAATTGAGCAGCGTACTGGGGCCAATATTCCTTGGATTTTTGATGTCGAGGGCGAGCTTGGCTTTCGTGAGCGCGAGCAAGCGGTGATTGCCGAGCTCTGTGAGTTGGATGGGGTGGTGCTGGCTACTGGTGGTGGTGCCGTCTTGCGGCCAGAAAACCGCTCTGCGCTTCGTACTGGAGGGCGGGTTGTCTATCTGCATACCTCTGTGGAGCAGCAGTTAGATCGCACCTCGCGGGATCGGAATCGTCCCCTATTGCGCACGGCTGACCCGGGTAAGGTGCTAGGTGAGTTGATGCGTATTCGTGATCCGCTTTACCGTGAAATTGCGGATGTGGTGATTGAAACCGACGAGCGTCCGCCGCGCATGGTGGTGCAGGAAATTCTCGAACGCCTCGAGGCGCTGCCTCCACGTTAAAGCGTAAGCGGAATTGCGCTATCCTAGGGCCCTTTTAACGCGGGGGCCCCATGCAAACTCTTCAGGTCGAGCTTGGCGAACGTAGCTATCCCATCTATATCGGAGCAGATTTGCTTGCCCGGGCCGAGCTGTTCGCGCGGCATATCGCTGGGCGGCAAGTGGCTGTCGTTACCAATGAAACAGTGGCACCCCTCTACTTGGATGCGCTGACTCGGGCGTTGGCGGGCTTCGAGGTGGCTACCGTCATCTTGCCGGATGGTGAGGCCTTCAAGGGCTGGGAGACGCTGCAGACTATTTTTGATGGCTTGCTGACGGCGCGGCATGAGCGCAGCACCACGGTGATTGCCCTGGGCGGCGGCGTGGTCGGTGATATGGCCGGTTTTGCTGCGGCCTGCTATCAGCGCGGTGTCGACTTCATTCAGGTGCCGACCACCTTGCTCTCGCAGGTCGACTCCTCGGTGGGCGGTAAGACCGGGATCAATCATCCGCTGGGCAAGAACATGGTGGGTGCTTTCTATCAGCCGAAAGCGGTGCTGATCGATACCTCGACTCTTGCGACGCTGCCGGCGCGTGAGCTGTCGGCGGGTCTGGCGGAAGTCATCAAATACGGCCTGATCTGCGATGAGCCCTTTCTGGTATGGCTTGAGGCCAATATTGAGGCTTTGCGCGGGCTCGATCAGGCGGTGTTGACCGAGGCGATTGAGCGCTCCTGTGCGGCCAAGGCGCGAGTTGTCGGGGCTGACGAGCGTGAGTCAGGATTGCGCGCGACCCTTAACCTGGGCCACACCTTCGGGCATGCCATAGAAACGCAGCAAGGCTATGGTGTCTGGTTGCATGGTGAGGCGGTTGCCGCTGGCACTGTCATGGCTTTGGAGATGTCCAAGCGCCTGGGGTGGATTACGGCCGCTGAGCGCGATCGCGCTATCCGCCTATTTCAGCGGGCAGGGCTGCCGGTGATACCGCCGCAGGATATGACGGCGGATGATTTTCTCAAGCACATGGCGGTCGATAAGAAAGTCCTGGGTGGTCGCTTGCGTTTGGTGTTGTTGCGCCAGATGGGCGATGCCGTAGTGACTGGCGATTTTCCGCGCGAGATTTTGGATGCCACCTTGGCTGCGGATTACCGCGCGTTGGTGGAACAGCTTAAAGACTAAATTGAGAGTCCCATGACTAGTTTGCATGCCGATGAGGCCCTTCTCGGCCATTACCAGTTCAGTCACGATCCTTTTGCGGCGCGTGTGCCCGGCTTTAAGTTTTTCCCGGCGCAACGCAAGCCGGTGCTGGGTCAGCTTCACCATCTGGCGCGTTACAGCCAGTTATTGCTGGTTGTTAGTGGGCCGCAGGGGAGTGGTAAGACCCTGCTGCGCCAAGCGCTGGTGGCTAGCACCAATAAGCAGGCGGTGCATAGCGTGGTGGTCTCTGCCCGTGGTGCGGCTGATGCTGGCGGGCTGATGCGGCAGATTGCCCAGGGTTTGAACTCTTCGCAGTCTGAGGTTCAGGCCGTTTTAGCTCAGGTCGCGCAGCTGTCGTTGACTGGGCAAGAGGTCTATCTGCTGGTCGATGACGCTGAGGCGCTGGATAATTCCGCGCTGGATGCCTTGTTGGTGCTGGCCGCCGGGAATGCCGAGGGGCGACCGCATGTGTTCTTGTTTGGCGACTCCGCACTGCTGCCGCGTCTTGAGTTGCTAGCGGATGGCGAGGAGCGTTTCCATGCCATTGAGTTGCAGCCTTATAGCGAAGATGAAACTCGCGACTATTTGGCACAGCGTCTGGATGGCGCAGGGCAGGGGGTGGAGATTCTGTCCGATGAGCAGGTGGCTGATATCCATCGGCAGTCTGCGGGCTGGCCCGGAGCGATCAATCAGGTGGCGCGCGATACCTTGATCGAGGCGATGCTGGCTCGGCGCGGTGCCGCTCAGCGTTCGGGCTTCAGTTTCAATCTGCCAAAGAAGCATTTGTTGGCGTTGGTCGTGGTCGCTGTGGCTGTTGGCGCCGCTTGGTTAATGCAGGGGCGTACCGATAGTGAGCCGACGGCTCCGTCGGTGGCCCAATTGCCGCTTGGCTCCACGGCCACTCCGGTGGCGGAGGGCGTAGCGCCAGCAGTGGAGTCGAATCAAAATGGCCCGGCTATCGAATTTGCCGGCTCGACTCAACCGTTGCCGCTGCCTTTAGTGGGTGAAGCGCAGCCAGTCATTCGCGAGCCTTTGGCTCAGGCCGCTGGGTTGGCGGATGGCGAAGAAGCGGGTGCGACTGAACCGGCGACAAGCTTGGCGCCACTGACGGCGACCAGCATCGCGCCGCCGCTGGGTGTTGTGGCGGGGCCGGCTCCGACTGCGCCTGTGCCGGTTGCCGCGTCCGTCCTCGCGCCTGTGTCGAGCCAGCCGGCAGGCGCTGTTGTGGCTGCGGCGCCCAAGCCGGCAGCCGCTGTTCCTGTTCCTGCGCCTAAACCGGTTGCAGTGCCGGTGAAGCCAGTCGCTAAGCCAGTGGAAAAGCCGGCCGTTAGCGCGCCAGCGGCAGGAGCGGTCTGGTATCGCAGTCAGGCTGGGACGAAATATGCGCTGCAGATTTTGGGGACTCGTTCGGAGAGCAGTGCGCAAGCGTTTGTGCGTCAGCAGGGCGGCGAGTACCGCTACTTCAAAAAAATGCACCAAGGGCAGCCGCTGTATGTGGTGACCTATGGCAGTTTTGCGACTCGGAATGCTGCGCAAGCGGCAATCAAAGCCTTGCCAGTCAAGGTTCAGGCGAGCAAGCCCTGGCCGCGCAGTTTCGCCAGTATCCAGCAGGAGGCTCAGGCGCGCTGATCGTGATGACCGGATGGTCCTTAGCATGACCATTCGGTCTTTTTCTTTTAAAAAGGCGACATAAGGTTTCGCGGTGTCGCCGCGAGGCATTTGTGAGCCCCTGTGTGGCTGTGTACAATGACCCCCCTTTTGCCTGCGCAAAGCTGGCGCAATGACCTGCGCGCAAGGTAAGTGTTTGAAATAGATAAAGTTTGCCTGGTGAGAGTCCCTATGAAAGCAGGTCTGTACCATCCTGATGAGTTCAAGGATAACTGCGGCTTCGGCCTGATCGCCCATATGCAGGGCGAGGCGAGTCATCACTTGCTGCAGACGGCCATCGAAGCCTTGACCTGTATGACTCACCGCGGCGGGATCAACGCCGACGGTAAGACCGGGGACGGCTGTGGCCTGCTGATGCAGAAGCCGGATGCCTTCCTGCGCGCTATCGCCCAGCAGCAGTTCGGCGTTGAGCTGCCGAAGCAGTACGCCGTGGGCATGGTTTTCCTCAATCAGGACGAAGCCAAGGCCAGCGCCGCCCGTGAAAACATGAATCACGAGATTCAGGCGGCCGGTCTGCAATTGATCGGCTGGCGCAAGGTGCCAGTGGATATCAGCGTGCTGGGCCGCCTGGCCCTGGAGCGCCTGCCGCAGATCGAGCAGGTGTTCATCGGTGGCGAAGGCCTCAGCGACCAAGAGTTCGCGATCAAGTTGTTCTGCGCCCGGCGTCGCTCCTCGGTGACCAACGCGGCCGACAGCGAGCACTACATCTGCAGCCTCTCGCCCAAGACCATCATCTACAAAGGCCTGATGATGCCGGTCGACCTCGCTCAGTTCTTCCCGGACCTGGGTGACGAGCGTCTGCAGACCGCGATCTGCGTGTTCCACCAGCGCTTCTCCACCAATACCCTGCCGAAGTGGCCGCTGGCCCAACCGTTCCGTTTTCTCGCCCACAACGGCGAGATCAACACCATTACCGGCAACCGCAACTGGGCCCAGGCCCGGCGCACCAAATTCAGCAACGATCTACTGCCGGATCTGGACGAGTTGGGGCCGCTGGTCAACCGCGTCGGTTCGGACTCCTCCAGCATGGACAACATGCTGGAGTTGATGGTCACCGGCGGCATGGACCTGTTCCGCGGCATCCGTATGATCATTCCGCCGGCATGGCAGAATGTCGAAACCATGGATGCCGACCTGCGTGCCTTCTACGAATACAACTCCATGCACATGGAGCCGTGGGACGGCCCTGCCGGCGTGGTGCTGACGGATGGCCGCTATGCCGTCTGCCTGCTCGATCGCAACGGCTTGCG
Source organism: Pseudomonas sp. 2FE (assembly GCF_005503735.1). NCBI lineage: Bacteria > Pseudomonadati > Pseudomonadota > Gammaproteobacteria > Pseudomonadales > Pseudomonadaceae > Pseudomonas > Pseudomonas sp. 2FE. Next base: position 15,629 of record NZ_SCMO01000003.1, on the reverse strand, counting down.
CCCGGCGCGTTGGGTCACCACGAGCAATGGCTACATCACCATCGCCTCCGAGATCGGCGTCTGGGGTTACCAGCCGGATGAGGTGATCGCCAAAGGTCGCGTCGGCCCGGGGCAGGTGCTTGCCGTGGATACCGAGACCGGTCAGGTGCTGAGCACCGACGATATCGACAACCGCTTGAAGTCGCGCCACCCCTATAAGCAGTGGCTGCGCAAGAGCGCTGTGCGTATTCAGGCGACCATGGAAGACGACCATGGCGTGGCCAGCTATGACGCCGAGCAGCTCAAGCAATACATGAAGATGTTCCAGGTCACCTTCGAGGAGCGTGACCAGGTGCTGCGCCCGCTGGCCGAGCAAGGCCAGGAAGCCGTCGGCTCGATGGGTGACGACACGCCGATGGCGGTGCTGTCCAGGCGCGTGCGTTCCACCTACGACTACTTCCGTCAGCAGTTCGCCCAGGTCACCAACCCGCCGATCGACCCGCTGCGCGAAGCCATCGTGATGTCGCTGGAGATCTGCCTGGGCGCCGAGCGCAATATCTTCGAGGAATCGCCGGCCCATGCCAGCCGCGTCATCCTCAGCTCGCCGGTGATCTCGCCGGCCAAGTGGCGTTCGCTGATGGCCCTGGAAACGCCGGGCTTCGAGCGGCAGGTCATCGACCTCAACTACGACGAGAGCCTCGGCCTCGAGGCGGCGGTACGCAATGTCGCGGATCAGGCGGAAGAGGCCGTGCGTGGCGGCAAGACCCTGCTGGTGCTGACCGACCGGCATATCGCTCCGGGTAAATTGCCGATGCATGCCTCGCTGGCCGTGGGTGCCGCGCATCACCGTCTGGTGGAAAAAGGCCTGCGTTGCGATTGCAACATCCTGGTGGAAACCGCCACCGCCCGCGATCCTCACCACTTTGCGGTGTTGATCGGCTTCGGTGCTTCGGCGGTTTACCCGTACCTGGCCTACGAAGTGCTGGCGGATCTGATCCGTACCGGTGAAGTGCTCGGCGACCTCTACGAAGTGTTCAAGCACTACCGCAAAGGCATCTCCAAAGGCCTGCTGAAGATCCTCTCGAAGATGGGCATCTCCACCGTGGCTTCGTACCGCGGTGCGCAGCTATTCGAAGCCGTCGGCCTGTCCGAGGAAGTGGTCGAGTTGAGCTTCCGCGGCGTCGCCAGCCGGATCAAAGGTGCGCGCTTCGTCGATATCGAGGCCGAACAGAAGCTGCTGGCCAATGAGGCCTGGAACAACCGTAAAGCGATCCAGCAGGGTGGCCTGCTGAAGTTCGTCTACGGCGGCGAATACCACGCCTACAACCCGGATGTGGTTAACACCCTGCAAGCCGCAGTGCAGCAGGGCAGCTATGCGAAGTTCAAGGAGTACACAACCCTGGTGGATACTCGCCCGGTGTCGATGATCCGCGACCTGCTCAAGGTGAAAGTCGCCGACCAGCCGCTGTCGCTCGACGACATCGAGCCGCTGGACGCCATCCTCAAGCGCTTCGACTCCGCCGGCATTTCCCTCGGCGCCCTGTCGCCCGAGGCGCACGAAGCCATTGCCGAAGCCATGAACCGCATCGGCGCGCGCTCCAACTCCGGTGAGGGTGGCGAAGACCCGGCCCGTTACGGCACCGTGCGCAGCTCGAAGATCAAGCAGGTGGCGACCGGCCGTTTCGGCGTTACGCCGGAGTATCTGGTCAACGCCGAAGTGCTGCAGATCAAGGTCGCACAGGGCGCCAAGCCCGGTGAGGGTGGCCAGTTGCCGGGTGGCAAGGTCAACGGCCTGATCGCGCGCCTGCGTTATGCCGTGCCCGGAGTGACCCTGATTTCGCCGCCGCCGCACCATGACATCTACTCCATCGAAGACCTGTCGCAGCTGATTTTCGACCTTAAACAAGTCAACCCGTCCGCACTGGTCTCGGTGAAGTTGGTGGCCGAGGCGGGCGTCGGCACTATTGCCGCCGGTGTCGCCAAGGCTTACGCCGACCTGATCACCATCTCCGGTTACGACGGTGGTACCGGTGCTTCGCCTATCAGCTCGATCAAGTACGCCGGCGCGCCGTGGGAACTCGGCCTGGCCGAAACGCACCAGACCCTGCGCGGCAATGACCTGCGCGGCAAGGTCCGGGTGCAGACCGACGGTGGCCTGAAAACCGGCCTCGACGTGATCAAGGCGGCCATCCTCGGCGCCGAAAGCTTCGGCTTCGGCACCGCGCCGATGATCGCCCTGGGCTGCAAATACCTGCGTATCTGCCACCTGAACAACTGCGCCACCGGCGTAGCCACCCAGAACGATAAGCTGCGCAAGGATCACTTCATCGGCACCGTCGACATGGTGGTGAATTTCTTCACCTACGTCGCCGAGGAAACCCGTGAGTGGCTGGCCAAAGTTGGCGTGCGTAGCCTGGAAGAACTGATCGGGCGTACCGATCTGCTGGAAATGCTGCCGGGCGAAACCGAGAAGCAGCAGCATCTGGATCTGACTCCGCTGCTCGGCAGTGACCATATCCCGGCCGACAAGCCGCAGTTCTGCCAGGTAGATCGCAACCCGCCGTTCGACCTCGGCCAGCTCGCCGAGCACATGGTCGAGTTGGCCAAGCCGGCTATCGACGGCCTGACTGGCGCCGAGTTCGAGCTGGGCATCTGCAACTGCGACCGTTCCATCGGTGCTCGGGTCTCCGGTGAAATCGCCCGAGTGCACGGCAACCAGGGCATGGCCAAGGCGCCGATCACCTTCCGCTTCAAGGGCACTGCCGGGCAGAGCTTCGGCGTGTGGAACGCCGGTGGTCTGAACCTCTATCTGCAAGGCGACGCCAACGACTACGTCGGCAAGGGCATGACTGGCGGCAAGCTGGTCATAGTTCCACCGGCCGGCAGCCCGTTCAAGACCCAGGACAGCGCCATCATCGGCAACACCTGCCTGTACGGCGCCACCGGCGGCAAGCTGTTCGCTGCGGGTACGGCCGGTGAGCGTTTCGCCGTGCGTAACTCAGGCGCGCATACTGTGGTGGAAGGCACCGGCGACCACTGCTGCGAATACATGACCGGCGGTTTTGTCTGCGTGCTGGGCAAGACTGGCTACAACTTCGGCTCCGGCATGACCGGCGGTTTCGCCTACGTACTGGACCAGGACAACAGCTTCGTCGACCGGGTGAACCACGAACTGGTGGAGATCCAGCGGATCAGCGGCGAGGCCATGGAGTCCTACCGTAGCCACCTGCAGCGCGTGCTTGCCGAGTATGTTCAGGAAACTTCCAGCGAGTGGGGTCGCAACCTTCTGGAAAACCTGGACGACTACCTGCGCAAGTTCTGGCTGGTCAAGCCGAAGGCTGCCAGTCTTGGGTCGCTGCTCTCCAGCACCCGTGCCAACCCACAATAATTTGCGCCTAGGGGGCGTGGTCGCAGAGCTAACGCGACTCGTGATTAGCGTGACCACGCCCTACAGCTTGATGAGGTTTTGAAATGACTGAACGTCTGAACAACGACTTCCAGTTCATCGAGGTCGGGCGCAAAGATCCGAAGAAGAAGCTCTTGCGTCAGCGCAAGAAGGAATTCGTCGAGATCTACGAGCCCTTCAAGCCAGCGCAAGCTGCAGACCAGGCGCATCGCTGCCTGGGGTGCGGCAACCCGTATTGCGAATGGAAGTGCCCGGTGCACAACTACATTCCGAACTGGCTCAAGCTGGTTTCGGAAGGCAACATTCTGGCCGCCGCCGAACTGGCCCACCAGACCAATACCCTGCCGGAAGTCTGCGGCCGCGTGTGCCCGCAGGATCGTCTGTGCGAGGGTGCCTGCACCCTCAATGACGGCTTCGGCGCGGTCACCATCGGCTCGGTGGAGAAGTACATCGCCGACACCGCGTTCGCCATGGGCTGGCGCCCGGACATGTCCAAGGTCAAGTCGACCGGCAAGAAGGTCGCGATCATCGGGGCCGGTCCGGCCGGTCTCGGCTGTGCCGACGTACTGGTGCGTAATGGTGTGAGTCCGGTGGTGTTCGACAAGCACCCGGAAATCGGCGGTCTGCTGACCTTCGGCATTCCCGAATTCAAGCTGGAAAAAGCCGTACTCAGCCGTCGCCGGGAAATCTTCACCGGCATGGGCATCGAGTTCCGCCTGAACACCGAAGTCGGCACCGACGTAACCGTCGAGCAATTGCTGGCCGACTACGATGCCGTGTTCATGGGCATGGGCACTTACACCTACATGAAGGGCGGCTTCCCCGGCGAGGATCTGCCGGGCGTCTACGACGCCCTGGACTTCCTCATCGCCAACGTCAATCGCAACCTCGGTTTCGAGAAGGCGGCGGAAGACTTCATCGACATGAAGGGCAAGAAGATCGTGGTGCTGGGCGGTGGCGACACCGCGATGGACTGCAACCGCACCTCGATTCGCCAGGGCGCCAAGGCCGTGACCTGCGCCTATCGTCGCGACGAAGAGAACATGCCGGGCTCGCGTAAAGAGGTGAAGAACGCCAAGGAAGAAGGGGTGAAATTCCTCTACAACCGTCAGCCCATCGCCATCGTCGGCGAGGACAAGGTCGAAGGCGTGAAGGTGGTCGAGACTCGTCTCGGCGAGCCGGATGCCCGTGGCCGTCGCAGCCCTGAGCCGATTCCGGGTTCGGAAGAGATCATCCCGGCCGACGCCGTGATCATCGCCTTCGGCTTCCGTCCAAGCCCGGCGGACTGGTTCGAGCAGCACGAGATCAGCATCGACAACCAGGGCCGCGTGGTGGCGCCGGAACAGTCGCAGTTCAAGCACCAGACCAGCAACCCAAAGATCTTCGCCGGTGGCGACATGGTGCGTGGTTCCGACCTGGTGGTGACCGCGATCTTCGAAGGCCGTCAGGCCGCCGAAGGCATCCTCGACTACCTCGGGGTCTGAGCCCTGCAGGGTTGTAGGGCGTACTCGCGAAGCAGTACGCCAGCGGTCTCCAGCCTGGACTCGGGGGCGGACTGTTCGCTTCGCTCCTGAGTCCGCCCTACGTCCACCGCTGGCAACCCACGTGGCAAATCGTCGCGATAGACAAAAGGCACGGCACTCGCCGTGCCTTTTGTTTTGTGCTTTGCGACAATGCTTGATCTTTTCGCCTGTGGGTGGTGGATTACGCCGTGTTACGGCTAATCCACCCTACAAAATGCCCACACTTTTTTGCTGGACGCTGCCATGACTGCCTTGAAGAACGACCGCTTCCTCCGTGCCCTGCTCAAGCAACCCGTCGACGTCACCCCGGTGTGGATGATGCGTCAGGCCGGTCGCTACCTGCCGGAGTACCGCGCCAGCCGCGCCAAAGCCGGTGACTTTATGAGCCTGATGCAGAACCCCGAGTTCGCCTGCGAAGTCACCCTGCAGCCGCTGGATCGCTACCCGCAACTGGATGCGGCGATCCTCTTCTCCGACATCCTGACCATTCCGGATGCCATGGGGCAGGGGCTGTATTTCGAGACCGGTGAAGGCCCGCGCTTCAAGAAGGTCATCAGTACGCTGGCCGATGTCGAGGCGCTGCCGATTCCCGATCCGGAACAAGACCTCGGCTATGTGATGAACGCCGTGCGCACCATCCGTAGCGCGTTGAATGGCCGCGTACCGCTGATTGGCTTCTCCGGCAGCCCCTGGACCTTGGCCACCTATATGGTCGAAGGCGGTTCATCGAAGGACTTCCGCAAGTCCAAGGCCATGCTCTACGACAACCCGCAAGCCATGCACCTGTTGCTCGACAAGCTGGCGCAGGCGGTGACCGCTTATCTGAACGGGCAGATCCTCGCCGGTGCCCAGGCCGTGCAGATCTTCGACACCTGGGGCGGCAACCTGTCCGCTGCGGCGTACCAGGAGTTCTCCCTGGCCTATATGCAGAAGATAGTCACGGGCCTGATCCGCGAACACGACGGCCGCAAGGTGCCGGTGATCCTGTTCACCAAGAACGGCGGCCTGTGGCTGGAGGGGATGGCGGCCACCGGCGCCGACGCCCTGGGCCTGGACTGGAGCTGCGACCTCGGCGACGCGCGCCGCCGCGTCGGCGACCAGGTGGCCCTGCAAGGCAACATGGATCCGAGCGTGCTGTACGCCCAGCCTGCCGCGATCCGTGTCGAAGTGGAGCGGATTCTCGCCAGCTACGGCAAGGGCAGCGGCCATGTCTTCAACCTCGGTCACGGCATCACCCCGGAAGTCGACCCCGCTCACGCGGGCGTCTTTCTCGAGGCGGTGCACGAGCTCTCGGCGCAATATCACGCCGCATAACCCCGGGGCGGCTACCGCCAGGCAGCGGTCAAGCGAGCCCTAAGGGGTGTGGCTTAGGCGCGCGGGGCAGTTTGTTGATGCGGATGCCGCTGATGCCCAGGACCTCGGCCTGCTCCAGAATGTCTGCGGGCGAGGCATCGGCGGCGGGCATCAGCAGGCTGTTCTCGGCGTCGGCGTGGTGTAGCGCGATCAGGCGCAGCGCGGCGAGGTGAGCGTCGAGGTGCCCGGCGTCCGACTCGACTATGCGGCTGTGCGGTTCGTCGTGGTAGCGATAGTGGATCTCGAATCTGTGCTGACTGGACATCGGGCACCTCCTCTGCTGGGACGGCGGCTGACGGTGGCGAGGGCGCTGCCGGTCATAGTCGCTGGCCGCTCGACTCTATCCTTCTCAGTGTACTAGCTCGGCAACCCGAACGCCCCGGCAGTGCCGGACCTGCGCTGCACGCAACGGCCGTCGGGGGCTTACCGCCAGCGCCGGAAGATCAACGAGGTGTTGACCCCGCCAAAGGCGAAGTTGTTGTTCATCACGTACTCGTTGCTCATCCGCCGCACCTCGCCGCGCAGGTAGTCCAGTTCGCCGCACCGCGGGTCGATGTGCTCGAGGTTGAGGGTGTGGATGTAGCTGTCGCGGTTGAGCATCTCGATGCTGAACCAGGACTCCAGCGCGCCGCAGGCTCCCAGGGTGTGGCCGAGAAAGCTCTTCTGCGAGCTGATCGGCATGCGTGCGCCGAACAGGCTGCTGGTGGCCAGGGTCTCGGCGATGTCGCCTTGCTCGGTGGCGGTGCCGTGGCCGTTGACGTAGCCGATGGCGGCGGGCGGCAGGTGGGCATCTTCCAGCGCCAGTTCCATCGCCCGGCGCATGGTCAGCTGTTCCGGTTTGGTGGCGTGCTGGCCGTCGGCATTACTGCCAAAACCGACGATCTCGGCATGGATCTGCGCGCCGCGGGCGAGGGCGTGCTCCAGCTCTTCGAGCACCAGGATGCCGGCGCCTTCACCGATCACCAGGCCATCGCGGTCGTTGTCATAGGGGCGTGGCGAGGTGTGCGGGGCATCGTTCTTCAGGCTGGTGGCATAGAGCGCGTCGAAGACCATCGCCTCGGTCGGGCACAGCTCTTCGGCACCACCGGCGAGCATCAGCGGCAGGCGGCCGAACTTGATCGACTCGTAGGCGTAGCCGATACCCTGGCTGCCGCTGGTGCAGGCGCTGGAGGTGGGGATCACCCGGCCCTTGAGGCCGAAGAAGATGCTGATATTGGCCGCCGTGGTGTGCGGCATCATGCGCACGTAGGAGCTGGCGTTGAGGCCGTCCGCCACCGAGTTCAGCAGCATGTTGCCGAACGCCTTGATCTCGTCGGTGCTGCCGGTGGACGAGCCGCAGGCTACCCCCATGCGTCCGTCGCGGATCGACTCATCATCCAGCAGCCCGGCATCCGCCAGGGCTTGCTCGGCGGCCAGCACCACCAGCCGCGAGACCCGGCCCATGCTGCGCAGTTGCTTGCGGGTCCAGGCCTTGGGCACGGCGAAATCGTCGATCGGCCCGGCCAGGCGGGTGTTCAGCTCGGTAAAGCGATCCCATTCGTGCATCCGCCGAATGCCGCTGCGGTTGGCGCGGAAATTCGCCTCGATGCTGGCCCAGTCGCTGCCGAGCGAGGTGATGCCGGCCATGCCGGTGACGACCACGCGCTTCATTAACAGAGCCCGCCGTTGACCGCGAGGACTTGGCGGGTGATATAGGCCGCTTCATCCGACATCAAAAAATTCACCGCGCCGGCGACTTCCTCCGGCGTGCCCAGGCGTTGGGCCGGGATCATCTTCAGCAGTTCCTCGACCGGCACCTGCTCATCCAGCATGGCGGTGTCGATCAGCCCGGGGGCGACGCAGTTGACGGTGATCTTGCGCTTGCCCAGCTCGATCGCCAGGGCCTTGGCCGCGCCGATCACGCCGGCCTTGGAGGCACTGTAATTGACCTGGCCACGGTTGCCGATCAGCCCGGACACCGAGGTGATGCAGACGATCCGCCCGGCCTTGCGCCGGCGGATCATCGGCATGATCAGCGGATGCAGGATGTTGTAGAAACCGTCCAGGTTGGTGCGCATGACCAGGTCCCAGTCCTCTTCGCTGAGCGCCGGGAAGGCGCCGTCGCGGGTCAGGCCGGCATTGCAGACCACCCCGTAGTAGGCGCCGTGGGCTTCGACATCGGCTTCCAGCTGTTCGCGGCAGGCGGCGCGCTCGGCCACGTCGAATTGCAGGATGCGCGCCTGGCGGCCGAGGTCGAGGATCTGTGCGCGCACCGCTTCGGCTTCGGCACGGCCGCTGCGGCAGTGCAGCACCAGGTCATAGCCGGCACGGGCCAGGCGCAGCGCGATGGCGCGGCCGATACCCCGGCTGGAGCCGGTCACCAGAATAGATTCAGTCATGTGCAGGCTCTTCAAGGTCTTGACGGTGACGGCTCGTGCCGCGGGCTGCAAGGCCACGGCTGGAGCCGGTTACCAGAATCGATTCAGTCATGTGCAGGTTCTTCAAGGTAGCTGGCCACGTGCGGTGGGCGAAACACATTCAGGCGGGCTTCGGCATGAATACCGGGGCCGCTCAGCTGGCATTCGAAAACGCCCATGCCGTTGTCGTCCTGTAGCGAGCGGCTGGCGTGGATCTGCAACTCCACCCCGGCCGGGAAGGCCTCGACGTTGCACTGGAAACTGCGGGTGCCGAGGAGAAAGCCCAGCTCCACCGGCGCCCCGGCCTGCCGCGCCTGGCAACCGGCATAGGCGGCGATGCTCTGCGCCATCAGCTCGATGCCGACCCAGGCCGGCAGGCTGCCGTCGGCCCGGTTGAACAGGCCGCCGGGGCGCACGCGCAGGCGGGTGGTCACTTCTTCCGCGGCGAAGCTGAGTACTTCGTCGAGGAGGATCATGTCGCCGGCGTGCGGCAGCAGTTCGACGATGGGCCAGAGGCTCATGGCGTGTTCTCCGCTGGGTTGCCGAGTATCAGGCTGATATTGCTGCCGCCGAAGGCGAAGGAGTTGCTCATCATCCGCCGTGGCGCGGCGCCAGCCAGGCGGCTCTGCGCCGTCGTCAGCTTGAGGGCGGGCAGTTGCGGGTCGGCCTCACCGTCCCACAGGTGCGGCGGCAAGCGCTGCTCGTGGTTCTCGGTGGCCAGGCTCAGCCAGCAGAACGCGGCCTCCAATGCACCTGCCGCCCCCAGCGTGTGGCCGGTCAGCGGCTTGGTCGAAGAGCAGGGCACGCCCGCCGGGAACACCGCGTCGACCGCCAGGCTTTCCATGGCGTCGTTATGGCCGGTGGCGGTGCCATGCAGGTTCAGATAAGCAATCTGCTTGGCCGCCAGGCCGGCATCCGCCAGGGCCGCGCGCATCACCTGCTGGGCGCCCCGGCCCTGGGGGTCCGGCGCGGAGATATGGTGCGCGTCGGAGTTGGCCGCGGCGCCGAGCAGGGCTATCGGTGCGGCTGCTTGGCTCAACTCGTTCGTGATCGGCTCTCTGGTCATAAGGAAGAGCACCGCCGCTTCGCCGATATTGATGCCGGCGCGGTTGCGCGAGAACGGATTGCAGCGTTCGCTCGCCAGCGCCTCCAGCGAGCCGAAGCCATTCAGCGTCAGTTGGCAGAGCGAGTCGACTCCACCGCAGAGCACCGCATCGCAGATGCCGGAGTCGAGCAGGCGGCGGGCGCTGAGCAGGGCGCGAGCGCTGGAGGTGCAGGCGGTGGAAATCACATAGGCCGGGCCGCTCAGTTGCAGCCAGTCGGAAAGGAAGGCGGCTGGGGCGGCCAGTTCCTGTTGCCCATAGTGATAGCTGGCGGGGAACTCGCCGTCCTGCCGGTAGCGGGCAATCCCTTGGGTGGCCTCATGGATGCCGCTGGTGCTGGTGCCGAGGATCACCCCGATCCGCGCGCGGCCATAGCGGGCGATGGCCAGCTGGATGTCCGTGTCGATCTCCAGGGCGGCCGCCATGAGTAGCCGATTGTTGCGAGTCGCCTGTGCCGTGCCGACACCGGGTAGCTCGGGTAAGGCGCCGGTGATTACGCCGACCGGCAGGCTGCGTTCCGCCACCCAGCCGTCTTGGCGGCGCAGGCCCGAGGCGTCGCCGGCGAACAGCCGCTCGGCCACGGCCTGCTTGCCACTGCCGAGCGCGCAGAGCAGCCCGAGGGCATTCAGGTACGCGGTCATCGGGATGGGACTTGCTTGATCATTGCAGCGTCTCGACGCGATAGCTCAAACCCTTGGCGGTCTCGAGCCGAAAATTCAGGGGTTGCTGGTAACGGATCTGCCAGCGTGGGTTGCCGGCCTCGCGCAGCCTGCGTTGCCGGCCCTGTACCTGCCAGTCGGCGGCGGCATAGCGCTGCGCCAGTTCTACTTCCGGGGTCAGGGCAAACAGCAGGGCGGCGAACAGCTCACGGGCTTCTTGGTTGGGTGGCAGCAGGCCGTCATTTTGCCACTGACTGCCGCTCAATAGCTGACGGGCCAGCGGAATTCCCAGTGGGTCGAGCAGCGACCAGCGCAGTGCCGGGCCTTCTTTCTGCACCACCAATAGCCAGTCCTGGGTCTGCCCGGCCTGCTCGCGCTGCACATGCAGTTGCAGCGGCCACGCCAGTGCCGGCGCGGCGCTAGGCAACGGCGCTGGCTGGGCGCAGGCCGTCAGCAACAGCAACAGCAGCAGGGGCAGCCAGAGCAGGCGGCTCATCGCGGCTTCGGCCCCCGGTCAAACGGCACCATACGAGCTCCTTGCCGCGGGTTGTTCGGCGGGTGATTTGCGGATACCGAGCAGGGCCGGCAGCAGCGTGGAAAACAGGCTCATCAGCAGCAGGCCGAAATACACCTGGGCGTCGATCAGCTGTTGTTGCAAGAGCAGGTTGAGGAAGACGATCTCGGTCAGCCCGCGGATATTCAGCAGCAGGCTTTCCCGCCACTTCACCCGCCGGCAGGCCGTCGGATCGGCCCAGCTCAGGCCCAGCCAGTTGCCGGCCAACTTGCTCAGTACCGGCAGCACCAGCAGGGCGCCGAGGTACAGCCAGGAATAGTCTTGCCAGGCATTGTCGAAGTCGACCTGTAACACACCACAGCTGAGGATCAGCGGGATCGCCAAGCCGTTCTGCAGCCACTGCCAGAGCGGTTTCGGCAGCGGCAGTTGGAAGGGCTGTTGCAGCCCGGCGAGGCAGAGCAGGTAGCCGATGCCGAAGACCAGGGCGTTGAGCTGGAGTTGCTGCAATAGCAGCATCAAGGCGAAGAACGGCAGGCTGTAAAACAGCCCATGGCGCAGCCCCAGCCCTTTGTGCAGCAACAGCGGCAACAGTGCGCCGAGCAGGGGCCAGAGCAGGTGCCCGGGTTGGCTGCTGCCCTGGGCCAGGGCGAACAGGCTCCAGCACAGCACGTCCATCAGGATCGCCGCATGCAGCAGGCGCTTGGTGGCGGCCGGCGGGTAGTCGATGTTCTGTAGATAGAGGTAGAGCACCGGAATCGCGGTGATCGAAAACAACAGGCCGATGCCCACGCTGCTTAGCCAGTGCTGCGTCGGCCAGGACTGCGCCGGCATTAGCCAGAGCGCGCAGCCCAGGCCGCAGCAGAACGGCAGCGCGAAACTCGGCAGGGCGATCTTCAGGCTTTGCGGGCTCAGCTCCAGGTCGATCACATCGCTGAGGATGTGGCCGAGCAGCAGGGCGAAACTCAGTCCGTAGAGTGCTTGCAGCCAGGCCGGTGCGAGCAGTTGCGCGGCGCTCAGTTGCCAGTGCGGCTCGACCCAGAACAGCAACAAGGCCGGGACACCCAGGCTGGCCAGCAGGAGTTGGCTGACGATCGGGATCAGCTTGAACCGTGCGCCGAGCCAGGTGGCGACGGCGAATAGCGCCAGTAGCGCGAGCCAGAACAGCCCGATGCTCATCGCGCCAGCTCCGGCTGCAACTGTTCTTGCGCTTGTTCTTCACTGGCCGCCCAGGGCGCCAGCAGGAAGCTGAACACCAGACCGAGGCCGACGGCCAGGCCAAAATTGCTCACCGCCGGGGTACTCGACAGCGCCAGCAGGCCGAAGGATAGCCAGGTGGTCAGCGCCGCCAGCAGGGTGCCGAGCAGGCTGGTGGCCGCACCGCCGACCCGTTCGCGCATGATGATCGCGTAATCCACGCCAATGGCGGTGACCAGCAGCAGGCCGAACAGGCTGAACAAGGTCAGTGGCTGGCCGAGCCAGCCGAGGCTGGCCAGGCTGGCCAAGGCGGCGAGCAGCGACACGGCCAAGGTACGCAGCGCGCCATGCAGGCCGAACGGCAGGCAGAGCAAAGCGAGGATCAACAGACAGGACAGCAGCTTGAGTTGCGCCGCACTGATCTGGGTGCTGGCGAACAGGTGATTCAGCTCACCCAGCCGATCCACCAGCTGCACGCCCGGCAACCCCTGCGCCTGGGCGGCGAGCAAACCGGTGTCGCTCAAGCCCTGCAGGCTGACCAAGCCGGCAACGCCTGCCTGGCTGCTGTCTTCGCCCAGCCATAGCGGCCGCCAGATTTCGCCCAGCGGCCCGGCCAAGGCTTGCTCGAGGTCCTGCTCGGGCAATGCCTGCAGCTGCTGTATTTCTGCCGCCAACGCCTGTGCCGAGACGCCCAGTGCCTGCAGCGCCTGGGCATGGGCCGGCAACTGCGCGAGCGCCTGGCGCAGCCGTTGTTGCTCCGCGGCCGGGGCCAGCAGCTGGCTCAACGCCAGGTAGCTGCCGAGCTGGCCCTGGGCCACCAGTCGATCGAGGCGCTGGCCGAGCTGCGCCTGGCGTTGCAGCAGTTGTTGCTGATCGGCGGCGCGGACCAGGAAAAACTGGCTGGTCGGCTGGAAGTCGATGATGCGGCCGATGGCCTGGGCTTCGCTGAGCAGCTGCGGCGGGTTGCTGATCCATTGGCGCAGGTCGTTCTTGGTCGACAGTTGTGCCACGCCAGCGGCGCAAAACAGCAGGAAGGCGCCGAGTAGCCAAGGCGTGCCGATGCGCTCTAGCAAGCTCGCACGTAATGCCAGCAGGCGGTCTGCCCAGCGCAACGGCGCCGGCCAGGGGCGCAGCGGCTGGTTGCCAATCAATACCGGCAGCCAGCACACCGAGCAGAGGTAGGAGCCCAGCAAGCCTGCAGCCGAGAACAGGGCCACCTGTTGCAGCGCCGGGAATGGGGTGAAGGCCAGCGCCAGATAGCCGATGGCATTGGTCGCCAAACCCAGGCTCAGCCCGGGCAGGGTCACTTGCAATGCGGTCAAGCTATTCCAGGGCTGCAAGGTCCAGCTTTTCGACAGGTAATGCAGCGGGTAGTCGATGGCCACGCCTATCAAGCTGGCGCCAAGGACCAGCGTCAGTACATGGATGTGCCCGAACAGCGCGACGCAGGCGACCAGTCCCGCGAGCACACCGACCAGCGCCGGAATAAAGGCCAGCACTATGCGTACCCGGCGAAACAGCAACAGCATCAGCAACAGGGCGGCGGCGCTGGCGATTCCGCCGATCAGGCTCATCTCATGGCTGGCCTGTCGTTGGCCATTGGCCGCATAGAGCAGGCCGCTGGTGGCGAGTAATTCGCCACCTTGCGCCTGCACCAATTGCCGCGCGCTGGCCACCCGCTCTGCGACTTGCTGCGGCAGGTTGCCATCGAAGGCGCTGCCCAGAGTGCGCGCGCGTAGAAAGGCCCAGGTTTGCCCCTGGCTCTGCGCCAGCAAGGCGCCGTTCAGGTCGATGGTCACGTTGCCGTTGCGCGGCAGATTGCGCTGGATCAGTTGCGTCAGGCCGAGCCAGTCCTGGTCCGCGCCGACCAGGCTGAAACCAGCGAAGGGGTCGTACAGCGCCTGCACACGCTGCTCGATAAAGGCCTGCGGGGCGTCGATCAGCAATTGCCGGTCGGCGGCGCCGAGCAACGCCAGTCGGCTTTGCAGCAGTTGTTGGCGCAGGGCGGGGAAGTCGGCTTGCAGGTTCCACTGGACCTTTTCGAACAGCCCGCTGGCTTGCCAGGCGGCGCCCAGTTCGGCGGCCATGGCGATGGCGCGTTGGCTGTCGGCGTGGCGGATGAGTACCACCAGCTCACGGTTGAGCGGCTCCTGCATGCGCTGTTCGGCGCGCTGTTCCAAGGCGTCGGGCGCGTCTGTGGGCACTAGCTCCAGCAGGTTGGCCGAGACCGGCGGGCCGTTGCGCCACTGCCAACCGGCCAGCGCCAGCAGTGCCAGCAACAGCAGGGCGAAGAGGCGCGGCAGCCAGCGCTCAGCCAGTTTCCAGCCTTTATTCACCCCCCTGCTTTTATTCAACAAGGTCGTGCCGCTCCGCATCGCTCAGCGCTGTGTCGGCAACGCTGCCCGGCATGCGCATGACGGTGCTGTCGCCCTGGGTTTCCAGCAGCTCGATACGCTGTACCAGGGCGCCGCCTTCGATATGGATCGTGGTGAATATCTGTTTGAGCAGTGCGGCCCGCGGCGTCAATTTCAGCTGCCAGGCGCCGGTGTCGCCACTCAGGGCCAGGTCGAAATCATCTTGCAGGCCGCTGCTGTCGCCTTGCAGTACGGCGAGGAACAGGCGGTTCTGCTGAGCGCTGGCACCTTGTTGCGGCAGGGCTTGCCAGCCATTGGCCGCGCGCCGGGAAATGCCCGCGGCATTGATGCGATAGTCCTGTTGCAGCGGGCTTTGCAGCAGCCAGAGCAGGCCGTGCTGTTTGGCCAGCACGAAATGGCCGGTGCTGGTCAGCGGTTGCGGCAACGCGCGCAGGTGCTTCTCCTGAATGAACTCGCCGCGCACCACCGCCGCTTTGGTCAGCTGGGCGGCGAGCTGCTCAAGGTCGAAGGCTTGGGCCAGGGGCGCACAGAACAGCGCTAGCAGCAGGAACGCGAATGGAGTTGCTCGCATGCTCACCGCAACACCCGCTCAACCGCCTCGACGAATACTTTTGGCGAGGCCAGCAGCATTTCCCGCGTGGCGATTTCCACCGCTACCTGCACTGTGCTGCCGCGGGTCATGCGCTCACCGGTTTGCGCGTCGCTGATCAGGTAGTTGATCTTCAGGCGGCTCTCCCACTCGACCAGATCGGCACGTACCCTGAGCAACTGGCCGAAACGCGCGCCGCGCATGTAGCGCAGCTGCATATCGATGATCGGCCAGGCATAGCCGGCCTCGCGCATCTGTGTGTAGTTGTGCGCGAGCTTGTCCAGCAGGGCGCAGCGGGCGACCT
Organism: Pseudomonas sp. 2FE; assembly: GCF_005503735.1. Classification (NCBI taxonomy): domain Bacteria; kingdom Pseudomonadati; phylum Pseudomonadota; class Gammaproteobacteria; order Pseudomonadales; family Pseudomonadaceae; genus Pseudomonas; species Pseudomonas sp. 2FE. The sequence goes on along the minus strand of NZ_SCMO01000003.1, from coordinate 234 downwards.
CCAGGTATTTGACGTAATGGCCGTGCCAGACCACTTCCATTGAGTCGACGTCGAAGAACGGCACGAGGATTTCGACCTCGGTCTGCAACACGCCGCGGCTACGCATACAGCCTCCAGTGCCGGCTGCGGATGAGCGTCGGCTCCGTAGGGCGTACTCGCGAAGCAGTACGCCAGCGGTTTCGAACGGCGGACTGTTCGCTACGCTCCTGAGTCCGCCCTACGTTATGCATAGAG
>NZ_SCMO01000002.1:0-481902 GCF_005503735.1 Pseudomonas sp. 2FE | reverse complement strand
CCGATGAGCGCCGGGCGCAACTTCGACGAAGTCCTGCGCCTGCTCGACTCGCTGCAACTGAACGCCAAGCACACGGTCGCCACCCCGGTGAACTGGAAACCGGGCGAGGACGTGATCATCCCCACTTCGGTGTCCGACGAGGAGGCCAGGAAGAAATATCCGCAGGGCTTCAAGACGCTGAAGCACTATCTGCGCGTGGTGGCGCAGCCGAGGTAACGAGCATTGCCATGGGCAAGGGGCGCACGAGGCGCCCCTTGCCCATGGCAATGCTCACCGGCGCGCTCAAAGAGTACGTCCCCTTTAGCCTGGCCCTGGCTACCCTGAAGAGGCTGCAGACTCGCTAGCTATAGTTAAGGCGTGATGATCGTTGCGATGGGGCGGTGAGCTAATCGGGGGGCTGTCACCGGTTTACGTTATTCAGGCTATTCGGGAGGGCGCCCATGGCCGCTGTTACCGATACGCTGAAGCTGTTTCTCGCCGGCGACGTCATGACCGCCCGCGGCATCGACTCAGTGCTGCCGCATCCTGGCGATCCGCGGCTTTACGAGTCCTACGTCAAGGATGCCGGCGTTTACGTCCGGCTGGCAGAAAGACTCAATGGCCCGATTCCCCGTCCAGTCGACTTCAGCTATGTCTGGGGCGCTGCGCTGGATGAGCTCGAACTGCGCCAGCCACACGTACGCATCATCAATCTGGAAACTGCGGTGTCGCGCCACGGCCGACCGGAGCCAAAGGGCATCAATTACCGCATGAGCCCGGAGAACTTCCCGGCCATCAGCGCAGCCGGCATCGACTGCTGCGTGCTGGCCAATAACCATGTGCTGGACTGGGGGGCCGCCGGCCTGATCGATACGCTGGAGACGCTAGCGAGCAACGGCATGTGCAGCGCTGGCGCCGGGCGCGACCGGCAATCTGCCGAAGCACCTGCCGTGCTGCCGCAACCTGGCGGGCGGCGCTTGCTGGTATTCGGTCTCGGCACGCCCGACTGCGGTATTCCGCCGGACTGGGCCGCCACGGCTAGGCACGCGGGCGTCGCGTGGCTGGCGGATCTGTCGAGGCACAGCTTGCGCCCTGTGGCCAAACGAATTCTCGAGGGCAAAAGCCCGGGGGATCTGGTGGTCGCCTCCATTCACTGGGGCGGCAACTGGGGGTTCGATATCTCACAGGAGCAGACCCGGTTCGCCCATGCCTTGATCGACGAGGCCGGGGTTGACCTGGTGCACGGGCATTCCTCGCACCACATCAAAGGCCTCGAGGTGTACCGCGAACACCTGATTCTCTATGGCTGCGGTGATCTGCTGAACGATTACGAAGGCATCGAGGGCCACAGTGCCTTTCGCGGCGACCTGGGGCTCATGTACTTTGCCGCGTTGGACCCGGGCGGGCGTCTGCAGTCGCTCGACCTGGTCCCTACCCGCCTCCGGCGCTTGCGCATCTGCCGCGCCGAAGGGGATGACCGTCAGTGGCTGCACGACACCCTTGCGCGCGAGTGCGCGCGCCTGGGCAGCAGCATCCAGTTGGGGGCGGACAATGCCTTCGCGTTGCGTTGGTAGGCGCCTCCGGACAGGACCAACCCTTGTCCGCCGCTGGGCCTGTTGGTTTTTGGCCCCCCGACTGAGTTGATTTTTGCCGATGGGGTTTTACACAGAGCTACGACCCTCGGCGCAACCGAGTCGTCGGCTGACTACAGATCGGCGTCCACCACCACCCGCACCTGGCTCGCCTCCAGCGCATAGGCCGCATCGGCCAGATCATTGCTGACCGGCTCGACCTTCAGCGTGCCGCTCACCCAGAGCGGGGTGTAGAGGTCGTCCAGCTGCAAGCCTTTGGGGTAGCGCACCAGCACCAGTTGGTTGGGTGGCGGTGGCGGGACGTGGATGCAGGCGCCGGGATAGGGGACGAGGAAGAACAGGGTGCTGCGGCCTTGACCGTCGGTTTCCAGTGGCACGGGGTAGCCACCGAGGCGGATCTGTTTGCCGTTCAGGGCGGGCACGGTCTTGGCCGAGTACATGACTGCCGGCAAGCCCTTTTCCTGCTTTAGCCCACCCTTGCCATTGAAGGTGCCATTCGCCTCGGGCGTGTCGTGGCTGATCTCCGGCATGGCCTCGAGGGCTTGCTGGTCGGCCTCGGGCAGCAGCTCGAGCCAGTCGGTTTCCGGCAGTTCGGCGTGGGCAAGGCTGCTGAGCAGCAACAGGGTCATCAGGATCAAACGGCGCATGACAAGGCTCGAGATGAAGACCGGGTAAGACTAGCGCGCAGGCGCTGCGCCGTTCCAGCACCCTCCCCCTGGCGGGAGAGGGCGTAGCAGGCTCAAGCCTTGCCGATCAGCGTTTCCACGGCGGTGATCTGCCGGTCCAGCGTGGCGCGGTCGGCGCTGCGCAGGGTGGCGTGACCGACTTTGCGACCCACCTTGAAGGCCTTGCCGTAGTGGTGCAGGTGGCAATCCTCGATGCTGATCACCTTGGCCACGTCCGGCACTTCGCCGATGAAGTTGAGCATGGCGCTTACCCCGACCTTTTCAGTTGAGCCCAGCGGCAGGCCGGCGACGGCGCGCAGATGGTTTTCGAACTGGCTGCACTCGGCGCCTTCGATGGTCCAGTGCCCGGAGTTGTGCACGCGCGGGGCAATTTCGTTGGCTTTGAGGCCGCCGTCGACTTCGAAGAATTCGAACGCCAGCACGCCGACGTAGTCGAGCTTGGTCAGCACCCGGCCGACATAATCTTCCGCCAGCGCCTGCAACGGATGCGCGCTGCTGGCGATGGACAGGCAGAGGATGCCGTTTTCGTGGGTGTTGTGCACCAGCGGGTAGAAACGCGTTTCGCCATCGCGGGCGCGCACGGCGACCAGCGAGACTTCGCCGCTAAAGGGTACGAAGCCTTCGAGCAGGCACGGCACGCTGCCCAGCTCGGCGAAGGCGCCGGTCACATCGGCCGCTTTGCGCAGGACTTTCTGGCCCTTGCCGTCGTAGCCGAGGGTGCGGGTCTTCAGCACCGCCGGCAGGCCGATGCGGGCGGCGGCGGCGTCGAGATCCGCTTGCGACTGGATGTCGGCAAACTCCGGCGTGGGGATGCCGAGTTCCTTGAATAGGCTCTTTTCGAACCAGCGGTCGCGGGCGATGCGTAGCGCTTCGGCGCTCGGATAGACCGGTACGAACTGCGAGAGGAAGGCCACGGTTTCCGCCGGTACGTTCTCGAATTCGAAGGTCACCAGATCCACTTCGTCGGCCAACTGCCGCAGGTGATCCTGGTCGCCGTAGTCGGCGCGGATATGCTCGCCGAGGGCGGCGGCGCAGGCATCCGGCGCCGGGTCGAGAAAGGCGAAATTCATCCCCAGCGGAGTGCCTGCCAGAGCCAACATGCGACCCAGCTGGCCGCCACCGATTACACCAATTTTCATCTATAGAGCCCCTTTCAGTAGGTGGCGAGACCAAGCAGTTGAGCGACGCACGCAGCGCAGGAAGCGGAGTTTACACACAGTAAATGAGCATTCCGAGCAGCGGACGGCGCTCAACTGCGCCGCATCGCAGCCCTAATGGAATGGGCTCTCAGGCCTCACGCGGGTCCGGATTGTCCAGCACGCTGTCCGTCTGCTCGGTGCGGAACTGCTTCAGCGCGGCATGGAACTGCGGGTGCTGGTGGCCGAGGATGCTCGCCGCCAGCAGTGCGGCATTGACCGCGCCGGCCTTGCCGATGGCCAGGGTGGCGACCGGGATGCCCGCGGGCATCTGCACGATCGACAGCAGCGAATCGACACCCGAGAGCATCGACGACTGCACCGGCACGCCGAGCACCGGCAGGTGCGTCTTGGCGGCGCACATGCCCGGCAAGTGGGCGGCGCCACCGGCACCGGCGATGATCACCTGGATGCCGCGCACGTCCGCCTGTTCAGCGTACTGGAAGAGCAAGTCCGGGGTGCGGTGGGCAGAAACCACCTTGACCTCGTAGGGAATGCCCAGTTTGTCCAGCATTTCGGCGGTGTGGCTAAGGGTGGACCAATCGGACTTGGAGCCCATGATCACGCCAACCAGTGCGCTCATCGTCGTGCCTCTTCTTCATTGGGCGCCCGCAGGCGCGGCAAAAACTAACAAGCCACGCTGGAGACCAGGCGTGGCTTGTGTGCGAATGCTTTCTGTGTGAAAGGCCAGGGCCGGTGTGAGACCGGCCAAAGGCCGCGCAGTATAGCGCAAAGCCTGGGCTGGCGAGTATCCACTGTGACCGTCCGTCCAGCGCCCCACGCGACAGCCGACAAAGCGCTAAAAAGTTATCTTGACTCAAGGTTCGACAGCCACAGCGGCGGACAATCCCGCCGTGCCCCTCAAGAGGAACGCGCCATGTCCACGACCATGCAGGCCGCAGTCGTCCACGCCTTCGGTCAACCGTTACGGCTCGAAGAAGTGAAAATCCCACTGCCCGGCCCCGGGCAGATTCTAGTGAAGATCAAGGCCTGCGGCGTCTGCCACACTGACCTGCATGCCGCCGAAGGCGACTGGCCGGTGAAGCCCAGCCTGCCATTCATTCCCGGCCATGAGGGGGTGGGCTACGTCGCCGCCGTCGGCGCCGGGGTGACCCGAGTGAAGGAAGGCGACCGTGTCGGCGTACCCTGGCTGTACAGCACCTGCGGCTGCTGCGAATACTGCCTGAGCGGCTGGGAAACCCTCTGCGAAAGCCAGCAGAACACCGGCTATTCGATCAATGGCGGCTACGCCGAGTACGTGTTGGCGGATCCTAACTACGTGGGAATCCTGCCGAAAAACGTCGAATTTGCCGAGATCGCGCCGATCCTCTGCGCCGGCGTCACCGTCTACAAGGGCCTCAAGCAGACCGGCGCACGGGCTGGCCAGTGGGTGGTGATTTCCGGCATCGGCGGCCTCGGCCACGTCGCCGTGCAATATGCCCGCGCCATGGGCCTGCATGTGGCGGCGGTGGATGTAGATGACGCCAAGCTGGCCCTGGCACGCAAGCTCGGCGCCAGCCTGACCATCAACGCCCGCAATGAAAATCCCGTTGAGGTGATCCAGCGCGACATCGGCGGCGCCCACGGCGTACTGATCACCGCGGTCTCCAACAGCGCCTTCGGCCAGGGCATCGGCATGGCTCGCCGGGGCGGTACCGTGGTGCTGATCGGCCTGCCGCCGGGGGATTTCCCCACACCGATCTTCGATGTGGTGCTCAAGGGCCTGAGCATCACCGGCTCCATCGTCGGCACCCGCGCGGATCTGCAAGAAGCCCTGGAGTTCGCCGGCGAAGGCCTGGTCAAGGCGACCATCCACACCGATAAGTTGGAGAACATCAACCAGATCCTCGACCAGATGCGCGCCGGTCAGATCGAGGGCCGTGTGGTGTTGGAGATGTAGGCACCAGGGCGGACGGGCATCAGCCGAACTCCATCCTAGACTGGCTCGGCACTCCCCGCCCCACCCTCGAGCTTGCGCCAGAGCAGGCGCACCGCCGCCTTGCGCACCAGCGCGCAGCGGTACAGACGAATCTCCAGTGGCACATGCCACTGGGGGCCGCCGCACTCCACCAACTCGCCGCGGGCCAGTTCGGCGGTGATGCTCAGGCGCGGCACCCAGGCCACCCCCAAGCCCTGCAACGCCATGCTCTTCAGGCTATCGGCCATCGCCGTCTCGTACACCGTGGTCGAACGCAGCCCCCGCTGGCGCAGCAGCAGATTCACCGACCGGCCAAGGAAGGCGCCCGCGCTGTAAGCCAGCAGCGGCACGCTCTGGCCGCTCTCCAGATCGAACAAGGCCTGGCCATTGGCAGCCACCGCGCAGACCGGCAGCATCTCGGTGCGCCCCAGGTGCAGGGAGGGGAAAATTTCCGGGTCCATCTGCAAGGACGCGTCCGGGTCGTAGAAGGCCAGAATCAGGTCGCAGGCGCCTTCGCGCAGGGCATGCACCGCCTCGCCGACGTTGGTCGCCACCAGGCGGCTGGCGAGATTCAGACCCTCGCTGCGCAAGCGTGCGATCCACGGCGGGAAGAAGCCCAGCGCCAGCGAATGCGCGGCGGCGAACTGCAACACCTCGCCCTGCTGCCCTTCCAGGTGGTGCAGGTGGCGCACCACATCGCCGAGCTGCTCGATCACGCTGCGCGCGGTGACCAGGAACAATTGCCCGGCCTCGGTCAGCTCCACCGGCGTGCGCGCGCGATTGACCAGGGTCAGCCCCAGGGTTTCTTCCAGGTTGCGAATCCGCCGGCTGAAGGCCGGCTGAGTGACGAAGCGCTTCTCGGCCGCCTGGGAAAAACTATGGGTCGCGGCCAGGGCACTGAAGTCCTCCAGCCATTTCATTTCGAGGTTCACCTGGGGCCTCCTCGGCCGTTATCACTGAGATCTATACGCTCGCCACCAAAGCAGCGTCACACCGACATTATGCCGATTCGGTATGGGCCAGCGCTTAACAGCATTGGCCGAATGAAAAGCTCAAGCCTAGTCTAATCGGCATCGCGGCCTAGTCCGTGCCTACCCTGAGATGACTTACATCATGTCTGCTGCTGCATCCTTCCGCGTCGAAAAAGACCTGCTTGGCACCCTCGAAGTTCCGGCTGAAGCCTATTACGGCATTCAGACCCTGCGTGCCGTGCATAACTTCCGCCTCTCCGGTGTGACGCTGTCGCATTACCCGAAACTGGTGATCGCCCTGGCGATGGTCAAACAGGCCGCCGCCGACGCCAACCGCGAGCTGGGCCACCTGTCCGCCGCCAAGCACACCGCGATCAGCACCGCCTGCGCCCGCATCATCCAGGGCGAGTTCCACGAGCAGTTCGTGGTCGACATGATCCAGGGCGGCGCCGGCACCTCGACCAATATGAACGCCAACGAGGTGATCGCCAATATCGCCCTGGAAGCCATGGGTTTTGAGAAAGGCGAGTACCAGCACCTGCACCCGAACAACGACGTGAACATGGCGCAGTCGACCAACGACGCCTACCCGACCGCCATCCGCGTCGGCCTGCTGCTCGGCCATGACAGCCTGCTGGGCGCCCTGGACCGGCTGATCCAGTCGTTCGCCGCCAAGGGCCTGGAGTTCGGCCACGTGCTGAAGATGGGCCGCACCCAGCTGCAGGACGCCGTGCCCATGACCCTGGGTCAGGAATTCCGCGCCTTCGCCGTGACCCTCGGCGAAGACCTACAACACCTGAAGCGCCTGGCGCCCCTGCTGCTCACCGAAGTCAACCTGGGCGGCACCGCGATCGGCACCGGCATCAACGCCGACCCGGGCTATCAGAAGCGGGCGGTCGAGCGTCTGGCCATCATCAGCAACCACCCGGTGGTGGCGGCGGCCGACCTGATCGAAGCCACCTCGGACATGGGCGCCTTCGTGCTGTTCTCCGGCATGCTCAAGCGCACCGCGGTCAAGCTGTCGAAGATCTGCAACGACCTGCGCCTGCTGTCCAGCGGCCCGCGCACCGGGATCAACGAGATCAACCTGCCGGCGCGTCAGCCGGGCAGCTCGATCATGCCCGGCAAGGTCAACCCGGTGATCCCGGAAGCGGTCAACCAGGTGGCCTTCGAAGTCATAGGCAACGACCTGGCGCTGACCATGGCGGCCGAAGGCGGCCAGCTGCAGCTGAACGTGATGGAGCCGCTGATCGCCTACAAGATCCTCGACTCGATCCGCCTGCTGACCCGCGCCATGGACATGCTGCGCGAGCACTGCATCGACGGCATCAGCGCCAACGAAGCGCATTGCCGCCAGCAGGTGGAGCAATCCATCGGCCTGGTCACCGCGCTGAACCCCTATATCGGCTACGAGAACGCCACCCGCATCGCCAAGGTCGCCCTGGAAAGCGGCCGCGGCGTGCTGGAACTGGTGCGTGAAGAAGGCCTGCTGGACGAGGCCACCCTGGCCGACATCCTGCGCCCGGAAAATATGATCGCGCCGCGTCTGGTGCCGTTGAAGGCCTAAGTCCAGCTACAGATACAGGCTCTACCGCAGAGCACGCTCACCAGGCTAAGGGGATCACTCTCCCCTCGCCTTTCAGGAGATGAGGCGAACCCTCATCTCCTTTTTTATGCCTGCTGGCGCAGAAACCCGGCTCCCGCTCTAGGCGCACCCGCAATAACAATAAAGAGGGATACATCATGCTTGAGGTTCTGAACGACTTCCTGTCCGGCAAGCTGCTGATCGTGCTGATCGTCGGCCTGGGCAGCTACTTCACCATCCGCTCGCGTTTCGTCCAGTTCCGCCATTTCGGCCACATGTTCAGTGTGTTCAAGAACTCCATCCGCGGCAGCGCCGGCCAGCTCAGCTCGTTCCAGGCGCTGATGCTCAGCCTGGCCGGCCGGGTCGGCGCCGGCAATATCGCTGGGGTCGGCATCGCCGTGACCCTGGGCGGCCCGGGCGCGGTGTTCTGGATGTGGGTGACCGCCCTGGTCGGCATGTCCAGCAGCTTCTTCGAATGCTCCCTGGCCCAGCTGTACAAGCGCGCCGACGGCGACGGCCTGTACCGCGGCGGCCCGGCCTACTACATCCAGCACGGCCTCAAGCTGCGCTGGATGGCGATGACCTTCGCCGTGCTGCTGCTGGTGACCTACGGCTTCGCCTTCAACGGCCTGCAATCCTTCACCGTGACCCACTCGCTGGAGAACGCCTTCGGCTTCCCGGTCGAGTACACCGGCATCGGCCTGGCCGTGCTGCTGGGCCTGGTGTTCATCGGCGGGATCAAGCGCATCGCCGCGGTCTCCGACCTGCTGGTGCCGGTCAAGACCCTGGCCTATATCGGCGTGACCCTGTACGTGATCGCCACTCAGATCGAGCTGGTGCCGGGCATGCTGGTGACCATAGTCAAGAGCGCCTTCGGCCTGGAACCGGCCTTCGCCGGCCTGCTCGGCAGCGCCATAGTCATGGGCGTGAAGCGCGGTGTGTTCGCCAACGAAGCCGGCCTGGGTAGCGCACCGAATGTGGCCGCCGTCGCCGCGGTCAAGCACCCGGTGGCCCAGGGCGTGGTGCAGGCGTTCAGTGTGTTCCTCGACACCTTCGTCATCTGCACCTGCACCGCCCTGCTGATCCTGCTGTCGGGCTTCTACACCCCGGGCTTCGAAGGTGACGGCATCGTCCTCACGCAGAACTCCCTGGCCGCGGTGGTCGGTGACTGGGGCCGGATCTTCGTCAGCGTGGCGCTGAGCCTGTTCGTCTTCACCTGCATCCTCTACAACTACTACCTCGGCGAGAACGCCCTGCAGTTCCTCATCGGCCGCAGCCGTGTCGCCCTGCTGAGCTACCGCGGCCTGGTGCTGGCGCTGATCTGCTGGGGTTCGCTGCAGAACCTCGGCACCGTGTTCGCCTTCGCCGACATCACCATGACCCTGCTGGCCTTCGTCAACCTGATCGCCCTGGCCCTGCTGATCAAGGTTGGCCTGCGCCTGATGCGCGACTACGACGAGCAGCGCAAGGCCGGCGTGGAGACCCCGGTGTTCGACGCCCGCCAGTTCGCCGATCTGGACCTGGACCCGGCCGCCTGGCCGGAGGCACCCCTGGCGCCGCTGGCAGCCTGGCCCAGCGCGGCCAGCCAGCCGCCGGTCAACGCCCTGCAACAGCGTTGACTTATCGCCGCCTGGGCCTTGGCCCGGGCGGCGTTCGTTGTGTCATAGGCCCCGCGCGGCCAACTGGCAAGCGCGGGACTCTCCGTTTCACAGGAGTGCCAGACCATGCGCCATTATCTTTCAGCTGCATTGTTGTGTTGCTGGCTGTTCAGCCCCTTCAGCCAGGCCGAGTTGCCGCCGGGTTACCGGATGGTGCTGCTCACCGAGAACTTCCCGCCCTTCAATATGGCGAACAACGGCAAGAACTTCGCCCGCGACCCGAATATTCAGGGCGTCAGCGCCGACATAGTGCGTGAGATGTTCAAGCGCGCCGCCATCGACTACAGCCTGACCCTGCGCTTCCCCTGGGACCGCATCTACCAGCAGGCGATGCACAGCCCCAATCACGGCCTGTTCTCCACCTCCCTGAGCGAGGCGCGCAAGCCCTTGTTCAAGTGGGTCGGGCCCATCGCCCAGTATCAAAGCGTGCTGGTCGGCCTCAAGGACGGCGGCCCGCAGCTGGACAACCTGGAGCAGGCCAAGGCCTACCGCATCGGCGCCTACCAGAGCGCGGCGGTCAGCCAGCACCTCGAACGCCTGGGCTTCAAACCGCAAAACGCCCTGCGCGACCAGGAAAACATCCGCAAACTGCTCAGCGGCAAGATCGACCTGTGGGCCACCTCGGACCCGGTCTGGCGTTATTACGCCAAGCAGGAAGGCGTGAGCGGGCTGGAAACCGTGCTGAGCTTCGACTCCTCCAAACTCTACCTGGCGCTGAACAAGGACACCCCGGACGAGGTGGTCGAGCGCCTGCAAAGAGCCCTGGACCAGATGAAAGCCGAGGGCTACGGCAGCTGCACCAAGAACCCCGAACTCTGCTAAGAGCCGGCAGTCAATCCGCCCAGGCCTTGCGCAACGCGCGCAGGGCCTGGGCGATCTGCGGCTCGGCGACCCCGGCGAAACCCAGCACCAGCCCGGCCCGCTGGTCCTCAGTGCCCGGCGAATCCGCCAGCCAGTAATCGCTCAAGCCATTCAGCTCGACCCCGACCGCCGCCGCCCGCGCGATCAGCTCGCGCTCGCGCGCCCGGCTCGCCACCCGCACGCTCAGATGCAGGCCGGCATCCACCGCCGGCAGCGGCTGACAACCGGCGATGGGTTCCGGCCAACCGCGCAACAGCGCATCCCGGCGCGCGCGCGCAGCTCGGCGCATGCGGCGGATATGCCGCTGGAAATGCCCGGCGGCGATGAACTCGGCCATCACCGCCTGGGTGCCGATTTCCGAGTGCCGCACGCCCAGGGCGCGCAGCTGCGCGAAGGCGTCGGCCAAGGCGGGCGGCACCACCAGATAGCCCAGACGCAGGCCGGGAAAGGCGATCTTCGAGAAGGTCCCGACATAGAGCACCCGGCCCTGCCGATCGAGCGCGGCCAAGGGCGACAGCGGCGTACCGCGATAACGGTATTCGCCGTCGTAATCGTCTTCGACTATCCAGGCCTGCTCGCGCTCGGCCCATTCCAGCAACTCCAGACGCCGCGCCAGGGACAGGGTGACGCCGGTCGGGTACTGATGCGAAGGCGTCACATAGGCCAGCCGGCAATCCTTCAGCGCCGCCAGTTGCGCGCAGTCCAGGCCGTCCCGATCGACCGCGATCCCGTGCAGCCGCGCGCCGGCCAGTGCGAAGGCCTGCCCGGCGGCGCGATAGCCGGGGTTTTCCACCGCCACGCCATCGCCCACCTCCAGCAGCAGCTGGGCGCACAGGCTGATGGCCTGCTGGGCGCCGCTGGTGACTATGACCTGGGCCGGATCGCAAACCAGCCCGCGGCTATTGCGCAGGTAGGCGGCGATCAGCTCGCGCAACTGCGGGTCGCCCGCGGGCTCGGCATAACCCAGGCGCTCCAGCGGCGGATGACGCCAGAAGCTCGATTGCAAACGGGCCCAGATGTCGAAGGGGAACAGGTCGAACGCCGGGATGCCGACGCGAAAGGCGCGGGGCGCACCGGCGCGCGGGGCGGGCAAGCGGTTGTTCTGCAAGCGCCAGAGCAGGCTGGTCTGCGGCGCACTGGCCGGAGGCACAGGGGCGCTGGGCGGCGCGGCGCTGCCGGCCAACTCCGCCACATAGGTGCCATCGCCGATGCGCCCCTCGAGATAGCCCTCGGCATATAGCTGGTCGTAGGCGCGCACCACGGTATTGCGCGATACCCCCAGCGCCGCCGCCAGGTCACGGCTGGCCGGCAGGCGCACGCGGCTACTCAGCTGACCGCCAAGAATGCGCTCGCGCAGAGCCTGATACAGCTGGCGGGACAAGCCTTGGCGGCGGTCGAGATGAATGCCCGAGGGATCGAGCGGCAGCGGTGGACACGGAGTGTTCGGGGGCATGATCGACGGGCCGAGTGGTGATCATCACAGCCTAAATTGGCCCAATGAAAATTGCCATGAATGGCTCTTACAACAGACCAATAGCCGGCCTAGGATGCGTTCATCCCGCCGGAGAATCGCCATGTACCTACCGCCCGCGTTCCGTGAAGAAGACCTGCCCACGCTGCATGCGCAGATCGCGCAGACACCTTTGGCGATCCTGCTGAGCCAGGGCGACAACGGCCTCGAAGCCAGCCATCTGCCGCTGCTGCTGAGCCCCGACGAGGGTCGCTTCGGCACCTTGCAAGGCCACTTCGCCCGGGCCAACCCGCACTGGCGAAGTCTCGCGGCCGGCGCCGAGGTGCTGGTGATCTTCCCTGGCCCGCAGGCCTACGTCAGCCCCAGCTATTACCCGAGCAAGGCCGAGCACGGCAAGGCGGTGCCGACCTGGAACTACATCGCCGTCCACGCCCATGGCCATGCCGAGGTCTACGACGAGCCCCAGCGCCTGCGCGAACTGCTGACGCGGCTGACTCGGCAACACGAACGAGACCGGCCACAGCCCTGGTCGCTCGACGATGCGCCGGCGGACTATCTGGACAGCCTGCTGCGCGCCGTCGTCGGCTTCTCCCTGCCGATCGAGCGCCTGGAAGGCCAATGGAAACTCAGCCAGAACCGCAGCCGCGAGGACCGCGCCGGCGTGCGCAAGGGACTGGCCAGCAGCGCGTCAGCGAGTGACGTCGAACTGGCGGCACGGATGCAGGACGGTTCGTAGGGACACACTTGAATACGAGCAGGGCTGCAATTCTTTGTAGGAGCGGGCCATGCCCGCGAAAGCCCCTCAAGTAAAAGCATCGCGGGCATGGCCCGCTCCTACAGGTTTTGCACTCTTCCAAAGCACGCCCTGCAACCCCAAAACAACCCTCTGTGGGAGAACAGACGATGACCACGCTCACCATCCGCCCCGTCAGCCCGGACGACCACGCCGCCTGGCTGCCCCTGTGGCAGGGCTACCAGCGCTTCTACAAGAGTGAAATTCCGGAGGAAACTACCGCCGTCACCTGGCAGCGCTTCCTCGATCCGGCCGAACCCATGCACGCCACGCTGGCTTGGCAGGGCGAACGCGCTGTCGGCCTGGTGCACTGGATCTTCCACCGTTCCTGCTGGACCACGGGCGACTACTGTTACCTGCAGGATCTGTTCGTCAGCGAAGGCCAACGCGGCGGCGGCATCGGCCGGCAACTGATCGAACATGTCTACGCCCAGGCCAAAGCCGCCGGCGCCTCGCGGGCGCACTGGCTGACCCACGAAACCAACCTTGACGCCATGCAGCTCTACGAGCGCATCGCCGAACGCTCCGGCTTTATTCAGTACCGCAAGCTGCTGCCTTAATCACCATCACGAGGACCCGCCATGTCGAACCAGCCTTTACTGCACTGGCAGCCCGCCAAAGCCCCCGAACGCCAGCCGTTGAGCGGCCAGCGCGTGCGCCTGGAACCCCTCGACCCGACCCGCCACGGCGACGATTTATGGCAGGCCCTGCAAGGCTCGCAGGCCGACCCGGCGCTCTGGGACTACATGGCCTATGGCCCGTTTGGCGAGCGCAGCGCCTTCGACGCCTGGCTGAGCGGCAATGCGGCGAGCAGCAATCCGCTGTTCTACAGCGTGATCGACCCGGCCAGCGCGAGCGCCCAGGGCCTGCTCAGTTTTCTCAACATAGTCCCGGCCCATGGCAGCATCGAGATCGGCAATATCTGCTACGGCCGCGCCATGCAGCGCAGCGCGCAGGCGACCGAGGCGATTTACCTGTTAGCCCAATACGCCTTCGAACTGGGCTACCGCCGCCTGGAATGGAAGTGCAACGCGCAGAACGCCCGCTCGACACGGGCCGCCGAGCGCTTTGGTTTCAGCTACGAGGGGCTGTTCCGCCAGCACCTGGTGATCAAGGACCGCAACCGCGACACCGCCTGGTACGCCCTGCTCGATAACGAGTGGCCGGCCGTGCAGCGGGCCTTCGAGCGCTGGTTGGCGGCAGACAATTTCGATGCTACCGGCCAACAACGGCAGACCTTGGCGGCACTGCGCAATAGTTAAGAACGGCGCACTGCTGGGGCGGAACAGGTCGATGCCGTTCACCGCGACCTATGCGGCGAAATGCTCGACCTGTAGACGGCGGCCTACTGCCTCACGGTCGAGTGCGCCCTACAGGGTATGCGCAGGCGTAGGGCGGACTCGGCGCGCAGCGACAGTCCGCCCGCTCGCACACTCAGGGGCAACTCAGTTCGCTGCCGAAGCCAGCCACGTCCAGGCGCCGCGCTTGCTGAACGTAGCCCTGCAGAGACGGATCGACCGCCGCCTGGCTCAGAATTGCAGTCTTGATCTGCGTGGCGTCGGCGCAGGGGTTGAGCGATCTATACAGGGCCGCCGCGCCGCTGACATGCGGCGTCGCCATGGAGGTGCCGCTGTAGTAGGCATAGCTGGCCTTGCCCTTGCGATCGGGTACGGTGGAAAGAATGCTCACACCCGGCGCGGCGATCTGCACCGTGTTGACGCCCCAGTTGGAGAAGCTGGCTTTACCGCCCAGCTTATCCACCGCCGCCACGGCCAGCAGGTTGGCCAGCGGGTAGCTGGCCGGATAGCTCGGGCTGCTGTCGATATTCACGCCGGCGTTGCCGGCCGCGGCGATGAACAGGATGTTGGCATCGCCAGCAGCTTTGATGGCATCGGACAATGCTTGGGAATAGCCACCGCCGCCCCAGGAGTTGTTGCTCGCCACCAGGCCCGGAGCATGGCGCTGCTTGAGGTCGGTGATGTAGTTGACCGCCTTGACCGCATTGGCGGTGGTGCCGCCCTGCCGACCGAGGAACTTGGCGCTGATCAGTTTGGCCGTCGGGCAGACGCCGAACACGCCGATAGCGTTATTGATCGACGCCGCCACGGTGCCGGCGACGTGGCTGCCGTGATCGTCGCTGGCGCCGTCGTAGACGCTGGCGTCGTTGCTGACGAAGTCCCAGCCATTGATGTCGTCGACATAGCCATTGCCGTCATCGTCGAGCCCATTTTTTAACTCGCCTGGGTTGACCCAGACATTGGCCTTAAGATCCGGATGGCCGATCATCAGGCCCTCGTCGATCACCCCCACTACCACCGAGCTGTCGCAGCGCCGGTCGGCATTCCACGCGGCCAGCGCGCCAGAGCCATAGGGGTGGCTGGGCGAAGTGCCGGCCCCCTGCATGCCCCACAGATTGCCCAGATAGGGGTCGTTCGGATTGTCCGTCTGCGTGCGGTACAGCCAGTTCGGCTCGGCGAAGGCCACCGCCGGATCGGCCGCCAGCTGTTCCAGCAGGCCCGCGCTCACCGCCCCCGGCCCTTGCAGGCGCACCCGCAGCAGCTCGCCCTGGTCGGCCCGCCGACCGCTCAGCCGCTCCAGCGGCAGCGCGCCGATCGCCGCGAGCAGCGCCTGCTGCGCCGCCGCCGAGGACTCGGCGCGGAACTGCACCAGCAGTTCCCCGGGCACATGCGGGCGACCGGCACTCAGGCTCTGCTTGACCGCCGCCAGGCCGGCCGGGTCGGCCAGCGCCAGCGCCGACGCCAGGCAGGCGGCCAGCGGCCATAGATGGATCTTCAGGTTCTTCACGATACGGCCCTCCACTCGACGGGAAAGGACCCACGCGCACGTCCCCGGCACACAGCCGCCTGCTCACCATGGCACTTGGGTCGCCAGTTCCTCCGGCGGCGCCAGACCCGCGCCACCGCCAGATGCTTCTAACAGTAGAGTACCAATCCCGACCGCCGGCCAGTCGCCAGCAACCCCGCAGGACCGCCGGCGCTACCGCTGGTCGCGGCGCATCGCTTAGCTCAACAGCGCCTAAGCCTCGATCTCGACCAGAATTTCGCCCGGGTTGACCCGGTCGCCCTTGGCCACATGGATGGCCGTGACAGTGCCGGCGATACCCGCCTGCACTTCGGTTTCCATCTTCATCGCCTCGCTGATCAGCACGGCCTGGCCGGCTTTCACCGTGTCGCCTTGCTTGACCAGCACGTCGACTATATTGCCCGGCATGGTGGTGCTGACGTGGCCCGGCGCGCTGGCCTGCTTGCGCTTGCCGCTGGCGCCGCTGACGAACTCGTTGAGCGGCTCGAACACCACCTCTTCCGGCATGCCGTCGATGGACAGGTAGAAGTGGCGCTTGCCCTCGGTCTTCAGGCCGACGCCGGTGATGTCCACGCGGTAGCTCTCGCCATGCACGTCGATGATGAACTCGGTCGGCACGCCCTCGCCGCCGGCCGCCGCCACACCGCCGGCTTCCGGGATCGGCAGCAGGGCTTCCGGCGTCAGAGTGCCGGCTTCGCGCTCTTCGAGGAACTTGCGCCCGATGTCCGGGAACATGGCGTAGGTCAGCACATCCTCTTCGGACTTGGCCAGGGCGCCGATCTCTTCGCGCAGCTTGCTCAGCTCCGGCTTGAGCAGATCGGCCGGGCGCACCTCGATCACGTCTTCGCTGCCGATCGCCTGGCGCCGCAGCTTCTCGTTGACCGCGCCCGCCGTCTTGCCGTAACGGCCTTGCAGATAGAGCTTCACTTCGTTGGTGATGGTCTTGTAGCGCTCGCCGGCCAGCACGTTGAACACCGCCTGGGAGCCGACGATCTGCGAGGTCGGGGTGACCAGCGGCGGATAGCCGAGGTCTTCGCGGACCTTGGGAATCTCGGCGAACACCTCGTTGATGCGATGCAGCGCGCCCTGCTCCTTGAGCTGGTTGGCCAGGTTGGACATCATGCCGCCCGGCACCTGGTTGACCTGCACGCGGGTGTCGACCACGGTGAACTCGCTCTCGAACTGGTGGTACTTCTTGCGCACGGCGTAGAAGTACAGGCCGATCTCCTGCAACAGCGGCAGGTCCAGGCCGGTGTCGTATTCGCTACCCTTGAGCGCCGCGACCATCGATTCGGTGCCCGGGTGGCTGGTGCCCCAGGCGAAGCTGGAGATGGCGGTGTCGATATTGTCGGCGCCGTTCTCGATCGCCTTCAGCTGGCACATGGCGGCCAACCCCGCCGTATCGTGGGAGTGGACGAACACCGGCAGCGACTGCTCGGCCTTCAGCGCCTTGACCAACTCGCCGGTGGCGTAGGGGGTGAGCAGGCCGGCCATGTCCTTGATCGCCACCGAGTCGCAGCCCATGGCTTCCATCTGCTTGGCCTGGGCGACGAAGGCCTCGACCGTGTGCACCGGGCTGGTCGTGTAGCAAATGGCGCCCTGGGCGTGCTTGCCGGCGGCCTTCACCGCTTCGATGGCCACCCGCAGGTTACGCACGTCGTTCATCGCATCGAAGATGCGGAACACGTCGATGCCGTTCACCGCGGCCTTGGCGACGAAGGCCTTGACCACGTCATCGCTGTAATGCCGGTAGCCGAGCAGGTTCTGCCCGCGCAGGAGCATTTGCAGACGGGTGTTGGGCAGCGCCGCGCGCAGCTTGCGCAGGCGCTCCCAGGGGTCTTCCTTGAGGAAGCGCACGCAGGCGTCGAAGGTCGCGCCGCCCCAGACTTCCAGCGACCAGTAGCCGACCTGGTCGAGCTTGGCGCAGATCGGCAGCATGTCTTCGGTGCGCATGCGGGTGGCGATCACCGATTGGTGGGCGTCACGCAGGATGGTGTCGGTAACGTGGATCTTCTTAGTCATATTCAGTTCCTCACAGGCCGGCGTGGGCGGCGATGGCGGTGGCGATGGCCAGGGCCAGGTGCGATGGGTTGCGCTTGATCGAGTACTCGGTCAGTTCCGGGTGGCTCTCGACGAAGCTGGTGTTGAACTGGCCGCTGCGGAACTCCGGGTTACGCAGAATTTCCTGGTAGTAGGCGGCGGTGGTCTTCACCCCTTGCACGCGCATGTCGTCCAGGGCGCGCAGGCCGCGGTCCATCGCCTCTTCCCAGGTCAGCGCCCAGACCACCAGCTTCAGGCACATGGAGTCGTAGTAGGGTGGAATGGTGTAGCCGGTGTAGATCGCCGTGTCGGTGCGCACGCCGGGGCCGCCGGGCGCGTAGTAACGGGTGATCTTGCCGAACGAGGGCAGGAAGTTGTTCTTCGGGTCTTCGGCGTTGATGCGAAACTGCAAGGCGAAGCCGCGGTACTGGATGTCTTCCTGCTTGACCGAGAGCGGGTTGCCTGCGGCGATGCGGATCTGCTCGCGGACGATGTCGATGCCGGTGATTTCCTCGGTGATGGTGTGTTCCACCTGCACCCGGGTGTTCATCTCCATGAAGTACAGCTCGCCATCTTCGGCGAGCAGGAACTCCACGGTGCCGGCGTTCTCGTAGCCCACCGCCTGGGCCGCACGCACCGCCAGGTCGCCGATATAGGCGCGCTGTTCCGGCGTCAGTTGCGGGCTGGGGGCGATCTCGATCAGCTTCTGGTTGCGCCGCTGGATCGAGCAGTCGCGCTCGAACAGGTGCACCACGTTGCCGAAGCTGTCGCCGAGGATCTGCGCCTCGATGTGCTTGGGATTGACGATGCACTTTTCCAGGAAGACCTCGGCCGAGCCGAAGGCCTTGGTCGCCTCGGAAATCACCCGCGGGAAGGCCTGCTCCAGTTCCTCGGGGCTGTTGCAACGGCGGATACCGCGACCGCCGCCACCGGAAGTGGCCTTGAGCATCACCGGATAACCGATGCGCTCGCCTTCCTTCAGGGCCTCGGCGATATCCGCGACGTTGCCTTCGGTGCCCGGGGTGACCGGCACGCCGGCGGCGATCATGCTGCGCCGGGCCTCGGTCTTGTCGCCCATGCGGCGAATCACCTCGGCCGATGGGCCGATGAATTTGATCCCGCGCTCGGCGCAGATCTCCGCCAGCTCGGCGTTCTCGGAGAGGAAGCCATAGCCCGGGTGCAGCGCATCGCAACCGGTCTCGACCGCCAGATTGACCAGCTTGCGCGGGTTCAAGTAGCCGGCCAACGGCTCGGCACCGATGCTGTGGGCCTCGTCGGCGCGCTTCACGTGTAGCGCCATGCGGTCGGCATCGGAGTAAACCGCCACCGAGCGGATGCCCATCTCGGCGCAAGCGCGCACGATGCGGACGGCGATCTCGCCACGGTTAGCGATCAGGATTTTCTTGATCACGGAAGGTTTCCCTCGGCCTGGTGAACTGGCGACCGCTTACCGCCGGTCGACCCCTGCGCGAGCCCGAGAATCACATTCTGGAGCCCATTCGCGTAGTTACCCTAGCCCCCTGCACCGATTAACCAAAATCAATAATTATTGGGTTAGCTATTAGTAAAGACTTATAGTCACTCGACCAAACATAGCTAAACAGGTGAAATCCGTGCGTAAGTCCTTGATGCGCATGACCTTGCGTCAGCTCCAGGTGTTTCGCGCGGTCTGCGAAAGCCGCTCCTACAGCCGCGCGGCCGAGGAAATGGCCCTGACCCAGCCGGCGGTCAGCCTGCAAATTCGGCAGTTGGAAGAGCTGGTGGGGCAGCCGCTGTTCGAGTACGTCGGCAAGAAGCTCTACCTGACCGACGCCGCCGACGCACTGCAACGCGCCAGCGCGGATATTTTCCAGCGCCTGGAAAACCTCGATATGCAGCTCTCGGATTTGCAGGGCTCGCTGCAGGGCCAGCTCAACCTGGCGGTGGAATCCAGCGCCAAATACTTCGCGCCGCACCTGTTCGCCGCCTTCAAGCGCCAGCACCCGGAGGTCAACCTGCACCTCGCGGTGGTCAACCGCGCCCAGGTGATCAAGCGCCTCGCCGACAACCGCGACGACCTGGTGATCATGTCGCTGGTGCCGCAGGACATGGCCCTGGAGTTTCTGCCGTTCCTGAACAACCCGATAGTCGCCGTGGCGCCGCCCGAGCATCCGCTGTGCAGCGCCGGGCCACTGACCCTGAAAGACCTGGAACCCTACCCGCTGCTGATCCGCGAACCCGGTTCCGGCACCCGCAAGGCCTGCGAGGAGTATTTCCAGCAGAAGCACGCGCACTTCGCCCAGACCCTCGAAGTGGCCTCGCTGGATGCCCTGCGCGAATGCGTGGTGGCCGGCCTCGGCCTGGCGCTGCTGCCGCGCCACGCAGTCAGCCTGGAGCTGGCCACCGGCCTCTTGCGCGAGCTGGCGGTGGAGGAGCTGCCGCTCTACCGCAGCTGGTGCGTGGTCCATGCCCGAGGCAAACGGGTGTCGCCGGTGGGTCAGGCGTTTCTGGCGTTTATCCGCGCCGAACGCACGCAGATCAGCGCGCTGGCCGCGCGTTTCGCCGGGACGCTGCCCGGACCGCATCCAGGTAATTAGCGGCGATCAGTTCGGGGAAGTCGACCAGCTCCTGCTGCAGCCGGCGCTGCTCGGCGAAGTCCTCGATGGCACGGCGGTAGGCCATGCGGCGCTGATCTTCTTGCTGGCGGCGGGTTTTAGCCGCCGAGCCTGAGTACTGCTGCGAGTCATCCACATAACGAGCCATCTCGGATCTCCCATGAACGAGTGCGGGGAGCACCAGCATGGGCGGCGGGCGTTACGTTTTAGCGGCAGAGCAATGAAACTGCGGTGACCGCGCGGTGTCAGTCTTCGCTCGCCTTCACGGTCTTCGGCGACAGGCGCAGGCTGCGCAAGCTGCGCTTCACGCTCTTCAGGTGATTGACCAGGGTCGGCCCACGGGCCATGGCCACGCCCATCGCCAGCACGTCGATCACCACCAAGTGGGCGATCCGCGAGGTCAGCGGGGTGTAGATCTCGGTGTCTTCCTGCACGTCGATGGCCAGGTTGACCGTGGCCAGCTCGGCCAAGGGCGTTTGGCTCGGACACAGGGTGATCAAGGTCGCGCCGGTTTCGCGCACCAGGTTGGCGGTGATCAGCAGATCCTTGGAGCGCCCCGATTGCGAGATGCAGATGGCCACATCGGTCGGCTTCAGGGTCACCGCCGACATCGCCTGCATGTGCGGATCGGAATAGGCCGCCGCCGTCAGCAGCAGGCGGAAGAACTTGTGCTGGGCATCCGCCGCCACCGCTCCGGAGGCGCCAAAGCCATAGAACTCCACGCGCTGGGCCTGGGAACAGGCGGCGATGGCGCGCTGCAGGGCCTGCGGATCGAGCTTTTCGCGCACCTCGATCAGGGTGTGCAGGGTGGTGTCGAAAATCTTCAGGCTGAAGTCGGCGACCGAGTCGTCTTCATGGATCGCGAACTGGCCGAAGCTGGCGCCGGCCGCCAGGCTCTGCGCCAGCTTCAGCTTGAGATCCTGGAAGCCGGTGCAGCCGATGGCGCGGCAGAAGCGCACTATGGTCGGCTCGCTGATTCCCACGCTGTGCGCCAAGTCGGCCATGGAACTGTGCATCACCGCCGCGGGGTCGAGCAGCACGTGATCGGCGACCTTAAGTTCCGACTTTCGTAACAGATGACGCGACTGGGCAATGTGTTGCAAGAGGTTCAAGGGGCTGGGCTCTGTTGATGGGTTATGATCGGCGCACGCCGGGTTGTAGCGTGCTTGTAGTTATACTACATGACCCGCCTCCCGCCCAGGTAAACCGCGCTCGGAGAGCCCTTGTTGACCATCCCTTGTGACATGTTGGTATTTGGCGGTACCGGTGATCTGGCCCTGCACAAACTGCTGCCGGCGCTCTATCACCTGCACCGCGACGGCCGCCTGCATCCCGACCTGCGCATCCTCGCCCTGGCCCGCAGCGCGCTGGCCCGCGAGGCCTATCAGGCGCTGGCCGAGCGGCGCTGCCGGGCCCAGGTCGCCCGCGCCGATTTCGATGCGCCGAGCTGGAGCAGCTTCGCCGCCCGCCTCGACTACTTCGCCATGGACGCCGCGCAAAGCGCCGACTTCGGCCGCCTGGCCAAACACCTGGGGCAGGCCGAGCAACGCGTGCGGGTTTACTACCTGGCGACCGCGCCGGACCTGTTCGAAGACATCGCCGCCCACCTGGCCATCGCCGGCCTGGCCGGGCCGCACGCGCGCATCGTCCTGGAGAAGCCGATCGGCCATTCGCTGGAGTCGGCCCAAGCCATCAACGCGGCGATCGGCGCGGTGTTCGATGAGTCGCGGGTGTTTCGCATCGACCACTACCTGGGCAAGGAGACTGTGCAGAACCTGATGGCCCTGCGCTTCGCCAATGCCCTGTTCGAGCCGGTGTGGCGCGCCGGGCATATCGACCATGTGCAGATCAGCGTGTGCGAAACCCTCGGAGTGGAAAACCGCGGCGCCTACTACGACCGCTCCGGCGCCATGCGCGACATGATCCAGAACCACCTGCTGCAACTGCTCTGCCTGGTGGCGATGGAGGCGCCGGTGCGCTTCGACGCCGAAGCGGTGCGCAACGAGAAGCTGAAGATTCTGCAGGCCCTCAAACCCATCTCAGGCCTCGATGTGCAGGACAAGACCGTGCGCGGCCAATACGCCGCCGGGAAGATCGGCGGGCAGGAAGTGCCGGCGTATTATTTCGAAAAAAATGTCGACAACGACAGCGATACCGAGACCTTCGTCGCCCTCCAGGTCGAGATCGACAATTGGCGCTGGGCGGCCGTACCGTTTTACCTGCGCACCGGCAAGCGCATGGCGAAGAAGGCTTCGGAGATCGTCATCCAGTTCAAGCCGGTGCCCCATCGCCTGTTCGACGGCGGCCAAGCCAATCGCCTGCTGATCCGCCTGCAACCGGAAGAACGCATCAGCCTGCAACTGATGGGCAAAACCCCCGGCAAGGGCATGCGCCTGGCTCCGGTGGAGCTGGACCTCAACCTGGCCCAGGCGTTCCACCAGAAACGCCGCTGGGACGCTTACGAACGGCTGCTGCTGGACGTGATCGAGGGCGACTCGACGCTGTTTATGCGCCGCGACGAGGTGGAAGCCGCCTGGGCCTGGGTCGACCCGATCCTCAAGGGCTGGCTGGAGTACTACCAGAACCCGCGCCCCTACCCGGCGGGCTCCAACGGCCCCGAGCAGGCGCAGAGCCTACTGGAACTGCAAGGGCGCAAGTGGCTGGAGTGAACGCAGCAGCCTTGTAGGGTGCAACCCGCGCGGAGAGGTCATTAACCTGGCGCGGTTCACCCGGCGCGCCTATCCCCACGGCAAATCCGGATCACCACCACAGCGCCGTCGCCTGATCGCGCAACAGCTGCGCAAACTCCTCCGCCTCCAGCGGCCGGCTGATCAGGAAGCCCTGGATCTCGTCGCAGCGCTGGGCTTTGAGGAAGTCCATCTGCGCCTGGGTTTCGACGCCTTCGGCGACCACCTTCAACTCCAGGCTGTGGGCCATGGCGATGATGGCGCGGGTGATGGCGGCGTCTTCGCCGTTGGCCGAGAGGTCGCGGATGAAGGTCTGGTCGATCTTCACGTAGTCCACCGGAAAGCGCTTGAGGTAACTCAGTGAGGAATAGCCGGTGCCGAAGTCGTCGATCGCCAGCTTCACGCCCAGCTCGCGCAGCTGCTGGAAGGTCGCGATGACGCTCTCGACGTTGTCGAGGAGCTGACTTTCGGTCAGCTCCAGCTCCAGGAAGCGCGGCGCCAGGCCGGTTTCGTCGAGCACCTGGCGCACCAGGCTGGTCAGGTTGCCTTGGCGTAACTGGTGCACCGAGAGGTTCACCGAGACGCGGATATCCGCCAGCCCCTGGCGTTGCCATTCCCGCGCCTGCCGGCAGGCCTGGCGCAGCACGAATTCGCCGATCGCCGCGATCAGCCCGGTCTCCTCGGCCAGGCCGATAAAATCCCCCGGCGGCACCAGGCCCAGCTCGGGATGACGCCAGCGCACCAGGGCCTCGGCGGCGTTCAGGCTGTCATCGGCCAGACACAGCTTGGGCTGGTAGAAGACCTCCAACTGGCCGAGCTCGATGCCTTTGCGCAACTGGTTTTCCAGCTGTAGACGCTCGAGGGTGCAGGCCTGCAGGTTGTCGGTGAAGAATTGGAAGCTGTTGCCGCCCAGATGCTTGGCGTGCTGCATGGCCATGTTGGCCTGGCTGATCAAGGCGGAAATTTCCCGCGCGTTGTCCGGCAGCAGGCTGATGCCGAGGGACGCGCTGACCACCAACTCCTGACCGCCGACGGTCATCGGCATGCGCAGCTTGGCGAGCAGGCGGCTGGCCATCCGCGCCAGGCTCGACAGGCTGCCGTAGGAATCCAGCAACACGGCGAATTCGTCGCCGGAGAGCCGCGCCAGGGTGTCGGCCTCCGGCACCGCCTGGGTCAGGCGCCGGCTCATCTGCCGCAACAGCTGGTCGGCGACTTCGTGGCCGAGGCTGTCGTTCAACAGCTTGAAACGGTCCAGGTCGATATGCAGCAGGGCCAGGCTGCGCCCGCTCTGCCGCGCGCGTTGGCTGGCCTCATGCAGGCGCGCCTTGAACAGCGTGCGGTTGGCCAAGCCGGTCAGCTCGTCGTAGTGCGACAGGTAACGCAGGCGCTCCTCGGCATCGCGGCGCGCCGTTAGGTCGGCGAAGAAGCCGACGATATGACTGACCCGCCCGCGCGAGTCGCGCACCACATTGAGCTGCAACCACTGCGGGTACAGCTCGCCGTTTTTGCGGGTTTCGATCAACTCGCCCTGCCAGGTGCCGCTCAGCTCCAGCTCCTGGCGGATCACTTCGTACTGGCGGCGCGTCGCCCGGCTGCTGATCAAGCCGGCGACGCTGCGCCCATGTACTTCGTCTTGGCTGTAGCCGGTGACCTGGCTATAGGCCCGGTTGACCGCCAGTACTAGGTAGTCCGGGTCGAGGATGACGATGCCCTCGCTCGCCGCCTCGAACACGGTGGCGGCCAGGCGCTGTTCTTCCTCACGCCCCTTCCAGCTACTGATGTCGCGGCGGGTGCCGAGCATGCGGGTGACCTGGCCCTGGGCGTCGCGCTCCACCGCGCGGCCGCGATCCTCGATCCATACCCACTGGCCGTCGGCGTGGCGCACACGGTATTCGATCTGGTAGCCGTCGCTCAGCCCCTTCAGGTGCTCGACCAGGGTTCGCCGCAGCAAGGGCAGGTCTTCCGGGTGCAGGCGCGGCTTAAGATCGCGCAGCATGGCCTTCACCTCATCCGGCTCGAGGCCGAACAGCTCCTTGAGCTGCGAATGGTGCACCTGGTCGGTCACCAGGTTCCAGTCCCACAGGCCCAGCTCGCTGGCCTCCAGCGCCAGGGCCAGGCGCTCCTCGCTCTTGCTCAGGGCATGGCTGGCCGCATCCAGCTCCAGGGTGCGCTGGGCCACGCGCATTTCCAGCTCGCCGTGGGCCTGGCGCAATTCGCGTTCGGCGCGCCGGCGCTGTTCCACCTCGCGCGCCAGCTCGCCGTTGAGCCCCTCGGCCTGGGCCTTGGCGGATTCCAGGTGGCTGATCAGCGCCTGATTGTGGAAACGCTGGAGCAAACTGCGCTGCACCAGGCGATTGACCTGCCAGGCCACCACCAGTAGCGCGCCGAACAGAATCAGCCCGAGCAACCCCCAGCCCTGCTGCAACGGCTGGCTACTGAGCAGGAGATAGACCACCGCCGGCAGCAGGCACGGCAAGGCGAAGGTCAGAAAAGCCGAGAGGCTGACCGCATAGGCGATGCTGGCGGAGAGAATGGCGGCGGCGATCAGGCCGAACATCAGCGCCTGCTGGAGGAAGGCGTCCGGCGGCACCAGGGCGATCGCGCCGATGGCCAGGGTCACCCCGGAAGCTGCGGCGCCGAGCAGGAACATCCGCCGCCAGTGCGGCTTGGCCTGGCGCGAGGGCCGCGCGGCATTGAAGGCCGCCACCTGAATCAGCCGCAGCACGGCCAGCAGCATCAGCCCGATCAGCCAGCCGGAGAGCAGCAGGCCGCCCTGCGGGGCCCATAACAGATAGGCGCAGGCCAGGCCGCTGAGCAGCATGAATAGCGTGGGGATCCGCGAACCCTGATAGAGCAGACGGGTGCGTTCAACGGCGATGTCGGTGGCGAACAGCTGGCGGATCTCCCGGTCGGCGTCCGCAGACGACTGCGCGGGGAGGGTCCTGGAATGAGCGGTCATAGGCTATTTTCTTGTGATGCCGTGCCTAGGCGTCGCCGGAGCATACCCGAGCCCAGGGCATCACCCAAGGCTGAAGTGCGGCATTTGCACCGCCGCCAGCCCGTACTTTCGATAGCCGCGGCCGCGCCTGTCAGGCCGACCGACCGGTCATTCGCCGCCTGGCGTTTGCCCTGGCTACCCTGGCCCCCTAGAATGCCGCGATGCGCGACGATCTCTCCCTTCTGCTGAATTCCCTCAACGACGCTCAACGCCAGGCTGTAGCAGCCCCGGTGGGCCGTCAGTTGGTCCTGGCCGGCGCTGGTTCCGGTAAAACCCGGGTGCTGGTGCACCGCATCGCCTGGTTGATCCAGGTCGAGCACGCCTCGCCACACTCGATTCTGTCGGTGACCTTCACCAACAAGGCCGCGGCCGAGATGCGCCAGCGCATCGAGCAGATCCTCGACATGAGCCCGCAAGGCATGTGGGTCGGCACCTTCCATGGCCTGGCGCACCGCTTGCTGCGGGCGCACTGGCAGGAAGCCGGCCTGAGCCAGAGCTTCCAGATTCTCGACAGCGACGACCAGCAGCGGCTGGTCAAACGGGTGATCCGCGACCTCGGCCTGGACGAGCAGCGCTGGCCGGCGCGCCAGGCCCAGTGGTTTATCAACGGGCAAAAGGATGAGGGGTTAAGACCCCAGCATATCCAGGCCAGTGGCGATCTGTTCCTCGCCACCATGCGCAAGATTTACGAAGCCTACGAAGCGGCCTGCCTGCGCGCCGGGGTGATCGACTTCTCCGAGTTGCTGCTGCGCGCCCTGGACCTGTGGCGCGACCATCCGGGCCTGCTCGAGCATTACCAGCGGCGCTTCCGGCACATCCTGGTCGACGAGTTCCAGGACACCAACGCCGTGCAGTACGCCTGGCTGCGCCTGCTCGCCAAGGGCGGCGACAGCCTGATGGTGGTCGGTGACGACGATCAGTCGATCTACGGCTGGCGTGGGGCGAAGATCGAGAACATCCATCAATACTCGGCGGATTTCCCCGACGCCGAAACCATCCGCCTGGAGCAGAACTACCGCTCCACCGCGAGCATCCTCAAGGCGGCCAACGCGCTGATCGTCAATAACAGCGGGCGCCTCGGCAAGGAGCTGTGGACCGAGGGCGGCGAAGGTGAGCCGATCAGTCTGTACGCCGCCTTCAACGAACACGATGAAGCGCGTTACGTGGTGGAAAGCATCGAAAGCGCGCTGAAAACCGGCTTGGCGCGCCGCGATATCGCCATTCTCTACCGCTCCAACGCCCAGTCGCGGGTGCTGGAAGAGGCGCTGCTGCGCGAGAAGATTCCCTACCGCATCTACGGCGGCCAGCGCTTCTTCGAGCGCGCCGAGATCAAGAACGCCATGGCCTACCTGCGCCTGCTCGACGGCCGCGGCAACGATGCGGCGCTGGAGCGGGTGATCAACGTGCCGGCACGCGGCATCGGCGAAAAGACCGTCGAGGCGATCCGCGACCACGCCCGGCATGCCGATCTGTCGATGTGGGAGGCGATGCGCCAACTGCTCGCCAACAAGGGCCTGAGCGGTCGCGCCGCCGGCGCCCTGGGCGGCTTTGTCGAGCTGATCGAGAACCTCGCGGCCAAGGTCCTGCAGATGCCGCTGCACCTGATGACCCAGACCGTCATCGAGCAGTCCGGGCTGATCAGCTACCACAAGGAAGAAAAAGGCGAAAAAGGCCAGGCGCGGGTGGAAAACCTCGAGGAATTGGTCAGCGCCGCGCGCGCCTTCGAGAACAACGAGGAAGAGGATCTAACGCCGCTGGCGGCGTTCCTCGGCCACGCCTCGCTGGAAGCCGGCGACACCCAGGCCGACGAGCATGAGGACAGCGTGCAGCTGATGACCCTGCACAGCGCCAAGGGCCTGGAGTTCCCGCAGGTGTTCCTGGTCGGCATGGAAGAAGGCCTGTTCCCGCACAAGATGAGCCTGGAAGAACCCGGCCGCCTCGAGGAGGAACGCCGCCTGGCCTACGTCGGCATCACCCGCGCCATGCAGCACCTGGTGGTCAGCTACGCCGAGACCCGCCGGCTGTACGGCAGCGAGACCTACAACAAGGTCTCGCGCTTCGTGCGTGAGATTCCGCCGGCGCTGATTCAGGAAGTGCGCCTGTCCAACAGCGTCAGCCGGCCCTATGGCTCCAGTCACCGGGGCGCCAACACCAGCAGCCTGTTCGCCAATGCCGAGGTGCCGGAAACCGAGTTCCGCCTCGGTCAGGCGGTGAAACACTCGCTGTTCGGCGAAGGGGTGATCCTCAACTTCGAAGGCGCCGGCGCCCAGGCGCGGGTGCAGGTGAATTTCGCCGACGAAGGCAGCAAATGGCTGATGCTCGGCTATGCCAAGCTGGAGCCGGTGTAAGTCGTGTAGGGCAATGCAACCCGCGTGAAATGGGATGATTCAGTTGGCGGGTTTCACCCTGGGCACTGCCACCCCCCCGCGCCGGGCGATAACCCCGCCGAGCCAGAGGGCTCCGTTGGTCGTTTTCATCGGCAGCCCAAGGTTCGCGACTCATACTTGCAAGTCGAGGTATGCCCGATGAATCGATCGCCCAGCGCCAAGCAAATTCTCGACTGCGCCCTTGAACTGGCCGACACCTGTGGCTGGGAGCGTCTGCATCTGTTCGCAGTCGCTGAGCGACTAGAGGTCGGCCTGGACGCCATCGCCCGCCATTACCGACAAAAAGACGACTTGGTCGAGGCCTGGTTCGACCGCGCGGACAGCGCCCTGCTGGCACGCGCCCAGGCACCCGACCTGGCGGCGCTGCACCCCGAAAAACGCCTGGAAGAACTGCTGATCGCCTGGCTCAACAGCCTCGCCGCGCACCGGGCGGTCACCGCGCAGATGCTGCTGTACAAGCTGGAGCCCGGTCACCTGCACTTGCAGGTACTCGGCCTGTTGCGCATCAGTCGCACCGTGCAGTGGTGGCGTGAGGCGGCGCGCCGCGAGAACCAATCGCTCAGCCGGATCATCGAGGAAAGCCTGCTGAGCACCGCGTACCTGTGCACCTTCCTGCATTGGCTGCGCCACCCGCAAGAGGAAGAAGCCGATCTGCGCGCCTTCTTGCGCCGACAGCTGCGCTGCACGCCGCTGCTCCTGCTGCTGCGCCCCTAGGTTTGCCGCGCTGCACGCCGGCGGGCAAAAGCCCGAAACACTCTGCCGCTGGTCATAGCCACTCAGCCTGTGCAACATGGCGCGCGTTGAATCAATAACAGAGAGCTCCAACAATGAAGCGTTTCCTCAGCCTTGCCATGGTGCTTTGCGTCGCCCTGACGCTCAGCCTGGATGCCAATGCCAGACGCATGGGCGGCGGTAAATCCTTCGGCTCGGCGCCGACCCACCAAACCCGCCAGGCCACCCCGCCGGCCACCAACCAGGCCGCCGCTCCGGGCCGTGCAGCCCCTGCCGCCGCGGCCAGCGGTGCTTCGCGCTGGCTCGGGCCGCTGGCCGGGATCGCCGCCGGTGGCCTGCTCGCCTCGATGTTCATGGGCGACGGTTTCCAGGGCATGCAGATCTTCGACTTTCTGATCATCGGCCTGATCGCCTTCCTGGCCTTCCGCTTCATTGCCGCCCGTCGCCGTCAGCAGGCCCAGGGGCAACCGGCCGCTGCCGGGCATGCGCCGTTCCAGCGGCAAATGCCGGTGCCCGATGCGCCTTCACCAGCCTCGATCTTCGGCGGCAGTAGCAGCAGCGCGGCCGCACCGGTGATCAACGCCCCGAGCTGGTTCAACCAGCAGCGCTTCCTCGAGGCCGGCCGTGAGCACTTCCTGTCCCTGCAACAGCACTGGGATGCGGCCGAGATGGACAAGATCGCCGAGTTCGTCACCCCGCAGATGCTCAGCTTCCTCAAGGAAGAACGCGCCAGCCTCGGTGACGGCTTCCAGTCCACCTATGTGGATGATCTGCACGTGCAGCTGGACGGCATCGATGAACTGGCCGACAAGACCGTGGCGACCCTGACCTTCAGCGGCGTCGCGAAGACCTCGCGCTTCGACCAAGGCGAAGCCTTCAGCGAAAGCTGGCGCATGGAGCGCGGCAACGGCGACAACCCGCCGTGGCTGGTCGCCGGTATCCGCCAGAACGGCTAAACCTGACAGGCGTTAGCGCTACAGCGAAAACCCCGGCCCTGGTCGGGGTTTTTCTATTCAGACAACCGCAGGCATTGCGCTTGCGCCGAGCTACTGTATAAAGCGCGCCATCCCAAGTGAGAGGTTCTCTGCCATGGAAGAAGTGATCGACGAGCTGCGTGAACTCAACGAGAAAGTCCCGGTGCCCCTGGAGCTGCCGGACGAAGAATTGCTGGTGGAAATCGAAGAGCAGTTGCTGATCAACCTACCCTTCGAGTTTCGCGAATTTCTGCTCAAGGTCAGCGATGTGGTCTACGGCCGCCTGGAGCCGGTGACCGTGACCGACCCGCAATCGCATACCTACCTGCCGGAAGTGGCCTCGGTGGCCTGGTCGCTGGGCCTGCCGCGCGAGCTGATTCCGCTCTGTGAAGACCACGGCAACTACTACTGCGTCGAACTGGACGGCACCGTGCTGCTGTGGGACGGCGACGAAGCCGAACTGACCGACGAGAGCTGGGATTCGGTGTGGAAGTGGGCGCGCGAGGTCTGGCTGCAAAGCTGAAAACGCCTGCTAGCCGCTCGACCGTGATTCCCGTAGGGCGGCCTCGCCGCGAAGCGGCAGCCCGCCAGCGAGAACCTCGACAATCACCTTGCGCACCCGCTCGGTGGGCCGGCCGGCTTTCTCTGGGGTCACGCCCATATCCGCCAGCAACATGGAAAGCGCCTTGAGCTCGCGATTGCCCCATATCCGGATCGCGAGCAGGGCTCGCTCCTACAGCTTCTGCGTCAGACGCGAACCTTGCCATTGCTCGCCTCCAGGCTGAGCAGATTGAGCAGGAACTGCCCGAAGTAGCTCAGATCCTGCTCCAGGGCCGCCCGCGCGGCCTTGCCGTCACCGGCCTGCAGCGCCTTGAAGCAGTCGTCGTGGAAGTCGTTGAGGCGCAGCGACAAGTCGGCCTCGGTGAACAGCCGATTGAAGAACGGCCCGACCTGCAGCCACAGCCCTTCGATCAGGCGCAGCAGCACCGGGTTGGCGCAGGCTTGGTAGAGGGTCAGATGAAACTGGCTGTTGTCGTTCAGATAGCCCCGCACGTCGCGGCGCTCCAGCGCGTTTTCCATGCGCTCGACACAGCCCTGCAGGATCGCCAGATCGCTGGGCGTCAGGCGCGGCGCGGCGGTCTCCACCGCCAGACCTTCTAGCGCCAGACGCACCTGGAGCAACTGCTGAAAGCGTTCGCGGGTCATCGGCGGGACGCGCACCGAGCGCTGCGGCTCGGCTTCCAGCGCGCCTTCGGCCACTAGGCGTTGCAAGGCGGCGCGCACCGGCATCGGGCTGGTGCCCAAGGCCGCCGCCAGGTCGCGGATTTTCAGGCGTTCGCCGGGGTGGAATTGCCCGGCCAGCAGGCCCTCGCGGATACGTTGGTACAGCTGTTCTTGCAGATTGTCGGCCATGCTCGCGTCACCGTGCAGGGGCCGGCGGCGCCGGCAGTTGGTTCAGGGTCAGGCTGCAGTTGCGCATCGTCAGGGTGCCTTGTTCTCGATCAGACAGTTACCGCCATCCACCACCAGCAATTCGCCGGTGATGTAGCTGGCCTCAGGTGAAGCGAGGAAGGCCACGGCCGCGGCGACCTCCTCCGGGCGATCGCGAAGCCAATCCCCTCGGCGCTGCCCGCACCACTGACTAACGCCACCTGTCCTTGCCATGGGCTCACCGACATAAAAATCCTCTATGTGATCACAAATTATGCGAATTGTAGCTTATCGGCTTTTTTATCGCAGCTATTGACAGTTCTGTGATCACAAAACAATCATGTGCGGAAATTCGAACGAGGTGCTCAAGATGACCGCCAGCGGTATCAGCGAAAGCGCCGTGGAAACCTTGGCCGCCCGCGAGCGCGCCCGTTTCCTCGAGCAGAACCCCAACTCCATCGCCCTCGCCGAGCGCGCCCGCCACTCGCTGTTCGGCGGCGTGCCGATGCACTGGATGAGCGACTGGTCGACGCCTTCGCCGCTGTTTGTCAGCCGTGCCCAAGGCGCGCGCTTCTATGACGTCGATGGCCACGAGTACGTCGACTTCTGTCTCGGCGACACCGGCAGCATGTTCGGCCATTCGCCGGCGCCGATTGCCCGCGCCCTCGCCGAACAAGGCGGCAACGGCCTGACCACCATGCTCCCCGGCGAAGATGCAGTAATCGCCGGCGAGCTGCTCGCCGAACGCTTCGGCCTGCCCTATTGGCAAGTCGCGACCACCGCCACCGACGCCAACCGCTTCGTCCTCCGCTGGGCGCGGGCGATCACTAGCCGCAAAGTGGTTCTGGTGTTCGACGGCTGCTACCACGGCACAGTCGACGACGTCATGGTTCGGCACCAGAACGGCCGCACCGTGCACCGCCCCGGCCTACTCGGCCAGGCCTACGACCTGACCCAATACAGCCGCGCCGTGCCCTTCAACGACCTCGCCGCCCTCGAAGCGGCCCTGGCTCAAGGTGACGTGGCGGCGGTGCTCTGCGAGCCGGCGATGACCAATATCGGCATGGTCCTGCCCGAGCCCGGTTATCACGCCAAGCTGCGCGAGCTGACCCGCCGGTACGGCACGCTGCTGATCATCGACGAAACCCACACCATCTCCACCGGCCCCGGCGGCTGCACCCGCGCCTGGAACCTGGAGCCGGACTTCATCACCCTCGGCAAACCGATCGCCGGCGGCGTGCCCTGTTCGGTCTACGGTTGCAGCGCGGCAATGGCCACGGCCATGCAGCTGGCCCGCCGCTACGCCAGCGAGCACAGCGAAGGCCACGGCCACAGTGGCATGGGCACCACCCTGTCGGCCAACGCCCTGGCCATGCACTGCATGCGCACCAATCTCAGCGAAGTGATGACCGCGGCCGCCTATGCGCACATGCTGCCGTTGGCCGCGCGCCTGGCGGCCGGCTTTCGCCAGTTGATCGCCAAGCACGCGCTCGACTGGTCGGTGACCGAACTCGGCGCCCGCAGCGAGTTCCAGTTCTGCGCCCAGTCACCGAAAACCGGCGCCGAGGCCGAAGCGGCCTTCCATGACAGCCTGCAGATGACCCTGCACCTCTATCTGATCAACCGCGGCATCCTCATCACGCCGTTCCACAACATGACCCTGTGCTGCCCCAACACCAGCGTCAGCAATGTCGATCGTCTGCTGGCGACCCTGGATGAAGCGCTGAGCGAGCTGCTGGCTATTCCCGGCGCGCGCGAGTAGCCCCAGTTGGCGGACTGCCGCGTCGCGGCGAGTCCGCCCTACGCCCCGAATCCGTAGGGCGTACTCGCCGAAGGCAGTACGCCTCCCCCCCAGCACGAGATAGCCACCATGAAATTTGCCGATATCCAGGAAGCCCGCGACTTCCTCGAACAACATCCCGAGGTGCGCAGCCTCGAGCTGTTCATCATCGACGCCAACGGCGTGCCGCGCGGCAAGTTGCTGCATCGTGAAGAGCTGCTGGCGGTCTTTGAGTCCGGTCGGCCCCTGCCGAGCACCATCCTCGCCCTGACCATCAATGGCGATGACGTCGAAGACACCGGGCTGGTCTGGGAAGTCGGCGATGCCGACTGCTGGACCTACCCGCTGCCCGGCAGCCTGTGCCTGCAACCCTGGCGCCAGCAACCGACCGGCCAGTTGCAGGTGAGCATGCACCCGCAGCACGGCCAACCCGCCGCCGTCGCCGATCCGCGGCATATGCTGATCAAGGTGATCGACGGCCTGAAGGCCGAGGGTTATCACCCGGTGATGGCCGTCGAGCTGGAGTTCTACCTGCTCGACCGTGAGCGCGGCGAACACGGGCGGCCGCTACCGGCGCGGCAGATGAACGGCCAGCGCCCGCAGGCCACCCAGGTGTATGGCGTGTATGAGCTGGAGCAGCTGCAGCCGTTCCTCAATGATCTGTACGACGCCTGCGATGCCCAGGGCCTGCCGGCGCGCACGGCGATTTCCGAATACGCCCCGGGGCAAGTGGAGATCACCCTCGAACACCGCTACGACGCACTGCAAGCCATCGACGAAGGCATTCGCTACAAGCGCCTGGTCAAAGGCGTGGCGAACAAGCACGGCCTGCAGGCCTGCTTTATGGCCAAACCCTTTGGCGATCTGGCCGGCACCGGCATGCATATGCACGTCAGTTTGGCGGACGAGAAAGGCAATAACCTCTACGCCAGCGAGCTTTCTGACCTTGAAAGCAGTGCGGGCACACTCTTGAAGCATTCCATCGGCGGCATGCTGGCCACCCTGCTCGACTCGCTGGCGCTGTTCTGCCCCAACGCCAACTCCTTCCGCCGCTTCCAGGCCAACAGCTATGCGCCGCTGGCGCTGACCTGGGGCATCAACAACCGCACCGTGTCCCTGCGCGTGCCGGGTGGCCCGGCCAAGAGCCGGCATATCGAGCACCGCATCTGCGGCGCCGACGCCAACCCCTATCTGGCCGCCGCGGCCATTCTCGCCGGCATCCATCACGGCATCCGCCAGCAGCTCGATCCCGGCGCGCCGATCGTGGGCAACGGCTACGCCCAGGCCAAGGAGTTTCTGCCGACCGACTGGCTGACCGCCCTGCGCGCACTGGAAGACTCCAACTGGGCCAAGGAAGTCTTCGGTGCGGAGTTTCTCAAGGTCTATCTAGCGATCAAGCACGAGGAATACCGCCAATTTATGGGCGAGGTCGGCGAGCAGGATTGGCGCTGGTACCTGACCCAGGCGTGAGAGCGCTAAGCTGAAGGCAATCCCAAGGCCTACAAACGCCAGCTGCTGGCGCTCTACCCGCAGGGCCAAGACGCGCGTTTTATCCGCCCGGAGGAAGTCGCCGAACTGGTCTGGTTCCTCTGCCAGCCCCACGCGGAAGCCCTCACCGGGGCCAACCTGGCGATCGATTTCGGCCTCTCGGCCGGCAAGTAAGGCGTAGCGTCGGCGCCAGCGCCCGCGCTGCAGGCCACCCCCCCGACGCACCAATCGGGGGCGCACGCCCCGACCTACGCGCAGCAAACCCCCGCAAACAGGCGACCAACCCCTTAGACGCACGGCCCCCGAGCGCCGGCGCCGTGCGCTAAAACGTGGCGCGCGGCAGATTTCGGCAGGCTCCACCCCTGGCCTGGCGCTATCCTTGCTATGACGCCCCGACATCCTCGCCTGGCGAAGATCCCCCGCCCCTTAAAGAGTCTGTTATGGAATTTGGAAACGCCCAGCTGTCGATGACCGTGTTGATGACCCCGGACAAGGCCAACTTCTCCGGCAACGTGCATGGCGGCACCCTGCTCAAGTACCTCGACGAGGTCGCCTACGCCTGCGCCAGCCGTTATGCCGGCTGCTATGTGGTGACCCTGTCGGTGGATCAGGTGGTGTTCCGCGAGCCGATCCATGTCGGCGAACTGGTGACCTTCCTCGCCTCGGTCAACTACAGCGGCACCAGCTCGATGGAGATTGGCGTCAAAGTGGTCACCGAGAACATCCGCGAGCGATCGGTGCGGCATACCAACAGCTGCTTCTTCACCATGGTCGCCGTCGA
Source organism: Pseudomonas sp. 2FE (assembly GCF_005503735.1). NCBI lineage: Bacteria > Pseudomonadati > Pseudomonadota > Gammaproteobacteria > Pseudomonadales > Pseudomonadaceae > Pseudomonas > Pseudomonas sp. 2FE. The sequence goes on along the minus strand of NZ_SCMO01000002.1, from coordinate 446,477 downwards.
CGACGCCGGCAAGCCCACCCCCGTGCCGCCCCGCCAGCCGCACAGCGCCGACGAAAAACGCCGCTTCAAGCAGGCCCAGCAGCGCCGCCAGCTGCGCCAGGAGCTGGAGCGGCGCTATCAGGAAATCCTCGAAGAAGCCTGAGGCCAGGCCGCGCCGCCTACACATCTTGTTTAACTAGGCGCGGCCTCCCCTCCGGCGCCGGAATTTGCGCCGACGCCAACACTTCTCCCGCCCACTGGCCATACTGAGTGTGATGGGAGAATTGCACGGTATTCAGCGGCCAGACGTCGACCCCAAGGCCCGGCATGGGCCATGCCGCCACGCTGCCGCCGGCATGGCCGAACAGCCCATGGGCCTGGATCGCGGGCAGGTGCGCTGGGCGTTGCATGCCGGGTTCCTGAGTCGTGAAAGCGGCAATCGTGAGAGCGAAAGTATGGCGGCAAATAGCCCCGACCAGGCAGGCTGGAGTGCCTGGCGCGCGGCGGTTAAGCTGACCGCCCTTGTTGGAGCGCAACCACCATGCTGACCCTGGGTAATCTGTTCGTGCTGATGCTGCTGGCCGCCGGCGGCGCCTGGCTGTGGCATGCCCATGGCTTGCGCGAACGGGCCTTGGCGCAGGTCAAACAGCATTGCCTGCAGGTGGACGTGATCCTGCTCGACGACAACGTCGCCCTGCGCAGAATCGCCCTGCTGCCCGACGCCCGCGGCCGTAAGCGTCTGGCGCGGGTGTATGGCTTCGAGTTCACGGTCACCAGCGAACAACGGCATGCCGGCACCATCATCATGTTCGGTGAGCACGTCGGCCATATCGAGCTGGCACCGCACCCGTTCGTGGAAAAACCCGCCAGCGCCTTGGACAAGCCCGACCTAGTGCCCGAGATAACGCCCGACAAAACGCCGGTGAAGCCCAGCACCTCTGCCGAAGTGATCCAGCTCAGCGAGTGGCGGCGCACCCATGACAAGTGGCACCACTGAGCCACGCCAGCATTAGCAGGCCGTTGAAAAACTACCTACGTTGCCGATACGGCGTTAAAAACGGCCTCAAAATGCTCATTTACAACACGTAAACTGCGCTTTTTCGGCCGTTTTTGCCTTGTCTCGGCTGCCTCGCCTACATTTTTCAACGGCCTGTTAGTGGCCTGTGTAGCGGCATTGCCTTTCGTCTTGGCTGCAAGAACGAATTTTTGCAGGCGTGGTCTCACCCCCATCTGATCGATCACCGAGGAGGCATCATGCTTATTAAGAAGAAAACACTGTTGGCCGTGGCTGCGTGCACGATGATGTTCGCCTCGGCTTCCCTGCTCCCCATCTCCGCCGCCCATGCAAGAAGCGGAAACGGTGGAGGGCACGGCGGCGGCACTGCCGGCGGGCATTCCGGCAGCCATAGCAGTAACGGCCATGGCGCCGGCTTGAGCAGCGACCACTCCGGGAAGGCAGTCAGAGCGGGGGATGAACACAGCAACCACTACGGCAGAGATCGGGCGGATGACTCCGAGCATGGCTCGATCACCTCCGGCGTCGCCAACTCGAAGGACACCCGAGGCTTGTCCAAGGCCACGGCCATTTCGGCCACCACCCCCGGCGAGCACAACACCAAAGGCTTGAGCAACGCCGCAACCTCGACCTCCAAGAACGACCGCTGATCTCCGGCAGTTTCGCCGGGCGCGCCGTCCGCGGATGACGCACCCGGCCTCCAGCAGTCCCGGCTGCCGTGTTGCTTTGGCGCCGCATGGAGTTGCGGGGACACCGAAGCCGTTGTTCACGGCCGATCCGGCGGCGGAGCTTGCCCGGCTCAGCTGTGTTGCAAGAGGAAATTGGCGACGCGCTCGGCGCAGTCCTGCGGGGCTTCCTGCATAAAGCAGTGCCCGCCGGCCACCACCTGGGCACTGACGTGGGCATTTAGCGCCGTCACCCGCGCCACCGCCTTGGCGACGAAGGGATAGCTCTGCTGACCGTGCAGAATCCGCGTTGGCGTCACTATCCCGCCCAGCGACGGCCACAGCCGGCGGGGGTAGGAACTGAAGATTTCCACCTCGCGGCTCGGCCGGCATTTCAGCTCGACGCCGCCCTCCACCTCCTTCAGCGCATGCTCGACATAGGCCCACAGCGCCGCATCCTCCCAGCCCTTGAAGATGCCACGGCCATACAGCCCGGCATAGGCCGCGGCTCGGTCCGGCCACTGCCGCCGGCGGGCGGCGGACTTGCGCGCCAGGGTGCTGCGCCGATGCAGGCCGAGCACTTCGGACAGCGCCATCACGCCGATCAGCGCCGGTGGAAACAGCACCGGGTCGAGCAGCACCGCGCGCCGAAACAGCTGCGGCTGCTTGGCCAGGATCAGACTGCTGAGCACCCCGCCAAAACTGTGCCCGACGGCAAAGCAGGGCACCGCGCCGAAGATCCCGCGGCCACTCTCGAAGGCCTCCAGCGCCAGCTCGGCACTGCGGTTCCAGCCATGAAAACGCCCGCCGTGGTCGCTGTCGCCATGGCCCTGGATATCGCACAGCCAGAGGTCGAAGTCCGCCGCCAAACGCTTGAGCAGCGGCTCATAAGTGCGCCCGCAAAAACCATTGCCATGCAGAAAATGCAGCAGCGGTTTACCCGAGGGCGGGCAGTGCCAGCCACGCAGGGTGAAGCCGGCGGAAGTGGGATGGGACCAAGGCTCTAGCGTCATGGGATAACTTTGCGGCGAAGTGAGCGCGGCAGTTTAGCTGCCGGCTGGCGTGCTAATCCAGCTGACAGGCGGCCAGCCCGGCGCTGAGCGTCGCCTCATCCTGGGCCTGGCTGAAGATCAGCTCCAGGCGCGAATCCTTACGCCATTCGCTGGCTTGCCAATGGACCGGTTCACCGTTCAAGGCATTGCCGGAGAGCCAGCCGGCATTGGTCTGCAGCACCAGCTTGGCGCGCCGCCAGGGCAACGTGGCCAGCCACAGCTGCACGCGCATCAACTCGAAACGCTGACTCGGGTGCCAGCGCCAACCGATGCTCCAGCCCTCCACCTGCCCCTGGCTTTGACAGATCGGCTGCCGGCGGTCGAGCCAGACACTCGGCAGGCTAGGCGCACCAGTCGATGGCAACCCCAGTGCCTCCCCGGCGCTCTCGGCCTGAGCCTGCAGACCTGGCAACTGGGCCAGCGCCAGCGCGCCCTGACTGGTCCAGCACCACGGCCGCGACGGCAGCTCGGCCAGCAGCCGCGCCCGCACCGCATCATCGAGGTTTTCCGCCTTGTTCAGCACCAGCAAACCCGCCTCGGCCAACGCCGCTTGCTGAGTCTCTGGCAGCGCTTGGCCGGCGGCCAGGGCGACGGCATCCAGCACCAGCACACTCGGCTGCACCGCCAGCACGCCCGCCCAGGGTGGCTCATGCAGCTGGCGCAAAATTTCCGCCGGGTGGCCAAGACCGGACGGCTCGATCAGCAGGCGATGCGGCTTGGCCTTGCGCAGCAAGCGGGCCAGACCGATCTGAAACGGCGCGCCATTCACGCAGCACAGGCAACCGCCGGCGACTTCACCGAGGGCGATGCCATCGTCGCTGCTCGCCAGCAGCGCGGCGTCCAGGCCAATCTGGCCGAACTCATTGATCAGCACCGCCCAACGCTCGTGCACCGGCCGCTGCGCCAGCAACTGGCGAATCAGGCTGGTCTTGCCCGCGCCCAGGGGGCCGGCGATCAGGTGGGTGGGGATATTCTTCAACATGGGCTTATGGTGAGGCTTGTCCGGGTCAGGGGCAAAGGTGTCGTGCTAGAGTCCCGCGCATTTCGTTCTGGAGGCGTTGTCATGCGTCTGTGGCTGCTCGCACTGCTATCCGCCCTGCCCTTGTTCGCCCAGGCCGAAGCCTGTGTGGTGCATAGCCAGGCCGCGCGACTGGACATCAAGGTCTGCCAGCAAAACCGCAGCATCCCGGCGCAACTGTTTCGCCAGGGCTTTTGCCAGCCGCAACTGCAAGGGCAGAAGGTGGCCGTCGAGTTTGTCGAGCAGTGCCCGAGCGGCTCCTTTGGGGTCTGCCGCTCGGCCCGGGTGGCCGGCACGCCCTACCAGCAGGACATCCATTACTACGGCGTGGCCAGCGACGCGGCCTATCTCAAGCCGGCCTGCGAGGGCCAAAGCCAAGGCCTGTGGATGGGCCGTTAGTCGCCTGTCCGCTGCTTGGCGGGCGAGTATCAGGCGGCCTCCGCATGCCGGGGGCCGAAGGGGTCCGGCAACTGTTGCCAGGCCTCCACGCCCTGGGCCATTTCGAAGTCCGTCAGCTGACAGGCATCCAAGTCTTCATTGAGCTTGGCGAAGTCGATGTTCTGCCCGATAAACACCAGTTCCTGGCGGCAATCGCCGACCTCTTCACGCCAATTCCGCATGATCGTCTGCAGCCCTTCGGCATCTTGCGGCCATTGGCTCTTGGGCACGAAGCGCCACCAGCGCCCGGCGAAACCATGGCGCAGCAAACCGCCGGCCTGGGACCAGCTACCGGCTTCTTGGTGCTTGCTGACCGGTCAGCCCCCGTTGGAACGCAGCAATCGGCCATTGGTCCACTCACGATTTATGAAGCTGAAAAAGCGCTCGGGATGGAACGGCCGCCGCGCCCGGTAGGCGCTCGAAGCAATGCCGTACGCCTCGGTTTCCGCCACATGCTCGCCGCGCAACTCCTTGAGCCAACCCGGCGCCTGCGCAGTGAAGCCCTGTTCAAGCGTCCGGCGCTGGTCAGCCCTTTGGCTGGCTGGAAGTCATACCCGGCCTGCATCGCTGCACGCCAGGATTCACGGGAGTTCCACGTGGAACTGAGCCTCGCCGTGAGCTATTCGTCGGCGGTGTTCATCGAGAACATCAAGGACTCGCGCCTGCTCGAGCAAATCGCCCAGGAAAGCGGGACGCAGATCGGCGGCACCCTGTATTCCGACGCCCTCGCGGCTTCCGGCCCGGCCAGCAGCTTTATCGGTCGGTTCGAGCACAATCTGAAAACCCTGCATCAGGCGCTGGCGCAGCCATAAGCAGCGCGCAGCAGATCATCAACAGGGACTAAGGCTGGCGCGGTTGTAACGTGCCGCACTCCGCCGCCAGCCAACGCCCGTGGGATTCCAGGCTGCCGCTTTGCGGCTGGCCGCCCGCCGTGAAGGTGCTGTTGAGCGTGGTGACGAACTCGCGATCACTGACAAAACGCGTCTGCCCTTCGCCCTTGCCCTGCGGGCAGCTAAAGCGGAACTTCCAGAGCTGCGCGCTGCGTTCGGTGATCTGCTGGGTACAACCGGCCTGCGCACCCTGCAGGGGAATAGTGTCGGTCTTGGCCTGCTCTGCAGTCAGGCAAACGCGCACCCCTTGCCCAGCGATGGCAACCCCCTGCTGCGCCATCGCCTGTTCGGCCATTTGCCGCGGCTGTGCCGGTAAATTACCGAGCAATAGCTCCAGGTTCGGCAACGCCTGACCATTGAGCTGCATAGTGTTCGGGCTGATTTCCCAGAGCCCGGGCTGCAGCGTTTGTGCCTGGGCCAGTTGCGCTAGCAGGCAGATCGCCGCACTAAGGGTAAAAAGGCGGATGTCCATGCTCGGGATTCCTTGCAGAGGCTGCTTATGCGCTCGGCGTGGCCCGCCCGAATAGCGTGCCGGCGACGCCAACCCGCGCTAGCCTACCCAGTAGTAGACGCCGTCAGTGGCTGACAGTTGCAGCGGCGCACGGCACCTTTGCGCAAGGAAAGTACTCGAGCATGGACTACAGCATTCCCCCGCTACTCGGCTATCTGCTGGTGCTGGTGCATCTGCTCGGGATTGCCGCGGCCATCCATGCGGTGCTCAGCGTACGCACTGCGCAAGGTGCGATTGCCTGGGCCATCGCCTTGCTGTTTATGCCCTACCTGACGCTGCTGCCGTATCTGGTGTTCGGCCGCAGTACCTTCGACGCCTACATCAAAGCCCGGCGCCAGGCCGACCGCGAAATGCACCGCGCGATGGCTAACCTGAACTGGCGACCCTGGGTAGAAGAAGCCCTGGCGGCACGTGAATCCGAGGTTTACGGCAATCTGCGGGCCATGCCGCGTCTGAGCCGGATGCCGTGCCTGGCGAACAACCAAGTACGCCTGCTGATCAATGGCGAGGCCACCTTCGCGGCGATCTTCGCCGCCATCGGCGCGGCCCGGCAGGCGATCCTCATCCAGTTCTTCACCGTCCATGACGATGCTCTGGGCCGCCGCCTGCAAGCCTTGCTGTTGGAGCGCGCCGCGGCCGGGGTCGCCGTCTATTTGCTCTACGACAGCATCGGTAGCCATGCCTTGCCGCGCAGCTATGTCGAACGCCTGCGCAGCGGCGGTGTGCAAATCCAAGCCTTCGCCACCCGCAGCGGGATGTTCAACCGCTTCCAGGTCAACTTCCGCAACCATCGCAAAATCGTGGTGGTGGACGGCGAGTACGGTTTCATCGGCGGGCACAATGTCGCTGACCTATACCTCGGCCTGAAACCGCCGCTGGCGCCCTGGCGCGATACCCATATCGAACTGCGCGGGCCGGTGCTGGCCTGTCTGCAGGAGTCGTTCGCCGAGGACTGGTTCTGGGCCACCCGGCAGCTGCCGCCGCTGATTCTGCCGGAGGCCTATCCCAGCGGCGGGATGCTCTGTCAGGTGCTGACCAGCGGCCCGGCGGATGCGCAGGAAACCTGCTCGCTGTTCTTCGTCGAAGCGATCCATGCGGCGCGCGAACGGCTGTGGATCACCAGCCCGTATTTCATCCCCGACGAGGCGGTGTTCGCCGCCTTGCGCCTGGCGGTGCTGCGCAATGTCGATGTGCGTATCTTGCTCCCGGCGCGGCCCGATCACCGCATGGTGTTCGCCGCCTCCAGCCTGTACGCCTTCGAGGCGCTGCATGCCGGCGTGCGCGTGTTCCGCTACCAACCGGGCTTCCTGCACCAGAAAGTCGTGCTGATCGACCAGGACGCCGCCGCCATCGGCAGCGCCAACCTGGACAACCGCTCGCTCCGACTGAATTTCGAGATCATGCTGCTCACCGTCGATCGCGGCTTTGCTAAGGAAGTCGAGCGGATGCTCGAAGACGACTTCGCGCAATCGCACGAACTGGCCGCCGGCGACGACCAACATATCCATCGCCTGCGGCAGCTCGGCATGCGGGTGGCGCGGCTGATTTCGCCGATTCTCTGAGGCTACCCCGGCGCGCTCTGCTTTCAGGCTTCGCGGTAAAGATCGGCCCGACTCCAGGGCAGTTCGTGGGAACCATCGCTTAACGGCTTGACCGCCAGAATCTGATGCAGATTCATCCAGCCGCGGGCAAACCCATAGGCGCAGCCGGCCAGGTACAAGCGCCAGATCCGTAACACCTGCTCCGGCACCAACTGCGCCGCCTCCGCCAACTTGTTCTCCAAACGCGCGCTCCAAAACTCCAGGGTTCGCGCGTAATGCCGGCGCAGGCTTTCCACATCCACCACTTCCAGGCCCGCCTCGCTAAGGAGCGCAGTCATGTTGGCCAGATGCGGCAGTTCACCGTGGGGGAACACGTAACGGCCGATAAACGCGCCGGCACCGCGCCCGACCGGCCGACCATCGGTGTTCTTGGAGGTGATGCCGTGGTTCAGCACCAGCCCGCCGGCCCGCACCGCGCCGTACAGGCGTTGACAGTAGAGCGGCAGGTTGGCATGGCCGACATGCTCGAACATGCCGACGCTGACGACCTTGTCGAAGCGACCATCCTGCGGCAGATCGCGGTAGTCCAGCAGTTCCAGTTGCACCTGAGCCTCCAGCCCTTCGGCCCTGACCCGCGCGCGCGCCAGCTCCAGCTGCTCCTGGCTGAGGGTGATGCCGAACACCTGCACGCCAAATTCGCGGGCGGCGAAGCGTGCCAAGCCGCCCCAACCACAGCCGACATCGAGCAGACGCTCACCCGGCTGCAGGCGCAGCTTGCGGCAGAGGTGGCGCAGCTTGGCCTGCTGGGCCTGTTCGAGATCTTCCGTGCCGGTCTCGAAGTAGGCACAGGAATAGACCATCTCGCGATCCAGCCAGAGCGCGTAGAACTCGTTGGAGAGGTCGTAATGATAGGAAATGGCGGCGGCATCGGTGGCCTTGTCATGCTCGGTGCGCGCCGGCAGGATCGCCTCCCCCTCGCCGAGCAGCGCTTGGCTGAGGACATCGCCGATGCGAATGACTTCGCTCATCGGCCCCTCGAGGCCCAGCCGCCCCTCCACGAAGGCGCCACCCAGCGCATCCAGGCTGGGATGGGTGAATTGCGCGACCAGGCTCGGATCTTTGAGCACCATGGTGACGCTCGGTGCCGGGCCGAGGTCGAGTTCATGACCGTTCCACAAGCGCAGCCGCAATGGCAGTTGAAGGTCGCGCAGGGTCGGTGGAAGTTGCGCCAGCATAGGGAGCTCCACGTTCACACTCATGAGTGCAAGCGTAGTTCAAATGCCTCCCAGGCCAAGCCAGAGGTTCAACGACCTCGTTATAGGCCCAACAACCTTCGCCTATGACACCCGCTGCAGCAGCCCCTCGCTCAGCCATTGCTTGAGCCAGGTCGCCGCCTGCACAGGCGCGGCGTCGCCCTGCGCGCTCAGCTCGACGCATAACTCGGCGAAATTCCAGCCTTGCTGGCTCATGCCGTGCAGCGCCGCGGCTTCCGCAGGACCCAGGCTGCGGTACTGGCTGACCAGGCCCTGGCGCCAGATCAGACAGACCTGCGGCTGTTCCAGCGGCGTGCTGGCCGGCGGCTCGTCCGCGGCCTTGAGCGCGCGCCACAACGCCAGGCTGTTGTAGTGGCAGACCTGCCACTGCACGCTGGGCAGCAGGCGTACCCGCAACTCGGGCCAGTCCGCGGCCGGCAGCGTGGCCATGCTCTGCAGGGTCAGGGGTTCGCCGTCCGCGGCGTCGAAGGCCAGGGTGAAGGCCCATTCCAGACGCGCGAGTTCGGCCAGCGGCGCGCCCTGTTCGGCGACCAGGTAGCCGTCGATAAAGTCCGCCAGCCGCGCGCCCAGCCAGCGCAGGCTGAAATGACGGGAGGGATGAGCTTGCAGGTAGGCACTCGCCAGGCGCTCGAACTGGTCGTCGCCGAGCCAATGACGCAGGGTTGGGAAGTCTTCGCGTAGGGCGTCCAGCAGGCGCGCCCGGTAGGCGTTGTGATAGATCGCCAGGCCTTCCTCGGCGCTCAGGGCTGGGCTGCCGAGCAGGCTGTCGCGCAACGCCGCGTTGGGCTGCGGCTGCGCGCCGAGCAGGTAGGTCTCGAGTTCGAGCTGCCAGTCGTTCAGGCGCATGCGGCCTCCGTGCCGAGTGCCACGGCAGCGAGTGCGCGGGCCTGGTCCAGTTCGGCGAGCAGCTCGGCGAGGGGTGGGAAGTGATCGTCGCGCTCCAGCAGGGTGGCGACCGGGCCGAGGTGCTCAAGGGTACGCTGATAGAGCCGCCAGACCGGATCGCTGACCGGCTGATCGTGGGTGTCGATCAGGTAGCTGCCGTAGTCGCTATGCCCGGCCAGGTGCAGCTGGCGAATCCGCGCGGCTGGCAGCGCGCTGATAAAGTCCCAGGGCTCGAAGCCGTGATTGCGCGCGCTGACATAGACGTTGTTGACGTCCAGCAACAGCTCGCAGCCGCTCAGCTCGCTGAGGGCGGCGAGGAACTGCCATTCGCTGAAATCAGAGTTCGCGGTGCGCACGTAACTGGAGACATTTTCCAGCACCAGCGGCCGCTCTAGTACCTCCTGCACCTGGCGCACGCGGGCGGCCACATGCTGCAGGCTTTCTTCGGTGTAAGGCAACGGCAGCAGGTCGTGCAACTGATGGGCGTTGCCGCGGCTCCAGCACAGGTGGTCGGAGATCCACGCCGGCTGCACCCGGTTGGCGAGATGCTTGAGCTGCTGCAGGTAAGCTTGGTCGAGCGGATGCGGGCCACCGATGGACAGCGAGACGCCGTGCATCACCAAGGGGTAGTGCTCGCCGATGGCGTCCAGGTAATACAACGCCTTGCCGCCGTCGACCAGATAGTTTTCCGAGATGACTTCGAACCAGTCCACCGCCGGGCGCTGTTCGAGTATCTCGCCGTAGTAGGCGCTGCGCAGCCCCAGGCCGTAGCCGAGGCAGGGAGTAGCTGAAGACATGCCGGGCTCCTTCGCCAGAGTGGCCGGGGTGACCGTAAATCGGCCACCCCAGGCGCACTTATTTGCCGACTTTGCCGCCGGCATTGTTGCACTCGGCCAGGGTCATGTTCTTGAAGCCTTGTCCCTTGCAGGAGCCCTGCCCTTTGCAGGCGTTTTTCGCGGTCTTGCAGTCGTTTTGCCCTTTGCAGGCGTTGACGCCATAACAGGGCACCATCTGGGCCTCCTCGGCAAAAACCTGGGGCGAGATGCTGGCGAACAGTCCGGCGGCGGCCAGGGCTAAGGCGGCGCCAGCAGCGGCAGTTTTCATGGTCATGTTGTTATCCTCATCTGATGGGGGGCGTCGGCCGTGGACGGCTTACTCAGGCCCGACACATTGATAGAGTGAAGACAGTTTCTGGCGTTACAGCCAGGCGAAAAGAATTTCCCGAGCCCTTCAGCGATTCCCCCGAGGGCAGATCCAAGCGCGAGCCTGGCCACGAGCTTCTGTGGATCAGGCCTGGTCCGCCGGCCGATAAAGGTGTTCGTGGCCTGCGCGGTAAAGCGTGGAGTCGGCGAAGTCCTCGGCCGCCAGCACCCGGCCGACCAGGATCAACGCCGTGCGCTGGAAGCCTTTGGCCTGCACCTTGGGCTGGATGTCGGCCAGGGTGCCGCTGACCCAGTCCTGATCCGGCCAGCTGGCGCGGTGAATGACCGCCACCGGGCAGTCGGCGCCATAGTGCGGCAGCAGCTCGGCGACGATCTTGTGCAAATGGCTGATGCCCAGGTGAATCGCCATGGTCGCGCCGTGGCGCGCCAGGTCCGGCAACTGTTCGCCGGCCGGCATCGAGGTTTTGCTCGCGTAGCGGGTGAGGATCAGGGTTTGCGAGATACCCGGCAGGGTCAGCTCGCTTTCCAGCAGCGCCGCACAGGCGGCGGTGGCGGTGACGCCCGGAACTATCGCGAACGGAATCTGCAGTTGGCGCAGCAGGCGAATCTGCTCGCCGATCGCGCCATACAGCGACGGGTCGCCGGAATGCACGCGGGCGATATCCTGGCCCTGCTCATGGGCCGCCTTGATCAGCGCGATGATTTCCTCCAGGTGCAGTTCGGCGGTATTCACCAGCAGCTCGGCACTATGGCCTTCGAGCACTGCCGCGGGCACCAGCGAACCGGCATAGAGAATCACCGGGCAGGAATGGATCAAGCGTTGCCCCTTGACCGTGATCAGCTCCGGATCGCCTGGGCCGGCGCCGATGAAATAGACCGTCATGGGCCTCTCCTGAGTCGTGAAGTTGGAAACACTTATGGGCGACGAATGCAGGCCAGGGCAAAGCTGGCGCTGGCATTGCTGTGTTTGCCGATCAACAGCTCGGCCCGACTACCGCTCAACGCCTCGGCCTGTGCCAGGGCACAGGCCTCGGCCACCCCGGCGCTGCCGGTGGCGCGCAAGGCGATGGCGGAATGTTGCGTCAGCCGGCTAGCGAACGCCGCCAATTGTGCGGCAGAGAAAAACTCCAATGGCAGCTCCAGCGTTTGCGCCAGGGCCAGCAAGCCGGGCTCGGCGCGTTTCTGCTCGATACTGGCCAGCCCGCTCAAGTCCGCCAGCTGCAAGCCATAGGCATCCAGCGTCTGCTCCAGCAGCTCGCGCAGCACGGCTTGCGAACAGCCACGCCGGCAGCCGAGGCCGGCGATATAGAGCGGAGCGGCCGTCATGGCAGCGGCGCAGTGGCATGGATAGAAGCGTGGACAAAAGCGAAAAACCCGCTGACGGCACAGCCGTCAACGGGTTCATGTGCAGCCGGCCGAGGACCGGAGCAGTGGCTCACGCCGCGTTCGGGCCGGCGAAACGGCGATACAGCCAGGCCGAGAGCAAGCCCAACGCCACCCAGAACAAGGCATTGGTAATCAGCGAGGCCCAGATGAACTGGTGTTCCAGCGCCTCTGGCGCCAGGCTCGAATGCACCTCGGGCTGCGGCGCACCGATCACGTGCGGCACCAGCAGCAGCGCCAGGCCAAGGCTGCGCAACGCCCAGTACTTACCGAAGACGATCAGCGCCAGACCTACCGCCGTGGCCATGGCGGTACCGATCCACCAGTACTGACGCAACGCCAGATCGGCGGCGGCAGTCCCCGGCAACTCCGGCGGCAAGCCCAACGCAGGCGCCAGGCTGAAGGTCGCGAAACCGCCCAAGCCCCAGAGCAGGCCTTCCCAGGTCCGGCCCGGCGTACGCAGGCTGTACAGACCGGCCAGCATCAGCGCGAAGCCCACCGCCACCACCAGATTACCGCCAGTGGTGGACAGCACGCGCTGCCAGCCATCTTCCGGCGCCCAGGCCTCGGCGCTGTGCTCATGCGCGGCAACGCCGGCCTCATGCCCATGCTCGCCGACCTGTTCGGTGGCCGGCGCGCTGTTCTCGAAGGTTTCCGCTGTAAGAATCAGCGGTGCGACCCAGAAACTCTGCAACAGAGTCAATAAAAGTGCCGCCAACAGCCCGCTGAAGCCGGCCGTCTGGGCGATGCGCTTAATCATGGCAAGCCTCTCAGTGGCACGGAAATGCGGAGCTGTGGCGGGTATCGTGCGCCGCGTTGTGTACGGCATCGATCTGCGAGAAGCCGGCGAAATAGACCAGCAGTGCGCCCAACAGGCCGGCACCGATGGCCAGAACCAGGCGTTGCGAGAGCGAGGCACTGGCCTCGGCAGAATGTGTCAGGGTGCTAGTGGACATGACCGTTCCCTCTGAACTGGAAATGAAAACGTAGCAGAAGGGAACGCACGAGGAGCCGAATGCGAACGCACTCGAGCTTCCGGCTTGCGCCCGCCCACCGCGGGTTTGCCAAACTGTAATGATTTCAGGCCGGTCTCCGGGCTTGCGCTGACTGCTGGATGCGAACATCCACAGTGTCATGGGACTCACCTTCCCATGCCCTGCGGCACAGTGGTTTTTCGGTCCCATCATTCGCTTACCGTTGCGGGGGCAGCGTCGGACTAGCTCCTGGGAGCGCACCGACTTCCCGTTTCACCTTGCGCACGACCGCACAAGACACCTGAAACAGCCTTTCTAGAACATCACGAACACGGGTCGAGCGTCAACTTCGGCGGTGGCGCCGCAGTAGTTTTCACACCGCCTGAATTGACCCGACTCCGCGCACTGCGTAGCCTTGCCGCTTCGAGGTTCTCTGGGCTCAGCAAGCCAGCACCAGAGCTAAGAGGGAACGCGGTTGAACGCCGTGGCTGCCCCCGCAACTGTAAGCGACTTGATCTCTTCCAATGCCACTGCCGTATGCGGGAAGGCGAAGAGAGGGCCCCCTGATTAGGAGAGCGGGCCAAGTCGTGAGCCAGGAGACCTGCCTTCGAACTTCTTAGAACCTGTTCAAGATCTAGTCGAGCGCCGCTCAGGCAGATAGTGCACAGGTTCGTACGACAACCGGGCGGGGTGATCCGGTGGCGAACTGCTTAATGCGAGCCTGGTGCTCCGCTACGCTCGTCGCGCATGCCCGCCGATCCGCTTTCGCTTCGATCTGAACAGGGCTGCGCGACGCATGAAAACCTTGGCCAAACTACCCGTCACCATAGTTACCGGCTTTCTCGGCGCCGGTAAAACCACCCTGCTGCGGCACATGCTCAACAACGCCGAAGGGCGGCGCATCGCGGTGATAGTCAACGAGTTCGGCGAACTCGGCATCGACGGCGAAATCCTCAAGCAATGCTCGATCGGCTGCAGCGAAGAAGAAGCCGTCGGCCGGGTGTTCGAGCTGGCCAACGGCTGCCTGTGCTGCACCGTGCAGGAAGAATTCTTCCCGGTCATGCGCGAGCTGGTGGCGCGGCGTGGCGACCTCGACCAGATCCTCATCGAGACCTCCGGCCTGGCCTTGCCCAAGCCGCTGGTCCAGGCCTTCAACTGGCCGGAAATCCGCAACGCCTGCACCGTCGACGCGGTCATCACCGTGGTCGACGGCCCCGCTGTGGCCGCCGGCACCTTCGCCGCCTTCCCGGATCGGGTCGACGCCCAGCGCCGCGCAGACCCGAACCTCGACCACGAATCGCCGCTGCACGAGCTGTTCGCCGACCAACTGGCCAGCGCCGACCTGGTCATCCTCAACAAGGCCGACCTGCTCAGCCCCGCAGCGCTAGCCGCCGTCCGTGCCGAAGTGGCGGAAGAACTGCCGCCGGCGGTGAAGGTCATCGAAGCGCGCAGTGGCGAGCTGCCGTTGTCGATCCTGCTTGGCCTGAACTCGGAAACCGAGCTGCATATCGACGGCCGCAAGACCCACCACGACCTCGAAGACCACAACCTTGATGGCCACGCCGAGCACGACCACGAGGAATTCGACTCCTTCGCCATCCAGCTGCCGGAAGTCGATGAGCACTTGTTGCTGGCCAGCCTCAATAGCCTGGTCGAGCGCCACGGGGTGCTGCGCATCAAGGGCTTCGCGGCGATTCCCGGCAAGCCCATGCGCCTGCTGATCCAGGGGGTCGGCAAGCGTTTCGACAAACACTTCGACCGCGCCTGGCGCGCCGATGAAAGCCGCGCCAGCCATCTGGTGATCATCGGCCAGGAGTTGGATCAGGCGCTTATCAGCAACGAGCTGAAGACCTCACTGGCCTGACGCGCGCAGGGTGCGCCATGCGCACCGCAGAACTTGATCGCCGCCTGGTGCGCGCGGCGCACCCTACGCTCCCAACCCACGAACACGCGACCGCGCCACCACAGGACCCACGCTGACCCATGCACCTCTTGCGCACCCAGCCCGGTGGTTTCGTCCCCGCCGATGGCATCGCCCATCTGGCGCAGACCCCCGCCGATGTCGTGATCCTCTGCACCGGCGACTCGCACCTGTCGCTGCTGGCCGAGGCGGCGCGGGAGCTGCCGGCGGACTACCCGAGCCTGCGTCTGGCCAGCCCGACGCAGCTGCAAAATCACGCATCGGTCGACCTCTATGTGGACGAGGTGCTGCAACACGCCAAGCTGATCCTGATTTCCCTGCACGGCGGCATCAGCTACTGGCGCTATGGCGTCGAGCGCCTGGTCGAACTCGCCGCCCGTGGCACCAAACTGATTCTGGTGCCGGGCGACGACAGCCCCGATCCGGAATTGACCGCGCTGGGCAACGTCGCCGCCGCCGAGGCCGAACGGCTCTGGCAGTACCTGCGCCAAGGCGGGGTGGACAACGCCAGGCAGCTCTATCACTACCTCGCCAGCACCTGGCTGGATGCGGCTTACCCCTGGGTCGAACCGCAGCCGCTGCCGCGCGTGGGCCTCTATCACCCGCGGCAGGCCAACGCCGAGCTGAGCCATTGGCAAGCCGACTGGCGTGCTGGGCAAGCGGTGGTCGGGCTGCTGTTCTACCGCACCCACGTGCAGTCGGCGAACACCGCCTTCATCGACGAGTTCTGCCAACGCCTGCTGGCCCAGGGTCTCAACCCCCTGCCGATTGCCGTGGCCAGCCTGAAAGAGGCGGCCTGCCTGACGGTGGTGGAAGATGTGCTCGAGCAGGCGGACGCCGCGCTGATTATCAACACCACCGGCTTCGCCCAGTCCAACCCCGAGGCGCCCAACCTGCGCCCGTTTCGCCGCAATGTGCCGGTGCTGCAGGCCATCTGCGCCCTCGACAACCTGCCGCTCTGGCGCGACAACCCCCAGGGCCTGGGCCCCCGTGACTTGGCCATGCACATCGCCCTGCCCGAGCTGGACGGCCGCATCATCACCCGGCCCATCAGCTTCAAGGGCCTGGCCTGGCGCAGCGAGCGCAGCCAGAGCGATGTGGTCTGCTACCAGGCCGAAACCGGGCGGATGGATTTCGTCGCCGAACTGGCGCGGCGTTGGGTCGAACTGGCGCGTTTGCCGAGTGCCGACAAACGCATCGCCCTGGTGCTGGCCAACTACCCGACCCGCGACGGCCGTATCGGCAACGGCGTCGGCCTGGATACCCCGGCCGCCGCACTGAATATCCTCCGCGCCCTGCAAGCCGAGGGTTATCCGCTGCAGGACTTGCCCGCCAGCGGCACCGCGCTGATCCACCTGTTGCTAGGCGGGGTGACCAACGAGCTGGACCACCTCGACCTGCGCCCCTGCGCGCAAAGCCTCGCGCTGGACGACTACCGCCAACACTTCGAACGCCTGCCCGCCGCCAACCAACTGGCCGTGCGCGAACGCTGGGGCGAACCCGAGCAGGATCCCATGCACCGACAAGGTAACCGAGGCGGGCGGATGATGATCGCCGGCCTGCGTTTCGGCCTGTGCTTCGTCGGCATCCAGCCGGCGCGCGGCTACCAACTCGATGCCAGCGCCGTGTACCACGACCCCGACCTGGTGCCGCCCCACGGTTACCTGGCGTTCTACTTCTGGCTGCGGGCAGTCTTCGGCGCCAATGCCGTGGTGCATGTCGGCAAGCACGGCAACCTGGAATGGCTACCGGGCAAGAGCGTCGGCCTGTCGGAAAACTGCTGGCCGGATGCGCTGCTCGGGCCCATGCCCAACGTCTACCCCTTTATCGTCAACGATCCCGGCGAGGGTGCCCAGGCCAAGCGCCGCACCCAGGCGGTGATCATCGACCACCTGATGCCACCGCTGACCCGGGCCGAAAGCTACGGCCCGCTGCGCGATATCGAGCGGCTGGCCGACGAGTATTACGACGCCTCCCTGCTCGACCCCCGCCGCGCCATTGAACTGCGCGGCGAGATTCTCGCCCTGGTGCGCGCCACCCAGCTCGACCGCGAACTGCAGTTGCAGATCAACGAAGACCCGGACAGTTGGCTGCCGCAGCTCGATGCCTACCTGTGCGACCTCAAGGAATCGCAGATCCGCGATGGCCTGCACGTGTTCGGCGAGTCGCCGGCCGGGCGCCTGCGCATCGACACCTTGCTGGCCCTGCTGCGGATTCCCCGTGGCGATGGCCGTGGCGCCAACGCCAGCCTGTTGCGGGCCCTGGCCAAGGATTTCCAGCTGGGCTTCAACCCGCTCAACTGCGAAATGGCCACCCCCTGGAACGGGCCGCGCCCAGCCGAGTTGCAGGCGCTGAGTACCGATGCCTGGCGCACCCAGGGCGACACCCGCGAGCGCCTGGAGCTGTTTGCCTTGCAGTTGATCGAGGCGACCTTGCTCGGTGCGCCGATGGCCGTCGGCACTGAAACCGCGCCGGTGCTCGAAGCACTGCGCAATCGGGTCGCACCGACCCTGGACGCCTGTGGCCCGGCGGAAATCTCAGGGCTGCTGGCGGCCCTGCGCGGCCGCTTCGTCCCCGCCGGCCCCAGTGGCGCACCGAGCCGTGGGCGCCTCGATGTGCTGCCGACCGGGCGCAACTTCTACTCGGTGGACGTGCGCAACCTGCCGACGCCGACTGCCTGGCGCATCGGCTTCCAGTCCGCCAGCCTGCTACTCGAACGCCACCTGCAAGACAACGGCGACCACCTGCGCCAGCTCGGCCTGTCGGTCTGGGGTACCGCGACCATGCGCACCGGCGGCGACGATATGGCCCAGGCCATGGCCCTGCTCGGCGTGCGTCCGATGTGGCAGGCCGGCAGCCAGCGGGTCGAGGATTTCGAAATCCTGCCGCTGTCGCTGCTCGACCGCCCGCGGGTGGATGTCACGTTGCGGGTCTCGGGTTTCTTCCGCGATGCCTTCGGCAACCTGATCCGCCTGTTCGACGCCGCCGTGCAAGCGGTGGCCGAACTGGACGAGCCAGAAGACCTCAACCCCCTGGCCGCCCGCGTGCGCCTCGAGCGCCAACGCCTGGAGGCCCAGGGTGTCGACGCCGCAGACGCTCGCCGTCAGGCCGGCTGGCGCATCTTCGGCTCCAAGCCGGGGGCCTACGGTGCCGGGGTACAGAACGCCATCGAGGAGCGCCTGTGGCAGACCCGCGCCGATTTGGCCGAGGTCTACCTGAACTGGGGCGGCTACGCCTACGGTGCGGCGGACAGCGGTACACCGGCGCGCGAACACTTCGTCCAGCGCCTGGAGCGCCTGCAAGCGGTGCTGCATAACCAGGACAACCGCGAACACGACATTCTCGATTCCAACGATTACTACCAGTTCCAGGGCGGCATGCTGGCGGCGGTGGAAACCCTGCGCGGCGAGCAGGTCGCCAGTTACCACGGCGACCACAGCCAGCCGGACAACCCGCGCATCCGCACCCTCAAGGAAGAATTGAATCGCGTGGTCCGCGCCCGCGCAGCCAATCCCAAGTGGATCGCCGGGATGAAACGACATGGCTACAAGGGCGCGTTCGAGCTGGCCGCGACCGTGGATTACCTGTGCGCCTTCGACGCCACCAGCGAATTGATCGACGATCATCAGTACGAGCTGCTGAGCGACGCCTACCTCCTGGACGCGGACACCCGCGAGTTCATCCAGCAACACAACCCCGGCGCCCTCCAGGACATCACCGAACGCCTGCTCGAAGCCCAGCAACGCGGGCTGTGGCAGGAGCCGGGCGAGTACCGCGCGGCCCTGGAGAATTTGCTGATGGATAGCGAGGAGAGCTGATGGCTAAAGCACAACCTGTAGGAGCGGGCCATGCCCGCGATGCTTTGCCTTGGGCACATTCGCGGGCATGGCTCGCGCCTACAAACTCTTTGAATTCCTGACTCTTTTGGAAGGCCGACCATGACCATTCCCCTCTTCCCGCTGGCCGCCGTGGTCGCCGCCGATGAGCTAAAGCTGGCGCTGTGCCTGGCGGCCATCGATCCGGCGATTGGCGGTGTGTTGATCGAAGGGCCGCGCGGCATGGCCAAGTCGACCCTGGCCCGTGGCGTCGCCGAACTGCTACCCGGCGGCCACTTCGTCACCCTGCCGCTGGGCGCCAGCGAAGAGCGCATAGTCGGCACCCTCGACCTCGATGCGGCGCTGGGCGAAGGCCGTGCGCAATTCTCCCCCGGCCTGCTGGCCAAGGCCGATGGCGGCGTGCTCTACGTCGACGAAGTCAATCTGCTGCCGGACCACCTGGTCGACCTGCTGCTGGACGTCGCCGCCAGCGGGGTCAACCACATCGAACGGGACGGCATTTCGCATAACCACAAGGCCCGCTTCGTGCTGATCGGCACCATGAACCCGGAAGAGGGCGAATTGCGCCCGCAACTGCTCGACCGCTTCGGTCTGAATGTCATGCTCGGCGCCCAGCCGCAACCGGCCGAGCGCGCCGAAATCGTCCGCCGCCGCCTGGCATTCGATGCCGACCCGCAGGCCTTTCTCCAGCGCTGGGCCGAGTCGCAGAACGCCCTGCAGCAACGCTGCGTCGCCGCCCGTGAGCGGCTGGCACTGATAGCGCTGGACGACGCGACCCTCGATGAAATCGCCCGCCGCTGCTTCGCCGCCGGTGTCGACGGCCTGCGCGCCGATCTGGTCTGGCTCCGTGCCGCCCGCGCCCACGCCGCCTGGCGCGGCGCCGAGCAGATAGCCGCCGAGGACATCGACGCGGTCGAACACTTCGCCCTGCTGCACCGTCGCCGCCACAGCCCATCACCGGCCGCCCAGCCGCCGCAAGCGCCGCCACCCGCCGCCGGCCAGAGAGGGCAGGCTGCCGCTGGCGAAGGCCAATGGGGCGAACTACCCGCTCAACCGGTACCCATGGGTGCGCAGCGCGAGCTGCCGCGCTGGCCAAAAAAGCCCTAAGCATCCGCCCGCGACAGGTCACTGGCGCGGATGCCAAACCCAGACCCGGCCGCCTCGACGGAGGCCGCCACGGCGCCTCCCGGCACGGCGAACTGGGCGCGATCCACTGGCTCGCCACTCTGCTACGCGGCCGCCCACGACGCCAGGCCGACCTGCAACGCCGCCCGCGCAGCCGCCAGCCCGGCGAACTCTGGCTGGTGATAGTCGACGCCTCCGCCTCCACCCGCCGCCACGGCGCCCTCGCCCAGGCCAAGGGCCTGCTCGCCACCCTGTTCGAACAGGCCTACCGCCAACGCACCCGCCTCGCCGTACTCCACGCCACCGGCCACCAACCGCAATGGCTCTGGCAAGGCCAGAAAGCCTCCCCCGCCCTGCACGACTGGCTCAGCCAACTCGGCGCCGGCGGCGGTACCCCACTGCTCGAAGCCCTGCAACAGGCCTCGACCTGGCTGGAACGGCGCCAGCGGCAGAAACCGGCCGAACAGCAACACCTGCTGATCCTCACCGACGGCCGCCTGCGCGACTGGCCGGCCCTGGTGCCGATGGCCTGTCCGGCGCTGCTGGTTGACATTGAAAGCGGGGCGATCCGGTTGGGACGGGCTAAGCGGTTGGCGGAGGAGTTGGGGGCGGAGTACTGGGCTATCGAGGATCTATAGCTAAGCACCGCCTCGAGCCCTGGTGCCCATCAACGGCGTATGACATGCCCATCCCCATTGCCGGCCATTGCTCATAGCGCGCAACGCGCAGCTAGGCCAGCAGGGCTACCGACTTGATTTGCGCCCACAAGCGCTGGCCGCGGTGCAAGCCAAGCTGGTCACGGGAATAACGCGTGATGCGGGCCAGCAGAGGCGTGCCCTCCATCTCCAGGCGCACCAACACATGGGCGGCGTTATCCGCGGGAATCTCGGCGCTGACGGTCACCGGCAGCAGATTGAGAATGCTGCTGTGCAAGGGTTTCTCCAGGTTCAGGCTCACGTCACGCGCCTGGATCTTGCAGCGCATGCGCTTCCCTAACGTGACTGGCGAGTGGGCGACCCGAACGCTCATGGCACTGTTCGGAAAGCCCAGACTCAGCAGCCGATAAGCCGAGTCATAGCCAGTCACCACGCCTTCAACCACCACGCCCGCATCCTCACCGAGCGCCATGGGCAAATCCAGGCGAGCGAGGATTTCACCCATCGGGCCGCTGGCAAGCACCTTCCCCTCATCCATTAACACCAGGTGATCAGCCAGGCGGGCGACCTCATCCGGCGAATGGCTGACATAGAGAATCGGGATATCCAGTTCGTCATGCAGGCGCTCCAGGTAAGGCAGTATCTCGCCTTTGCGTTTGAGATCGAGCGCCGCCAGCGGCTCATCCATCAGTAGCAGCTTCGGACTGGTGAGCAGGGCGCGGGCGATGCCGACGCGTTGACGCTCGCCACCGGAAAGTCGGGCGGGCATGCGCTCGAGCAAGTGTTCGATGCCCAGCAGCTCCACCGCGTGGTCCAGTGCCACCCGGCGCTCGTTGGCGGCGATGCGCTTCAGGCCATATTCCAGGTTGCGCCGCACGGAAAGGTGTTCGAACAGGCTGGCTTCCTGAAACACATAACCCAGCGCGCGCTTGTGGGGTGGCAGGAAATGGCCCTTGCTGCTGTCCTGCCACAGCTCGCCGTTGACCTGCAGATAGCCATCTTTAGCCCGCTCCAGTCCGGCGACACAGCGCAGGCAAGTAGTCTTGCCAGAGCCAGAATAACCGAACAGTGCGGTCACGCCGCGGCCCGGAAGCTGCAAATCGACATCCAGGGAAAAGCCGGGATACGGCACGCGAAAGCGAGCATGAATCTGATTTTCAGACGATTCGCCGAGAAGCAATGGCGCCGTTATGGAGGTGGAGGTGCTACTCATGCCTGGAAATCCCTTGGTCAGTCAGTTCTATGCGACTCAGCGCCCAGCCGGTCTCATTCGCCCCTTGAAGTGGAGCGAGAGCAGTACCAGGAAGGAGAACACCAGCATGCCGCCGGCTAGCCAGTGCGCCTGGGCGTACTCCATGGCTTCGACATGATCGAAGATTTGCACCGAGACGACTCGGGTCTTTCCGGGAATATTCCCGCCGATCATCAACACCACGCCGAACTCGCCGACGGTATGGGCGAAGCCGAGGATCGATGCGCTGATGAAACCTGGCCTGGCCAGCGGCAAGGCCACCGAGAAGAACCTGTCCCAGGGGCCGGCACGCAAGGTAGCAGCCACCTCGAGGGGCCGTTCACCAATGGCCTCGAAGGCATTTTGCAGGGGCTGTACGACGAAGGGCATCGAGTAAAAAACCGAGCCCACCACCAAGCCGGCGAAGCTAAACGGCAAGGTGCCCAACCCCAGGCTCTGGGTGAGCTGCCCGATAAAGCCCTGCGGGCCCATAGTGACCAGCAGATAAAAGCCGATCACGGTGGGCGGCAGCACCAGAGGCAGGGCGACTACCGCGCCCACCGGCCCCTTCAGCCTCGAAGGGGTGCGTGCCAGCCACCAGGCGATGGGGGTGCCGATGACCAGCAGCAGGGCGGTGGTCAGCGATGCCAACTGCAGGGTCAACCAGATCGCGGCGAAATTGGCGCTGGTAAGCGGCATCGCGGACTATCTCCCGGACTTAGAGTTGGTAACCGTAGGACTTGATCACGGCAGCGGCTTTCGGCCCTTTGAGGTATTCCACCAGCGCCTTGGCCGCGGGATTGTCCTTGCCTTTGTTGAGGATCAGCGCGTCTTGCTTGATCGGGTCATGCAGCTGCGCGGGCACTATCCAGGCCGAACCGCTGGTGATTTTGCCGTCCTTGTAGACCTGCGACAGAGCGACGAAACCCAGTTCGGCATTGCCACTGGCGACGAACTGCAGGGCCTGGGTGATGTTCTGCCCCTCGACGATCTTCGGTGCCACCGCTTTGCTCAGGTCCAGCTTTTCCAATACCTGGGTTGCAGCCAAGCCATAGGGTGCGGCTTTCGGGTTGGCAATGGCCAGGTGTTTGAACTCGTTCTTCTTCAGTACCTCACCTTTGCCGTCGACATAGCCGTCCTTTGCCGACCACAGGGCCAGGGTACCGATGGCATAGGTGAAGCGCGAGCCGGCGACGCTATCGCCTTCGCTTTCCAGCTTGGCCGGCGTACTGTCATCGGCGGAGAGGAACACCTCGAAGGGCGCGCCATTCTTGATCTGGGTATAGAACTGCCCCGTGGCTCCGAAGGCGGCAACCAGTTTGTGGCCGGTATCCTTCTCGAAGTCGCTGGCAATCGCCTGAATGGGCGCGGTGAAGTTGGCGGCAACGGCCACTTGAACCTCTTCGGCCAGCGCGTTGCTCAGCGCAATGCTGGCTGACAGTGCGACAACTAGGCGAGACATAGGATGAATCATGGACTGCTCCTTTCTTTTTTTGTAGCTCGTAGAGAACACAGGACGCGCTTCAGGCATCGCTAGCCAGAATCACGCTTGACGCTTTGAAGAAGGCGCACGCCCGCCTGCCGGGCATGAGGCCGAGCACCTCGTACGACTGCATTGATGTCGCATCCCGCTCTGGTATCGCTATGTAGCTGACTATATAGCGCCATGTGTGACCTCGAAAAGCACGGAGGGAAAACCCCGTACACGCAGTGTGTTCAAAGGAGCTGTCAGCCGCCTGGTTGGAGGTGCCGCTCACTCAGCCAGGCGGTGACCACTTTGTTGCCATCGTCGGCTTGGAGAGCGTTAAAACCTCGGCCTAACAGAGGGCAAAGAGGTCGTAGTCTTGGCCACAGCGCGCCGCAAAGTCAGTACCGTGGTGACTCGGGATGCGCTGTCAGACCTCGCAGTTCTCCGGCAGCGAACAGTTGCCTTGCTGGCGAATTTCCGCATCTTGAAAATAATTAACTTTAAAGTCAAATTTTGGCGTTATGCACGCCGTCCTGTGCCTGTTGGCACTCTCTGGGCGCTCGAAACGCTCGTAACCCTCCTTAATCCGTAGCAGCTAAGACCCAGCAAACAACCTCGGCATCGTGAGTCCCCCTATCCGGACTCGCTGGCCTTGGTGATTACGGCGACCATACTTAAACAGTCGAATGACTACTCCAGTGGGGTGTTGGCTCAGTCCGCCGCTGGCACCAGAGCACTGGCGGAGGTGGGTATGCGCTTCGATGCATTTTCTTTTGGCTCCATCAGCATCGATGGGGTCACCTATCCTCATGACGTGGTGCTCGTTCATGGACAGGTCCGCAAACGCAGGAAGAAACCGTCCAAGAAGTTCCGCGATGCCTTTGGTCACACCCCGCTGTCAATTGAGGAGGACATCCCCTGGGACTGCCGGCGGCTGGTAATTGGCACCGGCAGCGGGGCGTTGCCAGTCATGGAAGAGGTGAGGCGCGAGGCTGAGCGTCGGCACGTCGAATTGGTCATAGTGCCGACAGCAGAAGCCATAGCGAAGCTGAAAGAAGCGCATGACCAGACCAACGCGATCTTGCATCTCACGTGCTAGATCGCCCGACCTATGAGGCAAGTGCGGCGGTTCGATGACAGGCATAGGGGACGGGTTGTGTTGCAGCCGAGGGTGTCAAAAACGGGAGGGTGGCATTACCTGCCCCAGGGGGTGTCCTGAATCGCGCAGTGCAAGCGAGGGGGATCGAATGGAAAAGCTCGATGTCATCGCGTCGCTGGGCCAGATGCAGTTGCTGCGCCCAGCCTGGATCAACGCTGCGCTGGCGGCGAATGACCGGCTGAAGCTGTATCTAACGGTGCTGCAAGCCGCGCAGGCACACGCGGAACAGCCGAATACGGCGCCGCTGGATCTGACGCGTGAGTTTGCCTCGGCACAGATCGGCGCCCCTTGGCTCAAGGATCTGTCCGGCACGGCTTACCGGGAAGGCAAAGCGCTGCACGTGCCCGATTTCCTTCGCGTCGCCGCCCTGCTGCGGGATGATCTGCGCATCATGGCGCGCCCGCTGGTCGAGGGCGGTAATGCCGCCGAGTCCGAACTGGATAGCCGGGTGGATCACTGGTGCGCCTGGCTCGACGCGCTGACGGACGACACGCTCGAGGCAACGCAGCTGAA
This sequence comes from Pseudomonas sp. 2FE, assembly GCF_005503735.1. NCBI lineage: Bacteria > Pseudomonadati > Pseudomonadota > Gammaproteobacteria > Pseudomonadales > Pseudomonadaceae > Pseudomonas > Pseudomonas sp. 2FE. The sequence continues at coordinate 421,780 of NZ_SCMO01000002.1, read as the reverse complement.
GGCGCTGACAAGTGGCAAGCGCGGGGGAGGGGACAGCTTCCACCTGCTGGTGATGGATCTGCATAAGGTGCTCAACCGCATGGCGGTCGAGATGTCGAGCGAGGCCATCGACGGCGCGCACGTTTGGCAGTTGGGCGACGTTGACCGTCCCCGGGTCGCCTCCTTCATGCGCGGACTCAATCGCACCCGTGCCCTCAAGCTGAACCATCCCGGGCTCGATACGGCCGCCACCCGCGATGGCGAACGCCTGCTGCTGCAGAACGACATCGGCGCCAACGACGCGCACGTACTCGTGGCCCAAGTGGAAGGGATGCGCATCACCTTGACCTATTCCGACCTGCACCGCCAGCGCTTCGCCTTCTTCCAGTCCATGCTGGCCGAGGTCGGCGCTAGCTGGTCCGTGCCGGAAACGCGCACCACGGCCGGTCTCAATGCGGGCGAGGCCTATCACGTCGGCACCGCAACCTTCGAGTGCGAAGACGAGGATGCGCTGCAGCGCGTGCTCGAAGGCATTGGTTCGCGCATCGTGTTCCTGATCGACTGGAACCGCGCCCGTAAACGTCTGCTGCAGTTCGTCAGCAAGGCCGATGCGGTGGCGGTCCTCACCGAAACTGCCCGCCGCGAGGTGGGCCACATGGCCTGGCTGGTGGCCGGTGGCGAACAACTGATCAACGGTGCCATGCAGGCCCTGGGCGCGGACTACTTCCACATCGGCGACCATCTCGACCAGGTGATGGGGCCGGTGCAGGCGAAGGAGTTCCTCGTCGAGGTGCTGGTACTCTCCAGCCAAGCGATACAGCAGCACCAGCCGCTCGCGCTGATCGCGGACGATACGAGGCTGCTGCTGGTACGTCATATGCGTCGCCTCCGCGACGAATTCGATCTGTTGACCGAACATGCGGCGTACTGCCACGCGCTTGCCGAGGGCGTGCGTGATGCCCTCGCACACGGACACGAACGCGACAAGAAGGCTGCGCGCAAGCTGGCCGAGCGTGCCAAGGAATGGGAGCACCAGGCCGACCTGCTGGTGATGAGCTCGCGCGTCCGCGCCGAGCGCCATCCGCGCTGGCTACCCTTCACCCGCCTGATCGAGCGTGCCGACGATGTGGCCGATTGCCTGGAGGAGTCGGCTTTCCTGTTGTCGCTAGTCGCCGATGACCACCACCAGGGCTGGCGGGGTGAAGTGCACCAGGTGATGCAGCTACTGGCCGATGAGGTCCTCGCGGCCACGCAGGACCACGTCAAGGCGCTCGCCATCGCCTGCACGCTCGGGGAGGAGAGTAGCGGGGAGGACCACGAGGAATTCGTGGCTGCGTTGTGGCGAGTACTCAATGCCGAGCGCCAGTGCGACATCCTGCTGCGCGACGTCCGGCGTGCGCTATCAGAGCACGTCTCCGATGCGGCGACACTGAACCTGAGCACGGAATTCGCTGCCGCACTCGAGCTTGCCACCGACGCGCTGCTCGCCACCGGTTACGGCCTGCGCAAGCTCGCGTTCAGCCGCGTGGGGGGCGTATGAACCCGCGACTCGATCCCGTGCAAGCGGCGGCCGCAGAGAACGCGCTCAGGCTGATCCATCTCATCGGCGGCGGCACGGCGCTGCCCGCGGCTGCGACCCCGGCAGCCTTGGGGTTCAAGGCCTGGAGCCTCGCCCGCATGGCCGCACTGGGCCTTCCCGTGCCGCCGGCCTTCGTTCTCGGCACGGGTTGGTGCGGGCGGGCTGAGGTCGGCCCCCAGCTCTGGCAGGGGGCACTGCAGGAACTGGAGCGTTTTACCGGCCTCGGACTCGGCAATACGCGACACCCCTTACTGCTGTCGGTGCGCTCGGGCGCAGCGGTTTCCATGCCGGGGATGATGGAGACGCTGCTCAACATTGGTCTCACCGACGCGACCCTGCCCGGCTTGGTGCGGCTCACCGGGCATCCCCGCCTCACCTGGGATGCCTACCGCCGCCTGATTGCGGGGTATGGCGAGGTGGTCGCCGGCATCGATGCGCAGCATTTCGAGGCGGACCTCGATGCGGTACGTGCCGATAGCGACGAACGCGAACTCGATTTCTCCGCGCTGCGGGAGGTGGCGAACCGCCATCAGGCCACCTATGCGCGGGAGGCCGGCGAGGCTTTCCCGCAGGATGCGCAGGTGCAACTGCGCGAGGCGATCGCCGCCGTCTTCGCCTCCTGGCACAGCGACAAGGCACACGCCTATCGTGAGCTGCACGGCCTGCCGCACTCGATGGGGACGGCAGTGACGGTGCAGCGGATGGTGTTCGGCAATGCCGGCGGGATGTCCGGATCGGGCGTAGGCTTTACCCGCAACCCTATTAGTGGCGAGCCCGTGCCCTGGGTCGACTTCCTCTTCAATGCCCAGGGTGAAGACGTTGTCAGCGGCCGGCGAAGTGCACAAGGGCACGACGAGCTGGCAGCCGTTGCGCCACAGGTCTGGGACTCACTGCTGCGCGCCACCGTGCAACTCGAGCGGGCCTTCGGCGACATGCAGGACTTCGAATTCACCGTGCAGGATGGCCAGCTTTACCTCCTGCAGACGAGAGGCGGCAAGCGCACGCCACAGGCGGCGGCGCGCATTGCGCTCGATCTCTGCGATCAGGGGGTGATCACCCAGGAAGTCGCGCTTGCAAGGACGCGGACGCTCGATGCACAGGCGCTCGTGCTGCGCGTGGTGGCCGCCGAGGATGGCAAGACTCTCGCACCGCTTGCCCATGCGGCCAGTGCGGCCAGCGGCGTGGTGTGTGGCGAGATCGCCCTGGACGAGGCGCGAGTGCGGGAGCGCAAGGCTGCCGGCGCCACCGTGGTGCTGGTACGCCGCGATGCCGAGACGCGCGACATCGCCGCCCTCGATCTGGCCGACGGTTTGCTGACCCAGCGGGGCGCGCGCACCTCGCACGCTGCTGTGGTGGCGCGCCAGCTCGGCAAGGTGTGCCTGGTCGGCTGCGAAAGCCTGGCGATCAACGAGTTGGAGCGCGTCCTGTCCATCGGCGGCCTGGATCTGAGGGAGGGCGATCCAATCACGCTCGACGGCAACGAAGGCGTGCTCTACGCCGGCACGACACGGGTGGAGGAGCGGATTCCGCAAGAACTGCTTGACCGTCTCGATAGGCTGCGCAGCTCGCACGGCTGAACGTGCAACGCGCAAGCCGCCGGCAGCGAATGCAGTCGGCTCAAGTGACTTGATGATCAATCTGCGCAAGATCCATTGTAGAGCGAAGACAGACGGGAGCCTTTCATCGGCCTGAAATGCCGCTGTCAGAAAGCTCGGTTGAAATGGAAAGTGCCTTTGTTTCGACAACTAAACAAACAGGCTGGACGAGGTAAAAGTAGCTATGGCTGACAAATTCCGTGTTCTGTTCGTCTGCGCACACAATGATGTTCGTTCCCTGATGGCGGAAGCGCTGCTTCGGCATACCGACGCCGAACACTTCGAAGCCCTCAGCGCCGGCATTGCGGCCGGTGAGGTGGATCCACGCACGCTCGAGTCCCTCGATCATATCGGCATCGCCACGACCGGCCTGCGGAGCAAGGCCATCGATGAGTTCGAGGGGCAGCAGTTCGATTACGTGGTCACTCTCTGCGACAAGTCGTCCGGGGAGGCTGCGCGGATGCCGGCCTCCGGAGAAGTGATGGTGTGGAACTTCGAGGATCCGGTTACCAGCGAAAGACATGACCCCTTTCGTCATGCCCTGCAGGAGATTCACGATCGCGTCAAAATGTTCGCCACTGTGAAGACCAGGCACTGACGCTCCTATAAACCCGAAGCAGACATTGCTGGACACTGCTCAGTAAGCTCCTTGCAGAATTAACAGGAGCATTCCTTTTATTCACGACAGGCCCGGTCGCAGGGATGTGCCGATCGAACTTATGGCCACGAGTAAGTGATCTCTATTGGCCGAAATTGGGCACTCGGCCCCGCCAGAAAGGGGGAGATAGTGCATCAACAAATCGCTTATTCCTAATCGCTCTGAAATAGACAGAAATCGCCTGAGAGCACCGATCTAGAGGCCTCTAAAGGTGTTGGCCCGCATCATGATGGCGAGCTATCATCAACACCTTTGTAAGGTTTCCCGGGACTCTGCTGATGAACGTCGAGATAGAAGAAGTACAGGGCACGGCTGGCTGGGTGGTAAAGCTGGACACCTGCACTGTAAGTTTCCGCAGCCAGGCTGAGGCAGAAGCTTATGCCGAGCGGCTGCAGGCTCGACTCGATGCGCCTCACGCCCTGCCGGCAAGCTGCAGTGAAGTGTTAACCGAGTTGTCATTATCTGGCAGCACTTCGCAAGCAACACTTGAGTCGCTTCAGTAGGTATTTACTTGCTTTGTCTGGCTGCCACTCAAGGCGGCCTTTTTTACGCCTGCTGATTCTTCGCCAGCAACTCTGCAAGCTGGAACAACTCCACCTCGGCACTCATAAGAGCCGCGGTAGCCGCTACCTGCCATTTATGCTGTAGCGCTTGAAGGTCTTCCTCCAGTCTCGCCTTGAGGCACCATTGATAATGATCATGCCAAGCGCCCAGTGCAGTCTGCACAACCTTGAGCGAAGCTGCTGCCTCCGCGGATATTGGAGAAAGCTGAGGATAGGCATCGGTTGCGTAACGTGTGCGCTTGACCAAAATCCGTAGCTGGTGCCGATCGCATTGAGGGTCTGTCAGTGCGGCTTTCAATCGCTCCACCTGCTTGTGCAAGCGCTTGGCAATCTTCTTCTTGATCCAGCGTAATTCATCGTCACGCTCAGCAACACGAAAGGCTGATGGCCATTCATCCAGTCGGGAAAAGAGCTGATTGATCGTCGAGCTTTCCACGATGCTGCCATAGCTGGACTGCAGGATAGCCTTCCGGGCATTGGCCTGTTGTGTGAGCCCCTGCCGTTCAAGCTCATCGATCAACACTTCAAGATCACGCACTGGGGTAGTCAGTTTGCCAACCTCGGCAGCTGCTTCATTGAGAAGCGCTACTGCGCCGATCCGGCGTAATGGTCGCAACAGACTTCTCATGCGCCGCAGATTGATCCGCAAGTCATGCAGAGCCTCGCTATCTGTCCTGGCCTCTATGCGAGCGTAGGCATGGTAGAGCGCTGTCTCAAGCACCAAAACCTGGGCAACGATTGCATCTACGAATGACATCCGACGTTCCAAACACAGCTATGGAGAAATCAGATTAGCCGAGGAAACCTGGGTCATTTGAGCCACACATCAGGGAGATGTCGCCAGTCTACGGCGACTGGGGCAGTCAGGCTGCCAGGCCTTTACCTCCAGGAAGCTATATAACTCCACGAACTGCTGGGTCAGCTTGTGCGTAGGGCCAGGTAGATCAACGGCATGCAAGCCTGATGTGACTCATGCATTCTCACCGAGCTTATGAGGTACACCTGTATCACCGCTAGCGCCTCGGCAATCAACTCATCGAGAAGTATTTGTGGTAACGAGGCGCGAGGTTGGAATTGGTTGACGACAATGCCTTCAACTTCCAAGTTCTCATCGTGATCCCCCTGGATTTCCTCAATTTCCCCGAGCACGGCATAGCGTGTCTGGCGAGAAAAGCTGGCGCAGTCGAAAGGGATCAGGCAGCGGTCAGCGGCTATCAGCGCCGAGATGCTGTAGAAGTCGAGGCCCGAGTATCCAGGTAAATCCGCTCGTAATCCTCGTCCAGCTTATCCAGAAGCTTGCTCAGCTTTTGGGCCCGGTTTTTTATGCCCGCGCGTTGCCTAGCATGCAGCGGATTGAGCGAATACAGTGCGTGGCGGTTGATCGGATGCTAGGCGTTCAAGCATCGCGAAGTCAGTATGAAGGCCAGTGGTAAGATGCCAGCGGGACCACTACTCGCAGACATACGATGAAGCTGGAAGGGCGTTTCTGGATCACGCACAACGGCAAAGACCTTGCCGGGGAAAGACGCATCGCCTTGCTGGCGCGGATCGACAGCACGGGCTCGATCAGCCAGGCAGCGAAAGCCGTGGGCGTGAGTTACAAGTTTGCCTGGGACTCTGTCGATGCCATGAATGCCGCCGCCGGCAGCCCACTGGTCGAACGCAGTGCCGGTGGCAAGGGTGGCGGCGGGACCCGCTTGACGCCGGCTGGCCATGCCTTGATCGAAGCCTTCCACCGCTATGAGCGAGAGCATCGGCTTTTTCTCCAGCGCTTAGGTGAGGATGCCGGGATCTCATCCTTCCTAGAGATCATGGAACGCTTGCGCATGAAGACCAGTGCGCGCAACCAGCTGTTCGGCAAGGTCAGCGCGATCCAGCGCGGCGAGGTCAACGACCGGGTCGAGTTCCATTTAGACAGCGGCGATCGCTTGTGCGCGTCGATCACGCACGACAGCACCGAACGTCTCGGACTCAAGGAAGGGGATGCCGTCTACGCCCTGATAAAAGCCTCTTGGGTCCTGTTGGTTGACTCCGACTTCACCCCCAGTGAGCCAACGGACAACTTGCTGCATGGCGAAGTCCGACAGGCCACCCGAGGGAGCGCGGAAACCGCGGTGGCGATTGAACTGCCGGGCGGCGCGTACATTGCCGCGGTGCTGAGCAATGCACATGCCGATGACCTTGAGCTCTGCAGCGGCAAGCCGGTAGCGGCCCTTATCAAGGCGGCCCATATCATTCTGGGCAGGTTTTAGCGCGGCTCGGTCCTTGGCCACGATCCTAGCGTTCAACCGCCCTCTGCGCGGGCTGATGATCTAGGCGGGCGAAAGCGCGCTGAGCAGGCTCTGCGGGTCGCTGAATTCGCGGTCGACCGGCGGCAACTGCGGCCGGCGCAGCACCAGCACCGGCAGGCCCAGCTCCCGCGCCACTTGCAGTTTGGGTTCGGTGGCCTGGCTGCCGCTGTTCTTGCTGATCAGCACATCGCTGCGCAGCCGGGCGAACAGTTCGCGCTCGCCTGCCAGGCTGAACGGGCCGCGCGCACCTATCACCTCGGCGCGTGGGTTGCCGGGCAGGGATTGCAGGCAGCGCACGCTCCAGTGTTGCGCCTCGGGGATCTCGTGCAGGTGCTCCAGCGGCTCGCGGCCGAGGGTGAACAGCGGACGGTGAAAGCCCTTCAGCGCTTCGATCAGCCCGGCCCAGTCCGCCACTTCGCGCCAGTCGTCGCCGGCTTGCGCCTGCCAGCCGGGGCGGCGCAAGGCCCAGCAGGGAATGCCGGCCAGGCGCGCGGCCGTGGCGGCGTTCCGGCTGATCTGCGCGGCGTAGGGATGGGTGGCGTCCAGCAGCAAGCCGATGCCGGCCTCGGCGATAAAACGCGCCAGCCCTGCGGCGCCGCCGAAGCCACCGACGCGCACCCGGCAGGTCAGGTCGTCCGGCACCCGGCCCAGCCCCGCGAGGCTGTAGAGGTGCTCGGGGCCCAACTGGCGGGCGATGGCCAGGGCTTCGGTGATGCCGCCGAGCAGGAGGATGCGGCTCATGGTTGCTCGAGCGCCGTGCCGACGCCTGCTTGTCCCACGATCCGGCCCTGGCGGTCGATGGCGAACACCTCCAGCGCCACCTGCGCCGGCACTTTGCTGCGGGCGAAGTCGAGGGCCTGCCTGCAGACCGCATCGCCCAGGGCAAACCCCGCGGCGCTGGCCAGCGCCAAGGCTTGTTGGCTGGTGTTGGCGGCGCGCATGGCGTACTGCAACTCGGCGCCGGCGCCCAGCTCGCCGGCCCAGTCGGCCAGTTGCGGCAGGTCGATACTGGAATGCCGACTGTGCAGGTCCAGGTGACCGCCGGCCAGCTTGCTGATCTTGCCGAAACCGCCGCACAGGCTGAGTTTATCCACCGGCGCCTGGCGCAGATGCTTGAGCACCGCACCGACGAAGTCGCCCATCTCGATCAGGGCCGTGTCCGGCAGGTGGTAGTAGGCGCGCATGGCGTCTTCGCTGGCGTTGCCGGTGCAGGCGGCCAGGTGCTGGAAGCCGTTGGCGCGGGCGACGTCGATGCCCTGGTGGATCGAGGCGATATAGGCGGCGCAGGAGAACGGCCGGACTATGCCGCTGGTGCCGAGAATCGACAGCCCGCCGAGAATCCCCAGCCGCGGGTTCATGGTTTTCAGCGCCAGCGCCTCGCCGTTCTCCACCCCGATCGCCACCTCGAAGCCGCCGGCATAGCCTCGCTCGGCGGCGAGTTGGGTCAGATGGCTAGTCATCATCTGCCGTGGCACCGGGTTGATCGCCGGCTCGCCCACCGCCAGGGTCAAGCCGGGTTTGGTGACCGTGCCGACGCCCGGCCCGGCCTGGAAACGCACGCCGGGCTCGGCGCTCAGGCGCACACGGGCGAACACCAGGGCGCCGTGAGTCACGTCCGGGTCGTCGCCGGCATCCTTCAGGGTGCCGGCTTCGGCGCCCTCCTCGAACAAGCGGCAAAACTCCAAACGCATCAACACCTGTTTGCCCTTGGGCAGGACGATTTCCACCGCATCGCTGGCCGAACCAGCGAGCAACAGGCGCGCGGCGGCCAGGCTGGTGGCCGTGGCACAACTGCCGGTGGTGTAGCCGCTGCGCAGGGGCGCAGGCTGTTCGGGGGTTTCGTCGCGCATGCCGTCAGCCGTTCATCCTAGACACTCCACATCCTCACGCAGCGGCTTGCTCACCTCAAGCAGCGTGATGGGCAATGCCGCGCGCCAGGTGTCGAAATCGCCGAGAGGCTGAGCCTGGGCCACGCTGATGCGAGTCAACTCGCCGCCATGGACCGCCCGCCAGGCCACCAGGGTCGCCTCGCTCTGCAGGGTCACCGCATTCGCCACCAGCCGGCCGCCGGGGCGCAACTGGGCCCAGCAGCTTTCCAGCACACCGGGCAGCGTGACACCGCCACCGATGAAGATTGCATCGGCTGGCGGCAAGCCGTTCAAGGCCTCGGGCGCGCTGCCGGCGACCAGTTGCAGCCCGGGCACGCCAAGGGCCTCGCGGTTCTGCGCGATCAAGGCCTGGCGCCCGGCGTTGGCCTCGATGGCGATGGCACGACAGCTGGGATGGGCGCGCATCCACTCGATGCCGATGGAGCCGCAGCCGGCGCCGACATCCCAGAGCAGTTCGCCCGGCGCCGGGGCCAAGCGCGCCAGGGTGATGGCGCGGACATCGCGTTTGGTCAGTTGGCCGTCATGGGCGAAGGCCGTGTCCGCCAGGCCCGGGGTCAGCGGCAGGCGGCGCGCCGTCAGCGCGGCCAGGCAGTCGACCGCCACCAGGTTGAGCGCCGCCGTGCTGGCCAGGCTCCAGCCCTGCGCCGTGCCGTCGATGCAGCGCTCCAGCGGGCCGCCCAGGTGCTCGAACACCCGCAGGCGGCTGGCGCCGAAACCACGCTCAGCGAGCAGCGCGGCGATGGCGGCGGGGCTGCTGCCGTCATTGCTCAGCACCAGCAGGCGCGCGCCGGGGTGGATCTGGGTATGCAGGGCGGCTAGCGGGCGGGCCATCACCGACAGACAAGCCACGTCCTGCAGGGGCCAGCCGAGCCGCGCGGCCGCGAGGGAGAAGGACGACGGCGCCGGCAGCACCAGCAGCTCAGCGGCCGGCAACCGCCGCGCCAGGCTGGCGCCGACGCCGAACAACATGGGATCGCCGCTGGCCAGCACGCAGACCGGCGTACCGCGCGCCGCCAACACGGGTGTCAACGCGAAGGGGCTCGGCCAGGCTTGGCGTTGCCCGCGCAGGCAAGCAGGCAGCAGATCCAGCTGGCGCTGTCCACCGAACACCACCGAGGCTTCCAGCAGCGCCCGCCGTGCCGGTTTGCCGAGCCCGCTGAAGCCGTCTTCCCCGATCCCCACCACCGTCAACCAAGGCGACATCCGCAACTCCTCACTGGCATTTGCTGCACACCCCGCCAGCATCCGACGAGGAGGCGTTTCCCAGGAACCTGTCAGGCTCCAAAGGCCGGGCAAAGCAGGCATAATAGCGCGTTCGTCGGTGCCCTAAAGTAAGTTCAAGATCTCGCGAGCTAAGGCCAGACAAGGCGAAATTGGCTGAAGAAGCGGAGTTGACTGTAGTCAATGAGCATTCTAAAGACGATTTCAACGCCGTATGGCCGACGCGCAGCAGATCGCCAACAGAAAGAAAGGGCCGAAGAGGGAACACGGAAAAACCGTGGCTGCCCCCGCAACTGTATGCAGTGAGTTCGAGCGCCCCTCCGCCACTGGTTCACACCGGGAAGGCCGCGCCGGATGTCGAGCCCTGTGGATAACCCCTCTAAGGTGTTATCCACAGGGCTTGCAACTGCCAGCCAGGAGACCTGCCGCCGAACTTGGTCGCGTGTGCAAGCATCGGACGGGGTGTGCCGATGTCGTGGAGAGTTCCCTGCGGGGAGCGCTCGCCCGGTCACCGCGACAGCCGATCGGGTGACCCTTTGAACGACAGCGCGCCGCAGTCTCACGAACTGCCCCACGAATTGCCCAGCGAGCCACGCCCTTCGGCGTGCCCCGGACTGCTGCGCATAGTGCAGGCTCGCGACGGCGGCATCTGCCGGATCAAGCTGCCAGCCGGTCGCTTGCGGGCCAGCCAGGCCTTGGCCGTGGCGGCTGCTGCGCAGGAGCACGGCAGCGGTGTAATCGAGGCGACCAACCGCGCCAATCTGCAGATTCGCGGGGTGCGCGTCGGCCAGGAAGATGCCCTGATCGCCAGCCTGCTGGCCGCCGGCCTCGGCCCCAGCAGCCCAGGCGCCGATGATGTGCGCAACCTGATGGTCAGCCCGGCCGCCGGCCTAGACCCGGCCGCCCTGCTAGATGTCAGCCCCCTGGCCGAACAGTTGCTGGCTACCTTGCAGGACAATCCCTCGTTGCACCGGTTGTCGGCGAAGTTCGCCCTGCTGCTGGATGGCGGCGAACGCCTGGCCATGCTCGAACATCCCCACGACCTGTGGCTGAGTGCCCTGCAGGGCGGCGGCCGGCCGCTGTTCGCCTTCGGTCTGGCCGGTTGCCCACCCCTGCCCGGCAGCCCGGACACGGCCCTCGCCGCCGTCACTCTGGCGCAGGTGCCGGCGCTGGTGTTGGCGTGCCTGGAGCTGTTCCTCGAACTGGCCGGCCCCGAGCACAGCCGCATGCGCCAGCTGCTGGCGGAACTGCCGGCGCAGGCCTTCCTCCAGCGTCTACAGGCTCGGCTGGACTTCCCCTTGCAGCAAGACGCAGCGCTGCGTCAGTGGCGCCGCCCGGCGGCCGAGGCCTGGGCGCACCTGGGTCTGCAGCCGCAGCTGCAGCCTGGACTGCTGCAAGTCGGCGCAGCACCGCCGCTCGGCCGCCTGCACGTGCAGCAGCTGATCGAACTGGCGCGGCTGACGCAGCAGTTCGGCGACGCCAGCCTGCGCCTGACGCCCTGGCAAAGCCTGTTGCTGCCGAATATCCGCCAAGCCGACGGCCCGACGCTACTGCGCGCCTTGGGCGAACTCGGCCTGGTCTGCGATCCCCTGCAGCCGCTGGCCCGCATCATCGCCTGCAGCGGCTCGGCCGGCTGCGGCAAAGGCCTGGCCGCGACCAAGGCGGATGCCCTGGCCCTGGCTGCACGCCTGGCCGGCAGCGCGCCTCTGCCCGGCCTGCACCTGAGTGGCTGCCCGCGCTCCTGCGCCGCCGCCCATGATTCACCGCTGACCCTGCTGGCTGTCGCCGACGGGCGTTATGACCTCTACCAACGCGATGCGGCGGTGCCCGGCTTCGGCCGACCGCTGGCGCGCCATCTGACCATTACCGAGGCCGGCGACCTGCTGGCCGCGCTGCCTGACCCATGGAAACCGACCGATGATTGATTACATCCGCGATGGCCAGGAAATTTACCGCCAGTCCTTTTCCATCATCCGCGCCGAAGCCAAGTTGCAGGACATCCCCGCCGACCTGGAAAAACTCGCGGTGCGGCTGATCCATGCCTGCGGCATGGTCGATGTGGTCCAGGACCTGCGCTTCTCGCCGGGTGCCGGCAGCGCCGGGCGCCAAGCCCTGGCCGCCGGCGCGCCGATCCTCTGCGATGCGCGGATGGTTGCCGAAGGCGTGACCCGCGCACGCTTGCCGGCGAACAACCAGGTAATCTGCACCCTCAATGACGAAGGGGTGCCGGAAATGGCCCGCGAGTTCGGCAATACCCGCTCGGCGGTCGCGCTGGAGCACTGGCGCGAACACCTGGAAGGCAGTGTGGTGGTGATCGGCAATGCCCCGACCGCGCTCTTCTATCTGCTGGAGATGCTCGACGCCGGCGCGCCGAAACCGGCGCTGATCCTCGGCTTCCCGGTAGGCTTCGTCGGTGCCGCCGAGTCCAAGGAGATGCTCGCGGCCGACAGCCGTGGCGTGCCTTACGTCATAGTTCGCGGTCGCCGCGGCGGCAGCGCGATGGCCGCCGCCGCAGTCAACGCCCTGGCCACGGAGGTGGAATGATGAGTAGCAAAGGACGTCTGCTCGGCATCGGCGTGGGTCCCGGCGACCCCGAGCTGATCACCCTCAAGGCCTTGCGCCTGCTGCAGGCCGCCCCCGTGGTCGGCTACTTCGTGGCCAAGGCCAAGATCGCCAAGGGCCAGCACGGCAACGCCTTCGGCATCATCGCCGCACACCTTGGCAGCGAGCAGCAGACCCTGCCGATGGTCTACCCGGTGACCACCGAGAAGCTGGCGCCGCCGCTGTGCTACGAGGACATCATCAGCGACTTCTACGACACCTGCGCCGAACAGATCGCCGCGCACCTGGAAGCAGGCCGCGATGTGGCGGTGATCTGCGAAGGCGACCCGTTCTTCTACGGCTCCTACATGTACCTGCACGATCGCCTGGCCGGCCGCTATGCCGCCGAAGTGGTGCCCGGGGTCTGCTCCATGCTGGGTGGCGCGGCGGTGCTCGGTATTCCGCTGGTGTACCGCAACCAGAGCCTCTCGGTGCTCTCCGGGGTGTTGCCGGCGGACGATCTCAAGCAACGCCTGGCCGCTACCGACGCGGCGGTGGTGATGAAGCTCGGACGCAACTTCGACAAGGTTCGCGCCGTGCTCGAAGACCTCGGCCTGGCTGAACGGGCGCTCTACGTCGAGCGGGCAACCATGGACAACCAGCGCATAGTGCCGCTCGATCAGGTCGATCCGATGGCCTCGCCGTACTTTTCGCTGATTATCGTGCCGGGCGAAAAATGGCAGGCCTGATGACGCGCCCGATTTTGCTCCGCTCGCCCGCAACATGGTGACAAAAGCCTGAGTAGGGTGCGCCGCGCGCACCAACCGGCCTCGGTGCGCACGGCGCACCCTACGGATGTTCTCGCGACGCAGATGTTTCCCTGACCGCGTTGACGATCTACCCGACATTTAACTGGTACCCCAGCATGCATAACGCCCCGGCCATCGTCATTCTCGGCAACACCAGCCTGGCCACCGCACGCCGCATCCAGGCACTTTATCCACAGGCGGAGATCCACGGCCTGCGTGGCCGCGTCGAAGGCGTCGAGCAGCCCTACGACGACTTCGGTGACACCCTGCGCGAACTGTACCGCCGCGATACGCCGATCATCGCCCTGTGCGCCGCGGGCATCGTCATCCGCACCCTGGCGCCACTGCTGCAAAGCAAAGGCGCCGAGCCGCCGGTGTTGGCCGTGGCCGAGGATGGCAGCGCCGTGGTGCCGCTGCTCGGCGGCCTCGGCGGGGTCAACCGCATGGCCCGCGAAATCGCCGCCGCGCTGGACGTCGCGCCGGCCATCACCACCAGCGGCGAACTGCGCTTCGGCACCTGCCTGCTCAATCCGCCCGCCGGCTATGCGCTGGCCGATATCGAACAGGGCAAGCGCTTCGTCTCCGACCTGCTCGGCGGCGAGACGGTGCGCATCGAGGGCGACGCGCCGTGGCTGGCCAAGGCCAGGCTGCCGGTGGATGACCGGGCCGGACGGGTTATCCACATCAGCCCGGCGGATCGCCCCGCAAGCGGCACCGAGTTGCTGATCCACCCCCGCGTGGTCATGGCTCTGGTCGATTCGATGGAGGGCGATACCGCCGCCACGGTTCGCGCCGGCCTGACCGGCGCCGGCCTGGCGCCGCTTTCCCTGGCCTGCCTGCTAGCCCCGTGCGGACGGATGAGCGATGCCCAATTGCCCAGGGCCGCCGAAGCGCTCGGCGTACCGCTGCGCTTTATTGCCGACGACCCAGCGCTGCCCGCGCTGAACCAGCAAGTCGGCGGCATCCGCCTGTTCGTCTCGCCCGAGCCAGTCGACCCAGCCGCCATCGGCCAGGCCCGTGGCCGCTTGACCGTCGTCGGCCTTGGCCCTGGCGCCGCCGAATTCATGGTGCCGGCCGCCAAGCTGGCGTTGCAGCAGGCCGAGGATGTGCTCGGTTACGAGACCTACGTGAAGATGGCCGGGCCGTTCCGCCCGGAGCAGGTGCTGCATTGCAGCGACAACCGCGAAGAACTGCAGCGCGCCCGGCATGCCTTCGAGTTGGCCAGCAGCGGTCGCGCGGTGGTGGTGGTGTCGTCCGGCGACCCCGGGGTGTTCGCCATGGCGGCGGCGGTATTGGAAGCGCTGGAAGCCTCGAGCGATCCGCTCTGGCAGGCCGTCGACCTACAAATCTTCCCCGGCGTCTCCGCCGCCCTGGCGACTGCCGCACGGGCGGGCGCACCGCTGGGCCACGACTTCTGCATCCTGTCGCTGTCGGACAACCTCAAGCCCTGGGACATCATCGAACTGCGCCTCGAGCATGCGGCGGCGGCCGATTTGGCGCTGGCCTTCTACAACCCGATCTCCCGCGCCCGCCCCTGGCAACTGGGGCGCGCGCTGGAGATAGTCGCCGGCCATCGCAGCGGCGATACCCTTGTGGTGCTCGGTCGCGATATCGGCCGGCCGGGGGAAACCCTGACCCTCACCACCCTCGCCGAGCTGCGCCCGGAGCAGGTGGACATGCGCACCATGGTGATCATCGGCTCATCGACGACCCGACGCTTTCCCCGTCAGGATGGCGGCGCCTGGGTCTATACGCCGCGCTCTTATCCCTGAGGTCTGCAGGCTGTTTTTAGCTACTTGGCCGCAGCGGGCGGCCCAGCCACGGCATGACGGGCAAGCGGCGAGGTGCCGTGGCTTGCGGCTACCCTCCGCGGTTGAGCGGCTATGCTTGGGCTTACCGCCCCCATGCCTTTGCAGCGACCTGCCAGGAGATAATCGATGTTGCCCACGCCCACTGCCGAGAAGGCGCTGTCCCACGGCCTGCTCGATATATTGATTCGTGCCGGGCTGATCGCCGTGCTGGTGACTTTCTGCTTCCAGATCTTCCACCCCTTCCTCGACCTGATGCTCTGGTCGCTGATCCTGGCGATCACGATCTACCCGCTGCACTGCAAGCTCCTGGGCAAGCTGGGCAACAATGAAGGCCGCACCGCGACGCTGATCGTGCTGATCGCCCTCGCCATCCTCATGGTGCCGATCTACCTGTTAGGCACCTCGATGGCCGACTCGGTGGAGCAGGCCATGGCCATGGTCAAGAGCGGCGGCTTCCATATTCCGCTGCCGGCCGACTCGGTCGCCAGCTGGCCGCTGGTGGGCAACGCCCTGCACGGTTTCTGGCTGCAAGCCGCCACCGACCTGACCGGCCTGGCGCAGAAGCTCGCCCCGCACCTCAAGGGTGTCAGTCTCACCCTGCTGGGTAAGCTCGCCGGCCTCGGCATGGGCCTGCTGATATTCATCTTCGCCCTGATCATCGCCGGCATCTTCATGGCCTATGGTGAGAGCGGCGGCCGCAGCGCGGTGCAGATCGCCTCGCGCATCTCCGGCCCGGGCAAGGGAGCGCAAATCACCGAACTGTGCACCGCCACCATCCGTGCGGTGGCTCAGGGCGTGGTCGGCATCGCCTTCATCCAGATGCTGCTGATCGGCGTCGGCTTCGTGCTCATGGGCATCCCCGGCGCCGGTCTGCTGGCCCTGGCGGTACTGCTGCTCGGCATCATGCAGCTACCGGCCACCCTGATCACTCTCCCGGTGATCGCCTTCGTCTTCGCCACCGAGGGTGCCAGCATGGCGACCATTGCCTTCGCCATCTATGTCTTCGTCGCCGGCCTGGCCGATAACGTGCTCAAGCCCCTGCTGCTCGGCCGGGGCGTCGATGTACCGATGCCGGTGGTGCTGATCGGCGCCCTGGGCGGCATGGTCACCGGCGGCATCATCGGCCTGTTCATCGGCCCGGTGGTTCTGGCGGTCGGCTACCAGCTGTTCTGGCAATGGGTCGAAGACCAGCCGCAGGGCGGCGGGCCAGGCGAGCAGAAGCAGACCTGACGCGACCCGGCTCGCCCCCATGTCGCCCTTACTTCGCCCAGGCCGGTTACTCCTGCTCGGCGCACTCGGCCTCAGCGGCTGCGTACGCCTGGGCCCGGACTTCCAGGCACCGGGCGAGGCATGGGTCGAACACTGGAACAGCCCGGCGCTCGAGCAGGCCAGCCAGCAGCGTCCGCAACCCGACTTTCTGCAGTGGTGGCAGGTGTTCGCCGACCCTATCCTCGACCGCCTGATTGCCGAGGCCGACGCCCACAACCCCAGCCTGAAGATTGCCGGCCTGCGGGTGATGGAAGCCCGCGCCCAATTGGGCATTGCGCAGAGCGGACGCTACCCGCAACTGCAGCAGGCCAGCGCCGATAGTCTGTACTTGGACCGCAACCAGTCCGGTGGGCGTAACCCGCAGGACAGCCATTTCTGGCAACACAGTGCGGGCTTCGACATAGGCTGGGAGCTGGACTTCTGGGGCCGCTTCAGCCGCGCCATCGAGTCGGCCGATGCCAGCTACTTCACCGCCCAGGCCAATTATGAGGATGTACTGGTACTGCTGCGGGCGCAGGTGGCCGATACCTATTTCGCCCTGCGCACCACCGAAGCGCGTCTGCGTGTCGCCCGTGTGAACGCCGAGCAGCAAAAGCGCAGCTATGAAATCACCGAGAAGCTGTTCAAGAGCGGGCAGACTGCCGAACTCGACCTGCAACAGGCCAAGACCCAGTATCTGGGCACCCTGAGCAGCATTCCCGACTTCGAGGACCAGGTACTGCGCACCCGCAACGCCCTGGCCGTGCTGATCGGCCGTCCGCCCAGCCCGCTGCCGGAGTTGGCCGAGAAAGAGGAGCTGATCCCGCTGATCGATCGCGCCGTGCTGCAGGACGTACCCGCCAACCTGCTGCTGCGCCGGCCGGACATACGCGCAGCCGAACTCACTGTCGCCGCCCAGTCGGCACTCATCGGCGTGGCCGAAGCCGATCTCTACCCCTCGCTGAGCCTGCTGGGCAGCATCGTCTGGTCCGCCAGCTCACTGGACGGCGCCTCCAACAGTCTGGACCTGGTCGGCGGCCCCAGCCTGCGCTGGAACCTGTTCGACCACGGCCAAATCAGCAACAACGTGCGCGTGCAGGATGCCCGCTTGCAGCAGCTGATCGAGGTCTACCGCGACAGCGTGCGCCAGGCGGCGCGTGAAGCCGACGATGCCGCCAATGGCCTGATCAAGGCGCTTGAGCGCGAGCGTATCCTGCGCGAGGCGGCACTGGCCGCCCAGCGCTCGGTGACCCTGGCCAACGCCCAGTACCTCGAAGGCTACTCGGACTTCCAGCGCGTGCTGGATGCCCAGCGCGCGCTGTTCCTGCAACAGGATAACTACCTGCTCAGCCGTGCCAATGCAGTGAGCAATCTGATTGCCCTGTACAAGGCCCTTGGAGGCGGCTGGTACAGCGCTCAGCCGAGGGTCGACCAGGCCAGCCGCGAGCAGATGCAACAACGCACCGACTGGGGCGACCTCCTGGATGAGCCCACGGACCCCACGGCCAGCGCATCCCCGACTCCACACAAGGTAAGTGACGATGAGTGAAGTAGCGCAGCCCGCCCCCTCGGCTCCGGACACCGGCGCGCCCGCACCTACCGCCGACCCGGTAAAGAAGGGCGCGAAGTGGGTGACTGGGCTGATCGGCCTGAGCCTGGTCTGGTACCTGCTGGCCGACCGCTTTACTCCTTACACGCAGCAGGCGCGGGTGCAAGCCTTCGTCGTCCCGGTGGCCGCAGAAGTGGCCGGCCGGGTGACCCGGGTGCAGGTGCGCAACAACCAGGACGTCAAGGCCGGCCAGGTCCTCTTCGAGGTGGATCAGCAGCAGTATCAGATCGCCGTCGATCGCGCCCGTGCCGATCTTGAGTCGACACGCCGGCAGATCGGTGCCAGCACCGCCGGAATCGACTCGGCGCAAGCATCCTTGCGGGCCGCCCAGGCCAACGAACTCAAGGCTCAGCAGGATAACCAACGTCTTGAAGGCTTGTACCGCGACGATCCGGGAACCATTTCCGTGCGTCTCCTCGAGGTCTCCCGCTCCACTCGCGAGCAGGCCATCAGTCAGGTCGCCGCGGCCAGGGCCGAAGTGCAACGCGCACGTGAACAACAAGGCGGCAGCGAGGAAGACAACGCCCAACTGCGCAGCGCCGCCACCGCCCTGGCAAAGGCCGAACTGGACCTGGCCAATACCCGGGTACGGGCACGTTCGGCCGGGCTGATCACCGACCTGCGTACCGAGGCCGGACAGTTTGCCGCAGCCGGCAGCCCGGTCATGACCCTGATCGCCATCCACGACGTATGGATCAGTGCGGACATGACCGAGAACAACCTGGGCCAGGTCGAGCCCGGCACCCCGGTTGCCATAGTGCTGGACGCGCTGCCTGGCGAGATATTCAAAGGTCATGTGCGCAGCGTCGGCTATGGGGTCAGCGTCGGCCAGAGCACCGCGCCCGGCAGCCTACCGACGGTGGAGAACAGCCGCGACTGGCTGCGCCCGGCCCAGCGTTTTCCGGTGGTGGTGGAAATCGATCCGGGTGAATTGACCGACCTGCGCGGCATCCGCGTCGGCGGGCAAGCCGAAGTCATGGCGTTCCCCCGCGAGGGCAACCCGCTCAACCCGCTTGGCCGCCTGTTCCTGCGCCTGATGAGCTGGCTGTCCTATGCCTATTAAAAGCGCGCCTACTGACCGCATGCCCACTGAGCGCGAGCCCCGCAGCCAGCGGGCACTGCGCCTGGCCAGCGGCACCGCGCTGTGCCTGGCCGCCAGCTTCGGCCTGAACCTGCCGATCCCCTTCCTGGCGCCGCTGCTCACGCTGTTTCTGCTGGCCTCGCTGAATCGGCCGCTACCCCTCAAGGCCGGGCTGGGCCTGGCGCTGATGGTGATGCTGACCACCGGCAGCGGCCTGCTGCTGATCCCCTTGCTGCGCTACGCGCCGCTGAGTGGCGTGCTGCTGGTCGGCCTGTGCCTGTTCCTGGCCTTCCGCTATGGCCTGCGCGGTGGCAACCCGCTAGTAGCGACCTTCCTGGTGGTCGGCCTGACCCTGATCTCCGCCGCCGGCACCACCGATTTCGGCCTGGCCGTCATGGTCATCGGCGCCTTGGTCAAGGGCCTGCTGCTGGCCGTGCTGGCCGTGATGCTCAGCCATTGGCTATTTCCCGAGCCGGCCAATGCCCCAGCCACTCCTGTCCCAGCCAAGTTGGCGCCCGCCGAGGCCGGCTGGATTGCCCTGCGCGCCGCCCTGGTGGTGCTGCCGGCCTTCCTGCTGGCGCTGATCGATCCGGCCAGCTACCTGCCGATCATCATGAAATCGGTGAGCCTCGGCCAGCAGAGCTGCACCACCAAGGCGCGCGATGCCGGCCGCGAGTTGCTCGGCTCGACCCTGCTCGGCGGCCTGTTGGCGATCCTGTTCTGGTGCGCCCTCAGCCTGTTTGTGCAGCTATGGATGTTCTTCCTGTGGATGCTGCTGTTCGGCCTGCTGGTGGCGCGCAAGCTCTATGCCCTGAGCCCGACCCGGCAAAGCCCCGGCTTCTGGCTCAATACCCAGGCCACCCTGATCATCCTGCTGGGTCAGTCGGTGCAGGACAGCGCCGCCGGCAAGGATGTCTACAGCGCCTTCGCCGTGCGCATGGGGCTGTTCATCGCCGTCACCCTCTATGCCTGCCTGATGGTCCACCTGCTCGACCAACGCCGCCGCGTGCGGCAACACGCCCGCTGAAGAGGTCACCCATGCTGCTCAATCTGCTGACCGGCCTCCCCGTGATGTTGCTCTGCCTGCTGCTGCAGGCCATTTTCCTGGCCGTGTGCCTGCGCCAGTACGTGCGCTTCAGGCAGGCCCGGCAAGGCCGCGAATCGCAGTGGCTGGATATCCTGTTGCTGTCGATGGTGATGCTGCTGATGTTGCTCGGCAATTTCGTGCAGATGGCCATCTGGGCCGCCCTGTTCATGCTGCTCGGCGAATTCGGCGAGTTCGCCACCGCGCTCTATCACTCGGGGGTCAACTTCGCCACCCTGGGCTATGGCGATATCGTCATGTCCGAACGCTGGCGTCTGCTCGGCCCGCTGGAAGCGGCCAACGGCATCCTGATGTTCGGTGTCTCCACCTCGGTGATGACCGCCGCGGTGATGGATGTCATCAAGCACAACCTGGCCCGGCTGCAGCCGAACGAGCCCCCTGCAAGACGAGACGACGTTTTCCCTAACCATAAGGGCTAGGCGAACGGCGGTGCTTGTGTGTTGAATTCAGGACTCCCACACCCGCCGCGCGCTTATCCCTGAGGCTTATTCGACGGTGACGCTCTTGGCCAGATTGCGCGGCTGGTCGACATCGGTGCCCTTGAGTACGGCGACGTAGTAGGACAGCAGCTGCAACGGGATGGTGTAGAGGATCGGTGCCAGCGCATCGAGGATGTGCGGCATGTTCACCACATGGGTGCCCTCGCCGTTGCCCAAGCCGGCTTGCTCGTCGGCGAAGACGATCAGCTCGCCGCCACGGGCGCGCACTTCCTGCAGGTTGGATTTGAGCTTTTCCAGCAGCTCGTTGTTGGGCGCCACGGTGACCACCGGCATGTCACTGTCGACCAGGGCCAGCGGGCCATGCTTGAGTTCACCGGCGGGGTAAGCCTCGGCGTGGATATAGGAGATTTCCTTGAGCTTCAGCGCACCTTCCATGGCCACCGGGTACTGCGCGCCACGGCCGAGGAACAGCGCGTGATGCTTCTCGGCGAACAGCTCGGAGATTTTCTCCACCCTGGTGTCCATCGCCAGCGCCTCACCGAGGCGAGTCGGCAAGCGGCGCAGCTCTTCCACCAGCTCGGCTTCCACACCGGCCGCCAAGGTGCCGCGCACCCGACCGAGGGACAGGGTCAACAGCATCAGCGCCACCAGTTGGGTGGTGAAGGCTTTGGTCGAAGCCACGCCAATTTCCGGGCCGGCCTGGGTCAGCAGGGTCAGGTCGGACTCACGCACCAGTGAGCTGATGCCGACGTTGCAGATCGCCAGGCTGGCCAGGTAACCGCCGTTATCCGGGCCCAGCGCCTTGCCGTTGCGCAAGGCGGCCAGGGTGTCGGCGGTTTCGCCGGACTGGGAGATGCTGACGAACAGGGTGCCCGGTTGCACCACCACCTTGCGGTAGCGGAACTCGCTGGCCACTTCGACCTGGCACGGAATGCCGGCCAGGCCTTCCAGCCAGTAACGGGCGACCATGCCGGCGTGGTAGCTGGTGCCGCAGGCGACTATCTGCACGTTCTGCACCTTGGCGAACAGCTCGGCGGCTTGCGGGCCGAAGGCCTGCACCAGCACCTGATCGGAACCCAGACGGCCTTCCAGGGTGCGCTGCACCACCTTCGGCTGTTCGTGAATCTCCTTGAGCATGAAGTGGCGATACTCTCCTTTATCCGCCGCCTCGGCCCCTTCGTGGTATTGCACGCTTTCGCGCACCACCGGCTGACCATCGACCGTCCAGATCTGCACGCTGTCCCGGCGGATTTCGGCGATATCGCCTTCTTCCAGGTACACGAAGCGGTCGGTAACCTGCCGCAGTGCCAGCTGGTCGGAGGCGAGGAAGTTCTCACCGAGACCGAGGCCGATGACCAGCGGGCTACCGCTGCGGGCGGCGAGCAGACGATCCGGTTGCTGCGCGCTGATGACCGCCAAACCATAGGCACCGTGCAGTTCCTTCACCGCGGCTTTCAGCGCCGCCGCCAGATCACCGAGATCCTTGAGCTTGTGATCGAGCAGATGGACGATGACTTCGGTGTCGGTATCCGAGCCGAATAGGTAGCCGAGGCCCTTCAGGCGCTCACGCAATTGTTCGTGGTTTTCGATGATGCCGTTGTGCACCACCGCCAGCTCGCTGCCGGAGAAGTGCGGGTGGGCGTTACGCTCGCTCGGCGCACCATGGGTGGCCCAACGGGTGTGGGCGATGCCGAGGCGACCGGCCAATGGTTCGGCGCTCAGCGCGTTTTCCAACTCGCTGACCTTGCCCACACTGCGGCGGCGTTCCAACTGCCCGGCACTGCTGAAGACCGCCAGGCCGGCGCTGTCGTAGCCGCGGTATTCCAGACGTTTCAAACCTTCCACCAGGATCGCGGTGATATTGCGCTCGGCGACGGCGCCAACGATGCCACACATAGTTTTCTCCTTAGGCTTCTACGGCTGCGCAGATCAGGTTTATCCCGCGCGCCGTGATCGATTCACGGGCCTCCAGTGGGAGGCGTTCGTCGGTAATCAGGGTATGGATGCTGCTCCAGGGCAGCTCCAGATTGGGAATCTTGCGGCCGATCTTATCGGCCTCGACCATGACGATGACTTCACGGGCGACTTCGGCCATGACCCGGGAGAGGCCCAACAGCTCATTGAAGGTGGTGGTGCCACGCGCCAGGTCGATACCATCGGCGCCGATAAAGAGTTGATCGAAATCGTAGGAACGCAGCACTTGCTCGGCGACCTGGCCTTGGAAGGATTCGGAGTGTGGGTCCCAGGTGCCGCCAGTCATCAACAACACAGGTTCGTGCTCCAGCTCGCGCAAGGCGCTGACCACACTCAAGGAGTTGGTCATCACCAGCAAGCCGGGTTTGTAGCCAAGCTCCGGAATCAACGCCGCGGTGGTGCTGCCACTGTCGATGATGATCCGTGCATGTTCACGCAGCAGCCCGGCCGCCGCCCGGCCGATCGCCTGCTTGTACTTGGAGATAGGTTGGCCGCCGTCGGCGATCAGTTCCTGCGGCATCGGCACCGCCCCGCCGTAACGACGCAGCAGCAGGCCGTTCTTCTCCAGCGCGCCGAGGTCTTTGCGGATGGTGACTTCCGAGGTGGCGAAGCGCTTGGCCAGCTCATCGACGCTGACTTCACCCTGCTCGGTGAGCAGAGCAAGAATGGCGTGACGGCGTTGCGGGGTGTTGCGCTTCGACATAGGCCAGTTAAGTTTCGATTCGAAAGATAAGTGCGCGAATCAAAACCTATCGAAGCTTTCGAGTCAAGAGCCGCTTGGCGGTAGGAGCCAACTCGTGACCCACATGGATGTGGGGAATGCGATAAGCCGTAGGGAACGGCTTCCGCCTGGCGATCAGACCCTAGGGCGTACTCGCCGAAGGCAGTACGCCGAACTCAATGGCGGGCTGCCGCTGCGCGGCGAGGCCGCCCTACTTCTTGATTTTGACCGGGCGCTTCCAGCCTTCGATATTGCGCTGCTTGGCCCGGCCCACCGCCAGAGTGGCGGCCGGCACATCGGCGGTGATCACCGAACCGGCGCCCGTGGTGGCGCCGTCGCCAAGGGTCACTGGCGCGACCAGGGCGCTGTTGGAGCCGATAAACACGTCTTCGCCCAACACCGTCTTGAACTTGTTGGCGCCATCGTAGTTGCAGGTGATGGTGCCGGCGCCGATGTTGCTTCGCGCACCCACCTCGGCGTCGCCCAAATAGCTCAGGTGGCCGGCCTTGGCGCCTTCACCCAGCACGGCATTCTTCAACTCGACGAAGTTGCCCACATGGGCCTTGGCGCCCAGCACCGAACCTGGGCGCAAGCGCGCGAACGGCCCGGCATCGCTGCCCTCGCCCAGTTCGGCGCCGTCGAGATGGCTGTTGGCTTTGACCACCGCACCCTTGCGCAGGGTGCTGTTCTTGATCACGCAATTGGGGCCGATCTCGACGTTATCTTCGATGAGCACACGGCCTTCGAGGATCACGTTGATGTCGATCAGCACATCGCGGCCGACCGTCACTTCCCCACGCAGATCGAAACGCGCCGGATCGCGCAGGGTCACACCCTGGGCCATCAGTTGGCGGGCCGAACGTTGCTGGTAATGGCGCTCGAGTTCGGCCAGCTGCAGGCGGTCGTTGGCGCCCTGCACTTCCATGGCATCCAGCGGCTGCTCGGTGGCCACCACCAGGCCGTCGGCCACCGCCATGGCGATCACGTCGGTCAGGTAGTACTCGCCCTGGGCGTTGTTGTTCGACAGGCGGCCGAGCCAGTCGGCCAGGCACTTGCCGGGCACCGCGAGGATGCCGGTATTGCCTTCGCAGATCGCCCGCTGCTCGGGCGTCGCATCCTTGTGTTCGACTATGGCTTTGACCACGCCCTTATCGTCGCGAACGATCCGCCCGTAGCCGGTCGGATCGTTCAGATCGACCGTCAACAGCCCAAGCTGCTCAGCACTGACCCGTTGCAGCAGGCGTTGCAGGGTGTCGACCTCGATCAACGGCACATCGCCATACAGGATCAGCACGTTCTCGGCCGAAAGCTTGGGCAGCGCCTGCGCCACGGCGTGGCCGGTACCCAGTTGCTGGGCTTGCAGCACGAAACTCAGATCGTCCGCGGCCAAACGCTCGCGCACGGTTTCCGCACCGTGGCCGATCACCACCTGGATGCTCTGTGGCTGTAGTTGCCGAGCACTGTCGATGACATGCCCGAGCATGGATTTACCGGCGACCGGATGCAGCACTTTAGGTAAAGCGGAACGCATGCGCGTGCCTTGGCCTGCAGCGAGGATGACGATATCGAGAGACATGAGAGTGGATCCTGAACAGCCTACGGAGTGAAAGGCCAGAAAAGAAAAAGGGTAGCCAAGGCTACCCTTTTACTCGATCGCGATGAAGTCTTGCGGGATTAGCCGCCGAACTTCTTGCGCACCGCCTGGATGGTCCGCAGCTGAGCTGCAGCCTCGGCCAGACGGGCAGCGGCGGAACCGTAGTCGAACTCCGCGCCTCTATCATGCAGGGCCTTCTCGGCAGCCTTGACGGCTTCCTGAGCAGAGGCTTCGTCCAGGTCGGCTGCACGCTGCACGGTGTCGGCCAAGACCTTCACCATGTTCGGCTGCACTTCCAGGAAACCACCGGAGATGTAAAACACCTCGGACCAGCCACCCTGCTTGATCAGGCGGATCGGGCCCGGCTTGAGATCGGTGATCAGCGGTGCGTGGCCTGGAGCGATACCAAGATCACCCAGGTTACCGTGCACAATCACCATCTCGACCAAACCGGAGAAGATCTCGCCTTCCGCGCTGACGATATCGCAATGGACTGTCATAGCCATTTGCTTGCCTCAACCTGATTAGCGCCCGTCGCCGGGCGCTGGGATTACAGTTTCTTGGCTTTCTCGATGACTTCTTCGATGCTGCCGACCATGTAGAACGCTTGTTCTGGCAGCTGGTCGTAGTCACCGTTGAGGATGCCTTTGAAGCCAGCAATGGTGTCTTTCAGGGAAACGTATTTACCCGAAGCACCGGTGAAGACTTCAGCCACGAAGAACGGCTGCGACAGGAAGCGCTGGATCTTACGAGCGCGGGATACCAACTGCTTGTCGGCTTCCGACAGCTCGTCCATACCCAGGATCGCAATGATGTCCTTCAGCTCTTTGTAGCGCTGCAGCACGTACTGAACGCCACGCGCGGTGTCGTAGTGCTCCTGACCGATTACCATCGGGTCCAGCTGACGCGACGTGGAGTCGAGTGGATCGACCGCCGGGTAGATACCCAGGGAGGCGATGTCACGAGACAGTACGACGGTGGCGTCCAAGTGGGCGAAGGTGGTCGCCGGGGACGGGTCGGTCAAGTCATCCGCAGGTACGTAAACGGCTTGGATCGAGGTGATCGAACCGTTTTTGGTCGAAGTGATGCGCTCTTGCAGAGTGCCCATTTCCTCGGCCAGGGTCGGCTGATAACCCACTGCGGACGGCATACGGCCCAGCAGTGCGGATACTTCGGTACCGGCCAGGGTGTAACGGTAGATGTTGTCGACGAACAACAGGACGTCGTTACCCTCGTCACGGAACTTCTCGGCCATGGTCAGGCCGGTCAGGGCTACGCGCAGACGGTTGCCCGGCGGCTCGTTCATCTGACCGTAAACCAGCGCCACTTTGTCGAGAACGTTGGAGTCCTTCATCTCGTGGTAGAAGTCGTTACCCTCACGAGTACGCTCACCCACACCGGCGAACACGGAATAACCGCTGTGCTCGATGGCGATGTTACGGATCAGTTCCATCATGTTCACGGTCTTGCCGACACCGGCGCCACCGAACAGACCGACTTTACCGCCTTTGGCAAACGGGCAGATCAGGTCGATAACCTTGATGCCGGTTTCCAGCAGGTCGTTGCCGCCCGCCTGTTCGGCGAAAGACGGTGCAGGGCGGTGGATACCCCAACGCTCTTCTTCGCCGATCGGGCCGGCTTCGTCGATCGGGTTGCCGAGTACGTCCATGATCCGGCCCAGGGTCGCTTTACCGACCGGTACGGAGATGCCTGTGCCCGTGTTGCTGACGTCCAGACCGCGCTTCAAGCCTTCGGTCGAGCCCATCGCAATGGTACGGACCACGCCGTCGCCCAGCTGCTGCTGGACTTCCAGGGTGGTTTCGGCGCCTTGGACTTTCAAGGCGTCGTAGATGCTCGGGACCTGATCGCGTGGAAATTCCACGTCGATCACGGCGCCGATGATTTGTACGATACGTCCGCTACTCATAGCTGGATCCTCTGAATATTTGAACCGGTATCAGACCGCGGCAGCGCCGCCAACGATTTCCGAGATCTCTTGGGTGATCGCCGCCTGACGCGCCTTGTTGTAGATCAGCTGCAAATCGCTGATCAGGTCACCGGCGTTGTCGGTAGCGTTCTTCATCGCGATCATCCGCGCCGCTTGTTCAGCCGCGTTGTTCTCGACCACCGCCTGGTACACCTGCGACTCCACGTAGCGCACCATAAGGCCGTCAAGCAGCTCTTTAGCGTCGGGTTCGTAGAGATAGTCCCAGTGATGCTTGAGCTCTTGATCCGGATCAGCCACCAGCGGAATCAACTGCTCCACTGTCGGCTGTTGCGTCATGGTGTTGATGAACTTGTTGGAAACCACGGACAGGCGATCGATGCGGCCATCCAGGTAGGCATCCAGCATCACCTTGACGCTGCCGATCAGATCATTGATCGACGGTTCTTCGCCCAAGTGGCTGATTGCAGCGACGACGTTACCGCCGAAGTTGCGGAAAAATGCCGCACCCTTGCTGCCTACTACGCAGATATCGATCTCTACGCCTTGTTCGCGGTTTACCGCCATGTCCTTGACCAGGGCCTTGAACAGGTTGGTGTTCAAGCCACCGCACAGACCACGGTCACTGCTCACGACTACATAGCCGACACGCTTGACTTCGCGGTCGATCATGAACGGGTGACGGTATTCCGGGTTAGCGTTGGCCAGATGACCAATCACCTGGCGGATGCGCTCCGCGTAGGGACGGCTGGCAGCCATGCGCATTTGAGCCTTGCGCATCTTGCTGACAGCCACCTTTTCCATGGCGCTGGTGATCTTTTGCGTGCTTTTGATGCTCGCAATCTTGCTGCGAATCTCTTTTGCGCCTGCCATGTAACACCTATCGGGTTAGCAGGCGGGGGTCTTGCGACCCCCGCTGCGGCTTACCAGGTTTGGGTGGCCTTGAACTTCTCGATGCCGGCTTTGATGCCTGCGTCGATTTCGTCATTGAAGTCACCCTTCACGTTGATCTTCGCCATCAAGTCGGCGTGATCGCGGTTGAAGTAAGCAATCAGAGCTTGTTCGAAGCTGCCGATTTTGACGATCTCGATGTCCTGCAGGAAGCCACGCTCGGCGGCGTACAGGGACAGCGACATGTCGGCGATAGACATCGGCGCGTATTGCTTCTGCTTCATCAGTTCGGTAACGCGCTGACCATGCTCAAGCTGCTTACGGGTGGCTTCGTCCAGGTCAGAGGCGAACTGGGCGAAAGCCGCCAATTCACGGTACTGAGCCAGAGCGGTACGGATACCACCGGAGAGCTTCTTGATGATCTTGGTCTGAGCGGCACCACCCACACGGGATACCGAGATACCGGCGTTCACTGCCGGACGGATGCCGGAGTTGAACATAGCCGATTCCAGGAAGATCTGGCCGTCAGTGATCGAGATCACGTTGGTCGGAACGAACGCGGAAACGTCGCCAGCCTGGGTTTCGATGATCGGCAGAGCGGTCAAGGAACCGGTCTTGCCTTTCACGGCGCCATTGGTGAACTTCTCGACATACTCTTCGGATACGCGGGAAGCGCGCTCCAGCAGACGGCTGTGGAGATAGAACACGTCGCCTGGGTAAGCTTCACGGCCTGGCGGACGGCGCAGCAGCAAGGAAATCTGGCGATACGCCACGGCTTGCTTGGACAGATCGTCATAGACGATCAGCGCGTCTTCGCCGCGGTCACGGAAGTACTCGCCCATGGTGCAACCGGCGTACGGTGCGATGAACTGCAACGCAGCGGATTCGGAAGCACTGGCCGCGACGATGATGGTGTTAGCCAACGCGCCGTTTTCTTCCAGCTTGCGCACCACGTTAGCGATGGTCGATTGCTTCTGACCGATAGCGACGTAGACGCAGCGGATGCCGCTGTCTTTCTGGTTGATGATCGTGTCGATCGCCAGAGCGGTTTTACCGATCTGACGGTCACCGATGATCAGCTCACGCTGGCCACGGCCAACCGGGATCATGGCATCGACGGACTTGTAACCAGTCTGTACCGGCTGGTCGACCGACTTACGCCAGATCACGCCCGGTGCAACCTTCTCAACCGCGTCGGTAGCGACGTTGTTCAGAGGGCCTTTACCGTCGACCGGGTTACCCAGGGCATCGACTACGCGACCTAGCAGTTCCGGACCAACCGGCACTTCCAGGATGCGGCCGGTGCACTTGGCACTCATGCCTTCGGCCAGCGACTGGTAGGCGCCGAGAACCACGGCGCCGACGGAGTCGCGCTCCAGGTTCATCGCCATACCGTAGACGCCACCCGGGAACTCGATCATTTCGCCGTACATAACGTCGGCCAGACCGTGAATCCGCACGATACCGTCGGACACGCTGACGACTGTGCCTTCGTTACGGGCTTGGGAGGTCACATCGAGCTTTTCGATGCGGCCCTTGATGATTTCACTTATTTCGGAAGGATTGAGTTGCTGCATTGCTCTGCTGCCCCTTCAAACTCAAGATTTCAATGCTTCGGCTAGTTGCGCGAGTTTGCCGCGAACTGAGCCATCGATAACCAGGTCGCCGGCGCGGATCACGACACCACCGATCAAGGTGGCATCCTCCGCAGCGTGCAGGCGCACTTCCCGGCCGAGCCGTGCACTGAGAACCTTGGCGAGTTTGTCTTGCTGTTCTTCGTTCAATGCAAAGGCACTGGTGACGTCCACATCTACCGATTTTTCCTGTTCGGCCTTAAGCAGCTCGAACAGTTCGGCGATCTCCGGCAACAACTCCAGACGGTTGTTCTCGGAAATGACGTGAAGGAAATTCTGTACCTTGGCGTCGAACTTATCACCACACACCTCGATAAAGGTGGTGGCCTTATCTGTACTCGTCAGACGCGGGGCCGTGAGCACGCGCTGCATGCGGTCGTCTTGCGACACCGCTGCAGCCAGGCCGAGCATGGCTGACCAATTGGCCAGTTGCTGGTGGGCCTGAGCGTACTCAAAAGCAGCCTTGGCGTAAGGTCGGGCCAACGTGGTCAGTTCTGCCATGATCGCGCCCTCGCTTAAATTTCGGCTGCCAGTTTGGAAACCAGCTCCGCATGCGCGTTACGGTCGATAGTGGCGCCCAGAATCTTCTCAGCACCGCTGATCGCCAAGCCACCCAGTTGGGCCCGCAGGGCGTCTTTGACGCTGTTCAGTTCCTGTTCGATCTCGGCCTGAGCCTGAGTCTTCAGGCGCTCACCTTCAACACGGGCCTGATCGCGAGCTTCGTCGACGATCTGGGTAGCGCGTTTCTTGGCTTGCTCAATGATTTCAGCTGCCTGGGTTTTGGCTTCGCGCAGTTGCAGACCCACTTTTTCGTGGGCGAGCTCCAAATCACGAGCCGCACGGCTGGCAGCGTCCAGTCCATCCGCAATCTTCTTCTGACGCTCCTGCAAAGCCGCGATGACCGGAGGCCACACGAACTTCATGCAGAACAGCACAAAGATGAAGAAGGCAACGGACTGGCCAATCAGGGTTGCATTAATGTTCACGCCAACACCTCGCTCGTTCGTTGTCCGTCAAACCAATCACTCGAAATCCCATCGCTGGGATTTCAGAGCATTAGCCTGCGAGTTGACCAACGAAGGGGTTCGCGAAGGTGAAGAACAGTGCGATACCGACGCCGATCATGGTCACGGCGTCCAGCAGACCAGCGACGATGAACATTTTAACTTGCAGCATCGGAACCATTTCCGGCTGACGCGCTGCGCCTTCCAGGAACTTGCCGCCCAGCAGGCCGAAACCAATGGCGGTACCCAAGGCACCCAGGCCAATCAGCAGTGCAACGGCGATCGCGGTCAGACCAACTACAGTTTCCATCTTTCCTCCCGACTTTTTATGTCGTATTGGTTAAGGTTTTTAAGGTAAAGCGGTAAAGCAAAATCGGTTGTTGCCTTTGCCCTTGCGGGCATCCACTCAAAACACCGCACACCCTCTTCCGCCCTTCGGGCGCCCTCTCCCTAAAGGGAGAAGGTCAGCGGGTGCGCTACGCGTTTTTAATGGTTGTCTTCGTGAGCCAGCGACAGATAGATGATGGTCAGCACCATGAAGATGAACGCTTGCAGGGTGATGATCAGGATGTGGAATACCGCCCACGCCCACTGCAGTGCTACGCCCAGACCACTCAGCCAGAGAATGCCGGTGCCAAACATCACGGCGATCAGGATGAACACCAGTTCGCCGGCATACATGTTGCCGAACAGACGCAGTGCCAGCGAAATCGGCTTGGCTATCAGGGTCACGAACTCCAGCAGGAAGTTGACCGGAATAAACAGCGCTTGAACGACCAGGTTCTTGCTGCTGAACGGGTGCAGGGTCAGTTCGCCGATGAAACCACCGATGCCCTTGATCTTGATGCTGTAGAAAATGATCAGCGCGAACACCGACAGGGACATGGCCAAGGTGGCATTCGGATCGGTAGTCGGCACGGCGCGGAACACCAGATGCTCATTCCCGGAAATGAACGCCGCCACCTGGGGAATCCAGTCCACTGGAACCAGGTCGATGGCATTCATCAGGAAGATCCAGACGAAGATCGTCAGGGCCAGCGGGGCAATCAGCGGGTTACGGCCGTGGAAGGTGTCCTTGACGCTGCCGTCGACGAACTCAATCATCACTTCAACGAAGTTCTGCAGACCACCCGGTTGACCGGAGGTCGCCTTTTTCGCGGCCAGGCGGAACAGCAGGATAAAGATCAGACCCAGGGCAATGGACCAGCCCAAAGTGTCGACATGAAATGCCCAGAAGCCCATTGCTTTGGCTTCTACTGCAGTGTGGGCGAAACCCCAATCACCATTCGGCAGTTGCCCGAAAGTCAGGTTCTGCAAGTGGTGCTGGATATAGCCCGAAGCGGTTTGTTCTGCCATGTTTGCCTCAAACGCCCTAAGGTCTCAAAAGTCTTATTTTCATCAGCAGGGGCGCAAACCAATTGACCAACTGGGTCAATAGGAACACGCCAAATACCGCCAGCGCTTCCAATGGCTTCACACCTGCAAACGTCAGCGCGAACAGCACTGCCGTCAAAATCAGTTTGCCCGCTTCACCGGCATAAAAAGACCGGACTATGGCTTGGGCAGCCCGCGCTCCCGTGAAACGGAACGCCTTGTGGGCAAAATACACATTCGGCAGCCAGGCAATCAGCCCGCCACACAGCCCAGAGTATCCACTTACCGCTCCGCGCCACCGCCACAATACGACCGCGGCAAGTAACAGCACGACGAACTGGGCAAGCAGAACGGGAAACACCGGTAAACGATGGAAGGGCAGGCGGTTGGGCGTGCGGACATCCATCAAGCTTTATCTCCGGCTTTTCGGCCTCTGGTGTCAGTCGCTTGCAAGTACCAACTTGGCAACGACTTGGCATAGTTTGTGCCGACAAAATGCGCGCAGAGTATAGGGGGCGTTCCCCCCCTATTCAACTGCCCGCTAGTGATTTTCGACTAGCCGCTAGATGGGCAATTGTTTCAGCGCCATGGTTTTAGCGAATGTGGGCCAGCACACCTTGCAACTCATCCAACGAGTTGTAGCGGATAACCAATTGCCCCTTACCCTTTTGCCCGTGCTTGATCTGCACCGGAGAGCCCAGGCGCTCGGCCAGGCGCTGCTCCAGACGGCTGATGTCCGGGTCGACCTTGGGGGGTTCAAGCGGCTTTTCTTTGCTGTTCAGCCAGTGGCGTACCAGCGCTTCGGTTTGGCGCACGGTCAGACCGCGTGCGACAACATGTCGCGCCCCTTCGACCTGCTGTTCTGCCGGTAAACCGAGCAAGGCACGGGCATGCCCCATCTCCAGGTCACCGTGGGACAGGAGGATTTTAATCTCTTCCGGCAGGGCAATCAGGCGCAGCAGGTTGGTGATGGTGACGCGCGATTTACCGACCGCTTCGGCGACTTGCTGCTGGGTCAGTTGGAACTCCTGCTGCAAACGCTGCAAGGCGACCGCTTCCTCGATCGGGTTGAGGTCTTCGCGCTGGATGTTCTCGATCAAGGCCATGGCGATGGCCGCCTCATCCGGCACTTCGCGCACCATCGCCGGAATCTTGTCCAAGCCAGCTTGCTGGCTGGCGCGCCAACGCCGTTCACCGGCGATGATCTCGAACCGGCCGGCACCAATCGGGCGCACCACGATGGGCTGCATCACGCCTTGGGCCCTGATCGATTGCGCCAGTTCGTCCAGCGCGGTGGCGTCCATGTCGCGACGCGGCTGGTATTTACCGCGCTGGATCAGGTCCAGCGGCACGTATTGCAGCTCACGGGTATCGGTCTGCGCAGCTTCTTCTTGCAAAGCATTGACACTGCTGCCCCCCAACAGGGCGTCCAGTCCGCGTCCAAGACCTCGTTTTTTGGTGGCCATGCGAGTTCCTTATGCTTTTGCGGTTCGGGTGGCGCTGCGCTGACGCCGCGACAATTCACCGGCCAAGGCCAGGTAGGCGAGGGCACCACGGGATTGCTTGTCATAGACCAGCGCCGGCATACCGAAGCTCGGCGCTTCGGCCAGACGCACGTTGCGCGGGATCACGGTGTCGTAGAGTTTGTCGCCGAAGTGTTCTTTCAGCTGGGCGGAAACATCGTTGGTCAGGCTGATGCGGGGGTCGTACATGGTGCGCAGCAGACCTTCGATCTTCAGCGCCGGATTGAGCAGCTTGCCAATCCGCTGGATCGAGTTGACCAAGTCGCTAAGCCCTTCCAGTGCGTAATACTCGCACTGCATCGGAATGATCACCCCATCGGCGGCAACCAGCGCATTGACCGTCAGCATCGACAGTGACGGCGGGCAGTCGATGAGGATGTAGTCGTAGTTTTCGCGAATCGGCGCCAATGCCTGGCGCAGGCGGTTTTCCTTGGCCGGCATGTCCAGCAGGGCAACTTCGGCGGCGGTCAGGTCGCGGTTGGCCGGCAGCAGCTGATAGCCGCCGTGCTCGGAGAACTGCATGGCCTCGCCCAGGCTGCACTCGCCGATCAAGACGTCGTAGATCGAATGCTCGAGCGCCAGCTTGTCGACACCGCTACCGGTGGTCGCGTTGCCCTGCGGATCGAGGTCGATCAACAGCACCCGGCGCTTGGTGGCAACCAGGGAAGCCGCGAGGTTGATGCAGGTGGTGGTCTTGGCGACACCGCCTTTCTGATTGGCGATGGCGAATACTTTAGCCATGGTCAGCGTCTGTCCCGGTTTGAGGCCCTAGGGTGCGGCGCAGTATCAGCAGATGGCGTTGGCCTTGGCAACCGGGAACCTTGAGCACATGGGTAGCGGTCAGCCGGAAGTCCGCCGGCAACGCCTGCAGCTCGTCGTCCGGATGCACGCCTTTCATCGCCAACCAGCGCGTATTGAGATCGCCCAGGTGACGAGTCCAGTTGGCAAAATCTTCCAGCGAACTGAACGCCCGCGAACAGATACCGGCGAACGGCTGCGCAGGCGTGAAGCTTTCCACCCGGCTGTGGATAACTTCCAGATTGGCCAGTTTCAGTTCCAGCTTCACCTGAGTGAGGAAACGAGTCTTCTTGCCGTTGGAATCCAGCAGCGTGAAGTGGCGCTCGGGGAACAGAATCGCCAGTGGAATACCCGGCATACCGCCGCCGCTGCCGACGTCGAGCCAGTTATCCCCAGCTTCGCGCACGAAGGGCACCACGCTGAGGCTGTCGAGCAAGTGCCGCGAGACCATTTCGTCGGGATCGCGCACGGCGGTGAGGTTATAGGCCTTGTTCCACTTGATCAGCAGTGCCAGGTAAGCCAGCAACTGGCGGTGCTGGCTTTCACTCAGGCTGACGCCCAACTGTTCGGCACCACGGGTCAGTTCAGTTGCGTGTAACGCGGTAACCAGGGACATCAGGCGCTTTGCTCCAACTGACGCCCGGCGCCGCGTTTTTTCAGGTGAATCATCAGCAGGGAAATCGCCGCCGGGGTGACCCCGGGAATCCGTGAGGCCTGCCCGAGGGTTTCCGGGCGAGACTGGCCGAGCTTGTGCTGGATCTCTTTCGACAGGCCGGAAATACCCGCGTAGTCGATATCCTCGGGCAGTTTGATCTCTTCACTGGCGCGCAGACGGGCGATCTCGTCCTGTTGGCGGTCGATGTAACCGGCGTACTTGGTCTTGATCTCGACCTGTTCCGCGACTTGCGGATCGCTGCTACCCGCGCCTGTGACTTCGATCAGCCCGGCGTAATCGATTTCCGGGCGAGTCAGCAGGTTGAGCAGGTTGTATTCGTGGGTCAGCGGCGTGCCGAAACGCTCGGCAAGCGCATCGCCCTGGGCTGTGCCCGGACGCACCCAGGTGCTTTTCAGCCGTTGCTCTTCCAACTCGATGCCTTCGCGCTTGGCGCAGAACGCCGCCCAACGCCGATCATCGACCAGGCCGAGTTCGCGGCCTTTTTCGGTCAGGCGCAGGTCGGCGTTGTCCTCACGGAGGATCAGCCGGTATTCGGCCCGCGAGGTGAACATGCGGTAGGGTTCTTGCGTGCCCAGGGTGATCAGGTCGTCGACCAGCACGCCGATGTAGGCCTCGTCGCGACGTGGACACCAGCTGTCTTTGCCCTGGGCGCGCAACGCGGCGTTAGCCCCGGCGAGCAGACCTTGGGCGCCGGCTTCTTCGTAACCGGTGGTGCCGTTGATCTGGCCGGCGAAGAACAGCCCGCCGATCACCTTGGTTTCCAGGCTGTATTTCAAGTCGCGCGGATCGAAGTAGTCGTACTCGATGGCATAGCCCGGACGCACGATGTGGGCGTTTTCCAGGCCGCGGATCGAGCGCACCAGTTCCAGCTGCACATCGAAGGGCAGGGAGGTGGAGATACCGTTCGGGTACAGCTCGTGGGTGGTCAGGCCTTCAGGCTCGATAAACACCTGGTGACTGTCCTTGTCGGCGAAGCGATGGATCTTGTCTTCGATCGACGGGCAGTAGCGCGGACCAATCCCTTCGATCACCCCGGAATACATCGGCGAGCGATTGAGGTTGGCGGCGATGATTTCGTGGGTGCGCGCATTGGTGTGGGTAATCCAGCAGCTGACTTGCTGCGGATGCTGCTCTTTCGAACCGAGAAAGGACATCACCGGAATCGGCGTGTCGCCGGGCTGCTCGGTCATCACCGAGAAATCCACCGAGCGGCCATCGATACGCGGCGGTGTGCCGGTTTTCAACCGGCCGACGCGCAGCGGATGTTCACGCAGGCGTTGCGCCAAGGCAATCGACGGCGGGTCGCCGGCACGGCCGCCGGAATGGTTCTGCAAACCTATGTGGATAAGTCCACCGAGGAAGGTGCCGGTGGTCAGCACCACCGATTCGGCGAAGAAACGCAGCCCCATCTGCGTCACGACGCCACGAACCTGATCCTGCTCGACGATCAGGTCGTCACAGGCTTGCTGGAATATCCACAGGTTCTCTTGGTTTTCCAGGCTGTGGCGGATCGCCGCCTTGTACAGAACACGGTCGGCCTGGGCACGCGTAGCGCGTACGGCCGGGCCTTTGCGGCTGTTCAGGACCCGGAATTGGATGCCACCTTGGTCGGTGGCTTGCGCCATAGCGCCGCCGAGGGCGTCGATTTCCTTGACCAGATGGCTTTTACCTATGCCGCCGATGGCTGGGTTACAGCTCATCTGCCCGAGGGTTTCCACGTTATGGGTCAGCAACAGGGTTTTCACGCCCATACGTGCAGCCGCTAGCGCAGCCTCGGTACCGGCATGGCCGCCGCCGATGACGATCACATCAAAACGGGAAGGGAAATCCACCACGCACCTCGTGCCTGTTGAGAATTGGGGAGGCTTTTAACTTGGGAAAAGCGGAAAGGCGGCAAGTATAGGGACTAAGCCGTGGTGAAAGAAGCCTTTTGCACAAAAAATAGCCAGTTGAGCTTTGGCTCGAAAAGGACGGCGGTTAATAAAGATTAAGAGAATGAATTTTTATAAAGCTTTGTTTTTATGTTTATTACTTATGAATAGCTTTTCTGTGGATAGATCGCTAGAGGCCAATGAATTCAAGCTACTCAGAGTTGTATAAGGCTGTGCCCAGTAGGCCAAGAGGCCCTTGGATAAGTGCTTTAAGGCTGTGGATGAAATGCCTAGTTGTACACAGGGGGGATTATCCTCAGTTTTTAGGCCTAGTTATCGACTGGCCTTAGGCGGGGTTTTCCACAGGGCTTATCCGTCCATGTAGTCACCTTTGCTCCAGGCGAAAAGCGCCCGCAGAGAGGCCTAGAAGCGCTAAAGCTTCCAAGCCTCTCGAAGGAGACAGGGGGATCAGGAATGTTGACGGCTTAGCGAGGAGACGGTTGGGCTGTTTCCCAACCTTGATGGCAGGCTTATTTACCGATGCAGAAGCTGGAGAAGATCCGCCCGAGCAGGTCGTCAGAGCTGAAGGCGCCGGTAATTTCCCCCAGTGCCTGTTGCGCCTGGCGTAAGTCTTCCGCCAGTAGCTCACCGGCACCGGCCTGGGTCAGTTGGGCACGCCCATGCTCGAGGGAGGCGCTGGCCAGGGCTAGCGCTTGCAGGTGGCGTCTGCGCGCGCTGAAGCTGCTTTCAGAGGTCTGTTCGTAGCCCATGCAGGCCTTCAGGTGTTCACGCAACAGCTCCAAACCGGCCGTGGATTTGGCCGAGAGGCTGATGCTGACGTGGCCGTCAGTGCTGACTTCCAGGGCGATGGCTTCAGCCGTCAGATCTGCCTTGTTGCGAATCAGCGTGACCTTGGCCGGATCCGGCCGCTGATCGAGAAACTCCGGCCATAGGGCAAAGGGGTCGGCGGCCTCGGGGGCGGTGGCATCGACCACCAGCAGCACCCGATCGGCTTCGCCGATAGCCTTGAGTGCCCGTTCTACCCCGATTTTTTCCACCTGATCCTCGGTGGCGCGCAAGCCGGCGGTATCCACCACATGCAGCGGCATGCCATCGATGTGGATATGTTCGCGCAAGACATCTCGAGTGGTGCCGGCGATCTCGGTGACGATGGCCGCTTCCCGCCCGGCCAGGGCATTCAGCAGGCTGGATTTGCCCGCATTCGGCCGACCGGCGATCACCACTGTCATGCCGTCGCGTAGCAATGCACCCTGACCGGCCTCGCGTACCACCTTGGCCAGTTCGGCACGCACTTCATCCAACAGGCCGAGGACGTGACCGTCGGCAAGAAAATCGATTTCTTCCTCGGGGAAGTCGATGGCGGCTTCGACATAGATGCGCAGGGCAATCAGCCGCTCGGTCAACTCATGCACGCGCCGGGAAAACTCACCCTGCAGTGAGCGCAAGGCATTGCGCGCCGCTTGTTCGGAACTGGCTTCGATCAGGTCGGCAATCGCTTCAGCCTGGGCCAGGTCGAGTTTGTCATTGAGAAAGGCCCGTTCGCTGAATTCCCCCGGTCGGGCCAGGCGGGCACCCAACTCCAGGCAACGGCGCAACAGCAGGTCGAGGACGACCGGGCCGCCATGACCTTGCAGTTCGAGCACGTCTTCGCCGGTGAAGGAGTTCGGCCCGGGGAAATACAGGGCCAAGCCTTCATCGAGCACCTGGTCATGGCCATCATGGAATGGCCCGTAGTGGGCGTAGCGCGGTTTCAGTTCCCGCTGGCTCACCGCTTTGGCAATCTTCGCGGCCTGCGGCCCGGAGACGCGCACGATGCCCACGCCAGCACGGCCCTGAGCGGTGGCGACGGCGGCGATAGTTTCACGAAGGGTGCTCATGGCGGTGTCTCTCACATTCGTAGGCTGGTGTAGAGCGCCAGCGAAACCCAGCGCTTTTAGATTTCAGGATCGCTGGGTTTCGCCAAAAAGCCGGCTCTACCCAGCCTACGAGGCTGAACGGCGCATAGCAAAACGCCCCAACAAGAGGGGCGTTTTGTTTTATCTCGGAGCGACTGTAATCAGGCGTCGGCCTTCTTCGTGGCTGCTTCGATTTTGCGGGTAATGTACCACTGCTGGGCGATCGACAAGCAGTTATTGACCACCCAGTACAGCACCAGACCGGCGGGAAACCAGAGGAAGAAGAAGGTGAAGATGATCGGCATCAGCTTCATCACCTTGGCCTGCATCGGATCCGGCGGGGTCGGGTTCAGTTGCTGCTGGATAAACATGGTGGCGCCCATGATGATCGGCAGGATAAAGAACGGGTCCTTGATCGCCAGGTCGGTAATCCAGAACATCCACGGCGCCTGGCGCATTTCCACGCTTTCCAGCAACACCCAGTAAAGCGAGAGGAACACGGGCATCTGCACCAGAATCGGCAGACAGCCACCGAGCGGATTGATCTTCTCTTTCTTGTACAGCTCCATCATCGCTTGCGACATCTTCTGCCGGTCATCGCCATGCTGCTCTTTCAGAGCGGCCAGTTTTGGCGCGACGGCACGCATGCGGGCCATGGACTTGTAGCTAGCCGCCGACAGCGGGAAGAAGGCCAGTTTGATCACGATGGTCAGCGCGATAATCGACCAGCCCCAGTTACCCAGCAGGCTGTGGATATGTTGCAGCAGCCAGAAGATGGGTTGGGCGATAAACCAGAGAATGCCGTAGTCGACGGTCAGCTCAAGACCTGGGGACAACTGTTTGAGGTATTCCTGGCTTTTCGGACCGGCGTAGAGGGTCGCCGCGGTTTCCGCCTTGGCGCCCGCCGCGACAGTCAAGCTTGGGCCGGTGAAACCGATGATGTAGTTGCCCTGGCTGTCTTTGCGAGTCTGCACCAGGTTGCTGCTGTCCTTGGCCGGAACCCAGGCAGTCACGAAGTAATGCTGCAACCAGGCGACCCAACCGCCTTCGACCGTCTCTTTCAGCGGCTGTTTGTCGATGTCTTTCATCGACACTTTCTTGTACGGCTCTTCCTTGGTCCAGAGTGCCGCACCGAGATAGGTAGCGGTGCCGGTGGCGGTGGTCGAGGACGGATCGTCGCTGGAATCACGCTTGAGCTGAGCGAACAGGTTACCGGTCCAGGCTTGGGTGCTTTGGTTATCGATCAGGTAACGAACATCCACCTGATAGGACGAAGCATCGACACAGCCGGTTTTTTTCTGTTGCTGTTCCTTGGCGGAACACTGCGGATTCAAACCGCGCTTGAAGCTGAAGCGTTTGATGTAGTTAACACCGTCGGCACTGTAATTCAGGTCGACAGTCAGTTGATTTTTCCCCTCGGCCAGCGCGTAGGAACTCTGCGCGCTGCTGTAAAGCGGCCGACCGTTGCTGCTGGCATCCGGGCCGTTGGCGCCGGTCAGGCCACTTTGCGCCTGATACAGACGTTCGCCACCGTTATCGAACAGCTGGAACGGCACATCGGGGTGATCTTGCCGGCGCGGGTATTGCGGCAGAGTCAACTGCACGATATCGCCGCCACGTGGGTCGATGGCCAGCTCAAGAACATCGGTCTTGACCCGAATCAGCTTGTCGCTGGTCGCTGCCGGTGCCATTGCGCCAGGTTCACTCTGCGCAACGTTGGTTGTTGGCACATCGTCACTGGCGGTATTCGCGGCAGGGGTATCCGGCAACGAGGAAGCAGCGCTGTTGGTGGCTGCACTCGGAGTTGGCAGCGCGGCTTGACCGTAGTCCTCGTTCCACTTGAGAACCATGACATAGGACACGATTGCCAGGGCGGCGATCAGGATCGAGCGTTTAATATCCATGATTACTCGGCCATCGAAGGGGGTCGGGAAGTTGGGGCGACTGGAACCGGATCGTAACCACCGGGATTCCACGGGTGACAGCGACCAAGCCGACGCAAGGTTAGCCAGCCACCGCGTATGAGGCCATGATGTTCGATGGCTTCATACGCGTAGCAGGAACAACTGGGGTAAAAGCGACAGTGACTGGCCATCAGCGGACTGATGGCATAGCGGTAAACCTGAATCGAGGCGAGTGCCAGTTTACGCATGGGGACTGTCGGTTACCCCTGCTTCGGTGAGGACTTCCGGGCGTGGCCGACTGCGTGCCAAGCGTTTCCAAAGCTTGCCGAACTGTTGAGCGAGTTCGGAATTCTCTAGATCACCTAGGCCTTTACGCGCAACGATCACGATATCCCAACCCACCAAGGACTCTTGGTTCAGGCGAAATGAATCGCGAATCACCCGCTTCAGGCGATTGCGCTCAACCGAGAGCTTGACGCTCTTCTTACCGATGACCAAACCCAGGCGGGGATGATCAAGATCGTTGTTGCGCGCGAGCAGCAGGACGTTTTTACCCGGAACCTTACCGCTGGGGGAGTCAAAGACAGCCTTGAATTGTCGAGGGGTCAGCAGGCGCTTTTCCCGACTGAAGTCTTGACTCACCGCCGGTGCCGAATTATCAGACTGCCAGACGCTTACGGCCTTTGGCGCGACGACGCGACAGAACTGCACGACCGTTCTTGGTGGCCATGCGGGCACGGAAGCCGTGGGTGCGAGCGCGCTTGATAGTGCTGGGTTGGAAAGTGCGTTTCATGGTGCGTTACCTGGGTGGTCGACTACGGGCCGGAATGGCCCCCGTTTTAAGAGACCGGCAATTCTAGAGAAAGCAGACGGTCAGGTCAATTTCCAACCAACCTTTCCTGTGCAGATAAAGAATATTAAGAAAGAAGATATTTAAATCTTTTAGTGATGTTAATAACTCTTAGAGGAGCGTTTTTCTGTGGATAACCTTATGCAGCCCTTCTACGGCGTGGATTTCAGCGCTTTGAAAGGCTGTCGAGAAACCGTGCTCCGGGTGTGCGATGCCGGCGGATAAGCTGGGGATAGAGTCGGTAGTTATGCACAGAGCGGTTATCCACCCGGTTCCGCTGGTGGTTATCCAGGGAGCTTACGAAAGGTTATCCACAGAGATTCATGGATGCCGACCAGAACCCATGAAACCCGAGTAAAGCATTGATTTTACTTGCTGAGAACGCACGCTTCGTGTGGATAACTCCCTCTCCGGTCGCTACAATGACGGCTGTTTTTGGCCTCGCGGCCTTTTCGACCTTAGGGGATATCCGTGTCAGTGGAACTTTGGCAGCAGTGCGTGGAGCTTTTACGCGACGAGCTGCCTGCCCAGCAATTCAACACCTGGATCCGTCCGTTGCAGGTCGAAGCGGGTAGCGACGAGTTGCGCATTTATGCGCCGAATCGCTTCGTCCTCGATTGGGTCAACGAAAAATACCTGGGCCGCTTGTTGGAGTTGCTGGAGGAGCGCAGCGAGGGCATGGCTCCGGCGCTTTCCTTATTAATAGGCAGTAAGCGCAGTGCCGCTGCTCGCGTTGCTCCTGCTGCGCCGCTAGCTGCCGCTGTTGCACCGGCAAGCAATGTTGCCCGTAGCGATGAGCCGACTACGGCTACTGCTGTTGCGAATGAGCCTTCGCGCTCCAGCTTCGATCCGATGGCCGGAGCCAGCACTCAGACTGCGCCGGTACGCACCGAGCGTTCGGTTCAAGTAGAAGGTGCGCTGAAGCACACCAGCTATCTGAATCGTACCTTTACCTTCGAAAACTTCGTTGAGGGTAAATCCAACCAGCTGGCTCGCGCGGCGGCTTGGCAGGTGGCGGACAACCCTAAGCACGGCTACAACCCGCTGTTTCTCTATGGCGGCGTCGGTCTGGGGAAAACCCACCTGATGCATGCGGTGGGTAATCACCTATTAAAGAAGAACCCGAATGCCAAGGTGGTCTACCTGCATTCGGAGCGCTTCGTTGCGGACATGGTCAAGGCGCTGCAGTTGAACGCGATCAACGAGTTCAAGCGGTTCTACCGTTCGGTGGATGCCCTGCTGATCGACGATATTCAATTCTTCGCCAAGAAAGAGCGTTCCCAGGAAGAGTTCTTTCACACCTTTAACGCGCTTCTGGAAGGCGGCCAGCAGGTGATCCTCACCAGCGACCG
Organism: Pseudomonas sp. 2FE; assembly: GCF_005503735.1. NCBI lineage: Bacteria > Pseudomonadati > Pseudomonadota > Gammaproteobacteria > Pseudomonadales > Pseudomonadaceae > Pseudomonas > Pseudomonas sp. 2FE. The sequence goes on along the minus strand of NZ_SCMO01000002.1, from coordinate 379,334 downwards.
CTACCCGAAGGAAATCGAAGGTCTGGAAGAGCGCCTCAAGTCGCGTTTCGGCTGGGGCCTGACGGTGGCCGTGGAGCCGCCGGAACTGGAAACGCGGGTGGCCATCTTGATGAAGAAGGCCGACCAGGCGAAGGTCGATCTACCCCATGATGCGGCCTTCTTTATTGCTCAGCGCATTCGCTCCAACGTACGTGAGCTGGAAGGTGCGCTGAAGCGGGTGATTGCCCACTCGCACTTTATGGGCCGCGATATCACCATCGAGCTGATCCGTGAATCGCTGAAGGATCTGTTGGCGCTGCAAGACAAGTTGGTCAGCGTCGACAATATTCAGCGCACGGTCGCCGAGTACTACAAGATCAAAATTTCCGATCTGCTTTCCAAGCGCCGTTCGCGTTCTGTCGCGCGTCCGCGTCAGGTCGCCATGGCCTTGTCGAAAGAACTGACCAACCATAGCTTGCCGGAAATTGGTGACGCCTTCGGCGGTCGTGATCACACCACGGTATTGCACGCTTGCCGTAAGATTGCTGAACTTAGGGAATCCGACGCGGACATCCGCGAGGACTACAAGAACCTGCTGCGCACGCTGACCACCTGACACCACACGACGCAGCCCACGAGGCAAGGGACGAGACCATGCATTTCACTATTCAACGCGAAGCCCTGTTGAAACCGCTGCAACTGGTCGCCGGCGTGGTTGAACGCCGTCAGACTTTGCCGGTGCTGTCCAATGTGTTGCTGGTGGTTGAAGGCCAGCAGCTGTCGCTCACCGGCACCGACCTGGAAGTCGAACTGGTTGGCCGCGTGGCGCTCGAAGAACCTGCTGAACCGGGCGAGATCACCGTGCCGGCGCGCAAGCTGATGGATATCTGCAAGAGTTTGCCGAATGACGCACTGATCGATATCCGTGTGGATGAACAGAAGCTGGTGGTCAAGGCCGGCCGTAGCCGCTTCACCTTGTCGACTCTGCCCGCGAATGACTTCCCGACGGTTGAGGAAGGTCCTGGTTCGTTCACCTTCAACCTGGTGCAAAGCAAGTTGCGCCGCCTGATCGAACGCACCAGTTTTGCCATGGCGCAGCAGGATGTGCGTTATTACCTGAACGGCATGCTGCTGGAAGTGCAGACCGGCGTGTTGCGCGCGGTCGCTACCGATGGTCATCGTCTGGCCATGTGCTCGATGGAAGCCGGTATCGAACAGGCCGATCGTCACCAGGTGATAGTCCCGCGCAAAGGCATTCTGGAACTGGCGCGTCTGCTCACCGAGCAGGATGGCAGCGTCAGCATCGTCCTCGGCCAACACCATATCCGCGCGACTACCGGTGAGTTCACCTTCACCTCGAAACTGGTCGACGGCAAGTTTCCGGATTACGAGCGCGTGCTACCCAAGGGTGGCGACAAGTTGGTGTTGGGCGATCGTCAGGCGCTGCGTGAAGCCTTCAGCCGTACGGCGATTCTTTCCAACGAGAAGTACCGCGGTATCCGTCTGCAACTGGCGGCCGGACAACTGAAGATTCAGGCGAACAACCCCGAGCAGGAAGAAGCCGAAGAAGAGGTGGCGGTCGACTACAACGGCGGCAATCTGGAAATCGGCTTCAACGTCAGCTATCTGCTCGACGTGCTGGGGGTGATGACGACGGAGCAGGTTCGCCTGATTCTGTCCGACTCCAACAGCAGTGCGCTGGTGCAGGAATCCGACAACGACGATTCCGCTTACGTCGTAATGCCGATGCGTCTCTGACACTGACGTTGAAAAACGCCTAGATGTCCCTCAGTCGCGTCACGGTCACCGCGGTGCGCAATTTACACCCGGTGACCCTCTCCCCCTCCCCCCGCATCAACATCCTTCACGGCGCTAACGGCAGCGGCAAGACCAGCGTGCTGGAAGCCATCCACTTGCTCGGCCTCGCCCGTTCCTTCCGCAGTGCCCGGCTACTCCCGGTCATTCAGTACGAGCAATTGGCCTGTACGGTATTCGGTCAGGTTGAATTGGCTGAAGGTGGCCACAGCAGCTTGGGGATATCCCGTGATCGTCAGGGCGAGTTTCAGATTCGCATCGATGGCCAGAATGCGCGCAGTGCGGCGCAATTGGCCGAGACACTGCCGCTGCAACTGATTAACCCGGATAGCCTTCGCTTGCTCGAAGGCGCGCCGAAGATTAGGCGGCAGTTTCTCGATTGGGGGGTGTTCCACGTGGAACCTCGCTTTCTACCGGCCTGGCAGCGCCTGCAGAAGGCCCTGCGGCAGCGAAACTCATGGCTGCGGCATGGTACACTTGACCCCGCTTCGCAAGCGGCCTGGGACCGTGAACTGTGCCTGGCTAGCGATGAAATTGACGGTTATCGGCGCGCCTATATTCAGGCCCTGAAACCGGTGTTTGAACGCATCCTCGCCGAGCTGGTTGAGCTCGAGGGGTTGTCGCTTAGTTATTATCGCGGCTGGGATAAAGAGCGTGAGTTGAATGAAGTGCTGGCCACTTCCCTTCTCCGCGACCAGCAGCTTGGACACACTCAAGCGGGCCCTCAGCGGGCCGACCTCAGGCTTAGGTTCGGTGCGCACAATGCGGCGGAGATACTCTCCCGCGGCCAGCAGAAGTTGGTGGTCTGCGCCTTGCGAATTGCCCAGGGGCATTTGGTCAGTCAGGCCCGTCGCGGGCAGTGCATTTATCTGGTGGATGACTTGCCGTCAGAACTGGATGAGCAGCATCGCAAGGCCCTGTGTCGATTGTTAGAAGATTTGAACTGCCAGGTGTTTATCACCTGTGTAGACCATGAATTGTTGCGGGACTGCTGGCACACGGATACGCCGGTAGCCATGTTCCACGTGGAACATGGCCGTATCACCCAGACCCACGACCATCGGGAGTGAAGGCATGAGCGAAAATCAAACGTACGACTCCTCCAGCATTAAAGTGCTGAAAGGGCTAGATGCCGTACGCAAGCGTCCCGGTATGTATATCGGCGATACCGACGATGGCAGCGGCCTGCACCATATGGTGTTTGAGGTGGTCGATAACTCGATTGACGAAGCACTGGCTGGCCATTGCAACGACATCAGCATCACCATCCACCCGGATGAATCCATCACCGTGCGTGACAACGGGCGCGGCATCCCGGTCGACGTCCACAAAGAGGAAGGCGTTTCCGCCGCCGAGGTCATCATGACCGTGCTGCACGCCGGCGGTAAGTTCGACGACAACTCTTATAAAGTGTCTGGTGGCTTGCACGGTGTGGGCGTTTCGGTCGTCAACGCCTTGTCCGAATTGCTGCTGTTGACCGTGCGCCGCAGTGGCAAAGTCTGGGAGCAAACCTACGTGCATGGTGTGCCGCAGGCGCCGATGCGGACGGTTGGCGATACCGATAAGACCGGCACCGAGATTCACTTCAAGCCGTCGGCCGAGACCTTCCATAACATTCACTTCAGCTGGGATATTCTGGCCAAGCGCCTGCGCGAACTGTCCTTCCTCAACTCCGGTGTCGGCATCGTCCTCAAGGACGAGCGCAGCGGTAAGGAAGAACTGTTCAAGTACGAAGGCGGTTTGCGCGCCTTCGTCGAATACCTGAACACCAATAAGACCCCGGTGAACCAGGTATTCCACTTCGACGTGCAACGTGACGACGGTATCGGCGTGGAAGTGGCACTGCAGTGGAACGACAGCTTCAATGAGAACCTGCTGTGTTTCACCAATAACATCCCGCAGCGCGACGGGGGTACGCACTTGGCCGGCTTCCGCTCGGCGTTGACGCGTAACCTGAACACCTACATCGAACAGGAAGGCCTGGCGAAGAAGCACAAAATCGCCACCACCGGTGACGATGCCCGCGAAGGTCTGACTGCGATTATTTCGGTGAAAGTGCCGGACCCGAAATTCAGCTCGCAGACCAAAGACAAGCTGGTCTCCTCCGAGGTGAAAACCGCGGTCGAACAGGAAATGGGCAAGCACTTCTCCGACTTCCTATTGGAAAACCCCAGCGAAGCCAAGGCGGTGGTCGGCAAGATGATCGACGCCGCCCGTGCCCGTGAAGCCGCGCGTAAGGCGCGGGAGATGACCCGACGCAAAGGCGCGCTGGATATTGCCGGCCTGCCCGGCAAGCTGGCCGACTGCCAGGAGAAAGACCCCGCACTCTCCGAACTCTACCTGGTGGAAGGGGACTCTGCTGGCGGCTCAGCCAAGCAGGGGCGGAATCGGAAAACCCAGGCCATTCTGCCGCTCAAAGGCAAAATTCTGAACGTCGAGCGCGCGCGCTTCGACCGGATGATTTCTTCCCAGGAAGTCGGCACGCTGATCACCGCCTTGGGCTGCGGTATCGGCCGTGACGAATACAACATCGAGAAGCTGCGTTACCACAACATCATCATCATGACCGATGCCGACGTCGACGGTTCGCACATCCGCACCCTGTTGCTGACCTTCTTCTTCCGCCAGCTGCCCGAGCTGATCGAGCGCGGCTACATCTATATCGCCCAGCCGCCGCTGTACAAAGTGAAGAAAGGCAAGCAGGAGCAGTACATCAAGGATGACGAGGCCATGGAGGAATACATGACCCAGTCGGCCTTGGAAGATGCCAGCCTGCACGTCAACGAGAACGCGCCGGGTATCGCCGGTGAGGCGCTGGAGCGGCTGGTTAACGACTTCCGCATGGTGATGAAGACCCTCAAGCGCTTGTCGCGGCTGTACCCACAGGAGCTGACCGAGCACTTCGTCTACCTGCCGGCGGTCAGCCTCGACAACCTGGCCGATCAGAGTTCGATGCAAGGCTGGCTGGAGCAGTTCAACGAGCGTCTGCGCGGTGTCGAGAAGTCCGGCCTGGTCTATAAGACCAACCTACGCGAAGACCAGGAGCGGCATTTGTGGCTGCCGGAAGTCGAGTTGATTTCCCATGGCGTCTCCAACTACATCACCTTCAACCGCGACTTCTTCGCCAGTAACGACTACAAAACCGTTACCAGCCTGGGTGAGCAACTGAACAACCTGTTGGAAGAAAGCGCCTTCGTTAAACGCGGTGAGCGCAAGAAGCCGGTGGCTAGCTTCAAGGACGCCTTGAACTGGCTGCTGGCGGAAAGCACCAAGCGCCACAGCATCCAGCGCTATAAGGGGCTGGGCGAGATGAACCCGAGCCAGCTGTGGGAAACCACCATGGATCCGGATGCCCGGCGCATGCTGAAAGTCACCATCGAAGACGCCATCAGTGCCGACCAGATCTTCAACACCCTGATGGGTGATGAAGTTGAACCGCGCCGTGAGTTTATCGAGACCAACGCCCTGGCGGTGTCCAACCTGGACTTCTAAGGATTTGTGGATGGGCACATTAAGTGTCCCAAGTGGGCGGGTTATTGTCGCGCCCTAAGTCAAAAAACCCGGCCTATGTGCCGGGTTTTTTGCTTTATAAAATAGTTAGGTAGGAACAGGCTAACTGCTCCACCGCTGCACGCCTGCCGAACTGGATCTGCATGTGATCCTGGATAACAGTTCGACGCACAAGACCCTGGCCATCAAGCAGTGGCTGGAGAAACACCCGCGCTTCAAGCTGCACTTCACACCCACCAGTGCCTCGTGGCTGAACGCGGTGGAGGGCTGGTTTGCCCAGTTGGAAAGGCGGGCTCTGTATCGTGGCGTATTTACCAGCGTGGCAGACTTGAAAACAGCTATTCGTCAATTCATTGAGGCCCACAACGAACTCTCCGCCAAGCCGTTCAGGTGGAACAAAACGGCCGAATCGATCATCAGCTCAGTGCACAAAGCTAAACTAGGGGCGATGAAAAATAGATTATTGAATTAACCGCACAGGACACTAGCGTGGGGTTGCGCACAGGTTCAGGCGTGGTTGTTGCGGAAGCTGCCGGGCGTGATGCCGACCACTTTTTTGAACGCCCGGGTCATGTGGCTTTGATCGAAGAAACCGCAAGCGAATGACGCTTCCGCGAGGCTGGCCCCGGTGCGTAACAGCTTTTGGACCTGGGCGATTCTTTTCTGGATTTGATAGCTGTGGGGGGAGATTCCAACGCTCTTTTTGAACACCCGGATCAGGTAGAGCGGGTCAAGGTTCACCAGCTGCGCCAGTTCTTCCAGGGGGATGTGTTTGTCAAACTCGTCTTCGAGTTTCTTCTTGATCCTTTTCACTGCGTGCTGCTCAGCCGCACTGACCGGTGCGATGGGGGCGCCGGTGCGCTCGAAGAGCTGCGTCACCAAATCCAGCAGGATGGTTTCCCGTTCAAGGCTGGGATTGGATTTTTCAATGATTTGATGTTGATGCAAAAAGGTCCGGGCAAAGTCCGGTGCCTGGCTCAGGCCTGTTTGAAAAAGGTGGATATGATCACCCGAAAAGCGCCCTTGGAACACCGCCCGGTTGACCCATTCCGGATCGATGTAGAGCATTCGATACATCCAGCCCTGGTCGTGTCCCGGCAAGCCGTCGTGGATCTCGCCGGGGCTAATGGTGACCACGCTACCCGCGCCCCCTAAGTAGTAGCTGCCGCGATAGAAAAGCTTTTCAACGCCGCTACTTATAACGCCAACCGCATATCGGTCATGTGAATGCCTGCCGAAAGACTGAGTACTGTAACGCGCGGATAACAACTCACAGTCGCCTTCGGGTATACGCCAGAACTGAACAAAGTCCTTGCATTCGCGAGGGTCTTTATTGCGTCGACTCTCTTCCATGATTTGTCCAGTTTTGTGCAATACGCTTGAAAAAAAGGCAGCTAAATTTAGCACCTATTTCATAACACAAACTAGGGGGATCGATGTCTACAAAACTAGTTATTGGGGATTTTAATAAGTCTTCATGGTCATTACGCGCATGGCTGGTTCTTGTGACAGCTGATGTTTCATTTGAAACCCTTCAGATCAAACTGGAACAGAGCGAAACCCGTAAGCGTATTCTTGAGTATTCACCTTCCGGCAAAGTGCCGGCGCTGTTGCTCGACGACATCGTCATCAACGACAGCCTGGCCATCAGCGAATACATTGCCGGCGCCTATCCTGCTGCCAACCTATGGCCCCAGGACTCGCGGATCAAGGCCATGGCTCGAGCCGCTGCAGCGGAAATGCACTCCGGTTTCACCCACCTGCGCACGCAGATGTCGTTCGGCCTGAACACCGGCGACACCCCTGAAAGCCTGACCGCAGAGACCCAGGAAGAAATCCAGCGGATTTTCGCCATCTGGAACCACCTGCGCGACGTGAGCGGCTCAAAGCAGTTCCTCTGTGGTGACTTCGGAATTGTTGATGCGATGTTTGTTCCTGTGGTGTTTCGCTTCCGTCGTTATGGTATTGCCGTGCCCGCGCAACTACAGGGGTATGTTGAAAAAGTTCTGGCATATCCACCCGTACAAAAATGGTTGAAGTTGGCCGAACAAGAGGCTTAAGAAGCCGCGTTACTTGTAACGATCAAAGCCAATTGGAAATTACTAATTATTTTGACTGGCGGCAGAAAAGACCTTTTGGTCTTTTCTGCTTTGTCGAGTCTGGCTTTTGTGGCAAGAAGGGGAGGAAGTTATGAGCGTTCATAAAGTTAATGCCAGGGATTCGGGCCGTGATAGGCAAGTCTACGATGTGATCGGCATAGGTTTTGGTCCGGCGAATATTGCCTTGGAGGAGTTGGAGTTTGCTGGGACGCGACTGTTTCTTGAGCGCCATTCCAGTACGAAATGGCAGCCGGAGATGATGTTGGCGGGTAGCGATATTCAGAACCATCCGAGTCGCGACCTGGTGACTCCGCGCAACCCTCGTAGCCGCTACACCTTCACCAACTTCCTGTTCGAGAACGATCGGCTTTTTGAGCACCTCAACCTCGGTCTGGAGTTTCCCCTGCGCAGCGAATTCGCGGAATACGTGCGTTGGGTCGCGGGTTTCTTTGCCAAGGATGTGGCTTATAACCAGGCAGTGATGACGATTCAGGTGGACCCTGCAAGCAATCTGTATTGCGTGACCACTCAGGCCGGGAATCAGTTTTTTGCCCGCTCGCTGGTGCTCGCCCCGGGTCGCACGCCAGTGATTCCGCAAGCGTTCGCCGACTGTGCCCCGGATCGGGTGTTCCATCTGACTCAGTACCTCGGGCGTTTGGCACAACTGGCCCAGCAGCGCGAGCTGAAGCGGGTGGCGGTGGTGGGCGGCAGCCAGAGTGCGATCGAGATCATGCTGCATCTGCGGCATAGCTACCCGCAGCTGGAAATCATCAACGTGCAGCGCGGTTATGGTTTCCGCCTCAAGGACACCAGCCAGTTCAGCGAGCACGTGTACTTCCCGGCCTTTGTCGACCAGTACTACAACAGCTCCGCCGAGGCGAAAAAGAACATCAATCGCCACCTGCATTACACCAACTATTCCGCCGCCGACGCCGACGTGATCTCGGAGTTGTATGTGGGCATGTACGAAGACAAGTTGCAGGGCAAGGACAGGATCACGATCAAGAACCTTAGCGAAATCCAGAGCTGCACGCCCGCGGCGCAGGGCTACACGTTGACGGTACTCGGCACTCAAGGCCAAACCACCGAACAGCTGCCCGACCTGGACGCCATCGTTCTGGCCACGGGGTTCCGCAACCTTGGGACGGGAGCACAGGACGAGCGTTTCCCTGCCATCCTCCGAGACCTTGCCGAGAGCCTGGACTGCGATGCGCAGGGCGTGATTCGCATCGGTCGCGATTATCGCCTATCTGCGCGCAAGGGCTACAGCCTGCCGGCGCTTTACCTCAATGGCTTGTGCGAGTCGTCCCACGGCTACGGCGATGCCGGCTCCTTCAGCCTGCTGTCGTTGCGTGCCCGGGATATTTTCAACTCGTTGAGCGAGCAGCTGGGGCTGTTGGAACCCGCGGAAAAAATCGCCTGAGTAGTGGCTGAATCGAATTCTGAACCTCGACCCTTTATGCAGTAGGCAGTGAATGGAAATTTCAGGAATGGATGAGTTGGGTGTATTTGCTGAAGTCGAGTCTCAGGCGCGCAGTTATTGCCGCAGTTTTCCGGTGGTCTTCGACCAGGCTCAAGGCAGCTATCTGTACGACCTCAAGGGACTGGCGTACATCGACTTTCTAAGTTGTGCCGGCTCAGTTAACTATGGTCACAATCCCAAGCCGGTCAAGGCGGCGGTGATCGACTACCTGCAGCGTGATGGTATCCAGGCTGCATTGGATATGCACAGCCGAGCCAAGCAGGAATTCATCTTCAACTTCCGCAAGATCATCCTCGAACAGCGAGCCTTGCCCTACAAGATGCAGTTCACTTCGCCCACCGGCACCAGCGTGGTGGAGTCGGCGATCAAACTGGCTCGCAAGGTCACCGGACGGCGGCATATCGTGGCCTTCACCAATGGCTTTCACGGGATGTCCAGCACCTCCCTGGGGTTGACCGGCAACCGCGACAACCGCCAGCCTGGCGTCGACCCTTATGTGTTCCGCATGCCCTATGACGGTTATTTGAAGGGGCTGGATTCCGTCGAGTATTTCGAGCGCCTGCTCAACGACAACAGCTCTGGCATGGATATTCCGGCCGCCGTGATACTGGAAACCATCCAGGGCGAAGGCGGGATCAACGTAGCGTCTTCTGACTGGTTGCGGCGTCTGCGCAAGCTGACCTCCGAGCACGACATCCTGTTGATCATTGACGATATCCAGGCCGGTTGTGGCCGGACGGGCACCTTCTTCAGCTTTGAACCGGCCGGAATCACGCCGGATATGGTCTGCCTGTCGAAGTCCCTCAGTGGTTATGGCTTGCCGTTCGCGCTGTTGCTGCATCGCCCTGAGCTGGATCAGTGGGCGCCCGGCGAAGACAACGGCACCTTCCGCGGCAACACCCTGGCCTTTGTCGCGGCGACCAAAACGCTGCAGGAGTTCTGGAGCGACGACCGTTTGGTCAAGCACATCCAGGCCAATGAAGCACTGCTCAAGACCTGGCTCGGCGTGATGACTGAGCACTTCGCTGCGCATATCAAGCAGGTGCGTGGACGCGGACTGTTCTATGGCATCGAGTTCCACGATGCGTCGCTGGCCGCAGCGGTGATGCGCGCCTGCTTTGCGCGTCGTTTGATCATTGAGCGCTGCGGTCCTGAAGATCAAGTGCTTAAGCTGATGCCGGCCCTGACGATCGGCACGGAAACCCTGCAGGCTGGTCTGGACAGTATTTTCGAGGCCATGCAACAGGTGCTGGGGCAGGCCACGTTCAGCGAACTGGACAGTGACACGGATACTTTGGTCTTTATCAATGAGGTCTCTCATGTCGACTAATAGCAATCGATCGATCATCGAGTTGACCATCGGCGGGCTGATGCTCAGCCTGTCTGCCTTGGCTGTCGCCTTCGCCCATATCGGTGCGGGTGGCGCAGGGTTCTATCGGATGCTGTTCGCCTCGATCCTGTTCTTCCTGCTGCTCAAGGTGCGCAGAATCCCGGTGCTGCTCAAAAGCTTCAGGGCACAGCTGTACACCGCGTTGGCCGGGGTCTTCCTGGCCATCGATCTAGTGCTCTGGCACCAGAGCATCTATATCGTCGGCCCGGGCATCGGCTCGATCCTGACCAACTGTCAGGTGTTCTTCATGACCCTGCTGGGATTTTACCTGTTGAAGGAAAAACCTTCGATCTACTTCCTGATTTCCATCACCTTGGCATTCGTCGGGCTGTATCTGTTGCTGCTGCCCGAAATGAACAGCGCGGTGGGGATCAAGGGCGTGGTGTATGGCGTGCTGTCGGGGCTGGCGTATGCCATCTGCGTGTACTTCCTGAAGATCAATACACAGTTGCCTGACGGCGGTGGCGACAAGATCGCACAGATGCTCAATCTGAGTCTTTGGGCGGCGCTGGTGTTGCTGGTGTATGCGCTGGCGACTGGGGAGAGCCTGGCGATCGTGGATGGGCAGACCCTGCTGATGCTGATCATCTACGGGGTGTTGGTGCAATTCGTCGGCTGGCTGCTGGTCAACCGTTCGATCGGTGCTCTCAGTCTGGGGCTGGCCGGTCTGATCCTGTTGCTGGAGCCGGTGATCACGTACTTCATCGATATCGCCTTTCTCGGCAAGGCCAGCTCCGCGCTGCAGATTTGCGGCGCGCTGCTGACCATCTTTGCGGTGTACATCGGTTCGATCAAACCGCCGGAGAAAGCGCAGCCTTTACCCGAGGCGACCTGACACGAGGTATGTCACGGCAGTGTCGTGATCATCGACGGGCTACCGTAAACCGATCAATACGCTACGCGCAGGCCCGCAAGGTCTGCGCGTAGTCGTTTCTAGCCCGTCGCGGCCGGTGCTCCTGATCTGCTTTCTGGGGCCTGAGACCGCATGCAGCGGTGGCGAGAAAGAGTCAGGGCCCGAAAGTACTGGTCATGGGCATTCGCACGGGTGATGCCATAAAAAAGAGGCACAAAAGTGCGGCCTCTTTTTCAATTCGCTGTTGATTGATGTACGTATAGAAAATAGGCCGGGCCGCTTCGATAAGCTATCGATCTTATCTCGCCACCCCAGTTTATCGACAGCCTTGTCGGGCCGCCGACAAGGCTCTGAGCGGCGCTCCGCGCGTGGCCTAGAGTGGCGCCGCAGCTTCGCTTACGGGTGAGCTGGCCGGCAAGGCGCCGATCTCGCGCTGGGTCTGCTCGACCCAGGCATAGGCGCGCTCATTCAGTTCGGCAATGGCGCGTGGGCCGGTGCCCTCGGCGTACATCAGCGGGCCTATCACTACCTTAATGGTGCCTGGGCGTTTGCCCCAGCCTTGCTTCGGCCAGAACTCGCCGGCGTTGTGCGCAATCGGCAGTACCGGCAGGTTGGCGTTGACTGCCAGCGCCGCGCCGCCGCGGGAGAACTTGCCGATCTGCCCGGCGGGTACCCGCGTGCCTTCCGGGAAGATCAACACCCAGATGCCCTCTTCCAAGCGCTCATGGCCCTGCTTGGCCAGCTGCTTGAGGGCGGCTTTGGGGTTATCCCGGTCGATGGCGATGGGTTTCAGCATGGCCATCGCCCAGCCGAAGAACGGCAGGAACAACAACTCGCGTTTCAGCACCTGGCTGAGCGGCTCGAAGTAGCAGGAGAGAAAGAAGGTTTCCCAGGTGCTTTGGTGTTTCGAGAGGATCACGCAGGGCCGTTGCGGCACGTTTTCCGCACCCCTGACTTCATAGCGGATGCCAATCATCGCCGCCGTCAGCCACACCGCGAAGCGGCACCAGTTGACGTTGATAAAATGGTAGCGCGCCTTGAACGACAGAAAGGGCGCGATAAAAAAGCTTAGGCTGCACCAGAGCAAAGCACTGGTGGACAGCAGCAGGTAGAAGAGAAAGATCCTGATGGCCTGCACTGTCGACATGTGAGCTTTATCCGTCGCGGGCATTGCCCGCTTAGTGGGAGTGGAGTAGCTGGGCGGCAACCGCCGCCAGATCGTCAAATATCAAGGTGCCCGCAGGCACTGCGGTGCCCAGGGTCTGTTGGCCCTTACCGGTTTTCACCAACACGGGCTGACAGTCGACGGCCAACGCCGCCTCCAGGTCACCCTTGCTGTCGCCGACGAACCACAGACCGGCAAGCTCGACGCGGTAATGCGCGGCGATGGCCTTCAGCATGCCCGGTTTGGGTTTGCGACAGTCGCAGCCCTCGTCCGGCCCATGGGGGCAGAACACGATCAAACCCAGCTCACCGCCCTGCTCCGCCACCAGCTCACGCAGGCGCGCGTGCATGGCCTCCAGCGTGGATAGATCGTAATAGCCGCGCGCCAGGCCGGATTGGTTGGTGGCGACCGCCACCGTCCAACCGGCTCGGCTCAATTGCGCGATGGCCTCGATCGAGCCGGGAAGCGGAATCCACTCCTCCAGCGACTTGATATAGGCGTCGGAGTCGTAATTGATCACTCCGTCCCGATCGAGAATCAGCAGTTTCATAGACAGATCCGGTAGGGCGGACTCGCCGCAACGCGACAGTCCGCCTTGTCTGATTGGCGTACTGCCCTGCGGGCGAATACGCCCTACATATCAGCTCAGCAACGAAATATCGGCGACGCCGAGGAACAGCCCGCGCAGTTGCGCCAGCAACGCATAGCGATTGGCGCGTACCGCGGCATCCTCGGCGTTGACCAGCACCGCCTCGAAGAAGGCGTCGACCGGCTCACGCAGGCTGGCCAGGTGCTCCAAGGCTTCGCGGTAGCAGCGGGCTGCCGCCAGCGGCGCGACGGCTTGGGCGGCTGCGGCAACCACCTGGGCCAGGGTCTGCTCGGCGGGCTCCTGCAGCAGTGCGACATTCACGCTGGCCGGTACTTGGCCGTCGAATTTGCTCAGCAGATTGGAGACGCGCTTGTTCGCCGCCGCCAGCGCTGCCGCTTCGCTACGGGCGCGGAAAGCCTGTACCGCCTGGACGCGCTGATCGAAGTCCAGCGGCGCAGTGGGCGTCAGCGCACGGACGGCCTGGTACACGCTCACCTCCACGCCCTCGTCTTCGTAACGGGCACGCAGGCGGTCGAAGATGAAGTCCTGCACCTGAGCCGCGAGGCCTTCGACTTTGACCTTGTCGGCGAACTGCTGGATGGCGAAGGCGATGGCCTCGGCCAGATCCAGATCCAGCTGCTTCTCGATCAGAATCCGCAGCACGCCCAGGGCCGCGCGACGCAGCGCGTAGGGGTCCTTGCTGCCGGTCGGCAGCATGCCGATGCCGAAGATCCCTACCAAGGTGTCGAGCTTGTCGGCGACCGCGACGGCCGCACCGGTCAGGGTGCTCGGCAATTCGGCGCCGGCGCCGCGCGGCATGTACTGCTCGTTCAGCGCCAGGGCCACATCGTCGGCTTCGCCGTCATTCAGCGCGTAGTAGTAACCGGCGATGCCCTGCATCTCCGGGAACTCGCCGACCATCTCGGTGGCCAGGTCGCACTTGGACAGCAGGCCGGCGCGGGCCGCACGTTGGGCGTCGCCGTCGGTGCGTTCGGCGACGTAGGCCGCGAGCCCGGCAACCCGCTGGGCCTTGTCGAATACCGAGCCGAGCTGGGCCTGGAACACCACATGGGCCAGGCGCTGGTTGAAGCTTTCCAGCGGCTGTTTCTTGTCCTGCTTGAAGAAGAACTCGGCGTCGGTCAGGCGCGGGCGCACGACCTTCTCGTTGCCGGAAATGATCTGCGCCGGGTCTTTGCTTTCGACGTTGGCCACGGTGATAAAGCGCGGCAGCAACTTGCCGCTGGCATCCAGCAGGCAGAAGTACTTCTGGTTGTCCTGCATGGTGGTGATCAAGGCTTCCTGCGGCACGGCGAGGAAGCGCTCCTCGAAGGAGCACACCAGCGGCACCGGCCATTCGACCAGGGCGGTGACTTCATCGAGCAGGGCGGCGGGCACTATGGCCGTGCCCTGCTGCTCGGCCGCCAGTGTGGCGACACGGGTGCCGATCAGCTCGCGGCGCTCGGCGAAGTCGGCCAGCACATGGGCGCCGCGCAGGTCTTCTAGATAGGTCGATGGCTTGCTGATGCGCACCTGGTCCGGGTTGTGGAAGCGATGGCCACGGGATTCGCGCCCGGCCTTCTGCGCGAGGATCTCGCAGTCGATCACCGCGTCGCCGAACAGCATCACCAGCCACTGGGTCGGGCGGACGAACTCGTCCTTGTGCGCGCCCCAGCGCATGCGCTTGGGAATCGGCAGCTCGTTCAATGACGCAGTGACAATGCCGGGCAGCAGGTCAACGGCCGGCTGGCCGGGGATGCTTTGGCTGTATTTCAGCTTCGGGCCGCTCTGGTCGATCTCGGCCAGCTCGACGCCGCACTTCTTGGCGAAGCCGAGGGCGGCCTGGGTCGGCTGGCCTTCGGCGTCGAACGCGGCCTGCACGGGCGGGCCGTCGAGGTTGTGGCTGCGGTCCGGCTGCTGGGCGGCCAGCTGTTCGACCAGCACCGCCAGGCGCCGTGGTGCGGCGTAGACGCGGGCGGCAGAGTAGCTCAGGCCGGCGGCTTTCAGGCCTTTCTCGATGCCGCCGAGGAAGGAGTCACCGAGGCTTTTCAGGGCTTTGGGTGGCAGCTCTTCGGTGCCCAGTTCAACCAGGAAATCTTGCGCACTCATTCTGCTGCCTCCTGGCTGTTGGCCAATACTTCATCGCTTAAAAGCCCCGCTTCTTTCAGCTTGGCCAACACTTCATCGCGCAGTTCGGGGCTGGCCATCGGGAAGCCGAGCTTGGCCCGCGCTTGCAGGTAGCTCTGCGCCACGGCGCGGGCCAGGGCGCGCACACGCAGGATGTATTGCTGGCGTGCGGTCACCGAGATGGCGCGGCGGGCGTCGAGCAGGTTGAAGGTGTGCGAGGCCTTGAGGACCATTTCATAGGTCGGCAGCGGCAGTTGCAGCTCGATCAGGCGGTTGGCTTCACTTTCGTAGAAGTCGAACAGCTCGAACAGCTTGTCGACGTTGGCGTGCTCGAAGTTGTAGGTCGATTGCTCGACCTCGTTCTGGTGGAACACGTCGCCGTAGGTGACCTTGCCGAACGGGCCGTCGGTCCAGACCAGGTCGTAGACCGAGTCGACACCTTGCAGGTACATGGCCAGGCGTTCCAGGCCGTAGGTGATCTCGCCAGTCACCGGGTAGCACTCGATGCCACCGACCTGCTGGAAGTAGGTGAACTGGGTGACTTCCATGCCGTTCAGCCAGATTTCCCAACCCAGACCCCAGGCGCCGAGGGTCGGCGATTCCCAGTTGTCTTCGACGAAGCGGATGTCATGCACCAAGGGGTCGAGGCCGATGTGCTTGAGCGAGCCGAGGTACAGCTCCTGGAAGTTGTCCGGGTTCGGCTTCAACACCACCTGGAACTGGTAGTAATGCTGCAGGCGGTTGGGGTTTTCGCCGTAGCGGCCGTCAGTCGGGCGACGACTGGGTTGCACGTAGGCGGCGTTCCAGGTTTCCGGGCCGATGGCGCGCAGAAACGTGGCGGTGTGGAAGGTGCCGGCACCGACTTCCATATCGTAGGGCTGAAGCACCACACAACCTTGCTCGGCCCAGTATTGCTGGAGGGCGAGGATCAAGTCTTGGAAGGTGCGCACGGCAGGCGTAGGCTGGCTCACGAAATTCACCTGTACTGAGGCTGCGACAGAAAGGGCGGGAGTATACCCGATTCCCACTCGCCTCTACCCCCTGGAGCCTTATGCCACGCTGCTTCTGGTGTACCGACGACCCGTTGTATAGGGCTTACCACGACCAGGAATGGGGCGTGCCGCTCCACGATCCGCAACAGCTGTTCGAATTGCTGTTGCTGGAAGGCTTCCAGGCCGGTTTGTCCTGGATCACCGTGCTGAAGAAGCGCCAGCGCTACCGTGAGCTGCTGTTCGGCTTCGACGTGCAGCGTCTGGCGCAGATGAGCGACGCCGAGATCGAGGAGCGGCTGCTCGATCCGGGGATCATCCGCAATCGCCTCAAGCTCAAGGCCGCCCGGCAGAATGCCCAGGCCTGGCAGCAGCTGGAGGAGCCGGTGACGCTGCTCTGGTCCTTCGTCGGCGGGGTGCCGAAGATCAATCACTTCCAGGATCGCAGCCAGGTGCCGGCGGTGACGGCGGAGGCCGAGGCGATGAGCAAGGCGCTGAAAAAGGCCGGCTTCACCTTCGTCGGCCCGACCATCTGTTACGCCTTTATGCAGGCGGCCGGGATGGTCATGGATCACACCACCGATTGCGATAGCTATGCCGTGCTGACCGGCGAGCCGTGACACTTTCGTAGCGCTGCCCCCCTGCTGGGTTTCGGCGCGAACGCCTCTACCCAGCCTACGGCGCTTGGCGGGTACAATGTCGGCCCGGTTTTCCCCGAGGAGTTATCTGTGGAGAAGTTCAAAGGTGCGCTGGTGGTGGGCTTTCTGCGTCTGTTCGCCCTCCTGCCCTGGCGGGTGGTGCAAGGCCTCGGCGCCGCGATTGGCTGGTTGATGTGGCGACTGCCAAACAGCTCGCGCGAGGTGGCGAGCATCAACCTGAGCAAATGCTTTCCCGAGCTGGATGCCGCTGCCCATGACCGTCTACTGCGCCAGAGCCTGATGGATATCGGCAAGACGCTGACCGAAAGCGCCTGCGCCTGGGTCTGGCCGGCGCAGAAGTCCCTCGAGCTGGTGCGTGAAGTGCAAGGCTTGGAGGTGTTGCAGGCGGCGCTGGCGTCCGGCAAGGGCGTGGTCGGCATCACCAGCCACCTGGGCAACTGGGAAGTGCTCAACCACTACTATTGCAACCTGTGCAAACCGATCATTTTCTACCGCCCGCCGAAGCTCAAGGCGGTCGATGAACTGCTGCGCAAGCAGCGCGTGCAGCTCGGCAACCGGGTGGCGCCTTCGACCAAGGAAGGCATCCTCAGCGTCATCAAGGAAGTGCGCAAAGGCGGCGCGGTGGGGATTCCCGCCGACCCCGAGCCGAGCCTCTCGGCCGGCTTCTTCGTGCCCTTCTGCGCGGTGCAGGCGCTGACCAGCAAATTCGTTCCGGGGATGCTCGCCGGCGGCAAGGCGGTGGGGGTGTTCCTGCATGCGCTGCGCCTGGAGGATGGCTCGGGTTACAAGGTGATACTCGAAGCGGCGCCCGAGGCGATGTACAGCGAAGACCCGCACACCGCCGTGGCGGCCATGAGCCGGGTGGTCGAGAGCTATGTGCGGGCTTACCCGAGCCAATACATGTGGAGCATGAAACGCTTCAAGAAGCGTCCGCACGGCGAGCCGAGGTGGTACTAGTTTTGTTCGCGAAGGCTTGCTGAGCCGAACGCCGCATCGATCCTGGCGCCGGCTTCAGGCGGCGGGGTGCTGGCGTTCCAGCTTCTTCAGAAACACGCTCATTTCCTTCTCGGCTTGCTTGTCGCCATGGGCCTGGGCGGCGGCCAGGCCCTGCTCCCAGGCCCGGCGCGCGCCAGCCAGATCACCCTGGCCTTGCCGGGCCTTGCCGAGCAGCTTCCAGGCCGCGGAATACTTCGGGTCGAACTCGACGCAGCGCTGCAGGTGCTCGGCGGCGCGGGCGTATTCGCCGGCATCCAGATAGGCCTTGCCCAGGCCGAAGCGTAGCAGGGCGTTGTCCACGCCCTTGGCGAGCATCTTTTCCAGACCTTCGAGCATATAGGCGCGACCTCATTTCGTAGGCTGGGTAGAGCGCAGCGACACCCAGCGCGGCAGATGGTAACGCTGGGTTTCGCCCTTCTGGCTCTACCCAGCCTAGGGATCGGAAGTTAGAAGAACGTCAGGCCGACCTGGAACAGCCGCTCGACATCGCGGATGTACTGCTTGTCGACCAGGAACAGGATCACGTGGTCGCCGGCCTCGATCACCGTATCGTCGTGGGCGATCAGCACCTCTTCGTCACGCACCAGCGCGCCGATGGTGGTGCCCGGCGGCAAGGCGATGTCCTCGATGGCGCGGCCGATCACCTTGCTCGACTTGGCGTCGCCGTGGGCGATGGCCTCGATGGCCTCCGCCGCCCCGCGCCGCAGCGAGTGCACGCTGACGATATCGCCGCGGCGCACGTGGGTCAGCAGGGCGCCGATGGTCGCCAGCTGCGGGCTGATGGCGATATCGATCTCGCCGCCCTGGACCAGGTCGACATAGGCCGGGTTGTTGATGATACTCATCACCTTGCGCGCGCCCAGGCGTTTGGCCAGCAACGAGGACATGATGTTGGCCTCGTCGTCGTTGGTCAGGGCGAGGAAAATGTCGGCGTCGGCGATATTTTCTTCCAGCAGCAGGTCGCGGTCGGACGCGCTGCCCTGCAGCACTACGGTGCTGTCCAGGGTCTCGGAGAGCGCGCGACAACGGGCCGGGCTCATCTCGATGATCTTCACCTGGTAACGGCTTTCGATGGCCTCGGCCAGGCGCTCGCCGACATGCCCGCCGCCGGCGATGACGATGCGCTTGTAGCTGTCCTCGAGACGGCGCAGCTCGCTCATCACCGATCTGATGTGGGCTTTCGCAGCGATGAAGAACACCTCGTCATCGGCCTCGATCACGGTGTCCCCCTGGGGAATGATCGGCCGGTCGCGGCGGTAGATCGCCGCCACCCGGGTGTCGACATTCGGCATGTGCTGGCGCAGCTGGCGCAGCTGCTGGCCGACCAGCGGGCCGCCGTAGTAGGCCCTGATCCCCACCAACTGGGCCTTGCCCTCGGCGAAGTCGATCACCTGCAAGGCGCCGGGGTGCTCGATTAGGCGCTTGATGTAGTGGGTCACCAGCTGTTCCGGGCTGATCAGCACATCGACCGGGATGGCCTCGTTGTCGAACAGCTCGGTGCGGGCCAGGTAGGCCGCCTCGCGCACCCGGGCGATCTTGGTCGGGGTGTGGAACAGGGTGTAGGCGACCTGGCAGGCGACCATATTGATTTCGTCGCTGTTGGTCACCGCGATCAACATGTCGGCATCGTCGGCACCGGCTTGGCGCAACACGGTCGGGAAGGAGCCGCGGCCCTGGACGGTACGAATGTCGAGGCGGTCGCCGAGGTCGCGCAGGCGGTCGCCGTCCGTGTCGACCACGGTGATGTCGTTGGCCTCACTGGCCAGGTGTTCGGCCAGGGTACCGCCGACTTGGCCGGCGCCGAGAATGATGATCTTCATCCGTGTCCTTCCTCAGCCGCGAGAGGAGGCGGCGATCTTGATCAGCTTGGCATAGTAAAAGCCGTCGTGGCCGCCTTCCTGCGCGAGCAACTGGCGGCCGTGGGGTTGTTTCAGGCCGGGCGGTTGCTGCCCGAGCTGACCGGCGATGTCCAGTTCACGGGCCCCGGGAGTGCGGGCCAGGAAGGCCGCGAGCACCTCGCTGTTCTCGGTTGGCAAGGTCGAACAGGTGGCATAGAGCAGCACCCCGCCGACCTCCAGGGTTGGCCAGAGGGCGTCCAATAGTTCGCCTTGCAGCGCGGCCAGGGCCGGAATGTCCTCGGCCTGACGGGTCAGTTTGATGTCTGGATGGCGGCGGATCACCCCGGTGGCGGAACAGGGCGCGTCGAGCAGGATGCGCTGGAAGGGTTGACCGTCCCACCACTGCTCGGTCTGCCGGGCATCGGCGGCGATCAGTTGCGCGCTAAGGCCCAGGCGCTCAAGGTTTTCCTGCACGCGCAGCAGCCGCTTGGCTTCCAGATCGATGGCCACCACCGAGGCCAGGCCGGGCTCTACCTCGAGCAGATGGCAAGTCTTGCCGCCGGGCGCGCAGCAGGCATCCAGCACCCGTTGCCCGGGCGCCAGTTCCAGCAGGTCGGCCGCCAGCTGCGCGGCTTCGTCTTGCACGCTGACGCGGCCTTCGGCAAAACCGGGCAGGGTCGTGACATCGCAGGCCTCGCCGAGGAGGATGCCGTCACGGCTGAAGGTGCAGGCAGTGGCGGCAAAGCCGACGCGTTGCAGTTCGGCGAGATAGGCATCGCGACTGCCCAAGCGGCGGTTGACCCGCAAGATCAGTGGCGGATGGGCGTTGTTGGCCGCGCAGATGGCTTCCCACTGCTCCGGCCAGAAAGCCTTCAGGGCCTTTTGCAACCAGCGCGGATGGGCGGTGCGGGCCATGGGGTCGTGGTCGATCTCGACCAACAGCGTTTCGGCTTCACGCTGGGCGCGGCGCAGCACGGCATTCAACAGGCCCTTGGCCCAGGGCTTTTTCAGCTTGTCGGCGCAACCCACCGTCTCGCCGAGGGCGGCATGGGCGGGAATGCGGGTGTAGAGCAGTTGATAGAGGCCGACCAGCAACAGCGCCTCGACATCTTTATCCGCCGCCTTGAACGGTTTTTGCAGCAGCCGCTCGGCCAGCGCGGACAGCCGCGGCTGCCAGCGCGCGGTGCCAAAGGCCAGCTCCTGGGTCAGGCCGCGGTCGCGGGGCTCGACCTTGTCCAGCTGCGCCGGCAGGGAACTGTTCAGCGAGGCCTTGCCGGCGAGTACCGCCGCCAGGGCACGGGCGGCGGCCAGACGCGGATTCATGCTGCCGCCCCCAGCAGCGTGCCGAGGGCAAACTGCTCGCGGCGGCTGTTGAACAGGTCGGCGAAGTGCAACGGCTTGCCGCCGGGGAGTTGCAGCCGAGTCAGGCGCAGCGCCCCTTCGCCGCAGGCCACGGTCAAGCCCTCGCGGCCGGCCTGGATGACTTGGCCGGGCTGGCCCTGGCCTTCCGCCAAGTGCGCGGCGAGGACTTTCAGGGGCTCGCCATTGAGGCTGCTGTGGCAGATCGGCCAGGGGTTGAAGGCGCGAATCAGGCGCTCCAGTTCAAGGGCCGGGCGCTGCCAGTCCAGGCGCGCTTCGTCCTTGTTCAACTTGTGCGCGTAGGTGGCCAGGCCGTGGTCTTGCACCTCGGCCTCGAGCGTGCCGGCGGCCAGACCGGCGATGGCGTGCAGCACGGCGGGCGGGCCCAGTTCGGCGAGGCGGTCATGCAGACTGCCGCCGGTGTCGGAGGCCGAGATCGGGGTGTGGACTTTCAGCAGCATCGGCCCGGTATCCAGGCCGGCTTCCATCTGCATCACAGTCACTCCGGATTCGCGATCGCCGGCTTCGATGGCGCGCTGAATCGGCGCCGCCCCGCGCCAGCGCGGCAACAAGGAGGCGTGGCTGTTGATGCAACCCAGGCGCGGAGTATCCAGCACCACCTGCGGCAGGATCAGGCCGTAGGCCACCACCACCAGCAAGTCCGCTTGCAGCGCCGCCAGCTCCGCTTGCGCGGCGGGGTCGCGCAAGGTCTGCGGTTGGTACACCGGCAGCGCGTGTTGCAGGGCCAGCTGTTTCACCGGGCTGGGCATCAGCTTCTGGCCACGGCCGGCGGGGCGGTCCGGCTGGGTGTAGACGGCGACCAGCTGGTGCTCGCTAGTCAGCAAGGCCTGCAGATGCTGTGCGGCAAATTCCGGGGTGCCGGCAAAGACGATGCGCAAAGAAGGTTGCTCCTGAAATAAAGTGCACCAGAAAAGAAAAAGGCTTGCGCAGGCCGTGAGAAAACTACTGCACTCGGTTATACGGCGTTAAAAACAGGCTCAAAATGCTCATTTACCACACGTAAACTGCGCTTTTTCGCCTGTTTTTGCCTTGTCTAACCTTCGCTCGCTACGTTTTCACACGGCCTGCCGGCAAGCCTTTGGTGTCGGACTCAAGCGTGCTGGCGGTGTTGCTTCTCCAGCTTCTTCTTGATCCGGTCGCGCTTGAGCGTGGACAGGTAATCGACAAAGAGTTTGCCGTTGAGATGGTCGCACTCGTGCTGAATGCACACCGCCAGCAGGCCTTCGGCGATCACTTCGAAGGCTTGGCCGTCGCGGTCCATGGCCTTGATCTTGACCTTCTGCGGGCGGTCGACGTTTTCGTAGAAACCCGGCACCGAGAGGCAGCCCTCCTGGTACTGCTCGACTTCCTCGGTCAAGGTCTCGAACTCAGGGTTGATAAACACCCGCGGCTCGCTCTTGTCTTCGCTGAGATCCATCACCACCACGCGCTTATGCACATTGACCTGGGTGGCGGCCAAACCAATGCCCGGGGCGGCGTACATGGTTTCAAACATGTCGTCGATCAGCTGACGCAAGGCGTCATCGACCAGGTCCACCGGCTTGGCGATGGTGCGCAGGCGCGGATCGGGAAACTCGAGGATGTTTAGAATTGCCATATGCGTTGTGTGATGCACTTGTGGAATAAAGTCAAAATCCGCTGCTAATATGCTGAGCAGCATTGAAAAACGGCTTCAGGCCGCGGCTCCCGAGGGTTTCGGGGCAGCCCTTGGGCGTTCCACGTGAAGACACATAATAAAGGGATTCACCGCATGAGGAAATCACTACTCGCCCTGCTGCTCCTTGCCGCCAGTGGCTTGGCCCAGGCCGAAGTGCAGCTCAAGGATGGTCACCCGGACCGCTATACCGTGGTCAAGGGCGATACCCTCTGGGATATTTCCGGGAAATTCCTGCGTGAACCCTGGAAGTGGCCGGAAATCTGGCACGCTAATCCGCAAGTGGAAAACCCCCATCTGATCTACCCGGGCGATACCCTCAGCCTGACTTATGTCGATGGCCAGCCGCGCCTGGTGCTCAATCGTGGCGAGTCGCGCGGCACCATCAAGCTGTCGCCGCAGGTGCGCAGCACGCCGATGGCGCAAGCGATTCCGACCATCCCGCTGGAGGCGATCAACAGCTTCCTGATCACCAACCGCATCGTCGACACGCCCGAGCAGTTCCTGGGCGCGCCCTACATAGTCGCCGGCAACGCCGAGCGCGTGGTCAGTGGCGCCGGTGACCGCGTGTATGCGCGTGGCCGCTTCGATGAAGCGCATCCGGCCTACGGCATCTTCCGCCAGGGCAAGACCTACACCGATCCGTACACCGACGAGTTTCTCGGGATCAACGCCGACGACATCGGCGGCGGCGAAGTGGTTGCCGAAGAAGGCGATGTGGCGACCATGAACCTGACTCGCACCACCCAGGAAGTGCGTAATGGCGATCGGCTGTTCCCCACCGAAGAGCGCGCGGTGAACTCGACCTTCATGCCGAGTGCGCCGGCCAAGGAAGTGCAAGGCCTGATCATCGATGTGCCGCGCGGCGTCACCCAGATCGGTCAGTTCGACGTGGTGACCCTGAACAAGGGCAAGCGCGATGGGCTCAGCGAAGGCAACGTGCTGGCGGTGTACAAAACCGGGGAAACCGTGCGCGATCGCATCACCGATGAGTCGGTGAAGATCCCCGACGAGCGTGCCGGCCTGCTGATGGTGTTCCGCACCTACGACAAGCTTTCCTACGGCTTGATCCTGGGGGCCACTCGCTCGCTGGAGCTGATGGACAAGGTGCAAAACCCCTAACACCCAAGACCCCCGCGCCGCGGGGGTTCTGCTTTCTAGCCCAGTAGTTTTCCCCGAGTAGTTGTCTGCCACCCGCTGCGGCGGGCCCGATCAAGGATGATCAGCATGTCACTCGCCTCTCCCGCCGAGCTGGAGGCCCGCCTCCGTCTGCATTGCCTGCCCGAACTCGGGCCGCGGCGCTTGCGCAAATTACTCGCGGCCTTTGGCAGCGCCTCCTCGGCCCTCAGCGCGCCGGCCACGGCCTGGCGCGCCCTGGGTTTACCGGCAGCCTGTGCAGAGCCGCGGCGCAGTGCCGAGATCCGCGAGCGGGCCGCAGCCGCCTTGGCCTGGCTCGAGCAGCCCGGCCAGCATCTGTTGATGTGGGACGATCCGCATTACCCCGCGCTGTTGGCCGAACTGGCGGATGCCCCGCCGCTGCTGTTCGTGGCCGGCGAACCGAGCATTCTGCAGCAGCCGCAACTGGCGATGGTCGGCAGTCGCCGCGCGTCCAAGCCCGGGCTGGACACGGCGCAGGCCTTCGCACGGAGTCTGGCCGGCGGCGGTTTCGTGATCACCAGCGGTCTGGCCCTGGGCATCGACGGTGCGGCCCATCAAGGCGCGCTGGAGGCCGGCGGAAAAACCGTCGCGGTACTCGGCACGGGGCTGCAGCGTCTCTATCCGCAACAGCATCTGCGCTTGGCGGCGGCGATTCGCGAGCAGGCTGGCGCGCTGGTGTCCGAGTTGCCGCTGGACTGCCCGCCGCACGCGAGTAATTTTCCACGGCGCAATCGGATCATCAGCGGCCTGTCGCTTGGCGTGCTGGTGGTCGAGGCGAGTCCGTCGAGCGGCTCCTTGATCACGGCGCGCCTGGCGGCCGAGCAGGGCCGCGAGGTCTACGCGATTCCGGGTTCGATCCACCACCCAGGCGCCCGCGGTTGCCATCAATTGATCCGTGACGGCGCCACTCTGGTGGAGAGCGTCGAGCATATTCTGGAGGCGCTGCGCGGCTGGCAAGCCTTGCCGCCCGCCGCCGACACAGCGCCAGTGGCGCCCGCCGCCGTCGTCCATCCGCTGCTGCAACTGCTGTATGCCGCGCCCCATAGCAGCGAGGCCCTGGCCGCGGCTTGCGGCTGGCCGTTGCCGCAGGTGTTGGCGGCGCTGACCGAGTTGGAGTTGGAGGGCCGGGTGGCCTGCGAGGGCGGGCGTTGGGTGGGCCGCTAGAGCTGGTAGCTCGCCAACCCTTCGCCAAACTTATGAGTCGAGATACCAGCTTGGGTACACTGCACGCCAGTTATGCGCGAAGAGGTGGCGATGGTGAGCAGTTGGCGGGTACAGCAGGTGGCGCGCGTGGTGCGCAACGGTGGGGTGATCGCCTATCCGACCGAGGCCGTCTGGGGCCTGGGCTGCGATCCGTGGAACGCCGAGGCGGTCGAGCGCCTGCTGGCGCTGAAGGATCGGCCGATCGACAAGGGCCTGATCCTGGTCGCCGACAGCATTCGCCAATTCGACTTTCTCCTCGAAGACTTTCCCGAGCTCTGGCTCGATCGCCTGGCCAGCACCTGGCCGGGGCCGAATACCTGGCTGGTGCCGCACCAGAACCGCCTCCCGGCGTGGATTACCGGTCAGCACGACAGCGTAGCCTTGCGCGTCAGCGGCCACCTGCTGGTGCGTGAGCTGTGCGCGTTGACCGGGCCGCTGGTGTCCACCTCGGCCAATCCCGCCGGCCGTCTGCCGGCGCGTACGCGGCTGCGGATCCAGCAGTACTTTCCGCGGCAGCTCGACGCGGTGCTCGCTGGCGCCTTGGGCGGGCGCAAGAACCCCAGCGTGATTCGTGATCTGGTCAGCGGCCAGGTGATACGTTCGGCGTAGGCCGGCCATATGCCGAAACCCAGCTTGGGCGGTGCTGGGTTTTATGAGGTGCATCCATGCACCTCGCCCGGCGGGCAGCTAAAGCTGTGCAAAACGGCTTTCCTGCCGTTTTGTCGCTGCGCTCTACCCAGCCTACGGCAGCAAAATGGTCGAGCCGCTAGTCTGTCGTCCGGTCAGTGCGCGATGGGCCTCGGCGGCTTCGCTCAAGGCGAAGCGCTGGTTGATCTCCAGCTGAATCTTGCCACTGGCGATCATCGCGAACAGTTCATC
Source organism: Pseudomonas sp. 2FE (assembly GCF_005503735.1). Lineage (NCBI taxonomy): Bacteria > Pseudomonadati > Pseudomonadota > Gammaproteobacteria > Pseudomonadales > Pseudomonadaceae > Pseudomonas > Pseudomonas sp. 2FE. Next base: position 353,571 of record NZ_SCMO01000002.1, on the reverse strand, counting down.
GGCCATGGCCTGCAGGTGCTCGGCGCTGTCGGCATAGCTGGCCAGGGTCGGGCGGGTGACGTAGAGCGAGCCTTTCTGCGCGAGGATGCCGAGGTTGACCCCGCTGACCGGCCCGGAGGCATTGCCGAAGCTGACCAGCAGGCCGCGCGGCGCGACGCAGTCCAGCGAGGTTTCCCAGGTATCCTTGCCGACCGAGTCGTAGACCACCGGGCACTTCTGCCCGTCGGTCAATTCCAGTACGCGCGCGACCACGTTCTCGCGGCTGTAGTCGATAGTCGCCCAGGCACCGAGGGCCTTGGCCCGCTCGGCTTTGGCGGGCGAGCCGACGGTGCCGATCAGCTTCACGCCCAGGGCCTTGGCCCACTGGCAGGCCAGGCTGCCGACCCCGCCGGCCGCGGCATGGAACAGGATGGTTTCGCCGCCTTGGAGCGGATAGGTCTGGCGTAGCAGGTACTGCACGGTCAGGCCCTTGAGCATCACGCTGGCGGCCTGCTCGAAGCTGATGCTGTCCGGCAGCTTGACCAGCTTCTGCGCCGGCAGCACATGCAGTTCGCTGTAGGCACCCAACGGGCCGGTGGCGTAGGCGACGCGGTCACCGACCTGCAAATGGGTCACGGCGCTGCCCACCGCCTCCACCACCCCGGCGCCTTCGGTACCTAGGCCGGAGGGCAAGGCCGGCGGCGCGTAGAGGCCGCTGCGGAAATAGGTGTCGATAAAGTTCAGGCCGATCGCCTGGTTCTCTACCCGGACTTCCTGCGGTCCCGGCTCGGCGGGGCTGTAGTCGACGTAGTCGAGCACTTCGGGGCCACCGTGGGTGGCGAACTGGATGCGTTTGGCCATGGGCAAGCTCCTCTGGACGGTTCGGCAAAGGCCCTATGCAACTCTCCCGCTTGATCTGCGTCAACAGCGAAGGGGCCGGTGCAGATGCTATGCTAGCGCCCCTGTTCAGCCTATAGGCCACGCGCGGCGTGGCTTTGCCCGCCGTTTAAGTGTTGCCCAAGTCCGCCCGGGCTTGGGCGCAAGGATGCCGAGTCTGGTACAGGTCCGGACTCGGCTCACGACAACGCAAAGAGCCGTCTTTGCTTGGCGGGCGGCACATCCATGTACTGCAGAAATCTGGCGAGGCCAGATCTCCAAAAGGTGATGCTGTGAGTGACCGTACCGCGGCCGTGAAGGCCTATCTGCTCGACCTGCAAGACCGTATCTGTGCCGCGCTGGAAGGCGAAGACGGTAGCGCGCGCTTCGTTGAAGACGCCTGGCAGCGCCCGGCCGGCGGCGGCGGGCGCACGCGGGTGATCGAGAACGGCGCGCTGTTGGAAAAAGGCGGGGTGAACTTCTCCCACGTCTTCGGCAGCGGCCTGCCGCCGTCGGCCAGCGCCCATCGGCCGGAGCTGGCCGGGCGTGCCTTCGAGGCCCTCGGCGTGTCGCTGGTGATGCACCCGGAAAACCCCCATGTGCCGACCGCCCACGCCAACGTGCGCTTCTTTATCGCCGAGAAGGAAGGCGAAGAGCCGGTCTGGTGGTTCGGCGGTGGCTTCGACCTGACCCCCTACTACGCCGTCGAGGAAGACTGCGTGCACTGGCACCGCATCGCCGAGCGAGCCTGCGCACCGTTCGGCGCCGAGGTTTACCCGCGCTACAAAGCCTGGTGCGATCGCTACTTCCACATCAAGCACCGCAATGAGCCGCGCGGCGTGGGCGGCCTGTTCTTCGATGACCTCAACGAGTGGGATTTCGACACCAGCTTCGCCTTTATGCGCGCCATCGGCGACGCCTTTATCGAGGCCTACCTACCGATCGTACACAAGCGCAAAGCCATGCCCTTTACCGAGCAACAGCGCGAGTTCCAGGCCTTCCGCCGTGGCCGGTACGTCGAGTTCAACCTGGTCTATGACCGCGGCACGCTGTTCGGCCTGCAGTCCGGCGGGCGCACCGAGTCGATCCTGATGTCGCTGCCGCCCCTGGTGCGCTGGGGTTATGACTGGAAGCCCGCGCCCGGCAGCGAAGAAGCGCGGCTGACCGAGTATTTCCTCACCGACCGCGATTGGCTGGCTGAGGCGGCACGTTGATGGATCGTTATGCGGTATTCGGCAACCCGATCGGCCACAGCAAGTCGCCGCTGATTCAGCGTTTGTTCGCCGCGCAGACCGGCCAGCAACTGACGTACGAGGCCCTGCTGGCACCGCTGGACGACTTCAGTGGCTTTGCCCGGGCGTTCTTCCAGACCGGCGAGGGTGCCAATGTCACCGTGCCGTTCAAGGAGCAGGCCTATTGGCTCGCCGATAGCCTGAGCGCCCGTGCCCAGCGGGCCGGCGCGGTGAATACCTTGAAGAAGCTGGCCGATGGCAGCCTGCTCGGCGATAACACCGACGGTGCCGGGCTGGTGCGTGATCTGACGGTGAATGCCGGCTTTGCCCTGGCGGGTAAACGCATTCTCCTGCTCGGCGCCGGCGGCGCGGTGCGTGGGGTCTTGGCGCCGTTCCTGGCCGAGCGGCCGGCGGCGCTGGTGATCGCCAACCGCACGGTGGAAAAAGCCGAAGCCTTGGCCCAGCAGTTCGCCGACCTCGGGCCGCTGTGCGCCAGTGGTTTCGACTGGTTGGAAGAGCCGCTCGACCTGATCGTCAACGGCACCTCGGCCAGTCTGGCCGGCGAGTTGCCGCCGATCTCGGCGAGCCTGATTCGGCCTGGCCATACCCTGTGCTACGACATGATGTACGGCAAGGAGCCGACCGCGTTCTGCCGTTGGGCCAGCGAGCACGGCGCGCCTCGCGCGCTGGATGGTCTCGGCATGCTGGTCGAACAGGCCGCTGAAGCCTTCTTCCTCTGGCGCGGCGTGCGGCCTGCCACGGCGCCGGTCTTGGCCGAGCTGCGCCGCCTGCTGGCGTAGATAGGGTTCGCTCGTAGGGTGCGCTGCGCGCACCAAGGGCCGCTGTAGCTGGTGCGCACAGCGCACCCTACGGGATCAGGCTGGGCCAGAAGTGGCTGCGCGCCTAACCCACCATCGATGCCACCTGGTATCGCCATGACCGGCCCGTTGGGCCGGATGGTGGGTTGCACCCACCCTACATCAGCTAACCCACCCTAGGTCTCGAAACGGATCGGGCAGTGCTCGGCCCCTTCCAGCTTGCGCAGCTCTTCGATCACCTGCGCCCTGGCCCGTCTCAACGTCAGGCTGCGGCCCTGGGCCAGCAGGCGCCGGGCTTCCTGGTGGAGCATGGCCACGCCGGCGTAGTCGATGAAGTTGATGTGCTGCGCCTCGATGACCACCCGCGCGCCCTGGCTGCGCTGCAGGCGCAACTGCAGATAGTGGCAGGCGCCGAAGAAGATCGAACCCTCCACCCGCAGCACCTCCTCTTCGCCTTCACGCCACTGCTGCACGCGCGGCTGCGAGGTGCGTTTCAGGTAGAAGAACAGCGATGCAAGCACCCCTGCGTAGATCGCCGTTTGCAACTCCAGCAGCAGGGTGGCGAGCAGGGTCAGGGTCATCACCAGAAATTCCGCGCGGCTGACCCGATACAGCGCGCGGATGCCGTGAAAGTCGATCAGCCCCCAGCAGATCAGCAGGATGCTCGCGGCCATGCTGGGCAGCGGGATATGCGCGATCAGGCTGGCGCCAAACACGGCGAACAGCGCCACCAGCAGTGCGGAAAACACCCCGGCCAAGGGCGAGTGGGCGCCGCCTTGCAGGTTCAGCGCCGAGCGGGTGAAGGAACCGGCCGAGAGATAGCCGGAAAACCAGGCGCCGAGCATATTCGACAGCCCCTGGGCGCGAACTTCCTGATTGGCGTTGAGCACCTGTTGCGACTTGCTGGCCAGGCTGCGGGCAATCGATAAACTGGTGACCAGCCCGAGCATGCCGCAGGCCACTGCCGTGGGCAGCAGCCGCAGCATGCTGGCTGGGTCGAGCGGCAGTGGGCTGAACGGTGGTAGTTGGCCGCTGAAGGCGCGGACCAGGGGCACGCTGGCGCTGAACTGGGGCAAGGCCCAGACCGCCAGGCTGCCGGCCAGAATGCCCAGCAGCAAGGCTGGCGCCCGTGGCCAGAAGCGCCTGACCAGCAGGCTGACGGCCAGGGTCAGGGCGGCGATCAGCCAGGACGCCGGGTGCGCCTGGGGCAGCTGCTGGCCCAGTTTGAGCAGGCTGGCGAGGGCGGTCGCCTGGCTGGGGATCTCGAGGCCGAGCAGGTTGGGCAGTTGGCCGATGGCGATCACCACTGCCGCGCCCGCGCTAAACCCGAGTACCACCGACTGTGAGACGAAGTTGACCAGCGAGCCGAAGCGCAGCAGGCCGAGCAGCCACTGGAACACGCCGGCGAGAAAGGTCAGCAGCAGAATCAGCTCGATGTAATCGGTGCTGCCCGGCACCGCCAGCGGGCTGACGCTGGTGAACAGGACGATGGAAATGGCCGCGGTCGGCCCGCAGATCAAATGCCAGGACGAGCCCCACAGGCAGGCGACGATCACCGGCACTATGGCCGCGTACAGCCCGTATTCGGCCGGCAGGCCGGCGATCAGGGCATAGGCGATAGATTGCGGCAGCGCCAGCACGGCGCCGCTCAGGCCGACCAGCAAGTCGCGACCCACGGTGGTGCGACGCTGCTGGGGTAGCCAGGCGAGGAAGGGCAGCAGCATGAGGCGGTTGGGCCAGCGCATGGCGGTCTCTGTTCGTTCGCGTAGGAGCGGGCCATGCCCGCGAAGCTCTAGAGACAAGGGCTTCGCGGGCATGGCCCGCTCCTAGATGTTCAAGCAATGCGACCTGAGAAAACATAGGTGCAAGCCGTTCAGCACTCTAGGGTAACCAGACAACAAGCGCCGCGCTGGGTGGTGACGCCTTCTACAGGTTAAGTCGGTTTAAAGATTGGCTTTGACCGTCGGCAGTGCGTCGGCGCCATCTTTAGTCTTGACCCCGCTCAACCACTGCTCCAGCACTTGCGGATGGGCCTTGATCCAAGCCTGCACCGCTTCGCTGGTGCTGCCCCTCTTCGCCAGCGCCGCGGCCATGATGCTGTTCTCCATCTCCTGGGTGAAGCGCAGGTTGCTCAGCAACTGGCCGACATTCGGACAGGCCTCGGCGTAGCCCTTGCGAGTCAGGGTATAGACGCTGCCGCTGGCACCGAAGTATTTCTCGCCGCCGGTCAGGTATTTCATGTTGAACTGCACATTCATCGGGTGCGGGGTCCAGCCGAGGAAGGTGATGAAGCGTTCGCGCTTAACCGCACGGCCGACTTCCGAGAGCATCGCCTGCTCGCTGGATTCCACCAGTTTCCACTGACCGAGGTCGAACTCATTCTTGCTGATGATTTGCTGCAGCGACTGGTTTGCCGGAGCGCCTGAGCCGATGCCGTAGATCTTCTTGTCGAACTTGTCGGCGAATTTGCTCAGGTCGGCGTAATCCTTCACACCGGCATTCCAGACGTAGTCCGGTACGGCCAGAGTGAACTCGGTGCCATCGAGGTTCTTCGCCAGTTGCACGACATCGCCGTTCTTGACGAACTTGTCGTAGTGGCCCTGTTGCGCGGGCATCCAGTTGCCGAGGAAGACGTCCACCTGACCATCCTTCAGGCCGCCGAAAATGATCGGTACCGCCAGGGTGTCGATCTTGCTCTTGTAACCCATGCCGTCCAGCAGGAACGCGGTAACGCCGTTGGTCACGGCGATATCGCTCCAGCCCGGATCGGCCATCTTCACCGTGCTGCAACTGGCGTCCTCGGCCTGGGCCTGGAACGTGGTGGCGGCCAGCAGCAAGCCGCCGGCCAGCAGTGCGTTGATTCTGTTCATGCCGTCTACCTCTCAGGGTGCAGTTCTTGTAGGAGCGAGCGCCTACGGTTTCATGGGTTCGGGTTGCGGAAAGCGGGCGCGGCGTTCCAGATCGTCCAGGTCGATATGGTTGCGCACGTACTGCTGGCTGGCGTCGACCAGCGGCTGGTGGTCCCAGCTCTTCAGCTGGCCGATGGTCAGGGCCTGGGTGACGAAACGGCGGCGGCGCTGGCTGGCCAGCACCTGTCGGTGTATCGCCGGGACGTCCCACTTGGCCCGCGCCTCCGCCACAAAGGCGGCGAACAGCGCCTGGTGCTGCGGCGACTGGCTGAGTTCTTCCCGTTCGTCCGGGTCGTTGTGCAGGTCGAACAGCAGGCAGGGGTCCTGCTCGGAATAGATGAACTTGTAGGGGCCGCGGCGAATCATCATCAGCGGGCCAGTGCTGCCTTCGGCCATGTATTCGCCGAACACCTCGTCATGCCCGCCCTCGCCCTGCAAATGCGCCAGCAGGGAGCGGCCGTCCAGCGGCAGATTGGCTTCGACCGAGCCGCCGGCCAGTTCCACCAGGGTCGGCAACAGGTCGGCGGTGGAGACCGCGGCGCTGACCCGCCGTGGGCCGAACTGCCCCGGCGCATGGATCAGCAGCGGCACCCGCGCGGCCATCTCGAACCAGTGCATCTTGTACCAGAGGCCGCGCTCGCCGAGCATGTCGCCGTGGTCGCCGGAGAAGACGATCAGGCAGTTCTCGGCCAGCCCGGTTTCCTCCAAGGTTTGCAGGAGTTTGCCGACGTTGTGGTCGATATAGCTGCAAGCGCCGTAATAGGCGCGGCGCGCATCGCGGATCTTGGCCTCGGGCAGTGGCTTATCCCAGAGGTCGTAGACCTTGAGCAGGCGCCGCGAATGGGGGTCCTGCTGCTCCTGGCTCAGCTGCACGCGCGGCAGCTCGATATCGTCGTCGCTGTACAGGTCCCAGAACGCCTTGGGGATGGTATAGGGGTCGTGCGGGTGGGTCATGGACACGGTCAGGCAGAACGGCTGCTCGCCCTCACTGCGCACATGGTCGAACAGGTACTGCTGGGCCTTGAACACCACCTCCTCGTCGAAATCCAGCTGGTTGGTGCGCACGCAGGGCCCGGCTTGCAGCACCGAGGACATATTGTGGTACCAGCTCGGGCGCACCTCCGGTTCGTCCCAGTTCACCGCCCAGCCGTAGTCGGCCGGGTAGATGTCGCTGGTCAGGCGTTCCTCGTAGCCGTGCAGCTGGTCCGGGCCGCAGAAGTGCATCTTGCCGGACAGCGCGGTCTTGTAGCCGAGGCGGCGCAGGTAGTGGGCGTAGGTCGGCACGTCGGCGGGGAAGTCGGCGGCATTGTCGTAGGCGCCGATCTTCGACGGCAGTTGGCCGCTGACCAGGGTGAAGCGCGAGGGTGCGCACAACGGGCTGTTGCAGTAGGCGGAATCGAACAGCACGCCTTCGCCGGCCAGGCGGCTGAGGTTGGGCAGCTTGATCGGCGAGGCGGCGTGGTAGAACGGCAGCAGCGGCGCAGCCATCTGGTCGGCCATGATGAAAAGGATGTTAGGGCGCTTCATTTTGGCAGGCTTATCCTATGCGGATCGGTTATGCGATAGTTCGTTGACTGATCTTCTGCCTGCTGATTGGAGGGGTAAAGCGCATGGCCAGACATGTTTCGGATAACCGGTGCTTATGTGAGAGCTGCGCTTGAAGCTGTCCCTCGACTTGCTGCGGGTGTTCGAGTCCGCCGCCCGCCAGCTGAGCTTCACCGCGGCGGCGGCGGAGCTGGGCACCACTCAGCCGGCGGTCAGCCAGCAGATCAAGCGGCTGGAGAAGGAACTGGGCGTGCGGCTGTTCGACCGCATCCACCGTGGCATTGCGCTTACCGAAGCCGGGCAGTTGTTGCAGCAGCACGTCCAGCTCGGTCTGGAGTCGATCGATGCCGGCCTCGCCGCAGTGACCGCGCAGAATCAGCATGAGGTGTTGCAGGTCGCCACCGACTTCGCCTTCGCCGCCTACTGGTTGATGCCGCGCCTGCCGCGTTTCCGCCAGGCCAATCCGCAGCTGGACGTCAGCCTGATCACCAGTGACCGCAGCATGACCGCCCTGCGCAGCGACATCGACGTCGCCATCGCCTTCGGTGACGGGCGCTTCAAGCACGGCGAGGCGCTCCGCCTGTTCAGCGAGGAAGTCTTCCCGGTCTGCAGCCCCCGATTGCTCGAAGGCCGCCAACTACCCTTGGCGAAAGAGCAACTGGCAGGTCTGCCGATGCTCCACCTGAAGCCGGAAGTGGCGAGCCGCTGGTTCGATTGGGCCGGTCTGTTCCAGGCCTTGGGCATTGCTCAGCAGCCGAGTTCCGCGGCCCTGCGCTTCGACAACTACACCCTGCTGATCCAGGCTGCCATCGCGGGTCAAGGCGTGGCCATCGGCTGGCGCCATCTGGTCGATGAGTTGCTCGAACAGGGCTTACTGTGCCGGGTCATCGCCGAGAGCGCCGAATCGCGCTTCGGTTACTACGCCGTGCTGCCCGAGCGCAAACGGCGGATGCGGTTGGTGCAGCGCTTCGTCGATTGGCTGCAGACGGAACTCGAGGCCGGCGCCTGAATCGACACCGCGATGTGTGAATCCCCCCATTTGGCTGGGGCCTATGCGGGGCCTCCCCGTCTTTGGTTGGGCGCGCCGGGCGCGGCCAGAGTGTTTAGTACGCAGTAGCCGCAGTAGCCGCAGTAGCCGCCGTTGCCACACGCTTGCCATCTGCGCGGCTTATAGATGCTCAACTCCAATAACAACTCGAGCGCACTCGCCATGAAACCCATCACCGCTCTCGCCGCCGGCCTCTGCCTGGCCGCCGTCGCCGGCCAAGCCGGCGCCTGGTCGCAACCCACCCACAAGAACATCGTCAAAGACGCCCTGACCTATATGAACTCGGCCAGCGCCACGGCGGACATGCGCCGGGCCTACCAGTTCTATGTCGGCGCCGCCGGCAGTCCGGCCCAGGCCGGCGAGATCCTCGGCCAGGCGGCCTACGACGTCGACGACTTCAAGGACACCCGCCTCGGCGGCTGGTGGATCGGCTACGAGTACGCGCCGGTCGCCGGCGCTGCGTCCTCCCTGGTCAACTACACCTCCTACTGGCACTTCATCAACATGGGCCGCCAGGGCGATGCCCACGGCAACGACCACGGCGGCTACGACTACCGCTACCGCAAGGTCGACGGCAGCTGGGGCGGCGACGTCGACTGGTACGCCATGGTCTATCTGTACAACCGCGAGCTGAAAAAGGACGACTTCAACAGCACCGAGACGCACTACCGCCAGGGCAGCTCCTCGGACTGGCAGCAGCACTACGGCGATTTCCAGACCGCGGCCTTCCAGCCGATCGACAACCTGGCCAAGTACTGGTTCGACCAGTTCAAGGCGGCGCCTTCGCTGCAGACCATCGGTTATTCCCTGCACGCCACCGGCGACGTGGCGCAGCCGCACCACGCCTGGATCACCTCGGGCAACGGTCACTCCGGCTGGGAAGGCTGGGTCGACGACCATTACTTCAGCGAGAGCCTCAACGACCCGACGGCGGTGGCCAACCTGGTCGGTCGCTACGATGCGCAGCAGCCGCTGCGCGACCTGCTGACCCAGACCGCGCAGGTCGCTTACCAGCATCCGGAGCCGCTGTACGACACCAGCTACCCGACGCGCCTGCGGGTGGCCAAGGAGATGATTCCGGAATCCATCGCGCTGACCGTCAGCGTGCTGACCAAGGGCGCCAACAGCTTCTATGGTCAAGGTGGACTGTAAGGCACGCGGCCCGGCCGCCGGGCTGGGCCGCGCCCTAGTGCTCGCTCTCGGCCTGGGCCTGGGCTTCGCCGCCCAGGCCGCCGGCGATCTGCGCATCGACGGCGAACGCCTGCCGGGCAAGAGCATCGAGCTGCTGCAGCAGGCGCTGCTGCGGGTGAAGTTCAACACCGACCCGCGCCAGTTGCGTGAGGGCCTGGTGGAAAACCGCCTGCTGGCGCGGGCGGTGGAGGCCGAGCTGAACGAGGCCAACCGCCGCGACCTCGACGCCCTGGTGGAGGAGGAAGCCGCCAGCCTGATCGAGCGGGTTCATGGCCAGCGTCTGCAGCGCGATATCGGCCCCTTCCTGCGCAACCCGCAGCCGCTCAGCGCCGAGCTGCTGCGCCAGACCCTGGCGCCCGCGGCCCAGGGCGTGGTGGTCAATAGCCTGTGGCTGAGCGAGGCGCAGCGTCAGGCCGCGGCCGGCATCGCCCTGCTCGACTGGCAGTTCCCCGCGCAGCCGGCGCGGCGGCTCAGCCTGTTGGAGCTGTATGAGGGCGTGTCGGTGCAGGGCCAGGTGGAGTTGCAGCAGGGCAACCTGGAGTACCTGGCGCGCGAGGTGCAGCAGCGGGTGCGGCGCGATTACCTCTGGTACCAGCTCGGCCAGCAGGGCTTCGGCGCCGAGGAGCAGGCCGGCGTGCGGCGGCTGGTGCGCGACAAGCTGGTGCGGCACAAGTATTTGCACCAGATCGGCCTGTACAGCGACTTCCACCACGAGACGGAAAGCCTGAAACAGTTGGCGCGCCAGGTCAGCGACGCGGAGGCGCAGGCCTACTACCAGGCCAACCTGGCGCAGTACCAGAACGTCGCCCGGGTCCAGGCCGCGCATATCCGCCTGGCCGATCAGGCCACGGCCGATAAGGTCTATGCCGAGCTGCAGAACGGCTTGGCCTTCGACGAGGCGGTGCGGCGTTATTCCACTGCCGCGGACAAGACCCGCACACCGCCGGGCGACCTCGGCCTGATCCGCCATGACGACCCGCAACTGGATTTCCTGCACAAGGCCGCCTTGATCCAGAAGGCCGCTAGCCAATCGCAGCCGATGCTGATCGACGGCGCCTTCGAGATCATCCGGGTGCGCGCGCGCGAGGACCGCCAATTGCCGCTGAGCGATCCCAGCGTGCGCTACGAGATCAATCAGGCGGTGGCCAAGCAGAAGCTCGCGGTGCAGTTCGACGCACGGCTTAAAACGCTGCGCGCCGCAGCCCAGGTGGCGGGGGCATGAAGGCCTGGCTGGGGCTGGCCCTGCTGGCCCTGCTGGCCGTGGCGACGGCGCTGGGGGTGGTCTGGCTGAGTCGGCCGGCCGAGGCGCCGGTCGCGGCTGTGCCGCTGCCGCCGCGGGCCGCCGAGCCAACACGGCCGCTGGCCGCGCCGCAACCCTCGCCGAGCGCGAACGTGGCGGACTTTAGCGTGACCGCGGTGCCGGTCAGCCTCCCGGCCGAACCGGCGCAGGTCGAGCCCGCCCGCCTCAGCGCCGAAGAAGCCGTGACCCTGATGCAACTGATGGCCGAACAGGGCGACCCCCGCAGCCCGGCGCTCCAGCCCAGCCAACCGCGGGCCAAGGCGCCCGCCGCCGCCCTGGCCGACCCGGCGCGCTATGCCCAGTTCGAAGACCGCCAGAGCCGCGAGCAGATCCAGGCCTACGCCGCCGGGGTGCAGCAGATTCCGGAAATCCGCGAACGCATCGAACAGGCCGCGCAAAGCGGCGAACGCAACGCCGAGGAACTCAACGAGGCACGCGCCGCCCTGGAGCAGTTGGAGATGCTGCAGAGCCAATTGCAGCGCGAAGCGCCGGAGTTGTTGCCAAGCGCGCCCTAGGGTGGAGGCAGCCACCCTGCTTCTCATGGTCTCGCCGACTGGGCGCCGGTGTGTAAGCAGCAGCGTGGCGCAGTTTTTGAGCTGCGTGCATTACTGACCCATCTCGCCCTTTTAATTGACTGGGTCGGCCAAAAGCGGGCTTACCCGGCTCGCCAGAACTGGATGGGAGGACGTCCAGACCGCACCGGTACCTGACATTCGCGACACATTGATCTTTGCCACCTCTTCGGGCAAAGCCGACCCTCGATCAAGACTGTCGATTGGACTCGGGGCGATTCCCATCCCGTTCCTGGTGCGGATAAAAATGCCTGCCAGCGGCCGTGCGGGTTATTGATCCGCGCTCCCATCGTCGGTAGGGGCGTCGTAGACACTTCCTCCGTCCTGAAGCGGTTGCTCGCCTGGCAGGGGAACTTCTCGCGGTACCGGTTCGAATTTGACCGGCAGCGCAGCGGTTTTGGCGAGACTTCCTTCGACTTGTCCAGATATGTGATAGACCCCTGCCAGCACCCCCGTGGCGGGGTTGCGCATCAGATCAAGCCACTCATCGTCAAAGTCTGCGTTCAGGTTTTCCCGAAGCTGCGCTTCCATTTCCGGCCGTTCGTTCTCGCGGGCGATGGCGCTGAAACCCGCCACTCCCAGGGAAATCAACGTGCCGGCTATCCGGGGGAGCACCGCTGAGGCAGCGCTTGCGGCACCGCTGGTGACGAGCTCGGCCGCCAGTGTTTCGCTGGTCCGTTTCGCCACCGAGGATATCCCTGTGTCCGATGACCCGGCTCCCGCGCCACCAGCGGCATTGCGGATCCGATCGACCAGGGCCACATAGGCCGGCAGCCTGTCGAGCGGATCGGCGTGGACAATCTGGTAGAGCGAAGCGCTGTGGGCTGCTGGAGGCGCCAGCGCGATCGCTGGAATGTCCTGGAGCCGCCGGTCGAATTGATCCAGAGGTACACCGTAGCGCTGCGGGATTCCCTGAAGTTGCTCGCCGAGGAGCTGGACGTAGAATTTCGTCGCCTGCCCCATGATCACGTCGGGATCGATCTCCTCGGCGACTGGGTCCAGCACGCGATCCTGGTATTGCTCCTGCAGATAGGTAGCCAGTCGATTAACGGCCGGATCTGTCCCTTCCCCTGTGCTCAGCTTGTACCAGGCCACCTTCATGCTCAGCCATTGCTGGGTCCAGTAGCTGGTAAACCAAGGAATGAAGTCTGCATCGGTGCGCTGGTAGACGAGGTCCATCCAGCTCTCCATGGAGCCGCGTGCGTAGTTTTGGGCCTGTCCTGTCGCGGCTAGCGACGCGGCGACTATGTCGCTATCGACCTGCCGCCAGGTACTCTCCGCGATCACAATCGGCGGAGTCAGGTCGGGGGCGCGATCTGGAGTGGCGCATCCCGCCAGCGCCAGCATCAAGGCGACGATCAGGGAGCGCAGATTCAACATCGCAGTCCCCTAAAACAGACTCGACAGCGGTAGCCCACCCGCCATCGGATAGGTTTCAACCGAGTACTTCACACTGCTCATACGGGTTTAATTGCTCCGCAGACCTCAATGGCCTGCTCTCTTCCTCCTAACAAGCTGCATGTGGTGCTTTTGCAGTTTTGCCAGCCCCCTCTCCGAACGGAACGTCCAGCGCGTCCGACCATGGTGTCTTGAGTATAGGTGGCAAGCACGGGATCAAGAGAATCCGGCGGGAAGGTACGGTTTCGGCTCGCACCGGGGGCAGGCTGTTGAAGAAGGTGCCACCACACCATCGGCCAGGCGGGCGATGGTCGCCGCGTGTTCCGGGGTGCAGTAGATTCCGGCGACTCGCGAACGCATCGAGCAGGCCGCGCAAAGCGGCGAAGGCAACGCCGAGGAATTCAACGAGGCACGCGCCGCGCCGATTTTCTTGGGCGTCTGGCTCGACGGGGCTTGGGGTAAGGGCAGCGAATGACTCCGTGCCGTGTGGCGGCTGTATCTAGTTTATGAGCGATGGGTAGCCTTTTGTCTGGGCGGCGAACTCAGGTCTCTTTCTGCAACCTGCCCAGCATGCGCACGAATTCGAGCGTGAGGTGTTTGTTGCCGGGGCTGAGGTCGCGAAAGCCTTGGCGTAGCTGAATCGCATCCCGCGAGTAGTCGGCATCCTCTTCTGTTACAGCGGCTTTGCCGCTGCGGACTTGGCTGAGGCCAACGCCCTCTGTGCGCGCATAGATGGCCGTCACGCTGGTGCCGAGCGCGGCGGCGAGGCGTTCGAGTAAGGCGCCGGAAGGTCTGCGCTGGCCCTTTTCGATACGCGACAGATTGCTGGTGGCGGTGTCCGCCTCCAGCGCCAGCGCTTCCTGCGTCAGCCCTTTTTCCTTGCGCAACGCGTAGATGATTTGCCCGATATGCATGGGCGGCGATTGTTCGCCTCAGCTTGCCTTGTAGGCAAAACCGCTATGTCAATTTGCGCTATGTACTTGCCATGGTGTCAAATTGCAGACCGCTTTAGGCGGCCTGCAATTTTCAAGGACAAGGCGAACACCATGCCGACACTGCACTGGGTGGGCAAAGACAAGGTCAAGCACCACCACCGCGACGTGCCTTACCGCGTCCTAAACACCGACTACGGCTACCAAGCCCCCGAAGGCGTGCCCGCCAACAGCGCCGATAACCGCATCATCCGCGGTGACAATCTGGAAGCCTTGAAAAGCCTGCTGCCCGAATTCGAGGGCAAGGTGAAGTGCATCTATATCGACCCGCCCTACAACACCGGCAATGAAGAGTGGCGCTACAACGACAACGTCAATGACCCGCGAATCAAGAAGTGGCTGGATAAAGTCGTTGGCAAGGAAGGCGAGGACCTAAGCCGCCACGATAAGTGGCTATGCATGATGTATCCGCGCTTGAAGTTGCTGCATAGGCTATTGGCGGATGATGGGGCGATTTTTATATCCATTGACGACAACGAAATGCATTACTTGCGCTGCCTGATGGATGAGATTTTTGCCAGACAAAATTTCCTTGCAAATATTGTCTGGCAAAAGAGGACATCTCCCGACTCAAGATTAAATCTCGGACCTGCCCACGATCACATAGTGGTGTACAGCAAAAATTTGACGCTGGCCAAACCCCGGCTCAATAAGGTTGCTCTCTCATCACAGCGTTCAAAAGACTTCAAAAACCCAGATAAAGACCCACGAGGGCCGTGGGCCTCTGTTGACCTGACAGGCCAAATTGGCAATGCAACAGAGGATCAGTTCTTTGAAATAACAACCCCGAGAGGCAGAAAAATACTACCACCTCGTAATCGGTGTTGGGCGCTAGCAGAGAGAACTTTCCTGCAGCTTGTCAAAGACAATCGCATCTGGTTCGGCAAAGAAGGTAATTCACGACCAAGACAAAAAAAGTTTCTGTCTGAGTCAGAAGGAAGCAATGTTTGGACATGGTGGCCAAATGATGAGGTTGGTCATAACCAAGAAGCCACAAAGGAAATAATTTCAATTATCGGTCATGAAATTTCTTTTGAAACACCAAAACCATCTCGACTTATTGACCGAGTTATTCAAGTTGCAACGAAGCAGGATGACATTATCCTCGACTCCTTCGCCGGCTCCGGCACCACCGCCCATGCCGTGCTGAAACTCAACGCCGAGGACGGCGGGAACCGCCGTTTTATCCTGATCGAGATGATGGACTACGCCGAGAGCCTGACTGCCGAGCGGGTGCGGCGGGTGATGGCGGGTTATGGCGAGGGCAGCAAGGTGGTCGCCGGGCTGGGCGGCGGCTTCAGCTTCCAGAGCCTCGGCGAGCCGCTGTTCGACGAGTTCCAGCACCTCAACCCGGCCGTCGGTTTGGCGGCCATCCGCGACTATGTGGCCTATCAGGAATGCATTCCGGCCGAGGCCCGCGCGGCGCTGGACAACCCCCGGCATCGCTACTGGTTGGGCGAGGCCAATGGCCAGCGGGTGTTCTTCTGCTACGAGCCCGCGCGCATCACCGCCCTCGATCTCGACCTGCTCGCCGAGCTGATCCAGAGCCCAGGGCCGACGCTGATCTATGCCGACCAGTTGGCGTTGGGCGAAGACTTTATGCGCCGCCACAACCTGCGCTTCAAGAAAATCCCCCGCGATATCACCCGGCTCTAAGGACGCATACGCATGGAACTGAATGCCTACCAGAGCCAGGTAATCGCCGACCTGGAAACCTATCTGCGCCGCTGGCGCGCCTGTGACGACCCGCAGTTGGCCTACCGCGTGCACTGGGACGACCAGGGCGCGCTGAACATGCCGGGTTATCGCAAGGCTCTGCATAACGCGCCGCAGGTGTGCGCCAAGGTGCCAACGGCCGGCGGCAAGACCTTTATCGGCCTGCACGCGCTGGCCAGCATCTTCACCGCGCTGCAACGTCGGCGTGGCGATGCGCGCCTGTGCCTGTGGCTGGTGCCCTCCCTGTCGATTCTCGAGCAGGTGTTGGGCGCCTTGCGCCAGCCCGAGCATCCCTATCGGCAAGCCTTGAACCGCCTGTTCGAGGGCCGGGTGACGGTACTGGACAAGCGCGATCTGCTGGCCGGCGGGCAGTTCTCCCTGGATGAGGCGCAGGACGGCGTGGTGATCGCGGCGCTGACCTACGACAGCCTCAAGGCCAAGAACAAGGACGACCGCAAGCTCTATCAGGAGAACTCCGCGCTCAGCGATCTGGCCGATGGCGCGCTGGCGCTAGACGACAAGATCGATCCGTTTTCGGTACTGGCGGCCATGGCCGGGCTGAATCCGGTGGTGATAGTCGACGAGAGCCACAACGTCACCAGCGGCCTGTCGCAGGACATGCTGCGCCACCTCAACCCGGCCTTCGTCATGGAGCTGACGGCGACGCCGCGCGAAGGCGCCAATATCATCAGCTTCGTCGATGCCATGGCACTGCGCGATCAGCACATGGTCAAGCTGCCGGTGATAGTGCGCAACCTGCCGGATCAGGATTCGGTGCTCAGTCACGCCATCGACCTGCGCGCCCGCCTGGAGGCCGAGGCCCTGGCCGAGCAGGCGCAGGGCGGCGCCTATATCCGGCCGATCGTGCTGCTGCAGGCAGAGAGCAAAACCAAGGATGACGCGCGAACCTTCGAGCGGGTCAAGGCGGACCTGCTGGAGCGTGGCATCGCCGAAGACTGGGTGAAGATCAAGACCGCCGAACGGGATGAGCTGAAAGGCTTGAACCTGCTTTCCCGCGACTGTCGGGTGCGTTTCATCATCACCGTCAACGCCCTCAAGGAAGGCTGGGACTGCCCCTTCGCCTACATCCTCGCGACCCTCGCCGACCGCTCCGCGCCGGTGGATGTGGAGCAGATTCTCGGGCGCATCCTGCGTCAGCCTTACGTTCGCCCGCATGGCCAGGAGCCGCTGAACATGAGCTATGTGCTCACGGCTTCCAGTGTATTCGGCGCCACCCTGGAAAAGATCGTGGCCGGGCTGAACCGGGCCGGTTTCAGCCGCCACGACTTCCGCACCCCGGATGAGCTGGCCGCGCAGGAAACGCCAGAGCCTTCCACCCCGTCGCCTGGTAAAGAGCCGCCGGCACCAAGCCTGCCGCTGTTTGCGGCAACCGGTTCGGCTTCGAGCAGCCCGCCAGGCGCTACTGTCGGCGCGCCGGCCAGCCCGCTCGACAGCGTGGCTAGCACCCTCGGTTTCGCCGCGCAGGCGCAAGCCGAACTGGCCGAGGCCAGTGCCAGCTTGCAAGGTCAGTACCGGCCCCCGGAAGTGAGAAACGCCATGGACCTCTGCCCCGTACGCCCCGTCTTTGCCGATGAGCTTGCTCAACTGCGCTTGCCGCAGTTCTTCCGCCAGGCGCCGGCCGGGCTGGTGTTCGCCGATGAAGACGGCGCGGTGTTGCTGGAGAAGGAGCAGCTGCTCGATCAGGAATTTCGTCTGGCCGACTGCAACGTCAATGACTTCGCCTTGGCGCCGGCCAGCGGCGATCTGATCAAGCTCGACCTGCTGCGTGTCGGTGAGGCGCCGGGGGATTACGAGCCCACTCGTATCCGGCTTAAGGAGCAGGAAATCCGCAAGCTGCGCGATTACCTGGCGAACCTCGACGTGGAGGCCAAGCGTCGTCAATTGACCGGCCTGGTCGGCAACTGGCTCGGCAAGATGCCGCCGCTGGCCGAAAGCGACCTGCGGGCTTATATCGAAAAAATCCTCAAGCGCCTCAGCCCCGCCGAGCTGGATGCGGTGGTGGAACAGCAGCATGCCTACGTGGACAGCATCCGTCAGCGGGTGAAGCGGGAGATGCTCAACTTCGCGCGGCGGCGTTTCCAGCAGTGGATCGACCTACGCAAGATCGACAGCAAAGCCAGCTTCCGCCTGCCGCTGGAAATCAGTCCGCGCCACAAAGCGGCATTTGCCGCCGACAACAGCCTGTATCTGCGTGAGGAGCGCGGCAATGGCCTGGAGGAGCGCATGGCCGACTTTCTGGCCGCGGCCGATAACGTGCACTGGTGGCACCGCAACCCGACGGGCAAAGGCTTCTTCCTCAACGGGCCGATCAACCACTACCCGGATTTTATCGTGCGCCTGCAATCCGGCGTGATCGTGCTGGTGGAAACCAAGGGCGGCGACCGCGACAACTCCGATTCGGAGGCCAAGATCGAACTGGGCCGCCTGTGGGAAAGGTGTGCGGGTTGGGATTACCGCTATCTGATGGTGTTCGAGGGCGCCGCGCCGGAAGGCGCCTATGCCTGGGCCGAGGCCTGCGAACAACTTCGCGGCCTATAAGCTGCTACAGAGTTGGCGCATAGCGGCTAGTCCGCCGTTGACGGTGTAGCGGTGGACAAGGCTTTGCCCTGTCCACCCTACGGCCTGAAGCCCCCCCTACGCCGTCACAACGTTGGGCATCGCTTAATAGGAAAAGGGGTGCAGACAAGACGCCTCCAGACAAGAAAGCCTCGGGTCTCGGCTAAAACGCAAAAGGCACCAAACGGCGCCTTTTGTTCAATCGCAATACTCAGTGGAACGGGAAGATGTAATTCATCCAGGCCGCCATGCGCAGGAGGATCTTGCGCATCACCGCCACATGGTGGAAATGCCGACTGTAGAGCGCCGCCTGCCCGTAGGCGCCGCCCGGCATCAGCTTGCTGTACTGCGCGTATTCGGGGTCGGTGATCTCGATGATTACCGGTACCCGCCCCGGCGGTGGCGAGCCGGTGTAGCTGAGCAGCGTGCCCGAGGGCTGGACCTGCCCTTCGCCGATCACCGCGATCACGTTCTTAACCTTGCCCTTGAACACCTTCCCGGGGATGCCGTCGAAGGCGACTTCGGCCTCGTCGCCCGCCGTCAATCGCAGCTGGCTGTTCTGGCGCATCCAGGCTGCGAAGTAGTGACCCTCATCGGGGATGAAGACCATGGAAGGCCGTAGCGGTAGCTTGGTCGCCATCATCCCCGGGCGCAGCGAGACGTGGGTGACGAAGCCCTTGCTTGGCGCTCGCACCACGGTGTGGTCCAGCTCGAACTGGGCGATGTTGAGCTGTGCCTGTAAGTCCGCCACACGAGCGGTAGCAATATCTTGATCACGGCGGTTGCCGACGTTGCGCTTGAACAGCTCGCTGGCGCGGAAAAGATCAGCCCTGGCCGAGACCATCTGCGCCTTGAGCGATTTCACGCGGTTATCAAAAGGAGTCGGGTCGATGTGAAACAGCACATCGCCCTTCTCCAGTGGCTGGTTGGGTTGCACCGGAACCTCGATTACCAGGCCGCTAACCGCCGGAATCACGGGTACCGAAACGAAATACGAACGCGCCACCTCGGAGTATGGGTGGTTGTAGTTCATGGTGAAGATCAACGCGCCGATGAGCACTACGCCACCGAGGACGGCAGTGGGTACCGTCCACTTGTTCAGCGGGATACGGAAGATCTTGAAGATGGCGATGCAGAATGCTGTGTACGTGAGGATCAGCAAGAGGTCCATGGTTTATATCCCCTCGCCCTGAGTCGGTTCTGCGGGTTCCTGCGGTAGCCCCACGCGCCCTTCAAGCCGGTCCAGGCGCTGCTGTAGCTCAGCCACTTGCTGTTCCAGGTGCATAACATGGTTTTGCGGGGACTTGCCGTCTCCAAACCCCCAGCCACGGTCCTCGCGGTACAACATTGCCCAGATCCACAGGAACGGCCAGATGGCATGCAGGGTGAACAGGCTGACCCAGCCAGCGGCATGGATAGCATCCTGGTGCGGATGATTGCGGTGCACGGCGATTTCATAGGGGATGTCGTGTAGCACGATGATCCCGTAGAACAGTACCAGCCCAACGAAAATCAGCAGACCCAAGGCGAAGTAATCAAGCATGAAAGCTTCCTTTTTCGTTGCTTAAGCTTGAGTGCGTTTCCAGCGACAACGCAGCCACGGCACGACTGACTCCGTGCAGCGTCACTTTTTAGGTATATGGGAAGTCTTCATTATTGCCACTGGAAGCTAAGCATTAATTCATTGGAAACGAACGTCGTTTCACGAGAAAAGAAATAAGTCGTTTGGCTATCAATAACCGCCTGGTAGTTCCAGACATAGCGAAAATGCCCCGACGGTGAAGGAAGCTTCGCCTAGAAATGGCCTCAGGAGAGGCAATGAAGAGCAGATTTTTAACTAACTGAATGTCCTTGGGTCGACTCCAGCCATTGCGGCCAACAAAAAACCGCTGCCCCCTCCCGGGAGCAGCGGTTTTTTTCTGACCTGTGCAGCTAAGCGCTTATACCCGAGCGTTGCGCACACCTTCGGCCAGCGCCGCGCACAGGCTCAGCACGCCCTCCACCGCCTGCTCCGGCGACTCGGCGTTGGCGATCTGGTCGATCAGCGCCGAACCCACCACTACGCCATCCGCCAGGCGGGCGATGGTCGCCGCGTGTTCCGGGGTGCGGATGCCGAAGCCGATGCTGATCGGCAGGTCGGTATGCCGGCGCAGACGGGCGACGGCCTGTTCGACGTGCTCGAGGGTCGCCGAGCCGGCGCCGGTCACCCCGGCCACCGACACGTAGTAGACGAAGCCGGAGCTGCCGTTGAGCACCTTCGGCAGACGCGCATCGTCGGTGGTCGGGGTGGTCAGGCGGATGAAGTCGAGGCCGGCGGCCTGGGCCGGGTCGCAGAGGTCGGCGTTATGCTCCGGCGGCAGGTCGACCACGATCAGGCCGTCCACGCCCGCTTCTTTCGCCTCGGCGATGAAACGCGGCACGCCGTAGTGGTGGATCGGGTTGAAGTAGCCCATCAGCACCAGCGGGGTGTCGCTGTTGCCGGCGCGGAACTCGCGCACCATTTGCAGGGTTTTCGCCAGGTTTTGCTTGGCCGCCAGCGCGCGGATGTTGGCCAGCTGAATCGCCGGGCCGTCGGCCATCGGGTCGGTAAAGGGCATGCCCAGTTCGATCACGTCGGCGCCGGCCTGCGGCAAGCCCTTGAGGATCGCCAGCGAGGCGTCATAGCCCGGGTCGCCGGCGGTGATGAAGGTCACCAGGGCGGCACGGTTCTGTTCTTTCAGTTCGGCAAAGCGCGTCTGCAGGCGGCTCATACGACGGACTCCTTCTGTTCTTGCATATGGTGCATGACGGTCTGCATGTCCTTGTCGCCACGGCCGGAGAGGTTGACCACCATCAGGTGCTCCTTCGGCAGCGTGGGCGCGCGCTTGAACACCTCGGCCAGCGCGTGGGCGCTTTCCAGGGCCGGGATGATGCCTTCCAGGCGGCAGCACTGGTGGAAGGCGGCGAGCGCCTCCTGGTCGGTGATCGAGGTGTATTCGACCCGGCCGATCTCGTGCAACCAGGCGTGTTCCGGGCCTATGCCGGGGTAGTCCAGCCCCGCCGAGATGGAATGCGCGTCGATAATCTGGCCGTCGTCGTCCTGCAGCAGGAAGGTGCGGTTGCCGTGCAGCACGCCGGGTACGCCGCCGTTCAGGCTGGCCGCATGCTTGCCGGTTTCGATGCCATAGCCGGCGGCTTCGACACCGATGATCTGCACGCTGGCGTCGTCGAGGAAGGGGTGGAACAGGCCCATGGCATTCGAGCCACCGCCAATGCAGGCGACCAGGCTGTCGGGCAGACGGCCTTCTTGCGCCTGCAGCTGCTCGCGGGTTTCCTTGCCGATCACCGCCTGGAAGTCGCGGACCATCGCCGGGTACGGGTGCGGGCCGGCCACGGTGCCGATCAGATAGAAGGTGCTGTCGACGTTGGTCACCCAGTCGCGCAGGGCCTCGTTCATCGCGTCCTTGAGGGTGCCGGTGCCGGCAGTGACCGGGATCACCTCGGCGCCCAGCAGCTTCATGCGGAAGACGTTGGCCTGCTGGCGGTCGATGTCGGTGGTGCCCATGTAGATCACGCAGTCGAGGCCGAAACGCGCGGCCACGGTGGCGGTGGCCACGCCGTGCATGCCGGCGCCGGTCTCGGCGATGATGCGTTGCTTGCCCATGCGCCGGGCCAGGAGGATCTGGCCGATGCAGTTGTTGATCTTGTGCGCGCCGGTGTGGTTCAGCTCTTCGCGCTTGAGGTAGATCTTCGCGCCGCCGCAGAACTCGGTCAGGCGCTCGGCGAAGTACAGCGGGCTCGGGCGGCCGACGTAATCGCGTTGGAAATAGGCCAGCTCTTCGAGGAAGGCGGGATCGACCTTGGCCGCTTCGTATTCGCGGGCCAGGTCATGGATCAGCGGCATCAGGGTTTCGGCGACATACTGGCCGCCGAAGGCACCGAACAGGCCATTGGCGTCGGGGCCGTTGCGCAAAGAGGTCATGGGTATGCTCCTGTGAAGTCGGGCGCTGAATGGATTTCAGCCAGCCCCTGCATCTGTAGGAGCGCCCCATGGGCGCGAACCTGGCTCGCGGGCATGGCCCGCTCCTACAACAATGTGCACAGGATAAAGCTGTGTGGCGTGCGGCAAAAGCGATAAGATCGCCCTAACCTGTCAGTAAAACTCACGGATTTTCATGTCTCGCGACCTCCCCCCGCTGAATGCCCTGCGCGCCTTCGAGGCCGCCGCCCGCCTGCAGAGCGTGAGCCAGGCGGCGGTCGAGCTGAACGTCACCCACGGCGCGGTGAGTCGGCAGATTCGCCTGCTCGAAGAGGATCTGGGGCTGGCCCTGTTCATCAAGGACGGGCGCGGCCTAAAACTCACAGATGCAGGGCTGCGCCTGCGTGAAGCCAGCGGCGCGGCGTTCGCGCGCCTGCGCACGGCCTGCGCCGAGCTGAAGCAGCAGAATGCCGATGCGCCTTTCGTCCTCGGTTGCCCCGGCAGCCTGCTGGCGCGCTGGTTCATTCCGCGCCTGGATCGGCTCAACCGCGAATTGCCCGAGCTGCGTTTGCACCTGTCGGCCAGCGAGGGCGAGCTCGATCCGCGCCGGGCCGGCCTGGATGCCACCCTGTGGTTCGCCGAGCCGCCGTGGCCGGCGGATATGCAGGTCTTCGAGCTGGCGGCCGAGCGCATCGGCCCGGTGATCAGTCCGCGCTATGGGCGCTTTGCCGAACTGCATGGCGCAGCGCCTGCCGCGTTGCTCGGCGAACCCTTGCTGCACACGGCTTCTCGCCCGCAAGCCTGGCCAACCTGGGCCGCGAGCAATGGTTTGGCCGCCGGGGCGCTCAAGCTCGGCCAGGGCTTCGAACACCTGTACTTCTTGCTAGAGGCCGCCGCCGCCGGTCTCGGGGTGGCCATCGCGCCACAACAACTGGTGGCGGATGATCTGGCGGCCGGGCGCCTGGTCGCACCCTGGGGCTTTGTCGAAACCTCGGCCAAGCTGGCGCTGTGGGTGCCGGCGCGGACGCTGGATAAGCGCCCGCAACACTTGGCCGCTTGGCTGCAAGCCGCCCTCAGCCCGCCGCAGGGTTAGGTCGTCGCCGGCTGATGAGGGTCTGTTTTAGCGCGCTAGTTCAGGGCATTTTGGCCGTGTAAGTCACGGTTTCGCAGCTGCGGCAGGGCCTTCTCCAGCCGGCTGAGTGCGACGCCCGGACAGCGTCAAAAATCTGCCCGAGGCCGCGCGGTTGGTGGGCCGAGCTATTTCGTGGCGTTGGGTTTGCCGCGCTTTTCTCCGTCGACTAGTGTCCATGAATGAAGGCAACGCATGAGCGCTGACCTTTTTCAGCGGCACAGGAGATGCGTCTATGTCGAACCACCACACCTACAAGAAAATCGAACTGATCGGCTCGTCGCCTATCAGCATCGAGGAGGCGATCAATAACGCCTTGGCGGAGTGCGCCAAGTCGGTACGCAACATGGATTGGTTTGAAGTCGTCGAGACTCGGGGGCATATCGAAAACGGCAAGGTGGGCCACTACCAGGTGACGCTCAAGGTCGGCTTTCGGATCAGTAATAGCTAGAGCTGTCGCAAAACTGTCGGCGCGCTTGGGCTGGGCTGATCTCGGCTGGCTCGTGTAGAGGCGGCGGGCTGAATACGGCCTGCGCGCTGTTTACCTGGGGTACGCTGTTCTGCCAAGCGTTCAGGTGAACGCTTGTTCTTACCGATTGGATTTAGACAAACGAGGGAGCGTTATTAATGATGAAGAAACTGATGTTGGCCGTTGGCCTGTTGACCCTGGCCAGTTCGGCCTTCGCCAGCACTAAGCCGTGCGAAGAGCTGAAGGCGGAGATCGACGCGAAGCTGAAAGCCAAGGGCGTGGCCTCCTACAGCCTGGAGGTCGTTGCAAAAGGCAGTGTGACCGACAAGCAAGTGGTCGGCAGTTGCGACGGCGGCAGCAAGGAGATCGTCTACCAGCGCAACTAAGAATCTTCTAAGAGCCTGAACAGGTTCTAAGTCGCTTTTGTAGCCGCAGCCGGCATCGTCTAGGTGACGCCGGCTTTTTATTGCCTGGCGCTTACCTGCAGGTGCCTCTGGCAGCGCAAAGTGCCTTCTGGCTCGAGGCGGCTGGATTCCCCTCCGCGCCAAGCTGGAGCTGTTGTTGGAGCAGACCGACGCCGATGAGCTGATCTTCACCGGCGCTAGGTACGACCTCGCCGACCGCTTACGCTCCTACGAAATCCTCGCGCAGTTGCGCTGGGATCAGCCTTGCGGCCAGCGGTTCAAAAGGGCTGGCAGCGCAGCACTTCGGCGCGCGCAAGCAGCCGGTGCTGGGCGTCGTACAGCCAACCCTGGGCTCTAGTCACCAGCGGCCGCACTTCCAGGCGATAGTGTTGGCCAGCGGCGAAGTCATGACGCAGCCGCAGGTGACAGGTGATCTGCAGCGGCTCGGACATCTGATCCATGCCGCCACCGCCACCGCCACCGCTCGCCTCGAATTGGAAACGTACTTCCAGCTCATGCTGGCCGGGGCTGACTTGGAAGTAGCGGCCGTCGTTCACGCGCTTATCGTCGAGCCTGTTGGCCATCAGCGTATAGCCGGCTGTGGCATACAGATCGACCCACGCTTGCTGGGGATCGGGTTTGGGCAACGGGCCGGCGCAGGCCCCGAGGGTGAGCGCTAGCAGCATGTAGGGTAGAGGGCGCATAGGCGTCTCGCGAGATGAATCCTTCCTATCAGCATAGCGTTTGCGCTTAGCGGCCGCCGCAGCCGGTCTCCCGGGCGCGCGCCAGCAGCCGATGCCGATCGTCGTAAAGCTTGGCCCAGGGGCGGAAGCCAATACTGCCGGCTTCCAGGCGATAGCGTTGGCCGGCGGCGAACTGCGGATAATTCAACTCCAACTTGCAGTCGCGCTGATGCGCTGGGCTGTTGGGCCCGATATTGCTGGCGTCGACCGCGAACTGGAAGCGCACTCGCAGTTCATGCTGACCGGGGCTGACCTGAAAGTAGCGGTCATCGTCCAGGGGCTTGGCGTCGACCCGATAGGCCTGTAGTTCGCTCTCGGCGTCGGTGTGCAGATCGATCCAGGCTTGGCTGGGATCGGGCGTCGGCATAAAGCGCAGAAAGGCGCAGCCGCCGAGGGTGAGCAGGCTAGTGATGAGCAGAAAAGCGCGCATGCTAGGACTCCGGCCTGAGTCAGGCAGTGGTGGGCAGATGGGATAGCAGCCGACGCTGGAGCGCTTGCCCGAGATGCGCTAGGTTCTGTACGAACAGTGCCTGCTCTCGGTGAGGCTGCGTTAAAAAGTGGCTCGGCCGACCGTTAGGGAGAACGTCCGAAGGACGGCCCGTAGGGCGAGCGAAGCGAGTCATGCTCATTTACAGCTCGTAAACTCCGCGTCCTCGCCACTTTTTGCCTTGCCTGACCTTCGCTCGGCTGACTTTTCGTACTGAACCCAAGGTCGCGCGATGCCGCACTGTCTATCCTGGTTACTCGACCCCCCGAACCCGCGCTGGGTTCCGTTGCTGCTGGCCTTGGGGCTGAGTGGTTGTTCCCATGCCGGTTATTACACGCAACTGCTCAGCGGCCAGCTCGAGCTGTTGCAGCGCCGCGAGCCGGTCGCCGAGTTGCTGGCCGACCCCGCGCGCGATCCTGTGCTACGCCAGCGGCTGGCGCTGGCGCAAGCGGCGCGGGCGTTTGCCAGCGCCCGCCTGGGCTTGCCGGATAACCGCAGCTATCGGCTGTATGCCGATCTCGCTCGACCCTTCGTGCTGTGGAATCTGTTCGCCACCCCGGAGTTTTCCCTGGCGCCACAGACCCAGTGCTTTCCCATCGCCGGTTGCGTGGCCTATCGCGGCTTCTATGAGCAGAACCGCGCGCGCGGTGCGGCGGCGTTGCTCCAGCAGCAGGGGTTGGACACCTACGTTGCCGGGGTGGAGGCCTATTCGACGCTCGGTTGGTTCGACGATCCGCTGCTCAACACCATGCTGCATTGGGATGACCAGCGCCTGGCCGCGGTGATCTTTCACGAGTTGGCGCACCAGCAGTTTTATCTGCCGGGCGACACGGCGTTCAACGAGTCCTATGCCAGCTTCGTCGAGGCCGAGGGCCTGCGCCAATGGCGTGCCGCGCGTGGCTTGCCGGTGCCGGCGGACAACCGCGAGCGGCAGCGGGAGCAGTTCGGCGCGCTGGTGCTGGCCAGCCGCGCACGGCTGGAAACCCTGTATGCCAGCGGCCAGAGCGAGGCCGAGTTGCGCCACGGCAAGGCCGTCGAATTCGAGCGCCTGCGCGCGGAGTACCGCCAACTGCGCGCGCGCGAATGGGCCGGTGTGGGGCGCTATGACGGCTGGATCGACAGCCCGCTGAACAATGCCAAGCTGTTGCCCTTTGGCCTATATGAGCAATGGGTGCCGGCGTTTGCGAAGCTGTTCCGGCAAGTGCAGGGTGACTGGCCGGCCTTCTATGCACGGGTCAAAGGCCTCGGCGAGTTGCCCAGCGCGATGCGCGAGCAGGCGCTGAAGAATCTGCAGGCCGAACGTTAGTGTGCTGTGCACAGTAATTCAGGCGAACTCGGTGGGTTGCCGCGCGGTCCAAATTTTTGAGCATAGCGGCCAAGCACTGGCCAACCGCCTCGCTCACGCGGACGCGGTCAAGGACTGTTGCAATCACAGGAAGCTGCACCATGAAAAAATTAGCTGTTGCCGTGCTGATCAGCCTGCTCGCCGCCCCCGTGCTGGCCGCGCCGAAATCCTGCGAAGAGCTCAAGCAGGAGATCGAAACCAAGATCCAAGCCGCCGGGGTCACCAGCTACACCCTGGAAATCGTCAGCAACGATGAAGTGCATGACCAGAGCATGGTGGTCGGCAGCTGCGAAAACGGCACGAAGAAGATCATCTACCAGAAGAACGGTTAAGCGGCGGCCAACAGACAGTGCCTTTGCGCTTGTAGGAACTGCAAGCGGCCTGCAACAGCGGTGGGCCGGTCAGGTGCCGCCGGGGTCAAAAAGGATGTTCTGGTAGTGCATGGAGCAACCTGGTGACGAAGAGGGGGAAGGCATTACTGGTCGTAACCCTCGGCGATATGCAGGTCCTTGAGCTTCACGTAATTCGCCGCGCTGTAAGTGAAGAAGGCCTTTTCCTTGTCGGTCAGCGGCCGTGCCTGTTTCACCGGGCTGCCGACGTACAGGTAGCCGCTCTCCAGGCGTTTGCCCGGCGGCACCAGGCTGCCGGCGCCGAGGATCACCTCGTCTTCGATCACCGCGCCGTCCATCACCGTCGAGCCCATGCCGATCAGGATGCGGCTACCCAGCGTGCAGCCGTGCAACAGCGCTTTGTGGCCGATGGTCACGTCATCGCCGATCAGCAGCGGGAAGCCGTCCGGGTTGAACGGCCCGGCGTGGGTGATGTGCAGCACGCTGCCGTCCTGCACGCTGGTGCGTTGACCAATCCTGATCCGGTGCATATCGCCGCGGATCACCACCAGCGGCCAGACCGAGCTGTCGGCACCCACCAGCACGTCGCCAATGACCACGGCCGAGGCATCGACGAACACCCGCTCGCCCAAGCTAGGAGTGCTGCCCTGATAACTGCGAATTGCCACGATAGAAACCTCTTAAGCTGCGGTAAGCCGCGATTGTAATTAAGATGACGCCCATTCTGTTTTGAAACTCGCCGGGGAGCGTCGCCCACCGGCGTGGGTCAGAACATCCTTCTATGCCCAAACAGGTGAACCGCCGTGAGCGAGAACAACCCCTTACTGCAATCCTTCGACCTGCCGCCTTACTCGTCCATCCGTCCAGAGCATGTCGAACCGGCCATCGATTCGATTCTGGCCGAGAGCCGTGCGGCGATTGCCGAACTGCTGGCCAAGCAACCCGCGACCCCGACTTGGGACGGCCTGGTGCTGGCGCTGGACGAGCTGGGTGAACGCCTGGGCCGCGCCTGGAGCCCGGTCAGCCACCTCAACGCCGTGTGCAACAGCGCCGAACTGCGCCAGGCGTACGAGGCGTGCCTGCCCAAGCTGTCCGAGTACTGGACCGAGCTGGGGCAGAACCGCGGTTTGTTTGAAGCCTACGAGGCACTGGCGCAGAGCCCGGCCGCGAGCGGTTTCGAGGTGGCGCAGACGACCATTCTCGAACACGCCCTGCGCGACTTCCGCCTGTCCGGCATCGACCTGCCGCCCGCCGAGCAGCAGCGTTACGGCGCGATCCAGATGAAACTCTCCGAGCTGGGCAGCCACTTCTCCAATCAACTGCTCGACGCCACCCAGGCCTGGACCAAGCACGTCACCGATGCAGCCGTGCTCGCCGGGATTACCGACTCGGCCCAGTTGCAGATGGCCCAGGCGGCCAAGGCCAAGGACCTCGACGGCTGGCTGATCAGCCTGGAATTCCCCAGCTACTACGCGGTGATGACCTACGCCGATAATCGCGCGTTGCGCGAAGAGGTCTACGCCGCCTACTGCACCCGCGCCTCCGACCAGGGGCCGAATGCCGGGCAGCACGACAACGGCCCGGTGATGGCCGAGATCCTCGACCTGCGCCAGGAGTTGGCGCAGCTGCTCGGCTTCGCCAGCTACGCCGAGCTGAGCCTGGCGACCAAGATGGCCGACAGCAGCGAGCAGGTGCTGAACTTCCTCCGCGACCTGGCGCTGCGCAGCAAACCCTTCGCCGCCCAGGACCTCACCGAGTTGCAGGCTTTCGCCGCCGAACAAGGTTGCGCCGATCTGCAGAGCTGGGACGTCGGCTACTACAGCGAGAAGCTGCGCCAGCAGCGCTACAGCATTGCCCAGGAAACCCTGCGCGCCTACTTCCCGATCGACCAGGTGCTGACCGGCCTGTTCGCCATAGTGCAGCGCCTCTACGGCATTCAGATCGCCGAGCTACAAGGCTTCGACAGCTGGCATGCGGACGTGCGTCTGTTCGAGATCAAGGAACACGGCCAGCATGTCGGGCGCTTCTTCTTCGACCTCTACGCCCGCGCCAACAAGCGCGGCGGCGCCTGGATGGACGGCGCCCGCGACCGTCGCCGCTCGGCCGCGGGGAGCCTGATCAGCCCGGTGGCCAACTTGGTCTGCAACTTCACCCCGGCGGTCGGCGAGCAGCCGGCGCTGCTGACCCACGATGAAGTCACCACCCTGTTCCACGAGTTCGGCCACGGCCTGCACCACCTGCTGACCCGCGTCGAGCACGCCGGTGCTGCGGGCATCAACGGCGTGGCCTGGGATGCGGTCGAGCTGCCCAGCCAATTCATGGAGAACTGGTGCTGGGAGCCAGAAGGCCTGGCGCTGATCTCCGGCCACTACCAGAGCGGCGAAGCGCTGCCGCAGGACCTGCTGGACAAGATGCTGGCGGCGAAGAACTTCCAGTCCGGGCTGATGATGGCGCGGCAGCTCGAGTTCTCGCTGTTCGACTTCGAACTGCACGCCACTCACGGTGATGGCCGCAGCGTGCTGGAGGTGCTGGAAGGCATTCGCGCCGAGGTCTCGGTCATGCGCCCGCCGGCGTACAACCGCTTCCCCAACAGCTTTGCGCACATCTTCGCCGGCGGTTATGCGGCGGGTTACTACAGCTACAAGTGGGCCGAAGTGCTGTCCGCCGATGCCTTCTCCAGGTTCGAGGAGGAAGGGGTGTTCAACGCCGACACCGGCCGCGCCTTCCGCGAGGCGATCCTGGCGCGCGGCGGTTCGCAGGAGCCGATGCAGCTGTTCGTCGACTTCCGCGGTCGCGAGCCGTCGATCGACGCGCTGCTGCGCCATCTCGGCCTGAGCGCGGAGGCAGCATGAGCGACGCCCCGGTGAACATCGGCAAGAAACGCTTTATCGCCGGCGCCGTGTGCCCGGCGTGCAGCGAGCTCGACAAGATCCAGATGTGGGACGTGGATGGCGTGCCGCACCGTGAGTGCGTCGCCTGCGGTTATGCCGACACCCTCAACGCACAAGGCCAGTCGGTGCCGAAGGAACTCGGCACGCGGGTCAACGTCAGCGCCGTGAAGAAACCGGCCGATCCCAAGGTGCAGGCGGTGCAGTTCTTCCCCAATCCGAAGCTGAAGAAACCGTCCGGCGAGTGAGCCGCGCCTTTCCTGCGGGAATGAGCGCAATCCGATAGACGCGCAGCGACAAGCCGGCAATTAGCTGTATATTTATACAGCTAATTGCCGGAGCCTTTCGCCATGTCTACGTCTCTTCCGCCGCGCGGCCGCGGTACCGCCAGCAACCCTCACAACCGCTTCGCCCCGACCCGCTCGGTGGCCGAGGACGATGGCTGGTTTCAGGAAGTGCCGCCGTCGCGCGCCACCGAAGTGCGGCTGGAAACCGCGAAAACCATCATCACCCGCAACCAGTCGCCGGACTTGCCGTTCGACCGCTCGCTCAACCCGTACCGCGGTTGTGAACACGGCTGCATCTACTGCTACGCACGGCCCAGCCATGCCTATTGGGACATGTCGCCGGGGCTGGACTTCGAGACCAAGCTGATCGCCAAGAGCAATGCGCCGGCCTTGCTCGAACAACAGCTGTCCAAGCCGGGTTACCTGTGCGCACCGATCAACCTGGGCTCCAACACCGACCCCTATCAGCCGATCGAGCGTGAGCACCAACTGACTCGGCGTACGCTTGAAGTGCTGCTGCGTTATCGCCATCCGCTGACGATAGTGACCAAGGGCTCGCTGGTGCTGCGCGACCTGGATCTGCTCAGCGAGTTGGCCAAGCAGCGGCTGGTGGCGGTGATGATCAGCCTGACCACCCTCGATGACGAGTTGAAACGCATCATGGAACCGCGCGCGGCCGCACCCTCGGCTCGTTTGCGCGCCATTCGGGTGCTGCGTGAGGTGGGGGTTCCGGTTGGTGTGCTCTGCTCGCCGATGATTCCGCTGATCAACGATAGCGAGCTGGAGCAACTGCTGGCGGCGGCTAAAGGGGCCGGCGCGCAGAGTGCGGCCTATATGTTCCTGCGCCTGCCGCGCGAAGTGGCGCCGTTGTTCGAGGAGTGGCTGGCGGCGCACTTTCCCGAGCGCGCCGAGCATGTCTTGAGCCTGGTGCGGCAGAGCCGTGGCGGTGAGCTGTACGACAGCCGCTTCGGCACGCGGATGCGTGGCGAAGGGCCATTCGCCGAGCTGTTGGCGCAGCGCTTCAAGCTGGCGCTCAAGCGCCTGGGCCTGAACCGACGTGAGGGTTTCAATCTCGATTGCTCGCGCTTTTGCCCGCCGGGCGGGCAGATGGCGCTGTTGTAGAGGCTGTGTTGCAGAGGCTTTAGTGCTAGCGGCGCAATTAGCCCGCCACGCGCTGCGCTTGATCGAGCTCCAGCTCGACGCCGAGTTGGCGTGACAGGCACGGCCAGAGTTTCCAGGCGGCCTCCGTTGTCGGGCTGGTCAGGCGTTCGCGGTAGGCCTGCACCGAGTCCTGGGCGAACATCGCAGCGTCCAGCATGCCTTCGACCGTATGCTGGACGGCTTCGTCCAGTTGGTTGGCGAAGGGTTCACCGATCAACTGGTGGGCGATCAGATTGGCCACCGTGGTATCCAGCGGGATCAACGGCTGGCCGAGGTGGGTGATGTAGCGATCATTCACTTCCTCGACCAGACGATGGGCCAAATACGCTTCGCCGAGCAGGCCGTCGAGACCTTCATGGCCGGCCATCAGCGCCGGCGGCTGGAGGAAAAACTGCTCGGCCACCTTCAGCACCGGTTTGATCTGCGCCTCGATCCCGGCCTCACGCGCCACTTGATTGGCGGCATCCAAGACCTCCGGCACCTGCTCCACGTAGGCGGCGACGAAGCGCGTCAAGACCCCTGGGGCATCGCTGGCCGGCAGGCGGATGGCGGGGTGTAGGCGCAGCAGTTTTCCCTCGAGTCGGCGCGCGAGGTGACCGCTGGTGGCTTCGTGTTGGTGCGCGCGTTGAATCAGTTCGCGCAGGGCGGCGGTGTTCATGACAGCTCCTGACATAAGGACATGGGTGAGAAACGAACAAAGACCATAGCTCGCCAGACGTTGTGGCTAAGATGCGATTGTCATAATTATTTAATGGTTATGCGAGCGCGTTATATCGGCTGTTCGCGACTGTTCTCCAGCCGCAGCAACCGGGGGCGTTTAGGACAAGCCTTCGGCGGCTTTGGCCATTTGCGTTTCGACGTTGCCAGGATGAAGTCGCCGTCTATACTCCGATTCGAAAGGCGTCACCTGATGGAACCGGACTGAGCTACGGCAAGGCGAGGTTGCGGCAGTTAAAGTCGGTTTTTAGCAGCCGCTCCCTTGGCCGCAGGCACAGCCGGCGGGATAACAAGAACGATAAGGGGAACCCGCAATGATGCGACATCCACGAGTCTGGGTGGGACTCCTGCTGTGGTCGGTATTCAGCCAAGCGCAGGCCGCCTGGACGGTGAATATGGCGCCTGGCGCCACGGCGGTCAGCCACGCAGTGTTCGATTTGCACATGACCATCTTCTGGATCTGCGCGGTCATCGGTGTAGTGGTGTTCGGCGCGATGTTCTGGTCGATGCTCGTCCATCGGCGCTCCACCGGTCAGGTGGCGGCGCACTTCCACGAAAGCACGACGGTAGAGATTCTCTGGACCGTGGTGCCCTTCGTGATCCTGGTGGCCATGGCGATTCCGGCGACCAAGACGCTGATCGACATCTACGACAGCAGCGAGTCGGGGCTGGATATCCAGGTCACCGGCTATCAATGGAAGTGGCAGTACAAGTATCTGGGCCAGGACGTTGAGTTCTTCAGCAACCTGACCACCCCCGCCGAACAGATCAATAACCAAGCGCCCAAAGACGAGCATTACCTGCTGGAAGTCGACCAGCCATTGGTGGTGCCGGTGGGCACCAAGGTGCGGTTCCTGATTACCGCCGCCGATGTGATCCATTCCTGGTGGGTGCCGGCGTTGGCGGTGAAGCGCGATGCGATCCCCGGCTTCGTCAACGAAGCCTGGACGCGGATCGAGCAACCCGGCCTCTACCGTGGGCAGTGCACCGAACTGTGCGGCAAGGACCACGGCTTCATGCCGATCGTGGTCGAAGCCAAGTCGAAGGAAGATTTCGCCACCTGGCTGGCCGCGCGCAAGGAAGAAACGCTCAAGCTCAAGGAGCTGACCAGCAAGGAATGGACTCGCGAAGAGCTGGTTGCGCGGGGTGACAAGGTCTACCACACCACCTGCGCCGCCTGTCACCAACCCGAAGGTCAGGGCCTGCCGCCGATGTTCCCGGCGCTTAAGGGCTCGAAGATCGCTACCGGGCCGAAGGAAGACCATCTGAAGATCGTCTTCAACGGCAAACCCGGAACCGCCATGGCCGCGTTCGGCAAGCAACTGTCGGAAGTCGATATCGCCGCGGTGATCACCTACGAGCGCAACGCCTGGGGCAACAACGTCGGTGACATGGTCGCCCCGAAAGATGTGTTGGCCCTCAAACAGGCTGAGGAATAGGAATAATGACTATGAATGCCGTGAACGAGCATCCCGAGCATAGCCACCTGAGCAGCGAGCAGGACCACCATCACCACGGGCCGGCTAAGGGGCTGATGCGCTGGGTATTGACCACCAACCACAAGGACATCGGCACGATGTACCTGTGGTTCAGCTTTGCGATGTTCCTGCTCGGCGGTTCGATGGCCATGGTCATCCGCGCCGAGCTGTTCCAGCCCGGCTTGCAGATAGTCCAGCCGGAGTTCTTCAACCAGATGACCACCATGCATGGCCTGATCATGGTCTTCGGCGCGGTGATGCCGGCCTTCGTCGGCCTGGCCAACTGGATGATCCCGCTGATGGTTGGCGCCCCGGATATGGCCCTGCCACGGATGAACAACTTCAGCTTCTGGCTGCTACCGGCGGCGTTCACGCTGCTGGTCAGCACCCTGTTCACTGCCGCTGGCGGGCCGAACTTCGGCTGGACTTTCTACGCGCCGCTGTCCACCACCTACGCCCCGGAAAGCGTCACCTACTTCATCTTCGCCATCCACCTGATGGGCATCAGCTCGATCATGGGCGCGATCAACATCATCGCCACCATCCTCAACCTGCGTGCCCCCGGCATGACCCTGATGAAGATGCCGCTGTTCGTCTGGACCTGGCTGATCACCGCCTTCCTGCTGATCGCGGTGATGCCGGTACTGGCGGGTTGCGTGACCATGATGCTGATGGACATCCATTTCGGCACCAGCTTCTTCAGTGCCGGCGGCGGCGGGGATCCGGTGCTGTTCCAGCATGTGTTCTGGTTCTTCGGCCACCCCGAGGTGTACATCATGATCCTGCCCGCCTTCGGTGCGGTCAGCGCGATCATTCCGGCCTTCTCGCGTAAGCCGCTGTTCGGCTACACCTCGATGGTCTATGCCACGGCGAGTATCGCCTTCCTGTCGTTCATCGTCTGGGCGCACCACATGTTCGTGGTCGGCATTCCGCTGGTGGGCGAGCTGTTCTTCATGTATGCCACCCTGCTGATCGCCGTACCTACTGGGGTCAAGGTGTTCAACTGGGTGAGCACCATGTGGCAAGGCTCGCTGACCTTCGAGACGCCGATGCTGTTCGCCGTGGCCTTCGTCATCCTGTTCACCATCGGCGGTTTCTCCGGGCTGATGCTGGCCATCGCTCCGGCGGATTTCCAGTACCACGACACTTACTTCGTGGTGGCGCACTTCCACTATGTATTGGTGCCGGGGGCGATCTTCGGGATCTTCGCTTCGGCCTATTACTGGCTGCCGAAGTGGACCGGCCACATGTACGACGAGACCCTCGGCAAGCTGCACTTCTGGTTGTCGTTCGTCGGCATGAACATGGCCTTCTTCCCGATGCACTTCGTCGGCTTGGCGGGCATGCCGCGACGGATTCCGGACTACAACCTGCAGTTCGCCGACTTCAACATGATCTCCTCGATCGGCGCCTTCAGCTTCGGCGCCACGCAGTTCCTCTTCCTGTTCATCGTCATCAAGTGCATCCGTGGCGGCAAAGCCGCGCCGGCCAAACCCTGGGATGGGGCAGAAGGCTTGGAGTGGACGGTGCCCTCGCCGGCGCCTTACCACACCTTCACGACGCCACCGGAAGTTGAAGTGAGCCATTGATGAGCGAAGCCCTGAGCACAGGTCGCCTGGTTACCCGCCTGCTCATGCTGGTGGTGGTGATGTTTGCCTTTGGTTTCGCTCTGGTGCCGATCTACGACCAGATGTGCAAGGCGTTCGGCATCAATGGCAAAACGGCCGGGGCCTATGCGGGCACGCAGACCGTGGACGAGCAGCGCCAAGTGCGTGTGCAGTTTCTCGCCACCAATGCCGCCGACATGGTGTGGGCGTTCCGTCCCGCGGCCGACGCTTTAGTCGTGCATCCCGGGGCGGTCAACGAGATGAAGTTTATCGCGCAGAACCCGACCGACAAGCCGATGACGGCCCAGGCCATTCCCAGCGTGGTGCCGTCGGAGGCGGCGGCGTATTTCCACAAAACCGCATGCTTCTGTTTCACCCAGCAGGTGCTGCAACCGGGTGAGCGTATCGAGATGCTGGTGCGTTTCATCGTCGACCGTGACCTGCCCAAGGATGTGTATCACCTGACCCTCGGTTACACGCTGTTCGATATCACTGCACGTCATCCGCCGGTTGCCAGCAACGGCGGATAACCAAGGAGAACAATAATGGCAACCCACGAGCAGTATTACGTTCCGACCCAGAGCAAGTGGCCGATCATCGCCACAATCGGCCTGCTGACCACGGTGTACGGTCTTGGCACCTGGTTCAACGACCTGAAAGCTGCGCGCGCCGACTCCAACGGCCCGCTGATCTTCTTCGTCGGCGGCCTGTTCCTCGCCTACATGCTGTTCGGCTGGTTCGGCACCGTGATCAAGGAAAGCCGCTCCGGCCTGTACAGCGCGCAGATGGACCGCAGCTTCCGCTGGGGCATGAGCTGGTTCATCTTCTCCGAGGTGATGTTCTTCGCCGCCTTCTTCGGCGCGCTGTTCTACGTGCGGGTGCTGGCCGGGCCCTGGCTCGGCGGCGACGGGGCCAAGGGCGTGGCGCATATGCTCTGGCCGAGCTTCGAGTTCGCCTGGCCGCTGCTGAACAACCCGGATTCCAAACTGTTCCCGCCGCCCAGGGAAGTGGTCTCGCCCTGGGATCTGCCGCTGCTCAACACCATCCTGCTGGTCAGCTCCAGCGTCACCGTGACCATAGCCCACCATGCGCTGCGCAAGGGTCATCGCAAACCGCTGAAGCTGTGGCTGGCGCTGACCATCCTGCTGGGGCTGACCTTCCTGGCATTCCAGGCCACAGAATATGTCGAGGCTTACCACGAGCTGGGCCTGACCCTGGGCTCGGGCATCTACGGCGCCACCTTCTTCATGCTCACCGGCTTCCACGGTGCCCACGTGACGCTGGGGACGATTATTCTGACGGTGATGCTGGTGCGCATCCTGCGCGGGCACTTCGATCCGGAGCACCATTTCGGCTTCGAGGCAGCCGCCTGGTACTGGCACTTCGTCGATGTGGTGTGGATTGGCTTGTTTACCTTCGTCTATGTGCTTTAACGGGAGCGCTGAGCGGTGAGCCACAGGCTGCAAGCAAAGGCGCTCGCAGCTTGTCGCTTATAGCTACCAGGGCGCGTGGCTTACCAACTGCCCGCTATAGAAACCCCAGGCGATCAACGCCAGGGTCAGGGCGGCCAGGGTGACCCGCACGGTCAGGGCATTGACCAGCCGTGAGCTGTGGCCTTGATCCTTGACCAGAAAGAACAGACCGCTGAACAGACTGACTAGGGTTGCCAATAGCATGAAGATGATCGCCGCTTTGAGCATGGCGTGACTCTCGGATGTGGGGAAGGGGAATGCAGTTCAGTATAGCCAGTCACAGGGGTGGATTCGGGAGGGCCGCATGAGCCGCTTTCGTCCCGGTCTGGCGCCAACTCTGGTGGTGTTGGCGCTGCTGCCGCTGCTGATTGCCCTAGGCTTCTGGCAGTTGTCCCGCGCGGCGGAAAAGCGCGCCCTGCTGGCCAGTTATGACGCCCGTCGCAGCGCCAACCCTATCGATATCGTCGAGTTGGAGCACAGCGCTGATCCGGCTTATCGGCGCGTGCATTTGTACGGCCATTTCGATGAGCAGCACAGCCTGTTACTGGACAACCGCACCCGTGCCGGACAGGTCGGCATCGAATTGCTGCAACCCTTCTACGATCAGGCCAGCGGTCTCTGGTTGTTGCTCAACCGTGGCTGGCTACGCTGGCCAGATCGGCGCACGCCACCGGTCTTCAACACTCCCGATACGGCCCTGAGCTTGGTTGCCTGGGTCTATGTGCCGCCGGGCGCGACCTTCCAACTGCAAGCCGACCCACCGAGCCGCAAGTGGCCGCGGCTGATCACCGCAGTTGAGCCGCGCGCGGTCTGGGAGCAGTTGGGGCGCGCCGGGCTACCCTATGAGCTGCGTCTGGAGCAGGGGCCTGCGGCCTACCAGGCCGACTGGGCCGTAGTTGCCATGGGGCCGGAAAAACACCAGGGTTATGCCGTGCAATGGTTTGCCCTCGCGGTAGCCCTGATCGGCCTGTTTATTTATCTCGGATTGCACTCTGTATCGGGTAGTGCACAACACGCAGGAGAATCGTCATGAATCCAGCCATAAGCATGCCTGATGCTCCGCCTAGCCGTCGTCGGGGGCGCTGGCAGCTGTTGCTCCTGCTGGCGCTGACTATCGGCCCGATGGTGCTGGCGACAGCCATGTACCAATGGCGGTTCTGGGTGCCGGATGGGCGTAATTATCACGGTGAGCTGATCGGCAATGGTCAAAGCTGGGCTGACTTGGGGGTGCAGTCTGGCGAAGACACCCGCTGGCAGATCTTGGTGACCGCCCCGCAAGACTGCGCCGAAGACTGTCGTCAGCTGGTCTACCTGGCGCGGCAAATTCAGATCGGCCTCGGCCGCGAAGCCTCGCGCGCCAGCCATGCCCTGGCCACTGCGCAGCCGCTGACGGATGACTACAGCGCCGAGCTGGCGCGCGACTATCCCAGGCTCGAGCGCTTCTCGCTGGATGCACAGACCTATGGCCAGGCCACCGGAGGCGGCAGCGCTGCGCAGCTGTGGATCGTCGATCCCCACGGCAACCTGGTGCTGCGCTATGACGCCAAGGTCAAAGGCAAAGCAGTGCTGAATGACCTCCTTCATCTGCTGAAACTGTCGAATATCGGCTAAGGAAGCGTTATGGCCAAACCCGGATTTCGCCTCGCCCTGCTGGCTACCGTGCTGGCCGTGGTGGTGGTGCTGCTCGGCGCCTACACCCGGCTGACCCATGCCGGCCTCGGCTGCCCGGACTGGCCCGGCTGCTACGGCTTTATCGGCGTGCCGCAGACCGAGGTGCAGCTGGCTCATGCCGAGCTGCATTACCCGCAGGCGCCGGTGGAGGCGCAAAAAGGTTGGAACGAGATGGTGCACCGCTACTTCGCCGCTAGCCTCGGCGTGCTGATTCTCGGCTTGGCCATCCTCGCGCTGCGCCGGCATGGTCAGCCGGGCCAGCCGTTGAAGCTGCCCCTGCTACTGCTCGCCGTGGTGATCGCCCAGGCGGCCTTTGGCATGTGGACTGTGACCTTGAAGCTCTGGCCCCAGGTGGTCACCGCCCACCTGCTCGGGGGCTTTACCACCCTGGCCTTGCTGTTTCTCCTGACTCTGCGCCTATCCGGCACTTTCGCGCCGTTGCCAGTGCTGCCTGCCCGACTGCGCTGTTTGGCGGCGTTGGGGCTGCTGCTGGTGATCGGGCAGATTGTCCTGGGTGGCTGGGTGAGCTCCAACTACGCGGCGGTGGCCTGCATCGACCTGCCCACCTGCCATGGTCAATGGTGGCCGGCGATGGACTTTGCCAACGGCTTCCACCTGACCCAGCAGATGGGCCCCAATTACCTCGGTGGCCAGTTGGATAGCGATGCGCGCACCGCCATTCATCTGACTCACCGTCTCGGTGCCCTGGCGGTGATGTTGGTGCTGCTGGCACTGGCCTGGCAACTGCGCAATGCAGGGTTTTCGCGTCTGGCCGGGTTGCTGCTGTTGGCCCTGGCCGTGCAGATCAGCCTGGGTGTGAGCAACGTGTTACTGCACCTGCCGCTGGTCGTCGCCGTCGCCCATAACGGCGGTGGCGCGGCGTTGCTGCTGGTGCTGGTGCTGGTCAATTACCGGCTGCGCGCCAACCTAGGTCAGCTGCAGCAGAGGTCCGCAGGCTGGGTCAGCCGCACCACGGCGTAACCCTCAATAGATAGGTCGAGTGAAACGCTGGGTTAGGTCCTTCGGCCTGACCCACCCTACGCATAACAAGAAGGAGAGACGCCATGGCCACTCTACTCAGCGAACAGCACAGCCAAGCCCTCTGGCGCGACTATTTGGAGCTGACCAAGCCCAAAGTCGTGGTGCTGATGCTGATCACCTCCCTGGTCGGCATGTTCCTCGCGACTCGCGCCGGGGTGCCCTGGACCGTGCTGCTGTTCGGCAACCTGGGCATCGCGCTGTGCGCGGGCGGCGCGGCGGCGGTCAACCATGTGGTGGATCGGCGCATCGACGCGCTGATGGCGCGCACCCATAAGCGTCCGCTCGCCGAAGGCCGGGTGTCTCCCGCCGCGGCATTGGCTTTCGCGCTGTTCCTGTCGGTCGCCGGGCTGGTCATTCTGCTGGCCTTCACCAATGAGCTGACGGCCTGGCTGACCCTGGCCTCGCTGCTGGGCTACGCGGTGCTCTACACTGGTTTTCTCAAGCGTGCCACGCCGCAGAACATCGTGATCGGTGGGTTGGCTGGCGCTGCACCACCGCTGCTCGGCTGGGTGGCGGTGACCGGGCATCTGAGTGCGGAGCCGCTGCTCCTGGTGCTGATCATCTTCGCCTGGACGCCGCCGCACTTCTGGGCCCTGGCCATTCACCGCAAAGCGGAATACGCCAAGGCCAACATCCCGATGTTGCCGGTGACCCACGGCGAGCATTACACCAAGGTGCATATCGTCCTTTACACCCTGGTGTTGCTGGCGGTCAGCCTGCTGCCCTATGTCATCCACATGAGTGGGATGCTCTACCTGGTTTGCGCCGTGGGTTTAGGCGCCCGCTTTCTGCACTGGGCCTGGGTGCTGTACCGTGACAGCCAGCCACATGCGGCGATTAACTGCTTCAAGTACAGTATCTACTACCTGTTTCTGTTGTTTATCGCCCTGCTGGTCGACCACTACCTGCTGCTGAATCTCTGAGCGGCTGAACTTCTGAATTGTTGAGCCTATGACCCGTACCCAAATCACCGTTTTCGTTCTCGTGGCCTTCGTTGCGCTAGTGCTGGGCCTGACCGTGCATAAGGTGCTCAATGGCAGGAGCCAAGGGGATACGGCGGCGCTGATCGATGCCGGCATCATCCTGCTGCCACAAAGCCGCAGCCTGCCGGCGCTGAGCCTGATCGACCAGGACGGCCGGCCGGTCGCCGTCGATCAGCTCAAGGATAAATGGAGCCTGCTGTTCTTCGGCTACACCTTCTGCCCGGACATCTGCCCGACCACCCTCGCCCAGCTGCGCGAGCTGCAAGCCCTGCTGCCCGAGGCCGCACGCCAGCAGCTGCAGGTGATCCTGGTCAGCATCGATCCGCAGCGCGACACCCCGCAGCAGCTCAAGCAGTACCTCGGTTACTTCGACCCGACTTTCCAGGGCCTGACCGGCGAGTTGCTGAGTATCCAGAAGCTGGCTAACGCGGTGAGCATCCCGTTCATCCCGGGCGATACCACGAAGGAAAACTACACCGTCGACCACAGCGGCAACCTGGTCATCATCGGCCCGGATGGCCGTCAGCGCGGCTTTATCCGCGCTCCGCTGAACAACCAAAAACTCAAGGAACAACTGCCGGGCTTGCTGACCGGCGAAGGTTGAGCCTCACGGCACAGCACGGCTCGGCCCTGGCGCAGCCTTCCCCCCGGCCAGGGCGACGGCCCTGAGCCGCACCTCAAGCACCACGGTCCGCGCGCCTCAGCGGCCCTGACGGAGCGCTCGACAAGGCGCGCAAGCGTTGGCGTTTACTGGTGGCTTGAATGCGACAGTACAGGGATTTGACCCAGTACTGTCGCCACCCTGCTGTACATGGCCAGCCCCAGGTTATGTGGATAGATTCCTCGCACAACAATAAAAGTGAGGACAGGCTATGCGCACCACCCAATGAGCAGGACTGCTACTGATACCGGCAACATTCGCCCTGTGCATGCCCGCACAGGCTGTCGAGCAAGCCAGCGACCCCGCGGCATTAACCGCCGCCCAGATTCCCAGCGCACAACTACACCAACTGGTGGACGACTTCTTTCAGCGGGATCTGGCGCTCAACCCCCGGAATGCGCCCGCCCGTGGAGTGAATGCCTACAACGGCCAGTTTGGCGACTAGCTGTCGGATCACTACCTGAGCAGCCAGAAGGCGCTGGAGGCCAACTACCTGGCCCGGGCCCAGGCCGAACTGGGCGACAAGTTCGATCTGCGCCTGTTGCACGACAACCTGATCAACAACGGCACCCTGCCCCTGGCCGTGTTGAGTCAGAAGACCCAGGACTGGATCGAGTCGCAGCGCTAAGCCGCGGCCGGCCCTCAGCCCGCCGTGGCCTCGGCGAGGAAGCGCCAGACGGCCGGATCCTCGCCGAAGGCCACGTTGAAGCGCAGCCAGGGCGTGGCCTCCAGACCGGGGCGGAAGATGCAGCCGGGCGACAGCAGGATGTTCTGCTTGAGCCCGGCGCGGGTCAGCGCCACCGGGTCGAAGTCGGCCTGACCGTTGTTGATCCACAAATAGGGCGTCGGCGCGGCGGGCGCCCAGCAGTGCCAGCCCAGTCGTTGCAGTTGCTGGCGAGCGGCCAGTTGGGCCTGCAACAGGCGCTCGCGCAGCCTCTGGCAGCGTTTGCGCTGGGTGCCGTCGTTGAGCATCTGTAGCGCCAACTGCTCGCACAGTTGCGAGCTGTACAGCCCGGTGGTCATCTTGTAGTGCTGCAGGGCTTCGGCCACCGCCGGCTCGGCGGCGACGAAGCCGACCCGCAGCGAGGCCGCCAGGCTCTTGGAAAAGCTGCCGATGTGAATCACCCGCTGCAGGTTGTCCAGCGCCGCCAAGGGCGGCTGGTTGTCCGGCGCCAATTGGCCGGACACGTCATCTTCGACTATCCAGCAGTCATGGGCGTCGGCCAGTTGCAGCACACGGTGGGCCACCGCCGGGCTGTAGCTGGCACCGGTGGGGTTCTGCAGCCAGGGGTTGGTGAAGAACGCCTTGGGCTGGTGGGTCTGCAGCAGTTCGCCGAGTTTCTCCACGTCCGGGCCCTGGGGGGTCCAGGGCACGCCGACTATCTTGATCTTGTGATCGCGCAGGTTGGACAGCAGGTTGATATAGCCGGGGTCGTCCACCAGCACGCAGTCGCCGGGGTGCAGCAGGGCGCGAATCACCAGATTGAGCGCCTGGCTGGCGCCGTGGGTGAGCACTATCTGGTCGCTGTGCACGGGCACGCCGCGGTCACTGAGGTAGCGCTGCAGCCATTGGCGCAGGCCCAGGTTGCCGCGCGACTCGCCGTACTCGGCAAGCAGCCCGCTCGAGCGGCCGAGGGCGCGCAGGGCCAGATGCAGCCCGGGTTCATCCAGCCAGGCATCCGGCAGGCCGCCGCTGCCCGGCTGCAGGGCATCGGTATCCGGATGAAAGGCATCGTCCAGCAGCCAGTACACATCCGCCAATGGCGCCGAACTGCGTTGTTGCTCCTTGTTCGCCGAGGTCTGCGGCACGAAGAAGCCCTCGCCCTTGCGCGCCTCGACATAGCCCAGCGCCACCAGGCGATCGTAGGCCTGCACCACGGTGAAGGTGCTGACGTCGAACTCCTTGGCGGCGGCGCGGATCGATGGCAGGCGGGCACCCGGCGACAGTTGGCCATGCTCGATCAGGCCCGAGAAGTGCTCGACCAGTTGACCGATCCGCGATGACTTTCGAGCGACTTCCATGGGGATGTACAGCCTTTTCGACCACTACAGGTGCGGCCATTTTAGGGACTGCTGTGTATGGAAAGAAAGCGCAGAGGGCGTAGTTTGGCCCTGCGGTCACAAGTATTCTTCAGAGGAACCATGCAGATGCGCAGAATAAAAAAAGTCCTTCTCGGCGTCATGTTGTTGGGTAGCTGCGCCGCCGCGCAGGCCGAACAGGCGGTGGTGCGGATTGCCACCGAAGGGGCTTACCCGCCGTACAACTTCGTCAATCCAGATGGCAGCCTGGGCGGCTTCGATGTGGATATCGCCAATGCCCTGTGTGCCGAGATGAAGACCCAGTGCAAGTTGGTCAAGCAGGATTGGGACGGCATCATCCCCGGCCTGATGGCGAAGAAATACGACGCCATAGTCGCCTCCATGGCGATCACCCCGGAGCGCCAGCAGAAGGTGGCCTTCTCCGACAAGTACGAAGGCGGCTACTCCATGCTGTTCGGCGGCAAGAGCCTGACCGACAGCAGTCCGGCGGCTCTGCAGGGCAAGGTCATCGCCGTGCAGAAGGGCTCGATCCAGGAAAACTTCGCCAAGGACTACTACGAAAAAGCCGGCATCAGCCTGCGCCGCTACCCGGACACCCAGACCGCGCTGATGGACCTCAACGCCGGCCGCGTGGATGCCGTGGTGCTGGAAGTCGGCATCATCTACGACGCCCAGAAAGACCCTAATCTGGCCGCCTATCAGGGTTTCGGCGAGAGGTTCCAGGACCCCAAATACTTCGGCACCGGCTCCGGTATCGCCGTGCGCAAGCAAGACCAGGTCCTGCTCGGGCAGATCAACCAGGCGCTCAAGACCATCCTCGCCAACGGCACCTACCAGCAGATCAACGACAAGTACTTCCCGTACAACCAGTACGAGTAATGCCTTGGTTCCTGGTGCCGGCCCTGCCGCACCAGGCTGATCCGCCAGTCTGGAATTTCCCATGTATCAGCAACGACATGCCCTCGTCGCGCAATCCCTCGGTGCGCCGCGCGAAGTCATCAGCCTGCATTTCGGCCCCCAGGGCCAGGGCAAGAAGGTTTATCTGCAGGCCGGCCTGCATGCCGATGAGCACCCCGGCATGCTGGTCCTGCATCACCTCAAGAGCCGC
The DNA here is from genome assembly GCF_005503735.1 of Pseudomonas sp. 2FE. Taxonomy (NCBI): domain Bacteria; kingdom Pseudomonadati; phylum Pseudomonadota; class Gammaproteobacteria; order Pseudomonadales; family Pseudomonadaceae; genus Pseudomonas; species Pseudomonas sp. 2FE. The sequence continues at coordinate 309,419 of NZ_SCMO01000002.1, read as the reverse complement.
CTGCTGGAGCTGGAGGCCGCCGGCCGCCTGACCGGCGAGGTGGTACTGGTGCCGATCGCCAATCCGATCGGCCTGGGCAACTACCTGTTCGGTCGCCAGCTGGGTCGCTTCGAGCTGTCCAGCCGGGAGAACTTCAACCGCCATTACCTCGACCTGGCCGAACTGGTGCGCGAGCGGGTCGCCAGCCAGCTGGGCAGCGATGCCGCCACCAACGTGGCGCTGATCCGCCGTTGCATCGGCGAGCGCTTGCAGGCCATCGAGGCGCGCACCGAGCTTGAGTCGCTGCGCCTGACCCTGATGGGCCTGGCCTGCGCTGCCGATTACGTGCTCGATGTGCACTGCGACAGCGATGCCATGGTGCACCTCTACGTGCACAGCGAGCAGCAGGCGCAAGGCCGGGTACTGGCCGGCTACACCGGCGCCCATGCCACCCTGCATGCCCTTGAGCAGGGCGGCAACTCCTTCGACGAGGCCTTCACCGCGGTCTGGTATGCCCTGCAGCAGGCCTTCCCGCAGCACCCCATTCCGCTGGCGAGCTTTGCCGCCACAGTCGAGCTGCGCGGCATCAACGATGTCAGCCACGAACTGGCGCTGGCCGATGCCGATGCGCTGCTGGCCTACCTCGGCCACCTCGGCATAGTCGCCGGCGAGGCGCCGCCGGTGCCGGCGCCGTTGTGCGAGCCGACGCCCTTGTCCGGGGTGGAGGTGCTCAATGCCCCGCACGCCGGGGTGGTGGCCTACCGCACGGCGATCGGCAGCTGGGTCGAACCAGGCACCGCCCTGGCCGACGTGATCGACCCCCTCAGCGGCCGGGTCAGCACCCTGCACAGCAGCATCGCCGGGATGTTCTACGCCCGGGTGATCGAGCGCTTCACCGAAGCCAACACCGAGCTGACCTTCGTCGCCGGCCGCGAGCCGCTGCGCGAGGGTTGCCTGCTGGGCGCGTAACGATTTCGTCCGGCCCGGCCGGACAGGCGACAGGAATAACAAGAATGACCATGAAGTTTCGTTTCCCGCTGGTGCTGATCGGCCAGCACATGCGCGCGGACACCGCCACCGGCGAGAGTGTGCGTGCCCTCGCCGCCGCCATCGAACACGCCGGCATCGAGGTGCAATGGCTGGATCACTACGACGATCTGTCGGCGCTGGCCCAACAGCAGAACCGCGCCAGCGGCTTCGTCGTCGCCCTCGACGATGCCGACCTCGGTAACGATAAGGTCGATGGGGTGGTTGCCGGCCTGGGCGACTTCGTCGCCACCGTGCGCCAGCGCAACAACGACATTCCGATCTTCCTCTACGGCCAGACCCGTACCTCGCAACACCTGCCCAAGGAGATCCTCAAGGAGCTGCATGGCTTCATCCACATGCACGAGGACACCCCCGAGTTCGTCGCCCGCTACATCCTCCGCGAGGCGCGCGCCTATGTGGAGGCGCTGACCCCGCCGTTCTTCCGCGCCCTGCTCAACTATGCCCAGGACGGCTCCTACTCCTGGCACTGCCCCGGCCACTCGGGCGGCGTGGCCTTCCTCAAGAGTCCAGTGGGCCAGGTGTTCCACCAGTTCTTCGGCGAGAACATGCTGCGCGCCGATGTGTGCAACTCGGTGGACGAGCTCGGTCAGCTGCTCGACCACACCGGCCCGGTGGCGGCCAGCGAGCGCAACGCGGCGCGCATCTTCGGCTGCGACCACCTGTTCTTCGTCACCAACGGCACCTCGACCTCGAACAAGATGGTCTGGCACTCGGCGGTGGCGCCCGGCGACATCGTGGTGGTGGACCGCAACTGCCACAAGTCGATCCTCCATTCGATCATCATGTGCGGCGCGATTCCGGTGTTCCTGATGCCGACGCGCAACCACTTCGGCATCATCGGGCCGATACCGCTCTCCGAGTTCGAGCCGGCCAGCATCGCCCGCAAGATCGCCGCCAACCCCTTCGCCCGCGAGGCCCTGGCCGCCAACCCGGGGCGCAAGCCGCGCATCCTGACCATCACCCAGAGCACCTACGACGGTGTGCTCTACAACGTCGAGCAGATCAAGGCGACCCTGGCCGACAGCATCGACTGCCTGCACTTCGACGAGGCCTGGTTGCCCCACGCGACCTTCCACCCCTTCTACCGCGACATGCATGCCATAGGCGAGGGCCGGCCGCGCAGCGACACCTGCCTGGTGTTCGCCACCCAGTCGACCCACAAGATGCTCGCCGGCCTCAGCCAGGCCTCGCAGATCCTGGTGCAGGACGCCAAGCAGCGTAAGCTCGACCGCGCGCGTTTCAACGAGTCGTACCTGATGCACATCTCCACCAGCCCGCAGTACGCCATCATCGCCAGCTGCGACGTGGCGGCGGCGATGATGGAGGCGCCGGGCGGCACCGCCCTGGTCGAGGAGTCGCTGCGCGAGGCCCTGGACTTCCGCCGTGCCATGCGCAAGGTGGCCAAGGAATACCAGGGCTCCTGGTGGTTCGGCGTGTGGGGGCCGGAACGGCTCTGCGACGAGGGCCTCGGCCGCCGCGAGGACTGGCTGCTGGGGGCCAACGAGCGCTGGCATGGCTTCGGCAACCTGGCCGAGGGCTTCAACCTGCTCGACCCGATCAAGGCCACCCTGATCACCCCCGGGCTGGACGTCAGCGGCGAGTTCGCCGAGGAAGGCATCCCGGCGGCCATAGTCACCAAGTACCTGGCCGAGCACGGCATCATCGTCGAGAAGACCGGGCTCTACTCGTTCTTCATCATGTTCACCATCGGCATCACCAAGGGCCGCTGGAACACCCTGGTGACCGAGCTGGAGCAGTTCAAGGACGCCTTCGATGCCAACAGCCCGCTGTGGCGGGTGATGCCGGCCTTCGTCGACAAGCACCCGCACTACCGGCAGCTCGGCCTCAAGGACCTCTGCCAGCAGATCCACGGCGTCTACCGCGAGCACGACATCGCCCGCCTGACCACCGAGATGTACCTGTCGGACCTGCTGCCGGCGCTCAAGCCCACCGATGCCCATGCTCGCATGGCCCGCGGCGAGGTCGAGCGGGTGGCGCTGGACCAGCTGGAAGGGCGCATCACCGCGATCCTGCTGACCCCTTACCCGCCGGGCATCCCGCTGCTGATTCCGGGCGAGCGCTTCAATCGGGTGATAGTCGACTACCTGCGTTTTGCCCGGGTGTTCAACACGCGCTTCCCGGGTTTCGAGACGGATGTCCACGGCCTGGTCAAGGGCGAGGTGGATGGGCAGCCGGGCTACTACGTCGACTGCGTCAGGGACTAAAGGGCTCGCGCAGAGCGCACAAGGATGTGCCCGGCCGGCTGGCCACGGAAACTTTCGTCAAGCGTGTCGGCACAGGCTCCCGAGGGGTTGTTCGGGGCGGCTGGCGGGGACTTTTTTGCTGGGTGGCGCGCCGAGTGCGCGCAGGAGGAAACATGCTTAACGGTTACTTGCCGGCGATTCTCGCCGGTGTCGTCACCACCCTGGAGGTGGCGCTGCTGGCGCTGTTGCTGGCCATTCTGCTGGGGCTGCTGGGGGCCGTCTTGAAGCTGTCGCCCTTCGCCTGGCTGCGCTGGCCGGCGCAGTTGTACACCACCCTGATGCGTGGCGTACCGGATCTGGTGGCCATGCTGCTGCTGTTCTACGGCCTGCAGATCTTCTTCAATGCCTTCACCGAGGCTTACGGCCTGCCGCAGTGGGATATCGATCCCTATGTCGCCGGAGTCGCCACCCTGGCGCTGATCTACGGCGCCTACTTTTCCGAGACCTTCCGCGGCGCCTTTCTGGCGGTGCCCGGCGGGCAGCTGGAGGCCGGCTTCGCCTATGGCATGAGCCGTGGTCAGGTGTTCCGCCGGGTGCTGTTCCCGCAAATGATGCGTTTCGCCCTGCCCGGCATCAGCAACAACTGGCTGGTGCTGCTCAAGAGCACCGCCATAGTCACCATGATCGGCCTGCAGGACATGACCTGGATGGCCGACCAGGCCGGCCGCGCCACCCGTCAGCCGTTTCTCTTCTACCTGTTGGTGTGCCTGCTCTATCTGGCCCTGACCGCCTGTTCGCAATGCGCCCTGGGCGCCTTGAACAAGCGCTATTCCCTGGGCGTACGGCACGCGGAGCTTTGACCATGCTCGAACTACAACCGCAAATCATCCTGAGCAATCTGCCGCTGTTTCTTCAAGGGTTGTTGCTGACCCTGAAACTCACCGGCTACTCGCTGCTGATCGGCCTGCTGCTGGCCATGCCGCTGGCACGCCTGCGGGTGGCGCGCAACCGCAACCGCTGGCTGAGCCAGACGGTCTGGGCCTTCACCTACTTCTTCCGCGGCACGCCCATGCTGCTGCAACTGCTGGTGCTCTACTACGGCCTGGCGCAGTTCGAACTGGTGCGTCACAGCCCGTTCTGGGAGTACCTGCGCGAACCCTACTGGTGTGCGCTGATCGCCTTCAGCCTGAACACCTGCGCCTACACCACCGAGATCTTCGCCGGCTCCATGCGCAACATTCCCCACGGCGAGATCGAGGCCGCCCGCGCCTATGGCATGGGGGCGCTGACCCTGCTGCGCCGGATCATCCTACCCTCGGCCCTGCGCCGCGCCATTCCGTCCTACAGCAACGAAGTCATCCTGATGCTGCAGGGCTCGTCGATCGCCAGCGCGGTGACCCTGATGGACCTCACCGGCGCCGGGCGCAGCATCTACTCGGAGTATTACGCGCCCTTCGAGGCCTTCATCTTCATCGGCCTGGTGTACCTGGTGCTGACTTTCGCCCTGGTGGGCCTGTTCAAGCTGCTGGAGCTGCGCTACCTGGCCTATCTGGCGCCGCGCCCCCAGCGCTGATGCTGGCGCGATTCGAATAAGAGGAACAAGCATGAAAACCCTAGTCGTCGACAACATCCGCAAGCAATACGGCAGCAAGGAAGTGCTCAAGGGCGTGTCGCTGAGCGCCGAAAAGGGCGATGTGATCAGCATCATCGGCTCCTCCGGCTCGGGCAAGAGCACCTTCCTGCGCTGCATCAACTTCCTGGAAAAACCCAACGCCGGCGCCATTCGCCTGGGCGCGGAAGAGATCCGCCTGGGCACTAACCGCCACGGCGAGTTGCAGGTGCTCGACCAGAAGCAGCTGCAACGGGTGCGTACCAAGCTGGCCATGGTGTTCCAGCACTTCAACCTGTGGTCGCACCTGACGGTGCTGGAGAACGTCATCGAGGCGCCTCTCCACGTGCTCGGCCTGAGCCGCGCCGCGGCCATCGCCCGCGCCGAGAAGTACCTGCACAAGGTCGGCCTGGACGACTTTGCCCAGGTCTATCCGGCGCACCTGTCCGGCGGTCAGCAGCAGCGGGTGGCGATCGCCCGGGCGCTGGCCATGGAGCCGGAGGTGCTGCTGTTTGACGAGCCGACCTCGGCCCTCGACCCGGAGCTGGTCGGTGAGGTGCTCAAGGTCATGCAGGGCCTGGCCGGCGAGGGCCGCACCATGATCGTGGTGACCCATGAAATGGCCTTCGCCCGCGAGGTCTCGACCCAGGTGATCTTCCTGCACAACGGCCAGATCGAAGAGCAGGGCCACCCCAGCGCAGTCTTTACCCAGACCAAGAGCGAACGGCTGCGCCAGTTCCTCAGCGGCGCGCTGAAGTAGCCCGGCCGCAGGCCACCGATCCGATCGCATAACAACAACAAGTGAAAGGAGCAAGTCCATGCATGTCATGAAGTACAGCGCCCTGGCGTTGGCCATCCTCGCCGGCAGCCCGCTGGCACAGGCCAGCGAACAGTCCGAAGGCCAGGGTCTGATCGACGACAGTCACCTCAATCTGCTCAACCGCAACCTCTACTACAACGACGACAACCGCGCCTCCGGGGCCGAGCAGAGCAAGGCCGAGGAGTGGGCGCAGGGCGTGCTGGCCACCTTCGAGTCGGGCTTCAGCCAGGGCAGGGTCGGTTTCGGCGTGGATGCCCACGGCATGTTCGGCATCAAGCTCGACAGTGGCCGCGGCCGCGCCGGCAGCGGCCTGCTGCCGGAGGACGGCGGCCACTGCAACGCCGAGGGACTGTGCGGTTCCCAGGACAGCTACGGCGAGGCCGGTGGTGCGCTGAAGGCGCGCCTGTCCGACACCACCCTGAAAGTCGGCGAGATGTTCGTCCACACCCCAGTGTATGACACCGGCGACACCCGCCTGCTGCCGGAAACCAGCACCGGCATCCTGCTGACCAGCAAGGAGATCGCGGATCTGGAGCTGACCGCCGGCCACTTCACCGCGGCCAACCGGCAGAACTCGACCAACAGCGACGATGTCTTCTTCGGCTACGGTGAGAATGTCGCGTCCGACGGCGCCATGGACTTCCTCGGCGCAACCTACAGCTTCTCCGATGCCACCAGCGCCAGCCTGTTCGCCAGCGAACTGGAGGACTACTGGCGGCAGTACTACGTCAATCTGAGCCATGGCATCGAGCTGGCCGATGAGCGGAGCCTGGCGCTCAATTTCAACCTGTACCGCACCAATGACTACGGTCAGGCCAAGGCCGGCGACATCGGCAACACCTTCTGGTCGCTGGCCGGCACCTACACCCTGGGCGCGCATGGCTTCACCCTGGCCTACCAGCAGGTGGATGGCGACACGCCGTTCGACTACGTGACCAACTGGGGCATCTACGTGGCCAACAGCTACTACTCGGACTTCAACGGCCCCAACGAGAAGTCCTGGAAGCTGCAGTACGACCTGGATATGGGCGGGCTGGTGACTCCGGGGCTGTCGGCCTTCGCCGTCTACCTCAAGGGCTTCGACATCGATGGCCGCCAGATCGACGCCGACAGCGCCTACTTCGCCGACTGGGGCGGTATGGACGACGAGAAGCACCACGAGCTGGATCTCGGGCTGAAGTACGTGGTGCCGCAGGGGCCGGCCAAGGATCTCAGCTTCTACCTGGTGCAGCAGGTCAACCGGGGCACCAGTGGTCAGTTCGACGGTGACCAGGACCGGCTGCGCCTGTACGTCGAGTATCCGTTGGAGATCTTCTGAGCCAGCGCGCAAAGACGACAAAGCCCGCGCTTGAGCGGGCTTTCGGCAGTCAGAACGCCGGTACTATCGCACCCTGGTACTTCTCCAGGATGAATTGCTTCACCTCTGGGCTGTTCAGCGCCTTGGCCAGTTTCTGCAGGGCGGCGGAATCTTTGTTGTCCGGGCGTGCGACCAGGATATTGACGTAGGGCGAGTCGCTGCCCTCGATGGCCAGGGCGTCCTTGGTCGGATTCAGTTTGGCTTCCAGCGCGTAGTTGGTATTGATCAACGCCAGGTCGACTTGGCCGAGCACGCGCGGCAGGGTCGCGGCCTCCAGCTCGCGCACCTTGATGGCTTTCGGGTTCTCGACGATGTCCTTGGGCGTGGCGGTGATGCTGGTGTTGTCCTGCAGCTTGATCACGCCGACTTTGTCCAGCAGCAGCAACGCCCGGCCGCCGTTGGTGGCGTCGTTGGGGATCACTACGCTGGCGCCCTGCGGCAGTTCGCTCAGGCTCTTGAACTTGCTCGAGTAGGCGCCGAAGGGTTCGACGTGGACACCGGCGACGCTGACCAGCTGGGTGCCTTTGCTCTTGTTGAACTCATCCAGGTACGGCTGGTGCTGGAAGAAGTTGGCGTCCAGGCGCTTCTCGGCCACTTGCACGTTCGGCTGCACGTAGTCGGTGAAGACCTTGACCCTCAGTTCGACGCCCTGCTGGGCCAGGGCCGGCTTGATGAACTCGAGGATTTCCGCGTGCGGCACCGGGGTGGCGGCGACGGTCAGGGTTTCGCCGGCCTGGGCGGCCAAAGCCGCGGCAGCATTGGAGAGCGCCGCCACGGCGGCGAAGGCAGCTAGCAATTTTTTCATCGTGTGCTCCTTGTGGGATGTCAGTCGGGGCGGCGGATAGCCGCTGATGTAGCCGAGGTTGTTATTTCCTGGAGAAGTGCACCACCAGCTTGTCGCCGAGGCTTTGCAGAATCTGCACCAGCACCAGCAGCAGTACGACGGTGACCACCATCACGTCGGTCTGGAAGCGCTGATAACCGAAGCGGATCGCCAGGTCGCCGAGGCCGCCGGCGCCGACCACGCCGGCCATCGCCGTGTAGGACACCAGCGTGATGGCGGTGACGGTAATGGCGGCGAAAATGCCTGGGCGGGCTTCCGGCAGCAAGGCATTCAGGATGATTTGCTGGGTGCTGGCGCCCATCGCCTGGGTCGCCTCGATGATCCCGCGATCGACCTCGCGCAGCGCGGTTTCCACCAGCCGCGCGAAGAAGGGTGTGGCGCCGACCACCAGTGGCGGAATGGCGCCGGCCACGCCCAGCGAGGTGCCGGTCAGCAGCACAGTGAAGGGGATCATCACGATCAGCAGGATGATGAACGGCAGCGAGCGCAGCACGTTGACCACCAGCGAGAGCAGCGCATACAGCGCCTTCTGCTCGAACATCTGCCGCGGCCCGGTGAGGAACAACAGCACGCCCAGTGGCAGCCCCAGCAGGATGGTGAACAGCAGCGAGCCGCCGAGCATCAACAGGGTGTCGAGGCTCGCCAGCCAGATCTCATACCAGTCGACGTGGGTGAAGAAGGCCAAAAGAGCATCCATCAGCGCAGTACCTCCACATGCACGTCGGCAGCCTGGAAGCGCGCCAGGGCCTGCTCGAAACTGCCACCGGTCAGGGCCAGTGTCAGTTGACCGTAAGGGGTTTGCTTGATGCGGTCGATGCGCCCGGCGAGGATGCTGTAATCCACCCCGGTCTCCCGCGCCACGGTGCCGAGCAGCGGCGCATAGGTCGCTTCACCCTGGAAGGTCAGGCGCAAGATGCGCCCCGGGACATGGGCGAAATCGTCGCGCTGCTCGCTCTCATCGATCTGTTCGTCTTCCAGCACGAAGCGCTTGGTGGTCGGCTGTTGCGGATGCAGGAACACTTCAGACACCGGGCCTTGCTCGACTATCACCCCGGCGTCCATCACCGCCACGCGATCGCAGACCCGGCGGATCACGTCCATCTCGTGGGTGATCAGCACTATGGTCAGGTTCAGCTCGCGGTTGATCTGCGCCAGCAGCTCCAGCACCGAGGCCGTGGTTTGTGGGTCGAGGGCGCTGGTGGCCTCGTCGCACAGCAGGATCTTCGGCTGGGTCGCCAGCGCGCGGGCGATGCCGACGCGCTGTTTCTGCCCGCCGGACAGTTGCGCCGGGTACTTCTTCGCGTGCTCGCCGAGGCCGACCCGTTCGAGCAGCTCGGCAACCCGTTGCTCGATGTCGCGGCGCGACAGCTCGCCGGCCAGCTTCAAAGGCAGGGCGACGTTGTCGGCGACGCTTTTCGAGGCGAGCAGATTGAAGTGCTGGAAGATCATCCCGACCTGTTGGCGGAAGCGCCGCAGGCCCTTGGCGTCCAGCGCGGTGACGTCTTCACCGTCGATCTGGATGCGTCCGCCGGACGGCTCTTCGAGGCGGTTGATCAGGCGCAGCAGGGTACTCTTGCCGGCGCCGGAGTGGCCGATGATGCCGAACACTTCACCGCGGGCGATGCTCAGGTCGGTGGGCTGCAGGGCCGGAATGTCGCGCCCACTGACGCGGTACGCCTTGTGGACGTGGTGGAAGTCGATCACGGGTTAAACCTTTTGGGTTTTTCGGTCTGCCGGGTAGGCATGAGGGGGCGCTAGTCTAGCCGGCACTTAATAGGCCGCAAAAATCTTTATAGGCCTATGGCTATAGCGAAAGCGTATTAGGGCCGACGCAAGAGCGATCCATGACCGCGAGACCAAGCCAACAAGCCAATATGAGCTCTCGGGTCGGTCGCGGCCATGGGCCGCTCCCACGCCTTCGTCAACCCTTGCGCTGCGGGCTGAGCAGCAGGCGCGGCACTTGCCCCGGCTTGATTAGCTGCGACAGGCGCGGGCTGAAGTTCGGGTCGATTTTCTTGATTCGCGCCGAGAGCAAGGCGGCCACCCAAGGGAAATCCTTGGCCTGGCGGACTTCGATGCGCACCGTGCAGTTAAACGCCACGACATCGGCGGCGACCGCATCGAGCAGGCTGCGCAGGCGTTCGTTGTCCTGGGTGTCCAGCATCGGCAGGGGGATCGCGCTGCTGCTGGCCGCCGGGTCGATCAAGCGGGCCAGCGGTTTGCTCGGCGGCACGGCGGGCGTTGTCGTCGGCGCGGTGCTGGGCGGTTGGCTGGCGGCGGCTTGGCGCTCGGCGGCCAGGCGCTGTTGCCGGGCCTGTTCGGTACGCGCGGCCGCGTCACTGGCGGCGGCTTGCACCGCGCGGCTGCGGGCCTGCTCGGCGGCGCTCAGCTCGGCGGTACGCGCCTGGGCGATGGCGCTATCCAGGCCGGTGGTCAGTGCCGGGGCTTGCGGCATAAAACCGCGGGCATGGCTCAGGGCCTTGGCGGCGCTATCCAGATCGCCTTGTTGCAGCGCGTTCTGGCCTTGCTGCAGATAGGCCTCGGCCAGCTGGCGCTGGTACTGTTCCAGGCGGGTATCGCCGACGGCGCGCTGTTGCAACGCGCCGAGTTGGCTTTCGGCCTCGCTCAGTTGGCCGCTGGCCAGGCTCTGGTCCAACTGGCGGAACGCCGTGATCAGCTCATCGGTCGGCACCACAGTGTTGTTCGACGGGCTCTGGCATGCGGCTAACAGCAGGGAAATCGCCACAATGGGCAGACAACGGGAGGCGAACGGCTTCATTCCTGCAACTCTCAGATGGCGCAAAACACGCGAGTCTACACCCCGTGAGGGGCTGGAACCAAACCTCGGCTGGCGTGCGCCTTGGCGCCGTGCTCCGTCGCCGCTACGCGGTACGGCGCGGCAGAGCGAAGCTCAACAGGAACAGCGCCGCCGCCGCGACCACGATCGACGGCCCGGCCGGCGTGTCCTTGAACCAGGACAGCGCCAAGCCTGCGCAGACGGCCAGCAAGCCCAGCAGGCTGGCGCCGCAGGCCATCTGTTCCGGCGTGCGGGCATGGCGTTGGGCGGCGGCGGCCGGAATGATCAGCAGTGAGGTAATCAGCAGCACGCCGACAATCTTCATCGCCACGGCAATCACCACCGCGATCAACAGCATCAACGCCAGGCGCAGGCTGGCGATGGGCAGGCCCTCGACCTTGGCCAGTTCCTCATGCACGGTGACCGCCAGCAGCGGCCGCCACAGGGCGGTCAACGTCAGCAGCACCAGCGCGCTGCCGCCGAGAATCCAGGCCAGATCGCCGGGACTGACGGCGAGCAGGTCGCCGAACAGGTAGCCCATCAGGTCGATCCGCACGTCGCGCATAAAGCTCAGTACCACCAGGCCCAGTGACAAGGTGGTCGGCGCGAGAATCCCCAGCAGGGTGTCGGAGGCCAGCGGTTGGCGCTGTTGCAGGGTGACCAGCAGCACCGCAAGCAGCACACAGCCGACCGTCACTGCCAGGGTCGGGCTGACGTCGAGCAGCAGGCCGAGGGCCACGCCGAGCAGCGCGGCATGCGCGAGGGTGTCGCCGAAATAGGCCATGCGCCGCCAGACCACGAAGGAGCCCAGCGGCCCGGCGACCAGCGCCAGGGCCAAACCGGCGAGCAGGGCGTTGAGGAGAAAATCAGGCATGGTTGCAGCCATCTCCATGAACATGGGGCTGCACCTGGCCCTGGATGCTCAGGCCGGCGGGCGTCGGCTCATTGACCACGGCGCCGTGCAGGTCATGGGCGTGGTCGTGGCGGTGGTGGTAGATCGCCAAATCCTGGGCGTCCTGACCAAACAGTTCGACGAAGGCCGGGTCGCCACTGACCTGTTCCGGATGGCCGGAGCAGCAGACATGCCGGTTCAGACAGACCACCTGATCGGTGGTGCTCATCACCAGATGCAGGTCGTGGGAGACCATCAGCACGCCGCAGCCGTGGCGGTCGCGCAGGCGGGTGATCAGCCGATACAGATCGGCCTGGCCGGCCACATCGACGCCTTGTACCGGTTCGTCGAGCACCAGCAGCTGCGGTTCGCGCAGCAGCGCGCGGGCTAGTAGCACGCGCTGCAGTTCGCCGCCGGAGATGCCTTGCAGCGGGCTGTCGATCACCTGTTCGGCGCCGACTTCGGCCAATGCGGCCAGTGCGCGCGGACGATCGACGCCCGGCACCAGGCGCAGAAAGCGCAGCACCGAGAGCGGCAGGGTGGCGTCCACATGGAGCTTCTGCGGCATATAGCCGATGCGCAGTTTCGGCTTGCGCCAGACGCTGCCGACCTCGGTTTTCAGCAGGCCGAGCACGGCGCGCACCAGGGTGGTCTTACCGGCGCCGTTGGGGCCGATCAGGGTGACGATTTCCCCCGGGTGCACGCTGAGCTGCACATCCTTCAGCACGCTCTGCCCGGCGAAGCTGACGCCAACGCCCTGAAGGCGGATCAGTGCATTGCTCATTCGGCTTTCCGGCAGCCGGCGCACAGGCCGACGACTTCGACCGTCTGGCCTTCCACCGCAAAGCCAACGGCGTTGGCGCTGGCGACAATCGCTGCGCTGATCGCCAACTGTTCCAGCTCGATCGCCGCGTGGCAGCTGCGACAGATCAGGAACTGGCCTTGATGGGCGTGTTCCGGGTGGTTGCAGCCGACGAAGGCGTTGAGCGAGGCGATGCGATGCACCAGACCGTTTTCCAGCAGGAAATCCAGCGCCCGATAGACAGTCGGCGGCGCGGCACGCCGGCCATCTTCTTCGGTCAGCACGCCGAGAATGTCGTAGGCGCCCAGCGGCTTGTGGCTCTGCCAGACCAGCTCCAGCACCCGCCGACGCAGGGTGGTCAGGCGCAGACCCAGGCGGGCGCAGATGGCGTCGGCTTCTGCCAGGGCGTTATGCACGCAATGGGAGTGATCGTGGGGGCGGGAAGCCAGGGGGGTCAGGATCATGGGCGGCGACGGCTGGTGAAAGAGACGTTATTCTATAACTCTTTCGCTGCGGAGTGTGCTCCCGTGTCGCGTTTGCTCGCCCTGCTGTTTTTTGTCCTCTGCGCGGCTTCGGCCCAGGCGCAGGTGCGCCTGCTGACCAGCATCAAGCCCCTGCAACTGATTGCAGCGGCGGTGCAGGAGGGGGTCGGCACGCCAGAGGTGTTGCTGCCACCGGGCGCCTCACCGCACCACTATGCCTTGCGCCCGTCGGATGTGCGGCGAGTGCGCGAGGTCGAGCTGCTGTATTGGATCGGCCCGGATATGGAAGGCTTCCTGCCCCGCGTGCTGCAGGGCCGCAGCCTGCCCAGCGTGGCCGTGCAAGGCTTGCCGGGTTTGAGCCTGCGGCATTTTGGCGAGGATTCGGCGGCGCATGCGGAGGCTGCGGATGCTGCGGATGAGCACGATCATGAACACCGCCCAGGCACGCTGGACGCGCATCTGTGGCTGCTGCCGGCCAATGCGCGGGTGATCGCCGCGCGGATGGCCGCCGACCTGGCGGCCGCCGACCCGGCCAATGCCGCGCGCTATCAGGCCAACCTCGAGGCGTTCGGCGAGCGCCTGACGGCCTTGGATCAGCGCTTGCAAGCGCGTCTGGCCGGCATCGCCGGCAAGCCCTACTTCGTGTTCCACGAAGCCTACGATTATTTCGAGGCCGCCTATGGCCTGCAGCACGCTGGGGTGTTCAGCGTGGCCAGCGAGGTGCAGCCGGGGGCGCAGCATGTCGCGGCGATGCGCGCGCGTTTGCAGCAGGTGGGTGCGACCTGCGTGTTCAGCGAGCCGCCGCTGCGCCCGCGGCTGGCGCAAACCCTTAGCGCCGGTTTGCCGGTGCGCCTGGCTGAGTTGGATGCCATGGGTGCTGCGTTGCCGGTGGAGGCCACGGGCTATGAGGCATTGCTGGAAAACCTGGCCAGTGGCCTGGCCGGTTGCCTGGAAGACTTGTAGGTGGCGTGAGTGCCGGCCCATCGGGCAGGCAAGTGGCGGCGCCTGGCGGCACTTGTAGCCAGCGTAGGGCGGCCTCGCCGCGCAGCGGCAGCCCGCCGCATTTGGCGCACTGCCCTGCGGGCGAGTGCGCCCTACAGCGCGAACGGCAGCGGCAAGCTGACCTGCTGGCGCTGCGCCAGGCGCCGCTGGAACTCCGCCGGATCATGGATCAGCACCGCCTGGCCGGCGAAGGATTCGGCGGCGATCAGCCGGGACAGCCAGAAGCGCACGCAGGCAATGCGCAGCAGGGCCGGCCAGAGTTCCGCTTCGGCTGGCGTGAAGGGCCGCAGCGCGGCATAGGCGCCGAGCAGGGCGCGGGCACGCGGGGCATCGAGACTGCCGTCGGCCGTCGAACACCAGTCATTCAGGGCAATGGCCAGGTCGTAGAGCATCGGCCCCGAACAGGCGTTATAGAAGTCGATCAGCCCGGCCAGGTGGGTGCCGTCGAACAGCACGTTGTCGCGAAACACGTCGGCATGCAGGTTGGCCCGCGGCAGTGCTTGGATCTGGGTCTTGAGTGCGCTGATCTCGGCCAGCGCGTCACGCAGCAGCGGCAGCTCCTGTTCCGGCAGTTGCAGCGCCAGGCTTGGGCCTTCGCTGAGCATCCAGTCCAGGCCGCGATCGCTTTTGCGCTCCAGCACCCGCGCGTGGGTGGCCAGATGCATACGTGCCAGCAGGTTGCCGACTTCGCTGCAGTGGTGGGCATTCGGTTGGCTGACATGCTTGCCGGGCAGGCGCGGCTGGAGCAGCGCCGGCTTCTCCGCCAGGCTGCGCAACGCCTCGCCAGCGGTGGTGCGCAGGGCATAGGGCACCGGCAGGCCGGCGGCGTGCAGCACGTCGAGCAGTTCGATAAAGAACGGCAGATCCTGGATCGGGCCGCGCTCCACCAGGGTCAAGACGAACTCGCCCTGCTCCAGGCTGATAAAGAAGTTGCTGTTCTCGCTACCGGCGCTGATGCCTTGAAAGTCGCGCAGGCGGCCGAGCCCGTAGGGCGCGAGAAAAGCTTCCAGCTCGGTACGTTCGAGGGGCGTGAATACGGACATGGTCAGACCTAACGGCTAAATGGGCTGGCGCTTACCAGCTGAAAATTTCCCAGGAGGGAATCAGCATGTCGGGGTAATCCGAGCGGATGAAATTGCCGTCGCTGCCGTCGGCCCGCACCAGAAAATACGGTTTGCCGCCTTTCGGGATGACCTTGATGGCGTACAGAAAGCCATTGACCCGGTATTCCTGGATGGTCTTGTCGCCGTCTTGGCGAATGGTCACATCCGGTTCGGCGGACACTGGCTCCTCGGCGAAGGCAGCGACCGGGCTGAGCGCTAGCAAACTGGCCAGCAACAGGCGGTTGAGTGTGCGCATGGTAACCTTGTCCCTTTGTCGTCAATGGTTCGGTCATTCTAGCGCCGGCCCCGTCGAAAAGGTTGATTCTGCGCATGTCACAAGCTCCCTTAGTCCTGGTGGACGGTTCGTCTTATCTGTATCGCGCTTTCCACGCCTTGCCGCCGCTGACCACGTCCAAGGGCCTGCCTACGGGCGCGGTCAAGGGCGTGTTGAGCATGCTCAAGAGCCTGCGCAAGCAGTACCCGGACAGCCCCTTCGCGGTGGTGTTCGACGCCAAGGGCGGGACCTTCCGTGACGAGCTGTATGCCGAGTACAAGGCCAATCGCCCGTCGATGCCGGATGAGTTGCGGGTGCAGGTCGAGCCGCTGCATGCCAGCGTGCGTGCCCTCGGGTTTCCATTGCTCTGCGTCGAGGGGGTAGAGGCCGATGATGTGATCGGCACCCTGGCCCGGCAAAGCGCCGCCGCCGGCCGTGACGTGGTGATCTCCACCGGCGACAAGGACATGGCGCAGCTGGTCTGCCCGCACGTTACCCTGGTCAACACCATGACCGGTAGCCGCTACGACATGGATGGCGTGAAAGAGAAATTCGGCGTCGGTCCCGAGCTGATCATCGACTACCTGGCGCTGATGGGCGACAAGGTCGACAACATTCCGGGGGTGCCCGGGGTCGGTGAAAAGACCGCGTTAGGGCTGCTGGTGGGGGTCGGCGGTGGTCTGGACGTGCTCTACGCCAACCTCGACAAAGTCCCGGGGCTGCCGATTCGCGGCGCCAAGACGCTGCCGGCCAAACTCGCCGAACACCGCGAGATGGCCTACCTGTCCTATCAACTGGCGACGATCAAGCTCGATGTGCCGCTGGATGTGCAGATCGACGACTTGCACCCTGGCGCCGCGGATAGTGCCGCCCTGGCCGAGCTGTATGCCGAACTGGAATTCAAGAGCTGGCAGGAGGAGGTGCAGCGCGAGGCCAAGGCGGCCGGCGCCGAGTCGATCCGCGCCGGAGGCCTGTTCGATCAGGCGGCGCCGGCTGCACTGAGCAGTCCGGCCAGTGTGGAACAGCCCGCTGCCGGCGAAGCAGCGGATAGCCCGCAGAGCCCCGCGCCAGCCGAAACTCAGTACGAAACCCTGCTCGAGCCCGCGCGTTTCGAGGCCTGGCTGGACAAGCTGAAACAGGCCGAGCTGTTCGCCTTCGACACCGAGACCACCGGCCTCGACGCGCAACAGGCGCAACTGGTCGGCGTCTCCTTCGCGGTCACTGCCCATGAAGCCGCCTATGTGCCCCTGACCCACTCCTATATGGGCGTGCCGGCGCAGCTCGATCGCGACACGGTGCTCAAGGCGCTCAAGCCGCTGCTGGAAGACCCGCGCAAAGCCAAGGTCGGGCAGCACGCCAAGTACGACATCAACGTGCTGGCCAATTGCGCCATCGGCGGCGACCCGCAGAACGGCATCAATGTGCAAGGCGTGGCCTTCGATAGCATGCTCGAATCCTATGTGCTGGACTCGACCGCCACCCGCCACAACATGGACAGCCTGGCGCTGAAATACCTCGGCCATAGCACCATCCATTTCGAAGCGATTGCCGGCAAGGGCGCCAAGCAGCTGCGCTTCGACCAGATCGCTCTGGAGCAGGCCGGTCCCTACGCCGCCGAAGATGCCGACGTGACCCTGCGGCTGCATCAGACCTTGTGGCAGAAGCTTACGGCCGTGCCGAGCCTGGCCAAGGTGCTGACCGAGATCGAAATGCCGCTGGTGCCGGTGCTGGCGCGGATCGAGCGGCAGGGCGCGCTGGTCGACGCCAAGCTGCTCGGCATCCAGAGCCATGAACTGGGCGAGAAGCTGGTGCAATTGGAGCGCGAAGCCTTCGCCATCGCCGGTGAGGAGTTCAACCTCAGCTCGCCCAAACAGCTCGGCGTGATCCTCTACGAGAAGCTCGGTCTGCCGGTGTTGAGCAAGACCGCCAAAGGCCAGGCTTCGACCGCCGAGGCGGTGCTCGCCGACTTGGCCGAGCAGGATTACCCGCTGCCCAAGGTGCTGATGCAGTACCGCTCGCTGAGCAAGCTGAAGAGCACCTACACCGACCGCCTGCCGGAGCAGATCAACCCGCGGACCGGGCGTATCCACACCTCCTACCATCAGGCGGTGACGGCGACCGGGCGGCTGTCCTCCAGTGACCCGAACCTGCAGAACATCCCGATCCGCACCGCCGAAGGCCGGCGCATTCGCCAGGCCTTCATCGCTCCGGCCGGCTACAAGCTGCTGGCGGCCGACTATTCGCAGATCGAGCTGCGGATCATGGCCCACCTGGCCCAGGACGCAGGGCTGCTGCACGCCTTCCGCAATAACCTCGATGTCCACCGCGCGACGGCGGCGGAAGTCTTCGGCGTCGAGCTGGAGCAGGTCACCACCGACCAGCGCCGCAGCGCCAAGGCGATCAACTTCGGGCTGATCTACGGCATGAGCGCTTTCGGGCTGGCCAAGCAGATCGGCGTCGACCGTAAGCAGTCGCAGGCCTATATCGACCGTTACTTCGCGCGTTATCCGGGGGTGTTGGCCTATATGGAGCGCACCCGCGAGCAGGCGGGCGAGCAGGGCTATGTCGAGACCCTGTTCGGGCGCCGCCTGTATCTACCGGAGATTCACTCGAAGAACGCCGGCCTGCGCAAGGGCGCCGAGCGCACGGCGATCAACGCGCCGATGCAGGGCACCGCCGCGGACATCATCAAGCGCGCGATGGTCGCGGTGGACAATTGGCTCGGCGAATCCGGGCTGGATGCCAAAGTCATACTGCAGGTGCACGATGAATTGGTGCTGGAGGTGCGTGAGGATCTGCTCGAGCCGGTGCGTGAGCAGATCCGCCAGTGCATGAGCGGCGCCGCCGAACTGGCGGTGCCGCTGTTGGTCGATGTCGGGGTCGGCGCGAATTGGGATGAGGCGCACTAATCGGCAGAATCGGGCTGCGGCATATGGTCGCAGCGCTGTCGGCGTTTTAAAACTTTAGGGGCTTAGCTGAAGCCTGCTTATTGCGAAGAGGTTTTAAAAAGCCTCTGAACTTTCTGCCGGAGGCGGGAGTCACAGCTTAAGAATGGCTGATGAAGCCCTTCGGTGCTCCTAATGTGGTGTTAAGTGTTGGCAGATCTCTGAACCCCGCCCTAGCGGTTCAGACCTTAAACCCCGAGCCTCTCCCTCCCCATATGATGCTCGGGGTTTTTTTTGCCTGCGATTTACTCTGCGGGCGTGCGCTCTTCCAACTGCAGCCAGCGCGCTAGCACGGCTTGCGCCTCTTCGATGCCTTGGCGTTTCGGCGCCGAGAACAGCTGAATACTGATCCCCTCGCCCCAGCCTTTACGCAGATCCTGCTGCACCTTGAGCAGGGCGTTTTTCGCCGCGCCGAAGGCCAGTTTGTCGGCCTTGGTCAGCAGGATGTGCATGGGCATCTGGCTGGCGGCGGACCAGTCGAGCATCAGCCGGTCGAACTCGGTCAGCGGGTGGCGGATGTCCATCATCAGCATCAACCCAGACAGGCTGCGGCGGCTGCCCAGGTAAGCTTCCAGGTGGCGCTGCCAGTGCAGTTTGAGCGGGATCGGCACCTTGGCGTAGCCATAACCGGGTAGATCGACCAGGCGGCGCTCGTCGTCCAGGCGGAAGAAGTTCAGCAGCTGGGTACGCCCAGGGGTCTTCGAGGTGCGCGCCAGACTGGCGTGGGTCAGGGTGTTCAGGGCGCTGGATTTGCCGGCGTTGGAACGCCCGGCGAAGGCGACTTCGTAGCCTTCATCGTCCGGGCACTGGTCGACTTTGGCGGCGCTGATCATAAAGGCAGCCTGTTGGCACAGACCGATGATGGGATTCTTAGGTTGCATCGAATTTTCCGGTGAGGGCGGTGCCAGCGGTTGGCCCGGCATGCGGTGTCGTTTCCGTTTCAGTGACGCCAGTATATAATGCCGCAGATTTTGTGTGCGCTTTGTCCCGCGCCTGGACAGGTATTTGCGGGAACGATTTAGAGATTCTGCGCATAAGAACGCAGGACGCTTTCCTCCCTGATGAGGTCGATCTGATGAAGATGTTGCTGCTGGCTGCCGGTGCCCTAGTGTTGTCCTTGAACGTTCAGGCGGCCCAGGACCCGGAGGCGGTGTACAACCGCGCTTGTGCTGCTTGCCATAACGGACAGCTGCCAATGGCGCCGAAAAAAGGCGACAAGGCCGCCTGGGAGCCGCGTTTGGCCCAAGGCATGGACACGCTGGTGCAGCACGTCACCAAAGGTTTTAACGCCATGCCGCCAGGCGGCCTGTGCACCGACTGTAGCGCCGAGGATTACCAAGCCGTCATCGAATGGATGAGCAAGTAAGCTCGCGTTGATTTTCTCTCCCCTTAGCCGTAATTGGATTAGCTGATGAACAAAGTACTCGTGAGTCTGCTGTTGACCCTGGGCATCTCCGGTATGGCTCACGCCGCAGGCGACGCTACTGCCGGTCAGGGCAAAGCCGCTGTGTGTGGCGCCTGCCACGGGGCCGATGGCAACAGCCCGGCGCCGAACTTCCCGAAACTGGCGGGCCAGGGCGAGCGTTACCTGCTCAAGCAAATGCACGACATCAAGTCCGGCAACCGTCAGGTGCTGGAAATGACCGGTCTGCTGACCAATGTCAGCGATGAAGACTTGCAGGACATCGCGGCGTACTTCGCCAGCCAGAAGATGAGCGTCGGCGCGGCCGATCCCAAACTGGTTGCGCGGGGTGAAGCGCTGTTCCGCGGCGGCAAACTCGATCAAGGCATGCCGGCCTGCACCGGTTGCCACTCGCCCAATGGCGCGGGCAACGCCGCGGCAGGCTTCCCGCAACTGGGCGGTCAGCACGCGACCTACGTGGCTAAGCAGCTGACTAATTTCCGCGAAGGCGAGCGTACCAACGACGGCGACAGCCTGGTCATGCGCAGTATCGCGGCCAAACTGAGCAACAAGGACATCGCCGCAGTGTCCAGCTATATCCAGGGCTTGCACTAAGAACAGGCTCTAAAGCCAAGGCGGTATCAGGCACGGATGAGCGGAAGGAAAAGGGTGGCGAAGGCCACCCTTTTTCATTGGCGCCGCCGTTACAATGGCGGGAACCAGCCTCAAGGCCGTCGGTCGAAATTTAGTTCGCCAGGGGGCGAGTCTTATCTGCCAAGGAGTAAAGCATGCGTAACCTGATTTTCAGTGCCGCCCTCGCGACTGCGAGCCTGTTCGGGATGACCGCCCACGCTGCGGAGCCGATTCAAGCGGGCAAGCAGTATGTCGAGCTGAGCAGCCCGGTCCCGGTCTCCAAGCCTGGCCAGATCGAAGTGGTGGAACTGTTCTGGTACGGCTGCCCGCATTGCTACCATTTCGAGCCGACCCTCAATCCGTGGATCGAGAAGCTGCCGGAAGACGTCAACTTCATCCGCATCCCGGCCCTGTTCGGCGGCCTGTGGAATGTCCACGGCCAGCTGTTCATCACCCTCGAGTCGATGCAGGTCGAGCACAAGGTTCACGCCGCGATCTTCGAGGCCATCCAGAAGGACGGCAAGAAACTCGCGACTCCCGAGGAGATGGCCGAGTTCCTCGCCACCCAGGGCATCGACAAGGAGAAGTTCCTCGGCACCTACAACTCCTTCGCCGTGAAGGGCCAGATGGAGAAGGCCAAGAAGCTGGCCATGGCTTATCAGATCAGTGGCGTGCCGGTGTTGATCGTCAACGGCAAGTACCGTTTCGACATCAGCTCTTCCGGTGGCCCGGAGCAAGCGCTGGATGTGGCCGATCAGCTGATCGCCAAAGAACGCGCCGCGCAGTAAGCGGCCATGCTGCGCCGTTGGGGTAGCGAACGTGTGGCTGGCTTGCGCAACCCGCAGGTCAACCCGCACTGCATGGATTCCAGCGGCCTGCCCGCGGACGGTCGACTGCGGCTGCTCAGTTTCAATATCCAGGTGGGCAATAGCACCGAGCGCTACCGGCATTACCTGACCCGCGGTTGGCAGCATCTGCTACCGCATCCGGAGCGCGCCGCTAATCTGCAACGCATCGGTGCGCTGCTCGGCGACTACGATCTGGTCGCCTTGCAAGAGGTAGATGGCGGCAGCCTGCGTTCGGGCTACGTCAATCAGGTCGAACACCTCGCCCAACTGGGCGCCTTTCCCTACTGGTACCAGCAACTCAATCGCAATCTCGGGCACCTCGCGCAGCACAGCAATGGGGTGCTCAGTCGCTTGCAGCCGACGCTCTTGGAGGATCATCCGCTGCCCGGCCCGCCTGGGCGGGGGGCGATCCTGTTGCGCTTCGGCGAAGGCGTCGAGGCGCTGGTGGTGGTGATGATGCACCTGTCGCTGGGGCCGCGGACGCGTACCCGGCAACTGGCCTATATCCGCGAGCTGATCGGCGGTTATCGGCATCAGGTGCTGATGGGCGACATGAACACCCATGCCACCGACCTGCTGCTGCATTCGCCGTTGCGCGATCTGGGGCTGTTGGCGCCGCAGGTGGAGGCGACCTTCCCCAGTTGGCGGCCGCGGCGCTGCCTCGACCATATCCTGCTGAGTTCCAGCCTGACCTTGGAGAGCGTGCGGGTGCTGGCTCAGCCGATTTCCGATCATCTACCGGTGGCGGTCGAGATTCGCCTGCCCGAGAGCCTCGGCCGCGCTGCGCCAGCGAGGCCGAACACGGCCCTTGCGGATCGCCGGCATGACTGACGCCGCCCGGTGCTGGAAAGTTGTTGGATAACGTGCAGAGCCTCTTGCTTATCAGCCGATGAAAATCTTCTCGCTTGTTCTCATGCTTGCCCTGCTGGCCGGTTGTGCCAGCGGTCCGCGGATCGACACCAGCCACCCTTCGGTCAATCAAGACAGCCGCGTGCAGTTCGTCATCCTGCATTACACCTCGACCGGGCTTGCGCGCTCGTTGCAGTTGCTGACCCAGGGCGAAGTCAGCAGTCACTACCTGATCGGCGCCGCACCGCCGACCATCTACCGGCTGGTCGATGAAAGTCGGCGCGCCTGGCATGCCGGTGAAAGCGAGTGGCAGGGCCGCACCTGGCTGAATGCTAGTTCGATCGGCATCGAGCTGGTCAATGAGGGCTATGAGGACACCCCGAATGGGCGGGTTTGGCACCCCTATTCGGAGGCGCAGATCGAGGCGCTGATCGCCCTGCTCAAGGACCTCGTCAAGCGCTACAACATCGAGCCCAGACACATCCTCGGCCACAGCGACATTGCCCCGCTGCGCAAGCTCGATCCGGGGCCGCTGTTTCCTTGGCAGCGCCTGGCCGCTGCCGGGCTGGGAGTCTGGCCGGATGCCCAGGCGGTGGCCCGGCAGCAGGCGTTGTTCGCGCTCAAGCTGCCGAGCATCGGCTGGTTCCAGCAACAACTGGTGACCCTGGGGTATGCCGCGCCGCAGACCGGCGAGCTGGATGTGGCCACCCGCCATATGCTGGCCGCGTTCCAGCTGCACTACCGGCCGACGCGCTTCGATGGCGAGCCGGATGCGCAAACCGCCGCACTGCTGCTGACCCTGAACCGGCAGCGCTGAGGCTCGGGGCCTGACGCCAGGGGCGTCGCACCAGGTTGGCACTGCGTTGTGACTTAATTGGCCGGGCTGCCGAGCAGCACTTATTCCCCTGGCTAATCCCGGGGCCTTGGCGTTTCTGGCGTCGGGCTGGCCCGCACCGCTATCATCCGCGGCAAACCAGGGGGACTGATCATGCTCAACGGCTTATGGCTGAGCTTTTTCGTAGTGGCCGCAGTGGCTGCAGTGGTGCGCTGGATCGGCGGCGATCCGGGCGTCTTCGCCGCGATGGTCGAAAGCCTGTTCGCCATGGCCAAGCTGTCGGTGGAGGTGATGGTCCTGCTGTTCGGCACCCTGACCCTCTGGCTGGGCTTTTTGCGCATCGCCGAGAAGGCCGGCCTGGTGGATGTGCTGGCGCGGCTGCTCGGCCCGCTGTTCGCCCGCCTGATGCCGGAGGTGCCGCGGGGGCATCCGGCGCTTGGGCTGGTCACCCTGAGTTTCACCGCCAATGGCCTGGGGCTGGACAACGCCGCCACGCCGATCGGCCTGAAAGCCATGAAGTCCCTGCAGGAGCTGAACCCCAGCGCTACCTCCGCGAGCAACGCGCAGGTGTTGTTTATGGTGATGAACGCCTCCTCGTTCGTCCTGCTGCCGGTGTCGATCTTCATGTATCGGGCCCAGGCGGGAGCCGAAGACCCGGCCCTGGTGTTTCTGCCTATCCTGCTGGCCAACAGCGTGTCCACCCTGAGCGCGCTGCTCGCGGTGGCCTTGATGCAGCGCCTGCGGCTCTGGGACCCGGTGATGCTGGCCTGGTTCGGCGGTGGCGCGCTGCTGCTCGGCGGTTTTATGGCGATCCTCGCCGGCCTGTCCGCGACCGCGCTGACGGCGCTGTCCTCTCTGCTCGGCAACCTCACGCTGTTCGGCCTGATCCTGAGCTTCCTGCTGATGGGCGCGCTGAAACGGGTGCCGGTCTACGAGAGCTTCGTCGAAGGCGCCAAGGAAGGTTTCGAGGTGGCGAAGAATCTGCTGCCCTACCTGGTCGCCATGCTCTGCGCGGTGGGCGTGCTGCGCGCGTCCGGCGCGCTGGATGTGCTGCTCGACGGCATTCGCTGGTGCGTCGAGGGCCTGGGTTGGGACACCCGCTTCGTCGAGGCGCTGCCCACCGGCCTGGTCAAACCTTTTTCCGGCAGCGCGGCGCGCGCCATGCTGATCGAGACCATGCAGAGCCAGGGCGTCGACAGTTTCCCGGCCCTGGTCGCGGCGACCATGCAGGGCAGCACCGAGACCACCTTCTACGTGCTGGCCGTGTACTTCGGCTCGGTCGGCCTCCAGCGTGCTCGCCACGCGGTCGGCTGCGCGCTGTTCGCCGACCTGGTGGGGGTGCTGGCCTCGATTGCGGTCTGCTACTGGTTCTTCGGCTGAGCGGTTGAGGGCGATGCAGGCACGGCCTGCTCAATCACTTCGAAGCGCAGCACGCCAATCACCTGGCCATCCTCGGTCAGCACCCGCACCTCCCAGTCGCCGCCGAGCCGCGCGGGGAAGTTCTGCTTGTGCGTCCAGGCGCGGTATCCCGCCTTGCGGCCACCGTGGATATCCAGGGCGATGCGATCCACCTCCACGCCGTCGTGGCGCCAGACATGGTAGATGCGTTCCGCCAGGCCGCGCGGCGCGTTGATCGCGGTGTAGGCATACAGCCCCTGGGCGCGCATCCGCTCGGCCGTCACCCGGGTGAGGCCTTTGCCCGGCGAGCGGCTGTGGTCATCCAGTTGCGTGGTCACCGCCACCTCGGTCAGCCACAGCGTGGCCGGCGGTACCCACGAGCGCGCCAGCCAGCCCACGCCACCCAGGGCCAGGGTCAGCCCGATCAAGGCCAGCCCGCGCCACCAGCGCTGCACCGGGAAGGTCACCAGCAGGCTGGGGAACGACAGCAGCACCGCGGTGCCCAGGGCCAGCTTGTAACTTTGCGCGGTGGTCAGGTGCAGAATGATCGGCAGCGCCGTCAGCAGCGCGGCGAACAGCGTCAGGGTGTGCAGCGCTAGATACAACCAGCGGCGCGGGGCGAGCCACTTGTTGTACAGCGGGTCGATGATGGTGATCAGCCCGGCGCCGGCCAGCAAGCCGGTGAACAGCGACTGGCCGCTGTTCCAGGTGGTGGTGATGAGGAAGAAGGGCAAGACGAAGAACAGACTCTCCTGGTGGATCATCTGCGTCGCATAGCGCAGCAGCGGTTGCGGTATCGTGCGGCCGAACAGGCGCGCGATTATCCGCGTGAACAGGCTTTCCAGCGTCAACCAGAGCCAACTGACCAGCAGCGCCAGGGCGATCAGCGTGGCGAGTTTCGCCTGCCGGTCGACCAGGATGAAGCTGCACACCCCGGAGACGAAGCCGAATGCCGCCACGACCCCCGGGTAGCGTTGCGTGAGGGCGATGAGGCTGAGCAGGCGGGTCTTCCAGATAAGCATGGGCGGTTCGCGTTGAGGGGCAGCAGAAACACGGCAGGTGCGCAGGATACTGATCACCCTCGGCGCTGAGAAGGATGTTGCTGGCCCGCCGGTCACTCAGGCGGCGGAGATGCCATAGTTTGTTTACGCGGCAGCGCCGAGCGAGCCGAGCGCTGTTGGGTTCATGGCGAGTGGATTTCATCCAGCAGCGCCGTATCCGCCAGCGCCCCGGCCTCCTGGGCCTCCAGCACCGCATAGGCGCTGCCGCAGAACAGCGAGTTGAGCCGCTTCATATCGGCGATCAGTTCCAGGTGCAGCGAGCTGGTCTCGATGCTCTGCACCACCTGGCGATGCAGGCGATTGACGTGGGAGTGCGCCAGGCGCCGCTCCTGGGCGCGGAAGCGGCGCTTCTCGCGCAGCAGTTGGCGGGCACTTTCCGCATCGCCGGAGAGGAACACCGAGAGGCCCAGGCGCAGGTTGGCCATCAGTTGCAGGTGCAGGCTGGCCAGTTCCTCCAGGCCGCTGTCGGAGAACGAGTGGCGCTGGGCGGTTTTCTGGTCCTGCACCTTGCCGAGCATGCGCTCGATGATGTCGCCGGCCTGTTGCAGGTTGATGCTCAGCTCGATGATCTCCGCCCAGCGGCGCCGATCATGCTCGCCCAGCACCTCGCCGGGCACCTGCGCGAGGTACAGTTTGACCGCGCTGTAGAGCGCATCGACATCCTCGTCCAGGCGCCGCAGCTCCTTGCTCAGCGCCGCTTGCTGGCCGCGCAGCACTTGCAGCAGGTTGCCCAACATGGTGTCGATCAGGTCGCCAATGCGCAGGGTCTCGCGTACCGCATTGGCCAGCGCCAGGCTTGGCGTGTCCAGCGCCGTCGGGTCGAGGTGGCGCGGCTTGGCCACGCCGTTGTCCAGCGCCTGCTCGGGCAACAGCCAGTTGCAGAAGCGCGCCATGTGCCCGACGCTGGGCAACAGCAGCAGGCAGCGCAGGCTGTTGTAGAGCAGGTGAAAGCCGATCACCAGGCCCTGCGGACTCAGCTTCAGGCTGGCCAGCCAATGCACCAGCGGGTCGAGCACGGGGATGATCAGCAGCAGGCCGATCGCCTTGTAGAGCAGGCTGCCGAGGGCGACCCGGCGGCCCGCCGGGGTCTGCATGCTGGTGCTGAGAAAGGCCAGGATGCCGCTGCCGATATTGGCGCCGATCACCAGGCCGATGGCCACCGGCAAACTGATCAACCCGGCGCCGGCCAGCGTCGCGGTGAGCAGCACCGCCGCCAGGCTGGAATAGGAAATCAGCGCGAACAGCGCGCCGACCAGCGCATCCAGCAGCAGGTCGCCGGTCAGCGAGGCGAACAGCACCTTGATGCCCTTGGCCTCGGTGATGGGCGTGGCGGCACTGACTATCAACTCCAGCGCCAGAATGATCAGCCCGAGCCCGATCGCTACCCGCCCCAACTGGCCGGCGCGGGTTTGTTTGCGCGACAGGAAGAAGATCACCCCGAGGAAAATCAGCAGCGGCGACAGCCACGACAGGTCGAAGGTCAGCACCCGCGCCATCAAGGCCGTGCCGACATCGGCACCGAGCATGATCGCCAGCGCCGGGGTCAGTGCCATCAAACCCTGGGCGACGAACGAGGTGACCAGCAAGGCCGTGGCGTTGCTGCTCTGCACCAGCGCGGTGACGCCGATGCCGGCGGCAAAGGCCAGCGGCCGCTGGTTCATGTTGTGGCTGAGCACCTTGCGCAGGTGCGAACCGTACACCCGCAGGATGCCGGTGCGGACGATATGGGTGCCCCAGATCAGTAAGGCGACGGCAGACAGCAGGTTGAGCAGGGTCAGCATCGGTGCGGCCTCCCTGGCAGCCTTCGGCATTGACGTAGGCGGCGCTCTGGCTCGGCAGCGATGGGTCGGGCGGGCGCCGCGTATAAGTAATGGACTGGCGAGAATGGGTACTTGTTCGGCTATTTCTCGCAGGCCTGTCTTTAGCTTTAGTTGGCGATTGCCACCGGCGCCAGAGATTGTAACGAATGAATTTGCGCTGGTGCCCTTGCCTGCCTCTTGGAATACTGTCGCAATTTGCGCGCCCCTCGCACTCATGAACCTCTAAGCAGAACCCGATGACCAAAGAGCAGTTGCAGAAACTCGAAGCCGACCTCTGGCGCGCCGCCGATAACCTGCGCGCCAACTCCGACCTCAAGGCCAGTGAATACTCCACCCCGGTGCTGGGGCTGATCTTCCTCAAGTTCGCCGACAACAAGTTCAAACAACACGAGAAGGCCATCCACCGCGACTTTCTTGCCTTCAAGGACACCCGCCTGGAGAAGTCGCTGGCGGATATCGCCATCGAAAAATGCGGCTTCTACTTGCCCGACCACGCCCGTTACGACTACCTGCTCAACCTGGAAGACAGCAAGGACATCGCCAAGGCAATCAAGGAGGCGATGAAGGCCATCGAGGAGTACAAACCCGAACTGCAGGGCGTACTGCCGCAGGACGAGTACTTCCGCCTAACCCGCTCGGCGCAGAACAAGGGCATCCCCAAGGAACTGCTGCGTACCTTCAACGACATTCCCCAGAATGCCACCGGCGATATTTTCGGCCAGATCTACGAATACTTTCTCGCCGAGTTCGCCCTTTCCGAAGGCCAGGGTGGCGGTGAGTTCTTCACCCCGCGCTCGGTGGTCAAGCTGATGGTGGAAATCATCGAACCCCACGGCGGCAAGGTCTACGACCCCGCCTGCGGCTCTGCGGGCATGTTCGTCCAGTCTGCGCAGTTCATCGAACAGCACCGTGCGGATGCCAATCACGCCAATGACGGCGATATCTACGTCTACGGCCAGGAAAAGACCCTGGAAACCGTCAAGCTGGCCAAGATGAACCTGGCGGTCAACGGCCTGCGTGGCACCATCATGCAGGCCAACAGTTATTACGAAGACCCACACAACAGCTTCGGCCAGTTCGACTACGTGATGGCCAATCCACCGTTCAACGTCGACGACGTATCCCTGGCCTCGGTGGAGAACGACCGCCGCTTCAACACCTACGGCATCCCGCGCAACAAATCCAAGGCGAAGAAGGGCGACGAGGGCAAGGAAACCGTGCCCAACGGCAACTACCTGTGGATCAACCTGTTCGCCACCTCGCTCAAGCCCAAGGGCCGCGCCGCGTTGGTAATGGCCAATTCGGCCTCCGACGCCCGCCATTCCGAGGCCGAGATTCGCCAGACGTTGATTGAGAACAACCTGATCTACGCCATGCTCAGCCTGCCGTCGAACCTGTTCTACACCGTCACCCTGCCGGCCACCTTGTGGTTCTTCGACAAGGCCAAGCAGGACCAGCGCATCCTGTTTATCGACGCGCGCAATATCTTCACTCAGCTCACCCGCTCTCTGCGCGAGCTGAATGACGAGCAAGTGCAGAACATCGCCATCATCAGCAAATTGCATCGCGGCCAGCGTGATGAGTTCGTCCACCTGATCGACCGTTACTTCGCCGCCGGCGTGGCGCGTCTGGTGGAAAACCAGCCGCATATCCAGCCGTTGTCCGAGCAGCTGCTGGATATGCTGCAAGAAGCCGAAGGCCGCGCGGCGGTGCAGGCCCTGCGCGAACAGTGGGTCGAGCTGAAACCGCTGCAGGATGCCTATGCCGCCTACCAGGCCAAGCACCTGCACGATGCCGAGGTGGATGCCAAGAACCAGGCCCAGCATGCCCTGCGCGAAACCTTCGACCCCTTCTTCGCCGCCCTGCATGCCAACCTCAAGCGCCTGGATAAGGCCGTGCGCCAGCATGAGAAACGCCTGGCCGACGCCGCCAAGGCCGAAGGTAAACGCGGCAGCACCGACCGAGAAACCAAGGCGCTGAAAACCGCCCTGGAAAAGCTGCATGGCGAAGTGAAAGGCGCGCAAAGCTACTTCCAGCACATCCACTGGCTGCAGGAGCGCTTCCCCACCGCCCAGTACGAGGACGTCAC
Organism: Pseudomonas sp. 2FE; assembly: GCF_005503735.1. Lineage (NCBI taxonomy): Bacteria > Pseudomonadati > Pseudomonadota > Gammaproteobacteria > Pseudomonadales > Pseudomonadaceae > Pseudomonas > Pseudomonas sp. 2FE. The sequence continues at coordinate 280,324 of NZ_SCMO01000002.1, read as the reverse complement.
CGGCCTGTGCAAGCTGGCCACACCGGAAGAGGTGAAGGAGCAGGACTACTCGCTCAACCCCGGCCGCTATGTCGGCGTGGTGATCGAGGAAGACGGCAAGACCGAAGAAGAATTTATCGACGGCCTGCTGGCCATGAACGACGAGCTGACCCGCCTGAACGGCGAAGCCCGCGAGCTGGAGGCGGTGATCGCCCACAACATCCGCCAACTGACTGGCGAGGTCTGAGCGGTGCTGCCAGTCTTAGGTCGTAGCCACAAGGAGCGTTACTTATGAAAAAGGATTTGATCGTCAAACTGCATGCCGCCTTCGAAGACATCGTCCAGCGCCATGCGGAAACCGCCACCGAGTTCTGGCTGGCCCGCGAGCTACAAACAGTGCTCGGTTATGCCCGCTGGGAAAACTTCGCCAAGATCGTCGACAAGGCCAAGGCCTCCTGCACAGCGGCGGGCAACCTGGTCGACGACCATTTTCGTGATGTCACGAAAATGGTCAGCCTCGGTTCCGGCTCACAGCGCGCCGTCGACGATATCGCCCTGACCCGCTACGCCTGCTACCTGATCGCGCAGAACGGCGACCCGAGCAAGGAGCCCATCGCCTTTGCCCAGACCTACTTCGCCCTGCAAACCCGCAAGCAGGAGCTGATCGAACAGCGCCTGGCGGAAAGCGAACGCCTGGCCGCGCGCAAGAAGCTCACCGCCTCGGAAAAGCAGCTGTCCAGCGTGATCTACGAACGCTTGGGCGAGGAACAGAGCTTCGCCCGAATCCGCAGCCGGGGCGACCAGGCGCTGTTCGGCGGCGTCAGCACCCAGCAGATGAAGGAGCGCCTCGGCGTGCCGCAGAGCCGGCCGCTGGCCGACTTTCTGCCGACCATCACCATCAAGGCCAAGGACTTCGCCAACGAAATCACCAACTTCAATATCCGCAAGGACGATCTCGACAGCGAGCGGGCCATCACCAACGAGCATGTAAAGAACAACGCCGATGTCCGCGCCCTGCTCAGCGAGCGCGGCATAGTGCCCGAGCAGCTACCGCCCGCCGAAGACCTGAAAAAGATCGAGCGCCGACATACGGCCGAGGCCAAGAAACTACCGAAAACGGTGGAGCGGTTGGATGATGAGTCAAAGCATGAATAGTCAACCCGTCTCGAAAATAAAAGATTATGGATCTAGGCGTTAATGATGCAGAGCTACGAGCAGCAATTTAAATCGTTGGCAGACATCGGCTCCATTAATAGGGGGAAGTCTAAGCATCGTCCAAGGAATGATCCGACACTATATGACGGCGATTACCCATTCATCCAAACTGGTGATGTAAAAGCAGCGCATTTTTACTTGTCGAGCTTTAGTCAGACATACAATGAAAGGGGGCTCGCGCAGAGCAAGCTGTGGCAGCCGGGAACTCTTTGCATAACAATTGCGGCAAATATTGCAGACACTGCAATATTGAAAATCCCTGCATGCTTTCCTGATAGCATCATTGGATTCCTGCCAAAAAAAGATGTTGCGGATGTACGCTTTATAAAGTATTGCCTGGACACCTACAAGCTACAGATGCAAAGTATTTCTCAGGGCACAACCCAAGACAACTTGAGCCAAGAAAAATTACTGGGCATAAAGTTTAAAATCCCTTCATTTCAAGATCAGCAGAAAATCGCGGCAATTCTCTCAACCTATGACGATCTGATCGAAAACAATCGTCGCCGTATCGAACTGCTGGAGAAAATGGCCGAAGAGCTTTACCGCGAATGGTTTGTACGCTTCCGCTTTCCGGGGTATCAGCAGGCGGAGTTTTATAAAGGTGTGCCGGTAGGTTGGGTGCAGAAAAAGCTACCCGAAATTGCAGCAATAACTTACGGATTTCCTTTCGAAGGGGCGCGCTTTAATTCGGATGGAATTGGTCGTCCAATTATCCGAATTAGAAACATTAAAGACTCAGATACCCTGGACTTTACCGACCAAGTCGCAGACAGCAAATTCCTTGTTCATCACGGTGATTTGCTAATCGGTATGGATGGTGAGTTCCATATGAATCATTGGAGTGGAGAAGAGGCGTATCTTGTTCAGCGGGTGTGTAGAGTAAAGCCAAAACAAGCTCTGATCGATGCTTATCTCTCGCACGCACTGCGAGCACCAGTGAAACATTTTGAGTCCACGATTATGGGCGCCACCGTTGGGCACCTTGGGGCGAAGCATTTGAATTCGATAGACATTCTTATTCCTCCGGATTCTTTATCGACTGGACTGGAAATGCTTAATAGCATCAAGGCACAAGTCCTGAATCTGTCGATATCAGCTAGAAGATTGAGTCAATCCCGTGCTGCTTTATTAGGGCGTTTGATCTCCGGCAAACTCCCCGTCGACCAACTGGATATCCAGTTTCCCCCCAGCATGCGCGAGGCCGCCGCGGCCCGACAGGAAGTAGCCCATGCCTAATCTGTTTTCCGAGGATGATATCGAGCGCACCCTGCTGGGCCGGCTGCACGAGCAGTATGGCTATCAGCTGCTCAACTGCATGACCGCGCAGCCCGGCGATTTGCAGGACGGCTCCGGCCGCCACGACAAGCGCGACGTGATCCTCGGCGACAGATTGCAAGCCGCCGCTCAGCGGCTAAACCCACAGATACCGCAAGCGGAGCTGGAGCAGGCCCTGGCGCAGTTCGCCGAACGTCGCCAGGCCATGACCCTGGTGGCCGCCAACCGTGAGCTGGATGGCCTGCTGCGCGATGGCATCGCGGTGCGTTACCAGCGTGACAATGGCCAGTGGGAGCAGGAACAGCTGCGCCTGATCGACTTCAGTAATCCGGCCAACAACGAATTTCTCGCCTTGACCCAGCTGTGGATCAAGGGCGTGAACGACAAGTACCAGCGCCCGGATGTACTGCTCTATGTGAACGGCATTCCGCTGGTGTTTATCGAGCTGAAAAACTCCAATGTGCCGGTGCGCAATGCCTACGACGACAACCTGGTGCGTTACCGCCAGACCATCCCGCAGCTGTTCCTGACCAACGCCTTCTGCGTACTGAGCAACGCCCTGGAAACCCGCGTCGGCAGCCTGACCGCCGAATGGGAGCACTTCTTCAGTTGGCTGCGGGTGGACGACGAGAAGGAAAAGCTCGACCGCGCGCGGATCAAGGCGCAGGGCACCAGCATCGAGCGGGTGATCGACGGCCTGTTCGCCCCCGAGCGGCTGCTGGACTATGTGGAAAACTACCTGCTGTTCCACAAGCAGACGCAGAAGATCATCGCCCAGAACCATCAGTTTATCGGCGTCAATCGCGCCTTCGAACGTTTCAAACAGCGCAAGGACAAGCGCGGCAAGCTCGGCGTGTTTTGGCACACCCAGGGCTCGGGCAAGAGTTTTTCGATGATCTTCTATGCGCGGAAGATCCTGCGCAAACTGCCTGGGCATTTCACCTTTCTGGTGGTCACCGATCGTGACGACCTCGATGGGCAGATCTACCGCAACTTCCTCAATACCGACACGGTGCAGAAGCACGAGGCCGCGCAGCCGAAGAACAGTGAGGAGCTGCGTGCCTTCCTCGGCCAGAGCAAGCGCCTGGTGTTCACCCTGATCCAGAAATTTCGCTACGACAAAGGTAAGGCCTACCCGCTGCTGTCGGCGCGCGACGACATCGTGGTGATAGTCGACGAGGCGCATCGCACCCAGTACAAGAGCCTGGCGGAAAACATGCGCGCCGGCCTGCCCAACGCCAACTTCGTCGCCTTTACCGGCACGCCGCTGCTGGGCCGTGAGCGCAAGACCAACCAGTGGTTCGGCGATTACGTTTCCGAATACAACTTTCAGCAGTCGATGGACGATGGCGCCACCGTGCCGCTGTTCTACCAGAAGCGCGTGCCCGAGGTGCTGATCCAGAACGATGACCTCAGCGAGGAGTTCTATCAGATCCTCGAAGAGGAAAACCTCGACGAGGCGCAGCAGGAAAAGCTCGAACGCCAGTTCGCCCAGGAAGTGCAGGTGATCAAGCGCGACGACCGCCTGGAAACCATTGCCCGCGACATCGTCTACCACTTCCCCCGACGCGGCTATCTGGGCAAGGGCATCATCATCGCGGTGGACAAGTTCACCGCGGTGAAGATGTACGACAAGGTCCAGCGGCTATGGAAGGAAGAGCTGAAAGCCCTGCGCGGGCGGATCAAGGACACGCCCAACGAGGTGGAGAAGGCCAGGCTGAAGAATATTGTCGCCTATATGCACGAGGTGCAGATGGCGGTGGTGGTCAGTGAGGAAGCCGGCGAGGACGAGAAGTTCAAGCTGCAAGGCCTGGAAATCGCCCGCCACCGCCAGCGCATGAATGCGCTGGACGAGCACGGTCATGATGTCGAATACAACTTCAAGGACTCCGAGCACCCGCTGCAACTGGTGTTCGTCTGCGCCATGTGGCTGACCGGCTTCGATGCGCCGACCGTTTCCAGCCTCTATCTCGATAAACCGATGAAGGGCCACACCCTGATGCAGACCATCGCCCGCGCCAACCGGGTGACCTCGCACCAGATCAACGGCACGAATAAGACCAACGGCGAAATCGTCGATTACTACAACGTCTTCCGCAATATGAAGCAGGCCCTGAAGGATTACGCCCAGGGCGAAGAAGGTACGGACGAGCCGCCGGTGCAAGACAAGAGCGTATTGCGCGGGCTGTTGGACGATGCCATTGCCGAAGGCCTGGGTTACTGCCGCGAACGCGGCATTGCCCTGGAAGAGGTTCTGGGGCGTGAGGAGATTTTCAAGAACCTTAGCCGCTTCAACGAGTTCGCCGACGTCCTCCTTGGCAACGAGGAATGGCGTAAGACCTTCAACGTTTACCAGAACACCATTGCCGCCCTGTATGAGGCGTGCAAACCGGAAATCCTCGGCAACCGTCTGGTGCACGTGGTGGCGGCTTTCGACTACCTACGCGGGGTGATCGACAGCCTGGTTGAGCAGGTGGATATCGACCGGGTGACCCGGCGCATCGACGAACTGCTGGATGAAAGCGTGGTGGTGGATAACGCCGAAACCTTCCATCAGCAGGAGCCGCAGGGTGCCTATCAGATTGTGCGCAAGGGACGCACCTGGGACTTGAGCAAGATCGACTTCGACAAACTGCGCGAAGAGTTCAAGCAGACTGCCTACAAGAACATCGAGATCGCCGACCTGCGTGGCTTTCTGGAGCAAAAGGTGGCGCAGATGCTGGCCGTGAATAAAACCCGTAGCGACTTCGCCCAGCGCCTGCAGGAAATCATCGATCGCTATAACTCTGGTGGTTCGGCGACGGAGGACTACCACGAAGAACTACTGCGTTATCTCGAAGCGCTGAGCGCCGAAGATGACCGGCATATCCGCGAGGGCTTGAGCGAAGACGAGCTGGAGCTGTTCGACTTACTGAAAAAAGACAGCATGACCCAGGAGGAAACCCAGAAGGTGAAGCTGGCGGCTAAGTCGCTGTTGCAGCGCTTGCTGGACGGCCAGCCCAAGGTCTTGGTGCAGGACTGGTTCAAGGATGGCCAGACCAAGCGCAGTGTTCGCTCAGCCGTTGAGCAAGTGCTGGATAGCAACCTGCCGGATAGCTATGACCGGGTGTTGTTCAAGGAGAAGTGCGACAACGTCTTCGAACTGGTGCTGGATTACGCCAGTCAGGGAAGGAAGTGGGCGGCTTAAGCTTTTGTGGATAGCTCAAGTTTGCAGGGCATGACGAGCACGGGTAGACCGTATTTCGCCGAGTGCCGATAAAACCAACCCGCCCTGTTGTCGCCGTGTTGGCTGCTACCCCCGCCTGCTACCCTAGGCGCCACCCATTCCACCGGCCGTTGCCCATGCTCACGCTCTACCACGCCCCCGATCTGGAAACCCTCGGCGAGTTGGCCACGACCTTGCTGGCCCAGCCGCAGCGCGAGCCGTTTGCGCCGGCCCTGGTGGTGGTGCCGAGCCAGGGCATGGGCCGCTGGCTGACCCTGGAGCTGGCGCGCAAGCAGGGCATCGCCATGCAGCTGGACGTCCAGTTGCCGGCGAAATTCGTCTGGGAAGTGTCGCGCCTGGTGCTCGGCCAGTTGCCGGAACAGTCGGCGTTCTCGCCGACCACCCTGGGCTGGCGCCTGTACGACTGGCTCTGCGCGCCGAGCAACCTCGAGCGAGCGCCCCGGCTGGCGCAGTACCTCGCAGGTGGCGATGAGCGCCGGCGGCTGTCGCTGGCGGCGCGCATTGCCGACGTATTCGACCAATACCTGCTGTATCGCGACGACTGGCTGGCCGCCTGGGAGCGTAATGAGCGGGTCGATCTGGGCCCCGACGAAGACTGGCAAGCGCTGCTCTGGCGTGAGCTGACCGCCGATGGCCACCCGCACCGGGCGCGGCTGTTGGAGGATCTGCTACGGCGCCTGCACGATGATAAACCCATCGCCGGCCTGCCCGAACGCCTGCTGGTATTCGGCATCAGCAGCCTGCCGCCGCACCATATGCGCGTGCTCGAAGGCCTGGCGCGGCATATAGAGATAGTCGTGTGCGCGCTTAACCCGTGCCGCGAAGCCTGGGGGGATATCCGTGATATCCGCGAGTTGGCCCAGCAGCCCTCAAGCGTAGCGGGCGCTCAAGAGTTGAGTCCCGATGATTGGTATCTGGATGTCGGCCACCCGTTACTGGCCAGCCTCGGCAAACAGGGCCGCGACTTCTTCGACGCGTTGTTCGCCCTGACCGCCACCGAGGGCAGCCAGGAGCTCGGCCTCTATTCGGAAGACGCCGATTTGCATGACAGCTCGGTGTTGCGCGCCCTGCAAAACGACATTCTGCGCCTGCGTACCCGTAAGCCCGAGGAACGCCTGGCGTTGCGCGCGGACGACCGTTCGCTGGAGGTGCATATCGCCCACTCGCCGCTGCGCGAAGTGGAAATCCTCCATGACCAGCTGCTCGCGCGCTTCGCGGCCGAGCCGGGCCTGACGCCCGATCAGGTGGTGGTGCTGACCCCGGATATCGAACGCTACGCGCCCTATATCGAGGCGGTGTTCGCCTCGAAGACAGGCGCTCCGCGCATTCCCTTCAGCCTGGCCGACCGCAGCCTGCGTGCGGAAGTGCCGCTGATCGAAGCCTTCCTCAGCCTGCTGGCCCTGGAGCAGAGCCGTTTCACCGCCGAGGAAATTCTGACCTGGCTGGAACAGCCGGCGATTGCCGCCCGTGCCGGCATCGAAAATGAAGACCTGCCCTTGCTGCGCGACTGGCTGCGCGAAGCCGGCGTGCGCTGGGGCCGGGATGCCAACCATCGCCAGCAGCTCGGCTTGCCGGCGGATGCCGCCTTTACCTGGCGCCAGGGCCTGGATCGCCTGCTGCTCGGCTTTGCCGCGCCGCCGCAATTGGCGGGCAGCGCGGCGCCGCTGCTCGGTGACAGCTGGCCGCTGGATGCCCTGGAAGGTGGCCGCGCGCAACTGCTCGGGCGCCTGGCCGGCTTCGTCCAGCGCCTATCTAGTCTTGCTGAAGATCTGCAGCGCCCGCGACCGCTGGCGTCCTGGGCCGACACGCTGCAAGGGCTGATCGACGGACTGTTCGATGAGCGCGAAGCCGGCGACACGCTGCTCCTGCTCAGCCAGGCCTGCGCGGCGCTGCGCGATCAGGCGACGGCCGCCGGTATCGAACGGCCGCTGGAGCTGGCGCTGGTGCGGCAGCAACTCAGCGCGGCGCTGGAGCAAGGCAGCGGCGCCTCGGGCTTTCTCACCGGCGCGGTGACCTTCTGCACCATGGTGCCGATGCGTAGCCTGCCGTTCCGCCTGGTCTGCCTGCTCGGCCTGGATGACGGCGCCCTGCCGCGGCGCACGCCGGCCGCCGGCTTCGACCTGATCAGCCAGCGGCCGCGGCGTGGCGACCGTGCCCGGCGGCTGGACGACCGTTATCTGCTGCTGGAGATCCTGCTCTCGGCCCGCGCCGCGCTCTACCTCAGCTACGTGGGCCGCGACCCACGCAATAACGCCGAGCGGCCGCCCTCGGTGCTGGTCAGCGAGCTGCTGGAATGCGTCGACCTGACTGCGGTGGTGGCCGACGGCAAGGCCAGCGCTCGGCTGACCCTCGCGCACCCGCTGCAGCCCTTCGCCCCCGGTAACTTCGAGTCCGGCGCCCATAGCGGTTTCGCCGCCCCCTGGTTCCGCGCCGCCCAGCGCCTGGCCGCGCCGCCGCAACTCAGCCCGGCGCCCTTCGCCAGCCGGCTACCCGAGCCGGATGCGGCCTGGCTGAGCATAGAGCCGTCGCAGCTGTTGCAGTGCTTCCGCCACCCGGCGCGCTTCCTGCTGGAGCAGCGTTTGGGCTTGCGCCTGGCGGACCGCGAAGAGGCCCTGGCCAGCGATGAACCCTTCGCGCTGGAAGGCCCGGCCTGGCGCGGCCTGCGCCAACTGGCGCTGGATGCGGTCGAGCGTGACTGGTCAGAGAGCCAGGAGCGTAACGTCGCCCGCGCCGCCGGCTGGCTACCCACCGGCGAGCTCGGCCATGCCCTGTGGGGCAAGCTGCGCGGCCCGGTGCGCGCCTTCGCCCCGCGGCTGTTCGAGGCGCGCCCGGAGGAACAGCCGCAGCCCTTGCTGGTGGATATCCAGCTGGCGGGCGTGCATATCCACGGCTGGCTGGAGGGCGTGACCGCCAGCGGCCTGTTCGACTGGCGCCTGAATGCGCCGAGTGCCTGGGATCTGCCGGCGTTCTGGCTGCGTCACCTGTTGCTCAACCTCAGCGCCACAGCCGGCATCGCCCGCGAAAGCCTGCTGATTTCACCGTCGAAAGACTGGCAGCTCGGCCCCCAGGCCAACCCGGCCGAACTGCTGGAACCCTGGCTGCAAGCCTACCGCGAAGCGCTGTGCGAGCCCTTGCCGGTGCTGTTGAAAAGCAGCTACGCCTTTGCCGAAGGCTTGCTCAAGCCGGGCAAGAAACAACCCCTCGATGCGGCCCGCAGCAAGGCTCAGCTGGCTTGGGAGGGCGCGGATTTCAGCCCGCTCCCTGGCGAGTCCCAGGACCCCTGGTACGCCCTGGCTTTCCGTGACCGCGAGGTGCTGGGCGAACGCTTCGAGCAACTGGCCGAGGCGCTGTTCGTGCCGGCCCTGCAAGCCCTGGCGGCGGATGAAGGGGATGACGAATGAGCCTCGACCTGCAAACCTCCTCCTTCGCCGGCCGCTCACTGATCGAGGCCAGCGCCGGTACCGGCAAGACCTGGACGCTGACTGCGTTGTACGCGCGCTTGTTGCTGGAGCGGCAGCTGAGCGTCGGGCAGATCCTGGTGGTCACCTACACCACCGCCGCCACCGCCGAGTTGCGCGAGCGTATCCGTGCGCGGCTGGCGGAGCTGCTGGCGGTCTACGAAGGCACGCCGAGCCAGGACGACTTCCTCACCCGCCTGCACGCCCAGTACCCCGGCGACGCTGCCCGCCGGCGTTTGCTGCTGGCGGTGCACGGCTTCGATGAAGCGGCGATTTTCACCATTCACGGTTTCTGCCAGCGCGCCTTGCAGGATGCGGCTTTCGAGGCCGGCGGCGACTTCGACAGCGAGCTGTGCAACGATGATCGCGAAGTGCTCGACGCGCTGTTGACCGATGCCTGGCGCCACCAGTTGGCCGAAGCCGACCCGGCCTGGGCGCGCTTTCTGGCGCAGAAGAAAATCACCCCCGGCGTGCTGCGCCAGCGCTTGCGCCAGCACCTGGGTAAGCCTTACCTGCGGATCGAACCGAGGGATGCCGTCGGTGCTGTCGGCAGTGGCGATGAACTGGCCGGCGCCAGCCAGGCCTGGTCCCACGCGGCCGGGCTCTGGCAAGGCCGGGGCTACAACTGGATCGAGCAATTGCAGGAGCACGGCGGCCTCAGCCAGAGCACCCACAAGCTGGCTAAATTGCCGCTCTGGTCGAGCGAGCTGGACAGCTATTTCGCCGACCCCGCCGCGCTGTTCGAGGTGCCGACCGGGCTGGAAAAGCTCGCCAGCAGCGCCCTGCACAAAGCCACCAAGAAAGGCTTCGAGGCGCCCGGCAGTGCGATCGCCGAGGCCTTCGAAGCCCTGCTCGAGGCCCTGGCGGCCGCCGTGCCGGCCGGTGAGAAACGCCTGATCGCCTTGCAGGTGCGCCTGCTCGACCAGCTCAACCAGGAGCTGCCAGCACGCAAGGCGGCGCAGCGCATGCTCGCCTTCGACGACCTGCTCAACCGCCTGAATGAAGCATTGCACGGCCCGGCCGGCGACGCTCTGGCGCTGGCCCTGCGCAGCCGCTACCCGCTGGCGCTGATCGACGAATTCCAGGACACCGACCCGGTGCAGTACGAGATTTTCGACAGCATCTACCCAGTAAATTCGGGCGTAGCGAGCGACGTGCTGGCAAGGACAAATTCGCCGGGAGCGAATTTGGACAGCTCTGCTGGCCCGCAGGGTGAAGGTCAGGACGACCTTCACAAGGCTTCGAGCGAAGACCGAGACAGTACAAGTAGTACCGCGAGGTCTGAGCGAGAAACTGACGCAGGCAGCGCTTCGCGCAGTAGCCCGAGCCTGTGTTTCGTCGGCGACCCGAAGCAGGCCATCTATGCCTTTCGCGGTGCCGACCTGGCGACTTACCTCAAGGCCCGCGAGGCCGCCGAACGCTGCTACGACCTGCCCTTCAACTACCGCTCCACGCCGGAGCTGATCGCCGCCCTCAACCTGTTGTTCGCGCGCCCGCAGCCCTTTGCCGAAGAGGGGCTGAACTATCCGCCGGTCAGCGCCGGGGTCAAACCACGGGCGCAATTGGTGCTGCCGCCGCTCTCTACCCAAGAGCAGGACGCGCCACTGGCGTTGGTCTGGCTGGGTGACGAGGAGCTGAACAAGGGCCGCGCCGACAGCCTAGTGGCCGTCGACAGCGCCCAGCGCATCGCCGGCCTGCTGGCCGCCAGCGCCCAGGGTCAGGCCTACTTCCAGGACGGCGAGCAACGCACGCCGTTGAAAGGCGGCGACATCGCCGTGCTGGTGGCCAACCACCGACAGGCCGCGGAGATTGCCGCCGAACTGGTGGCCCGCGGCGTACCCAGCGTGCGCCGTGGCAACCAGAGCGTCTGGCACAGCGAGGAAGCCGCCGAGCTGTCCGCCGTGCTCGCCGCCTATGCCGAACCGGGTCGTGAAGGCGTGTTGCGCTATGCCTTGTCGACCCGCCTGCTGGGCCGTGACGCCCTGCAACTGGCGCGCTGCCAGGACGATGAGCGCGCCTGGGATCGCGAGCGCGAGGACGCCGAGCTCTATCACCAGCTTTGGCAGCAACAGGGTTTCATGCGCGCCTTCCGCGCCTGGCTGGATCAGGAACGGGTCGCCGAACGCCTGCTGGCTGCGGCGGACGGCGAGCGGCGCCTGACCAATCTGCTGCACCTGGCCGAGTTGCTCCAGGCCGAGAGCCAGCGGCGACCGGGCCTGGAGCCGCTGCTGGCGTGGCTGAACGCGCAGCGCGGCAGCGAAGGCGCCGGTGAAGACGCCCTGCTGCGGTTGGAAAGCGATGCCGAACGGGTGCAGATAGTCACCATCCACACCAGCAAGGGGCTCGAGTATCCCCTGGTGTTCTGCCCCTACCTGTGGAACGGCAAGCTGCTCGGCAAGCACAAGGACAGCGCCAGCTGCCACGACGAGCACGGCCAGCCGCTGCTCGACCTGGGCAGCGCCAACCTGGACGAACACCTGCAGCGCGCCCGGCGGGAAGTCTTCGCCGAGCAGCTGCGCCTCGCCTATGTGGCCCTGACCCGCGCCCGTGACCGCCTGTGGCTGCACTGGGGGCCAGTGGCCGTACCGGCTCCGGTGAAAAAGACCGGGCTGCTACCGGAAGAAGGCCTGCACAGCAGCGCCCTCGCCTGGCTGCTGCATGGCCGCGATCTCGGCGGTGCGGACGCCCTGACCGAGCTGGCCGCGCACCTCAGCGAGCGCAGCGGCGCCAGCCTGCGGGATGAGCTGGATCAGCTGGTTGCGACCAGCGCCGGCACCTTCGCCCGCCTGCCGTTGTTGCTCAGCGAGGCCAGCGCCGCAGGTGAGCAGCGGGCGCAGCCGCCGGCCCGGCTGGCGCATTTCGAGCGCAGTCTGCACAGCGCCTGGCGCATCGGCAGCTTCTCCGGCCTGGCCGCCGGCCTGCACATGGAGGCGCCGGATCGCGATGGCCTGGTGATGCCGGATGCCAGCGAACCGGGGGCCGGCTTCTTCGGCTTTCCCCGTGGTGCCCGTGCCGGTACCTGTCTGCACGCCGTGCTGGAGGACTGGGTACGGGGCAAGGGCGAGCTGCCGCAACTGGTGGAACACGCGCTGAAGGCCCACGGCCTCTCCACCGACTGGACCGAGCTGGCTGCCACGCACCTGCAGCGGGTGCTCGACAGCGATCTGGATGGCCAGGGCCTGACCCTGGCCGCCCTCGCCCCGGCCCGGCGCCTGCCGGAACTGGGCTTTACCTTCCCGGTCGCCAACCTGGATGTGCAGCGCCTGCGGGCGATCCTGGCGGACCCGCTGCATGGCCTAGCCGCCCCCATGCGGGAAGCGGCGGCGCGGCTGGAGTTCGACGGCCTCAAGGGCTTCCTCAAGGGCTTTATCGACCTGACTTTCGAGCACCGGGGGCGCTGGTATATCGCCGACTACAAATCCAACTGGCTCGGCCCGGACGCCAGCTATTACGGCGGCGAGCGGTTGATCCAGGCCCTGGCCGCCGAGCATTACTACCTGCAATACCTGATCTATCTGGTGGCGCTGCGGCGCTTCCTCCGCCAGCGCTTGGCGGACTTCAACGACGACCAGCTGGGCGGCGCCTATTACCTGTTCCTGCGCGGCATGCCGAGCGCCGGGGTGTATTTCTCGCGTCCGGCCGACTCGCTGCTGGATGCGCTGGATCGGCTGTTCGAGGAGGGTGTTTGATGTTCGCTGCCGCATGGCTGAAATCCGTAGGGCGGCCTCGCCGCGCAGCGGCAGCCCGCCAGATTGATGGCGTACTGCCTGCGGCGAGTACGCCCTACAGACGATGCCGGGAGTTCTGCCGATGAGCCTGTCCGCCCTGCCCCTCGGCCCGTTGGAGCGGGCCTTCGTCGACAGCCTGCAGCGCCTCGATCCCCAGGCCGGCGAAGCCGTGCTGGCGGCAGCTGCGCTGACCTGCGGCGCGCTGGGCGAGGGCGATGTCTGCCTGCCATTGCGCCGTTGGGCCGGGCAGTGGGCCTGGCCGGATGCGGGTGGCGGGCTGCTCCTGCCGGCCTTGGCCGACTGGCGCGGGCAGCTGGCGGCTTGCTCCCTGGTCGGCCTGCCCGGCGCCTTCGCACCGCTGATTCTGGATGGCGAACGCCTCTACCTGGCCCGCTATCACGCCTACGAGACCCAGTTGGCGGAGCAACTGCTCGCCCGTGGGGGCGCCAGCCCGGAGATCGACGAGACGCTATTGGCCGAGGGCCTGACCCGGTTGTTTGCCCGTAATAGCGCCCAGGTCGGGCCGGATTGGCAGCGCCTCGCCGCCGCCCAGGCGGTACGCCGCAACCTGGCGGTGATCTCCGGCGGCCCCGGCACCGGCAAGACCAGCACAGTGGTGCGCCTGCTCGCGGCGCTGCTCGAACAGCCGGGCGGTTCACGCTTGGCCATCGGCCTCGCCGCCCCCACCGGTAAAGCCGCCGCGCGCATGGCCGAGGCGATCCGCACTGCCAAGGCCGAGCTGCCGGTCAGTGACGCGATCAAGGCGGCGCTACCGGAAGAGGCGCGCACCCTGCACCGTCTGCTCGGTAGCCGCGGCGACAGCCCGCGGGTGCGGCATAACGCCGCCAGCCCGTTGCCGCTGGATGTGTTGGTGGTGGACGAAGCCTCGATGGTCGACCTGGCACTGATGGCCAAGCTGGTCGACGCCCTGCCCGCGAATGCGCGACTGATCCTGCTCGGCGACAAGGACCAGCTGTCCGCCGTCGAAGCCGGCGCGGTCTTCGCCGAGCTGTGCGAGGGCAGCGGTTTCGCTGCGCACACCGCAGCCGCCTTGCAACGCCTGACCGGGCAGTCGGTGGCGGTGCAGACCCCACGCTCCAGGCTCGGCGATGCCGTGGTGTTGCTGACCCACAGCCACCGCTTTGCCGGTGACAGCGGCATTGGCGAACTGGCGCGGCGCATCAACGGCGGCGATGCGGCCGGAACCTTGAATCTGCTCAAGGAGGGCCGCGCGGATCTGGCCTGGCAATCCCAGCCGGCCCCGGCCGCCCTGCTCGACCGCCTCGAGCAGGGGTATGCGCCCTATCTGGCGGCCGCCCGCACGGGCGATCCGACGGAAAGCTTCCAGGCCTTTAATGCCTTTCGCGCGCTGACCGCCCAGCGCGAAGGGCCCTGGGGCGTGGCGGGTATCAACGAGGCGCTGGAGGCGCGGATCAAACGTCGGTTCGGCCTGCCCAGCCGCGAGCGCTGGTATCCTGGCCGGGCGGTGATGGTGCGCCAGAACGATTACGCCCTCGGCCTGTTCAACGGTGACATTGGTATCTGCCTGGCCCGCGAACACGGCCTGCGGGTCTATTTCGAGAGCGCCGGCGAGGCCGAGCACAGCTTCCGGCCCTTCTCGCCCGCGCGCCTTCCCAGCCACGACAGTGCCTTCGCCATGACCGTGCACAAGAGCCAGGGCTCGGAATTTTCCGAGGTGCTGTTGGCCCTGCCGGAAACCCCGAGTCCACTGCTGACCCGCTCGCTGCTCTACACCGGCATCACCCGGGCCAAGCACAGGGTTGAACTCTGGGCCTTGCCGGCGCGTCTCGCCGAAGCCGTCAGCACCCGCGCCGAGCGCGCGGCGGGCTTGGCCGAGCGCTTGGCGCTGAGCCCGGCGCTAGCTGCGTCGCGCAGTGCTTCGGCCGCGGCGGTTGCGCCGGGGAGCGATCAGCTCAGTTTGTTCTGACCCCAACAGCTAGGTGCAGCGCAATCCGGGCCTTTGCGGCAGCGACGTGAGCAAAACAATGGGGCCACCAGGGCCCCATCGTTGTTCCAGCAGGTTCGGCTTACTCGCCCGGAATATCCTTGCGCAGCTTCACCGGCTCGCTTTGCTGTTGCTTCTTCGCCCGTGCTTCGCGCATGCGGATATTGATGGCTTCGACCGCCAGCGAGAAGGCCATGGCGAAGTACACGTAGCCTTTGGGTACATGGGAATCGAAGGCTTCGGCGATCAGCACGGTACCGACCATGATCAGGAACGACAGCGCGAGCATCTTCAGCGAGGGGTGCTTGTCGATAAAGGCGCTGATGGTGCCGGCGGCCATCATCATCACCAGCACTGCGACGACTATCGCGGCGACCATCACCGGCACGTTGGAGACCATGCCGACCGCGGTGATCACCGAGTCCAGCGAGAAGACGATGTCGATGATGGCGATCTGGATGATGGTGCCGAGAAAGCCGCCGGCCATGCCTTTGGGCTCATCGAGGGTTTCGTCCTCGCCTTCCAGGCCTTGGTAGATCTCGCTGCTGCTCTTCCACAGCAGAAACAGGCCGCCGAAGAACAGAATCAGATCGCGTCCGGAAAAGCCCTGTTCCAGTACCGTGAACAGGTCGGTGGTCAGGCGCATGACCCAGGTGATCGACAGCAACAGCAGGATCCGCGTGACCATCGCCAGCGCCAGACCGAAGAAGCGGGTCTTCGGCTGCATGGCCTTCGGCATGCGGCCGACCAGGATCGCGATCATGATGATGTTGTCGATGCCGAGGACGATCTCCAGGGCCGTCAGGGTGAAAAATGCGACCCAGATTTCCGGGCTGGTCAGCCATTCCATGTAAAACCTTCCTCTTGCGGTGGCGCAGTCAATTTAGTCAGTGGCTGCCGAACAGCGGGAAGATCCCCATCAGCAGCGCGGCGAACAGGATACACAGACAAACCAGCACTGCCCATTTCAGGGTGAAACGTTGGTGCTCGCCAAACTCGATGCCGGCCAGGCCAACCAGCAGGTAAGTCGAGGGTACCAGCGGGCTGAGCAGATGTACCGGTTGGCCGACGATCGAGGCGCGGGCCATTTCCACCGGGCTGATGCCGTAATGGCTGGCGGCCTCGGCGAGCACCGGCAGGACGCCGTAGTAGAAGGCGTCGTTGGACATGAAGAAGGTGAACGGCATGCTCGCCACGGCGGTGATCAGCGCCAGATACGGGCCCATGGCGTCTGGGATCACCGCCAGCAGGCTCTTCGACATGGCGTCGACCATGCCGGTGCCAGAGAGGATGCCGGTGAAGATCCCCGCGGCGAAGATCAGCCCGACCACCGCCAGGACGTTGCCGGCATGGGCGGCGACGCGCTCCTTCTGCTGCTGCAGGCAGGGGTAGTTGACGATCATGGCGATGCCGAAGGCGAGCATAAACAGCACCGGCAGCGGCAGCAGGCCGCTAATCAGCGCCAGCATCAGGGCGGCGGTGAGCGCGCCGTTGAACCAGATCAGCCGTGGGCGGCGCGCGTCCGGGTATTGCGACACGCTGATGGCGCCGTGCTCGATCTGATCGCCGGGCAGATGCAGTTCGCCGAGGCGCGCGCGCTCGCGTTTGCCATAGAGGTAGGCGATCAGCAGGATCGCCACGACGCCGGCGAGCATGGCCGGAATCATCGGCACGAAGATGGCCGACGGGTCGACGTGCAGGGCGCTGGCGGCGCGCGCGGTCGGGCCGCCCCAGGGCGTCATGTTCATCACCCCGCCGGCGAGGATGATCAGCCCGGCCATGATCCGCGGGCTCATGCCCAGGCGGCTGTAGAGCGGCAGCATGGCGGCCACGCAGATCATGTAGGTGGTCGCGCCGTCACCGTCCAGGGACACCACCAGCGCCAGCACCGCGGTGCCGACCGAGACCTTCAGCGGGTCGCCCTTGACCAGCCGGAGAATCTTGCGCACCGCCGGGTCGAACAGCCCGGAGTCAATCATCAGGGCGAAATAGAGGATGGCGAACATCAGCATCACGCCGGTCGGCGCGAGCTTGCTGATGCCCTCCAGCATCATCGGGCCGATCCCGGCGGCGAAGCCTCCGACCAGGGCGAAAACGATAGGAATG
The DNA here is from genome assembly GCF_005503735.1 of Pseudomonas sp. 2FE. Lineage (NCBI taxonomy): Bacteria > Pseudomonadati > Pseudomonadota > Gammaproteobacteria > Pseudomonadales > Pseudomonadaceae > Pseudomonas > Pseudomonas sp. 2FE. Next base: position 263,368 of record NZ_SCMO01000002.1, on the reverse strand, counting down.
ATGATCAGGGCGATCAACGCCGAGAGGCGCTTGCTCATGATCAGGTACATAAAGGTGACGACCATGGCGAAGCCGAGGAAGGTCAGCATGGGATTACTCCAGGCGAGTGGGTGACGTACGGGTCAACGGGCGCGGCAGCACGGCAGCGGTCGGGACGGGCGGCCTGGAGGATCGGAAAGGCGGGTGCAGCGCAGCAGGACAGAGCAGGAACTCGACATGACAAACCACCGATTGTTTTTTTTCTGGGGGCCCGCGGCTGGTAGCGGGAGGCTGGATGCTAAGCGGCGAAGCTTTCAGCAGGCTTTCGTTGGCGCAGGGGTGCGCCGGGAGAAAGAGCTTCCGACGGGCGGCTTTCAGCCGCTTACGCTTTTTATTGGATCCCCGCATTGCGAGGATGAGGGGTGGGGTTGTGTAGGGTGGAAAAACCGCAAAGCGGTTTTCCACCATAGGGGAGTCCAGGGTGCCTAGTGGGTGGATAAAAAGAGCGTTATCCACCCTACGTTTATTGATCCTCCGAGGCGGGAATCCAGTGAGCGACGCCTCCGCTACTTAGAGGGGCGATCAGCTCTTCAGCAAGCCGCCATCGACCGGGATCAGCGCTCCGGTCACATAGCCTGCCAGCGGGCTGGCGAGGAAGGCCGCGATAGCGCCGAATTCCTCGGCCGTGCCATAGCGCCCCAGTGGGATCGCCGCCTGCTCCTGGGCCACCAGGGTGGCCACCGGCGTTGCGGTTTTCTGCGCCGCGCTATGGATCAGGCTCTCGGTGCGCTCGGTCCAGAACATGCCGGGCATCAAGGTGTTCACGGTGACGCCGTCGGTTGCCACCTCGGCCGCGAGCGTCTTGCCCCAGTTGGCCAGTGCCGCGCGCAGGGCGCTGGATAGCACCAGGCCGGGGATGGGCTCGGTTACGCTGGTCGAGGAGATCATCAGGATGCGGCCAAAACGACGTTGGCGCATGGCCGGTAGAAACGCGCTGGTCAGCGTCATGGCGCAGAGCAGCAGGGCGTCGAGTTGCTCGTGCCAGAGGCGCGGGTTGAGGTCAGCCGCATCCGCGGGGGGCGGGCCGGCATTGTTGGCGACCAGAATATCGGGGTCGCCGATGGCCGCCCGCACCTGCTGGATCGCCGTATCGAGGGCGGCGACGTCGTTCAGGTCGGCCACTATGGCTTGGGCATCGCCACCGGCCTGCCGGATGCGCGCGACCGCCAGTTCCAGCTTGGCCGGGTTGCGCGCCAGCAGACAGACCCGCACCCCCTCCTTCGCTAAGGCCAGCGCCACGCCGAAGCCGAGTCCGGAGCTGCCGCCGCAGACCAGGGCGGTACGCTTTTCGAGAGCAAGCTTCATGGGGTCTCCATTGCCAGGGGTTGCCAGCAGAGTAGGTGTTTGCAGACAGCCTGTGGCCATCTGCAAACACCTGGGCTCAGGCGCTCAGTACCCGGCACGCCTGCGCCGGGAAGGTGACCGACACCGGGTTGCCGATGGCCAGGCCGATGCCCTGGCAGGGCGTGCTCAGCGCGGTCAGGGAGACCCCGGAACACTCGATGGTGGTTTCGATGGTCGCGCCGATGTCGCGCACGAAGGTCACGGTCCCCTGCAGACGGTTGTCGGCACTGGCCTGCGGCAGCGACAGTTGCAGGTCTTCCGGGCGCACCAGCATCTTGATGTTGGCGCCGGCCTGGATGCTCGCGCAGATCGGCACCTGGATCGCCGCGCCGCCTGGCAGGCCGACCCGGCCATTGCCCAGCGCGGTCGCCGGGAAGATATTGCCGGTGCCGATGAAGTCGGCGACGAAGGCGTTGGCGGGGTTGCGGTAGATCTCGATCGGCGTGCCGACCTGCTGCACCCGATGCTCGCCGAGCACCACCACTATATCGGCCATGGTCATGGCTTCACGCTGGTCGTGGGTGACCATGATGGTGGTGATATTCAGGCGCTGTTGCAGTTGGCGGATCTCCACCTGCATGGATTCGCGCAGCTTGGCATCGAGTGCCGACAAGGGTTCGTCCAACAGCAGCAGCTTGGGGTGCGCGGCGATCGCCCGGGCAATCGCCACCCGCTGGCGTTGCCCGCCAGACAGCTTGGCGACCGGGCGGTCGACCATCTGCTGCAACTGGATCAGTTGCAGCAACTCGGTGACCCGCGCCTGCTGATCCGCCTTGCTCACCCCGCGCAGGCGCAGCGGATAGGCGATGTTTTCCCCGACTGTCATGTGCGGGAACAGCGCCAGCGATTGGAACACCATGCCGAAGTTGCGCTGGTGCGCCGGGGTGTGGCCGATGTCTTGGCCATCCAGGCGGATTTCACCGCCGCTGAGGCTTTCCAGGCCGGCGATCATGCGCAACAGCGTGGTCTTGCCGCAACCCGAGGGGCCGAGGAAGCACACCAGTTTGCCCTCGGGCAGGTGCAGGTTGACGCCCTTCACGGCGCAGGCCGAGCCGTAGTGCTTCTCGACGTTTTGCAGAATTAGTCCAGTCATGCTTCACCTCAAAATTAGAACGACACGCCACCTTCACCAACCAGCTTCTCCAGCGCCCAGATCAGGGCGAAGTCGATCAGCACGATCAGCACGGCGAACGAGAAAACGGTCGGATCGAGGGAAGACACGGTGCGGCTGTACATCCAGATCGGCACGGTCATCACGTCGATGGTGTAAAGGAAATAGGTCACGGTGAACTCGTTGAACGAGACGATGAAGGCCAGCAGCATCCCCGCCAGGATGCCCGAGCGCATCAGCGGCACAACCACGTCGACTATGGCCCGCAGCGGCGCTGCGCCAAGCATTTGCGCGGCCTCCTCGACTTCGCTGCCGATCGACAGCATCGCCGCGGTGCAGTTCTTCACCACGAAAGGCAGGGCGAGGATGACGTGGGCAATCACCAGTCGCGAGGTGTTCATCTGAAACGGCAGGCTTTCGAACACCAGCAGCAGCGCGAGGCCCAGCACCACCATCGGGAACACCAACGGCAGCGCCATCAATTGCATCGCCACGGCCTTGCCGCGGAACTCGCAGCGCACCAGCGCATAGGCCGCCGGCACCGCGATCAGGGTGGCCAGGACCATCGTCAGGCAGGACACCAGCAGGCTGGTGGTCAGCGCCTGGCCGAGGCTGAGCACGTCGCTCGAGTCCGGCGAGACGAAGGTGTTCCAGGCCGCCCTGTACCACTGCAGGCTGTAGCTGCTGGGGGGGAAGTCGAGGTTCGAGGCGCCACTGAACGACATCACTATCATGCTCAGGATCGGCAGCACGGCCAGCAGCAGGATGAACCCGGACAGGCCCATGGCGAAACGGCCGCTGTCACCCGGCAAGGTGGGGGTGCTACGGAATAGACGACTCATTGCGAAGCCTCCAGGATGCGGCGGCGACGGCCGGTCACGAATTCGGAGAGGGTCATGATCGCCAGCGTGGTCACGATCAGCACGATCCCGGCGGCGGAGGCGGCGGGCCAGTTCATCAGCGGGGCGATCTGGTCATGCACCATCACCGCCAGCATCGGCACCCGCCGACCGCCGAGCAGCAAGGGCACCACGAAGCTACTGGCGTTGTAGGCGAAGACCAGCGTGGCGCCGGTGATGATGCCCGGCAGGCTCATCGGCAACACCACCTGGCGGAACACCTGGAGGCGGCTGGCACCCAGGGTGGCGGCGGCTTCCTCGTAGCTGCGCGAAACGCCGCGCATGGCGCTGGCGATAGGCAGTACCGCCAACGGAAAGGCGGTCTGCACCAGGCCCATCAGTACGCCGGTCTGGTTGTAGAGCAGCATCACCGGCCGATCGATCAGGCCCAGGCCCATCAGCGCCTGGTTGAGCATCCCGCCCGGGCCGAGGATCACCAGCCAGCCGTAGCTTTGCAGCAGCAGGTTGACCAGCAACGGCAACAGCACCGCGGCGAGGAACACCCGGCGCAACAGCGGCGACTGCAAGCGCGACATGCTGTAGCCGACCGGGATCGCCAGCAGCACCGCGATCAGCGCGCTGACGAGGGCCAACCGCAAGGTCAGCAGCAGCGATTTCAGGTAGTAGGGTTCGGCCAGCTGCGCGTAGCTGGCGAGACTGAAGCCAGTCCATTCGGCCCCTTTGACGCCGACACTCATGCGCAGTACCAGCAGGCTGGCAGCAATCAGTACGACGAGAAACAGCATCGACGGCGAGAGGAACAGCCAGGCCCGCGCCGTCGGGGAAATCGCCTTGGCCGGGCGCAGGGGCACCGCGCCGACCGGGCGGGTCAGAGTTGAGTGTTGCATTTCGGTGATCTCATCAGAACAGAAGATTGCCGCGCAGCGCGCAGGCGGTCAGGGGCCGTCTGCGCGCTGTGATTGCTTACATCAGGAAGAGAAGATTTCCGTATAGCGGCGAATCCACTGGTCGTGAACGGTGGCGAGGAAGGCGTTGTCGTGCATGATCGCCTTCTCTGCGATCTGCTCCGGCGTGAGGATGTACGGGCTCTTGCGCGCCTCTGCCGAGATGATCGCCTTGGCGTTGACCGGACCGTTGAAGATGTCCTCGGCCATCTTGCCCTGCACCAGCGGGTCGAGCGAATGGTCGATGAAGGCATAGGCCAGCTCGGTATCACCCGGGCGGTACTTGGGCATCACCGAGAGCATCAGGTCGGTGTAAAAGCCTTCCTGCATGCCGAAGGTGGCGCCCATGCCGTAGGCGGGATCGCGGATCTGTTTGGGGAAGAAGGCCGGTGCATAGAGGCCGCCCATGTCCAGCGAACCGGTGCGGAACAGCTCGGCGATCTGGTTGGGGTTTTCCCCCAGGGTCACCACGCGATCCTTGAGCTCTGCGAGCTTCTTGAAGCCCGGCTCGATGTTGTGCTCGTCACCACCGGCCAGCTTGGCGGCGATGATGATCAGGTCCATGGCCTCGGTCCAGTTCGGTGGCGGCAGGAAAATGTTCGGCGCCATGTCCTTGTCCCACAGGGCGGCGTAGCTGGTGGGCGCCTCTTTCACGGTGCGGGTGCTGTAGATCAGGCTGTTGCACCAGAGCAGGTAGCCGATGCCATGGCCGTTGGCGCCGGTTTGGTACTGGGCCGGCACGTCTTTGAGGTTGGGGATGCGGTTGAGGTCGGGCTTTTCCAGCAGGCCGGCGCTGGCCAGGCCTTCTGCGCCCACCCCGGCGAGGGTGATGATGTCGTACTGCGGGCGGTCGCCGCCGGCCTTGAGCTTGGCGACCATCTCCGAGGTGCTGCCGGTACGATCGGCGATCACCTTGGCGCCGGTCTTGGCTTCGAAGGTGGCGGCGATATTGCGCAGCGCGGCCAGACCGGTGTCGTCGGACCAGGTGAGCAGACGCAGGGTCTTGCCATGAAACTTCATGTCGCTGCCGCTGGCCCGGATAAAGGGCATGGACAGGGCGGCGGCGGCCACCGAGGCGACGCCCACCGTTTTAATGAACTTTCTTCTGTTCAGATCATACTCGCCCATCTCTGACTCCTTTTATTCTTGTAAGTCTTTGGGTGGTCGCACCTTTGCCTCAGGCTGAATGCGCACCCGGCACTCGATCGTTCAACTAGCGCTAGCAGCCCAACACGGCAAGGCGCGGCATAGTCGACGCGGTCATCCTGCGGCGCGTCCGACAGCGCAACAATCGAAAGTTTGTCATCGGAGCCATGTCTGGAACGCATGGCTGGAAGGCAGGCATGCCTGAGCCGCCAAAAGGCGGCCCAGTCTGCTGAAACGCGGGCGCGGCTTAGCGGCACTCCATTGCCGCAGACCCGACGAAGGGTGAGGCGCCCCGTAATAGCCTGTTTCTCGGGCCGATACGGGTGGCGTCCGTAGGGTGCGCCACGCGCACCAAATGTCCTCTGCAACTGGTGCGCACAGCGCACCCTACGAGCCCAGATCGTCGAATCAATATTTCTGCGTCAGCACACTAGAGCGCCCGGATCACGTGCTTGATTTCCTGGAAGGCGCTCAGCCCCCACGGCCCCAGCTCACGGCCGATGCTGCTCTGCTTGTAGCCGCCCCAGGCGGCCTGCGGGAAGATCACCTGCGGTGCGTTGATCCACACCAGCCCGGCCTGCATGGCATTGGCGACCCGCTCGGCAGCGGCGGGATCGCGGCTGACCACGCTGGCCACCAGGCCGAATTCGCTGTCGTTGGCCAGCTCGATGGCCTCGGCCTCACTGGCGAAGCTGCGCACGCACAGTACCGGGCCGAAAATCTCCTCGCGCCACAGCGCACTGTCTGCGGGCACGTCGGTGAATACGGTGGGCCGCAAAAAATAGCCGCGGGGCAGCTCAGCGGGACGCTCACCGCCGCAGACCAGCCGCGCGCCGGCGTGCAGGCCACGCTCGATATGCCCGAGTACCCGTTGGTACTGCGCCTGGTTGACCAGCGTGCCCATCTCGACGCCGGGTTCGAACGGGTCGCCGACCCGAATGGCTTCGGCCCGCGCCTTGAGCCGCGCGAGAAACGCCTCGGCCAGCTCGTCCGCCACCAGCACCCGGCTGGTCGCCGAACACATCTGCCCGGCGTTGAAGAAACCGCCACCGCAGGCCAGCTCGACCGCCAGCTCCAGATCGGCATCGGCGAGCACCAGCAACGACGATTTGCCGCCCAGTTCCAGGCTCACACCCTTGACCGTCTCGGCGGCGCGCTGCATGACCTGCACGCCCACCGCGTTGCTGCCGGTGAACGACAGCTTGGCCACCCGCGGGTGGGCCGCCAGCGGCGCACCGACCGCCAGCCCGGTACCGCAGACGAGGTTGAATACCCCCGCCGGCAGCCCGCTCTGGGCGATGATCTCGGCCAGCTCCAGCTCGGGCAGCGGCGTGACTTCGGAGGGCTTCAAGACCACGCTGCAACCGGCCGCCAGTGCGGGCGCCAGCTTCCAGGCGGTGGTGACCATGGGGAAGTTCCACGGCACGATCAGGCCGACCACGCCGCACGGCTCACGGCGCAGGCGCGCCGCGAAGTCCTCGCTCGGCAGCGCCACGGGGCCGTCCTGTTGCGCGTCCAGGGCCTCGGCCAGGCCGGCGTAATACTCGAAGGTGGCGATCACGTCGTCGACATCGATCGCCGCCTCGCTCAACGGCTTGCCGTTGTTGCTCGATTGCAGCTGGATCAGCCGCTCACGCCGTTCACTCACGCCGCTGGCGATCTTGCGCAGGCAGGCCGCCCGCGCCGCGCCGCTGCTGCGCGCCCAAGCCGGGAAGGCCGCGCTGGCGGCACGCACCGCCTGCTCGACGGTGTCGGCGTCACCGGCGCCAACGCTCGCCAGCGGTTCCTCGGTGGCCGGGTTGATCAGCGTCAGGCGCTCGCCACCGGCCAGCCATTGGCCGTCGATATAAACGCCCGCGCGCGGCTCGTTCAGATCTACTGGGTTCAGAGTCGGTGGAGTGTTCAGCATTGCGCCATCCCGTTCATCCAGGTGTGTTGATCGATCTCGATCAGGGTCGGTAGTTGACTGTCGCGGGCCTGGCGCAGCGCCGTGCGCAAGGCCTCGACCCCCTCGACCTGCTCCGCCGCGCAACCCAGCGCCCTGGCCACGCCGATGAAGTCAGGGGTGTAGATATCCACGCCCACCGGCTCAATGGCGCGGTTGACCATGTACTTCTTGATCTCCTCATAGCCCTGGTTATTCCACAGCAGGACGATGATCGGCGTACGCGCCTCCACCGCGCTGGCCAGTTCCGCCAGGGTGAATTGCAGGCCGCCATCGCCGATCAGGCACACCACCGGGCGCCGCGCCGACGCCTCGCGGTTGTCGCCCAGCAAGGCGCCAATCGCCGCCGGCAAGGCGTAACCCAGGGTTCCGTAACCCGTCGAGGAGTTGAACCAGCGCCGCGGCTGCTCCAGGTTGAGGGTCAGGTTGCCGGTGTAGACCGGCTGGGTCGAATCGCCGACCAGCACGGCGTCGGGCAGCACCTCCAGCACGGTCTGCAGGAAGCAGGTCTGCCCGCGCGTCGCTTCATCCCAGGTGGCTTCAAGAGTTTCGCGCAACGCGGCGGCGCGGGCGCTGCCCCAGCCGGTTAGACGCGGCGCCAGCGCCTGTGGCGTGAGGGCGGCGAGCAAGGCTTCCAGCGCCGCACCGGCGTCGGAAACCAGCGCCACGCGCGGCGGGTAGTTGCGCACCGTCTGGTCCGGGTCGATGTCGATGCGCAGCAGCGCGCCGGGGATCTCGAAGCCGCCGGCGAAGGTCACGTCATAGTCGGTCTCGCCCAGCTCGGTGCCGACCGCCAGTACCACGTCGGCCTCGCAGACCAGTTCGCGGGTCGCCAGGGTCGACTGGGTCGAGCCGATCAACAGCGGGTGGCGCGAAGGCAGCATGCCCTTGGCATTGATGGTCAGCGCCACCGGCGCCTGCAGCAGCTCGGCCAGTCGGGTCAGCGCCGGCGCCGCGTCGATGGCGCCGCCGCCGGCCAGGATCAGCGGGCGCTTGGCTGCGGCCAGCAGGCTGGTCATTTGCGCGATGGCGGCAGGGCCGGCGCCGGCTTTCGCCACGCTGACAGGCTGGCTGGCGAGCAGTGCGTCGGCCTCCTCCACCAGCACGTCGAGCGGAATCTCGATATGCACCGGGCGCGGTCGGCCGGCCTGGAACACGGCAAAGGCGCGGGCCAGCACGGCCGGTAGTTCGGCCGCCGACATCAGGGTGTGCGAGAAGGCGCAGAAGCCGGCGACCAGATTGCTTTGCGACGGCAGCTCGTGCAGCTTGCCGCGCCCACCGCCCAATTGGCTGCGCGCCTGCACGCTGGAGATCACCAGCATCGGGATCGAGTCGGCATAGGCCTGGGCCATGGCCGTGGCGATATTGGTCATGCCGGGGCCGGTGATGATGAAACACACCCCAGGTTTGCCGCTGGTACGCGCGTAACCATCGGCCATGAAGCCGGCACCCTGTTCGTGGCGCGGGGTGACATGCTCGATGCTCGAGCGGGCGAGGCCGCGATACAGCTCGACGGTGTGGACGCCTGGTATGCCGAAGACCTGCTCGACCCCATAGCGCTCGAGTAACTGCACCAATACTTCGCCACATGTTGCCATTGCATAGCTCCTGTTCTGATCCTGAGGTAGTGCGGCATCCCCGCGTATCTGCAGGCTGGTATCAACGTCCAGGGGGCTATTGGCAGGCGCGGGATGAAGCGCAGAGGAGGCGCAATTGGAACTGCCGGCGGGCCGCTGTGACAACGCAAAATTTGTCATACTAGGTATGTTTCCACCTCATGCCTGAGCACCGATGAAACGGCTTCCCCCTCTGCCAGCTCTGCATACCTTCCTGATCACTGCCCAGTGTTGCAACTTCACGCGGGCGGCCGATCTGCTGCACATCACCCAGGGCGCCGTGAGCCGGCAGATTGCGGGGTTGGAGAGTCATCTGGGTTATCCGCTGTTCCAGCGCCAGGCGCGCGGGCTGAGCCTGACGACCCAAGGGCGCGAGCTGTTCCCACGCATCCAGCAGGTGTTCGCCCTGATCGACGAGGCGGTCGAGCAGGTGGGGGCGAAACGCGAGGCGCTGCAACTCAAGGCCCCCACCTGCATGATGCGCTGGCTGCTGCCGCGCCTGTTGCAGTGGCAGGCAGAGCGGCCGGATGTGCCGGTCGAGTTGACCACTACCGTGCAGCATGAGGTCGATTTTCGCCGCGAGGAGTTCGATGCCGCCGTGGTCTATGGCGCGGGTCCCGGCAGCTCGGTGGTGGCCCACCACCTGTTCGATGAACAGCTCACGCCGGTCTGCTCGCAGCAACTGATGGCCGGCCCGGTACCGCTCAAGAGCTTGGCCGATCTGGAGCGGCACATGCTGTTGCACCCGACCCGTGATCAACGCGACTGGGAAACCTGGCTGAAGGTCGCCGGCGCCAAGGTCAACAACATCGGTAAAGGGCAGCATTTCGACACGCTGGACCTGGCCATGTCGGTCGCCTCGCAGGGAACCGGCGTCGCCATTGGCGATTGGGCGTTGATCGGCGAGGACCTCAGCGCTGGGCGGCTGGTCACCCCCTTCGAGCTCAAGGTCCGCACCGGCGCCGCCTATTACCTGGTCTACCCAGAGCGCCCCGACCCCTCGCCGCAGTTGCGTGAGCTGGTCGATTGGCTGCTCGGGCAGGCCGCCGAGCGCACGGATCCGCTAGCCACTTGAACCCCGCACGCTGCTGAGCGCCGGGGTTATCCCGCGCTGCCCAGCAAGCGCAGAACCAGGAGCAGGCTGCCGGCCGCCAGCAGCGTCTGCAGGGTGATGATGCCGGCCATCAGATGGCTGTCACCGCCGAGCTGGCGCGTCAGCACGTAGGCGGTGGGCGCGGTGGGCAGGGCGAAGAACAGCACCAGCACGCCGCTTTCCATGGGCGGCAGGCCGACTATGCGGGCTGCCGCGAAGGCCAGCAGCGGCATCGCCAACAACCGTAGCGCGCAGTTCCAGGCTAGCGTTTGGACTTCGCCCGTCAGCTCCTGCGGGCGCAGCGCGGCACCGACGCAGAGTAGACCGAGCGGCAGGCTGGCGGCGGCGAGCAGGCCGAGCAGGCGATCCGTGCCGCCGGGCAGGCCGAGGCCGCCGAGGTTGGCCAGCGCGCCCGCGATGCAGGCGAAGATCAGCGGGTTCTGCAGCACCGGCAGTAGCAGCGCGCGCAGGCTGACCCCGCGCTCGGCGCTCAGCGCCCAGACCGACAGCACATTCACCGTCGGCACCATCAGCGCCAGCAGCAAGGCGGCGAGGGTCAGCCCCTGTTTGCCGAACAGGCTGCCGATTGCCGCCAGGCCGAGGTAGGTGTTGAAGCGCAGGATGCCTTGAGTGAGGGCGCCGAAGCGCCCGGCCGACCAGCCGCACAGGCGTTTGCCGAGCAACAGCGCGAGCCAGGCCAGACCCAGGCCGAGCATGACGGCCAGGGCCAGGCGCGGCAGCGCCGGGTTATTCAGCGGCGCCGTGGCCAGGCTGCTGAACAGCAGGGCGGGAAACAGGATGAAGTAGTTGAGGCGTTCGGCCGCGGGCCAGAAGGCCTCGCCGGGGAAGTCCCAGCGGCGTAGGGCGTAACCGCCGACTATCAAGGCAAACAACGGCCACAAGGCCAGCAACAGATCGAGCACGGACACCCCCGGTGGCAGGCGCTCATCTTGGTGAGCTGAGGGCGGCGACGCAAGGTCGATATGAGTAGTAGTTTCACGCGTGTAGTAGGCTAAAGCGCTCTAGTGCGGAGGTGAGTCATGGGAGACCTGCATAGCGGCGGCTGCCACTGCGGCGCCTTGCGTTACCGGTTCCGTGGGCCGCTGAAAGATATCGCCCACTGCCATTGCTCGATCTGCCGGCGCACCACCGGCGGCATAGTCACCACCTGGATCACGGTGCCGCTGCCGGCCTTCGAGTGGACCGCCGGCACGCCCGCCGAATACGCCTCTTCGGCGACCTGCACGCGCAGCTTCTGTCCACACTGCGGCGCCCACCTGACGCTGTTCACCACACTGAGCGCGCAGACCCTGGATATCACCATCGCCACCCTCGACCACCCGGAACAGGCGCCGGCGGATCGGCACATCTGGGTGAAAAGCCGCCTGCCTTGGTTATCGCTGGACCCACAGTTGCCGGAGGAAGAGGAGGAACAGATGCCGTAGGGCCTAGGCTGGGTAGCGCCGTTCTTTGGCGAAACCCAGCCTACGGCAACACCAGCCCGCCCGAGGCCTTGTGCAGTGCGCGCAGGTGTTCGCTGAGTTGTTTCAGGTTGGCTTCGCCGGCCTCCAGTTCGGCCAGGCGTGTGGGCTCCAAGAGGGCGCGGATTTCTTGATCGAGGTCATCGCTCAGTTGCCGTAGCTGCTGCTGGCGACTGCTGCTTTCCTGCTCGAGGTGCCGCCATTCGGCGGCTTGCGGCAGACCGTAACCACCCTCCAGCAGCTCTGCCGGGCGGCTGAGGAAGCCGCTGCTGGCGAGGATCTTTTCCAGGGTGCCGCCGGCCTTGTCGACGCTGCCATCGCGCCGTTCGCGGCCGCTCAGGTAGCGGCGCTTCAGTTCATCCTGGGCCAGCAGCAACTGGCGCCGCTGGGCCGCCTGCTCCAGTAATAACAAGGCGGCGCTAGTGCGCAGGTCGGCCTGGGCAAACCAGGGCCGGCGTTCGCTGGCGGCCAGGGCCAGCCAGTCGTCGACCTTCTCCTCGGGGATGGGCAGGCGCTCCTTGAGTACCACGAACATGGCCTGATAACGGTCGCGGAAGGAGTCGAAGCGATAGCCCAGGCGCAACGCTTCCTTGGGGTCGTCCAGTACGCTGCGGTTGGCCAGGCCGCGGCCTTCCAGCAGGTCCAGCAAGCCGTTGGGCAGGATGCTGTCGAGGCTATTCAGCTCTGCCCGCGCGCTGCCACTGCGCAGCAGCTTGAGGGTTTCCACGGCGCAGTTGTTCGAGAGGAAATAGTAGTTGCCGTCGTAACTCCAGTGTTGCTCGGCGGCGTGTTCGACCAGTGCCTCCAGTTCTTGCCGCGAGAGTTTCAGCGGCACCGAGGCGAGGCCGCGCAGCTCGACTTTGGTGTACTCCTCGATGACCTGGCCGAGTGGCAGGACGAACAGCCGCGAAGGATAGGCGCCGGTCAGACCGTCCCAACTGGACAGTTGCAGGTCGCCGACGAAGGCGCGGTAGGACAATACCAGGTGCCGATCCAGATCCAGCCGACAGTCCGGCCCACGCGGGCGGCCCGGCGCGCAGATGACCAGGCGCAACATGCTGTGGCCCCAGCGGCTGGCCCACTGGTCATTGGCTTCGGCCAGCAGGTAGTCGACTGCGTAGACGCGCTCCGGGTCGAGCGTGCCGAGCGGCTGGCGGGCGAAATCACGGCCGGCGTTCAGGTAGGCATAGGCGGGGGCGCAGGGCGGTGGTGCGCTCGGTGTCCAGCCGAAGTGCGCGCGCAGATAGCGATACAGCGCCGGCCGCCGACAGGCGTAGGCGGGGTCGAGGAGGAAGTACTCCATATTCACCGCGACGAACTCGCGCGGGTTGCTCAGCTCGTAACTGTCCGGGCTGCGCGCGACTTGGCGATTGCTCTGCTCGCGCGCGCCGCGGTGGCCAACGTATTGCGCCCAGCCGGCCAGATCGAGCAGGCGCGGATCATCGCTGAGGGTGAAGCGGCGTTCCGTCTGGCCGCGACAGTTATCCGCCAGGCCGATTTTGCCGAGGCTGGAGGCTCGCTGCTGGCAGCGTCGTAACAGGGCTTTTTCGGCCGGCGGCCACAGCCGTGCGCGGTCATAGAGGTGAGTCAGTTCATGCAGCACGGTGGCCAGCAGTTCACGCCGCAGGGTGCCGTGGGGGCGCTTGGTTTTTTTGCTGGCGGCGGAGCCATCGACCAAGGCTGGTAGCAGCTTGGCGTTCAGCACCAGGGCGTCAGGGCGGATGGCGCGGCCATAGGCGTTGGCCGGCAAGTCGCTACTCCAACTGACTTCGACGCGCCGATCCAGTTGCTCGATTACGCGTGGCGGCAAGGCGCGGTGGGCCTCATCGAGCAGGGCCTGGCTGGCGTGTCGTGCGCTGTCGCTGAGCCCGGCGCCGTGCAGTACCAGGCGCAGGTCAGCCTGGGCGCTGGTGCCGCCCAGCAGTAACGCCGCAGCCAGCAGCCAGGCGCCGACCGGCCTCACAGCGCGAGAATGGCTTCGGCCAAGGCTTGATCGCTGGCGTCGCGGGCTTCGGGTACACGGGCGCGCAGGGTGTCGAAGGCCGCTTGCAGTTGCGCGCCGCGGATGGCGCCTTGGCTGGCGACAAAGCTGGCGGCATCGTCGCGGGCTTCGAGGACTAGTTTCGAGTCGCGGATCGAGGTGGTGGTGTCCGAGCTGAAGTCGAGGGTGCGCTCGACAGCGCGAATGATGACGTTGCTGGTCGCGACCAAGGTCTGCGCCTGGGCGGTCCCGGTGGCGATAAGCAGGGCGAGGGCTGCGATAGTCAGCGAGCTACGCATGGGGATCTCCGGTTTAGCAAAGGGCTCGTGGTGATTGGACGTGTATGGCCTGCGCCAGTTCCAGCGCTGCGCCGTACCCAGCAGCGCCAAGACCGTCGCCGGGCCGCCGTAAGCCGTGCTCTAACCGAGAGGGTTGGCGGAGTTGCCGGCCTGTACCCCGCTCGCCAGTAAGGGCGACCAAGGCCAGCAAGCGGTGACGCATGAGCATAGGCATCCGTGCTTATGGCCAAGAGGTCGTCAGGTTAGAGCGTGAGGATCGCCTGGGCCAGTTGCAGGTCGCTGCTGGCGCGCAGTTGCGGTGCCTGTTGACGGATATGCTGCAACGCGGCCTCCAGCTGGGGGCCACGGATTTCGCCGGAGCTGGCGACGAAGCTGGCGGCGTCATCCCGGGCGGCGCGGACAATCTTGTCGTCATTGAATGAAGAGGAGACGTCGGAGGTGGCATCCGAGGTGGCCTTCAGTGCGCCGACCACGGCGTCGGTGGTGGCCACAAAACTGGTGGCCGAGGCGCTGGTGGCAACGGCCAGTAGGGCAGCGGCGCTAAGTAGGCGCAGACGGGACATGGCGAAATTCCTCTGGGTAAGCGAAAGACGAGGCCACTCGGGCCTCGTCGGTATCGCTTAGCCTAGCCCAGCCTGCACCGCGCGCGCCAGACAGGCTCAACGCCAGAAGGGCTTGTCCAGCTCGGCCAGCCGTTCGCAGCGACTAATCCCGGCATCGGCCAGCAAGCGCTCATCCAGTTGGGCGAGTTGCCGGCGCGTGCGGGCGCGCTGGGCCCAGAGGCCGAGGCGGGCGAGCAGTCGCAGCGGCCAGGCGCTGCGGGATTTGGCTGAGCTGAGGGGGAGAGCTGCGTGGCTCAGTGTGCGTTCCATGGCACTGTCCTTCCCGCATCGTCGCGGGGTTGGGGTATGGGGAACCATAGTCCCGCTTGCCGAGCCATCCCGGCAGTCACAGTGCTGGAGAATTGTGTCGGGGCAGTTTCAGTTTTTGTTTAACTGTACTGGTCGCTAGTGGCTTGAGCTGTGCTGCCAGCCAATAAATGCTTGGACCCATAACGACAAAACCCGCCAGCAGTGATCTGCGGCGGGTTTGTTGGTGCTGTTCGGGTGGCTGACGCTGTGTAGCTAGCCCAGCCAGGTGCGGCTTAACGCCAGAACGGCTTGTTCAGCTCGGCGTAGCGTTGTGCTTCGCTGATCCCGGCATCGGCCAGCAGGCGCGAATCCAGGCGGGCCAACTGGTGGCGGCTGACGATCCGGCGCTGCCACAGCAGCAGGTTGGAGAGCGCGCGCAGCGGCAGAGCGGCTTGAGCTTGGGACGAGGTGTTAGCGAAGAACAGGTCGGAACTGAGGGTGCGTTCCATGGTGTACATCCTTCCGCTTGTGGCGGGATTGGTTATTTAACTGGTGGCTATGATCCTCCTGTAACACCTGGGCCTGTAGTCACAGTTGTTCTAAATTGTGCTGGTCGGCGTGCACTTTTTTGGTGACTGTTTTGTTACTTATCGAAGCAACTGTACTGGTTTGCACCAAATCATGGCATTTTTGTCCGGCTAGCTCTGACTTTTTAGCCGGATTTGTAACCGATGGGAACGCAGGACCAGTACAGTTTTGCAAAGTTGAAAGGTGTTTTACCTGTAGAGGCATGAGGGAAGCAGACTTTTTGCTGTCCAGCCTGCTCTGTACGGGTCGGACCGCCAGCATCAGGCCGCGCTGAAGTAGTGGTTCAGCGCGGCGCGGTAAGCCGGATGCACACAGTTGTCGATAAGCACACGGCTGCGTTCTTCTCTACCAAGGTCGAACAAATGGCTCTATTTCGAGCCTTTGGCCGGCGGAAATAAAAAACCCCGGCACTGGGCCGGGGTCTTGTGACGCAGGCAGAGCGGCCTTAGTCGACCGCTTTGACCATGTCTTCGATGACTTTCTTGGCGTCGCCGAAGACCATCATGGTCTTGTCCAGGTAGAACAGTTCGTTGTCCAGACCGGCATAGCCGCTGGCCATCGAGCGCTTGTTGACGATGACGGTCTTGGCTTTATAGGCCTCGAGAATCGGCATGCCGGCAATCGGCGAGTTGGGGTCGGTCTTCGCCGCCGGGTTGACCACGTCGTTGGCGCCGAGCACCAGCACCACGTCGGTCTGGCCGAAGTCGGAGTTGATGTCCTCCATCTCGAACACCTGCTCGTAAGGCACTTCGGCCTCGGCCAGCAGGACGTTCATGTGCCCCGGCATCCGCCCGGCGACCGGGTGGATCGCAAACTTCACGGTGACGCCGCGGTGCGTCAGCTTCTCCGCCAGTTCCATCAGCGAATGCTGGGCACGGGCCACCGCCAGGCCGTAGCCCGGCACTATGATCACGGTGTCGGCGTTGGTCAGCAGGAACGCGGCATCGTCGGACGAGCCAGACTTCACCGGCCGGGCTTCCTGGGCGCCCGCCGGGCCGGCGGCTACCGCGCCGCCGAAACCGCCGAGGAGGACGTTGAAGAACGAGCGGTTCATCGCCTTACACATGATGTACGAGAGGATCGCACCCGAGGAGCCGACCAAGGACCCGGCGATGATCAGCATCGAGTTGTTCAGCGAGAAGCCGATCCCCGCTGCGGCCCAGCCCGAGTAGGAGTTGAGCATCGACACCACCACCGGCATGTCGGCGCCGCCGATCGGGATGATGATCAGCACGCCCATCACGAAGGCCAGCGCCAGCATCAGGGCGAAGGCGCCGAGGTTGCCGGTGAAGGTGAACACCAGGCCGAGGCCGAGGGTGCTCAGGCCCAGCAGCAGGTTCAGCTTGTGCTGGCCGGCGAACTGTACCGGTGCGCCCTGGAACAGGCGGAACTTGTACTTGCCCGACAGCTTGCCGAAGGCGATCACCGAACCGGAGAAGGTGATGGCACCGATGGCCGCACCGAGGAACAGTTCCAGGCGGTTACCGGCCGGAATCGCGTCACCCAGTTGCTTGACGATACCCAGGGATTGCGGCTCGACCACGGCGGCGATGGCGATGAACACCGCGGCCAGACCGATCATGCTGTGCATGAAGGCCACCAGCTCGGGCATCTTGGTCATTTCGACGCGCTTGGCCATGATCGCACCGGCAGTGCCGCCGACCAGCAGGCCAACGAGCACATAACCGATGCCTTGGCTGGCAATGTCCGCGCCGAGCTTGAACACCAGGCCGACGGTGGTAATGGCGGCCAGCGCCATCCCGAGCATGCCGAACAGGTTGCCGCGCCGCGACGAGGTCGGGTGGGACAGGCCCTTGAGCGCCTGGATAAAGCAGATCGAGGCGATCAGGTACAGGGTAGTTACCAGATTCATGCTCATTACTTGTCCCCCTCCGCTTTCGCCTTGGGCGCTTTCTTCTTGAACATTTCCAGCATCCGGCGGGTCACCAGGAAGCCACCGAAGACGTTGACCGCGGCCAGCGCCACGGCCAGGGTGCCCATGGTCTTGCCCAGCGGGGTGACGGTCAGCGCCGCGGCCAGCATGGCGCCGACTATGACGATCGCGGAAATCGCGTTGGTCACCGCCATCAGCGGGGTGTGCAGTGCGGGGGTAACGTTCCAGACCACGTGGTAGCCGACATAAATGGCCAGCACGAAGATGATCAGGTTGTAGATACCGGGGGAGATCAACTCTTCCATCGTCCTAGCCCTTCTTATGCGTTCTTACGGATGACTTGGCCGCCTGTGCACATCAGGCACGCGGCGACTATGTCGTCTTCGAGGTTGAGGTGGAACTTGCCTTCGCCGTCGACCACCAGCTTGAGGAAGTCCAGCAGGTTACGCGCGTACAGCGCCGAAGCGTCTGCGGCGACCATGGAGGCCAGGTTGGTGTGACCGACCAGGGTCACGCCATGCTGGATCACTACCTGATCGGCGACCGTCAGCGGGCAGTTGCCGCCTTGGGCGGCCGCCAGGTCGATGACCACCGAGCCCGGCTTCATCTGCGCCACCGTTTCCGCGCTGAGCAGCACCGGTGCCTTGCGGCCCGGAATCAGTGCGGTGGTGATGACGATGTCGGCCTGCTTGGCACGCTCGTGCACGGCAACCGCCTGACGCTGCATCCACGAAGCCGGCATCGGCCGGGCATAGCCGCCCACGCCTTCGGCGCACTCACGTTCTTCGTCGGTTTCATACGGCACATCGACGAACTTGGCGCCGAGGGACTCGATCTGCTCCCTTACCGCCGGACGTACGTCCGAGGCCTCGATCACCGCGCCCATGCGCTTAGCCGTGGCGATGGCCTGCAGGCCAGCCACACCGGCGCCAAGAATCAGCACGCGGGCGGCCTTCACGGTGCCGGCGGCGGTCATCAGCATCGGCATGAAGCGCGGATAGTGGTGAGCGGCGAGCAACACGGCCTTGTAGCCGGCGATGTTGGCTTGCGAGGACAACACGTCGAGGCTCTGCGCCCGGGAAGTCCGCGGCGCGGCTTCGAGGGCGAAAGCGGTCACGCCGCGCTCCGCCATCTGGGCGATGTTCTCGTTGTTGAACGGGTTGAGCATGCCGACCAGCACGGCGCCGGGCTTGAGCTGAGCCAGCTCGGCGGCGTTTGGCGCAACCACCTTGAGTACCAGATCGGCACCCAGGGCCGCGGCGGCATCACCAATGGTCGCGCCAACGGCGGCATAGGCACTGTCCGGAACACTGGCATTGATGCCGGCGCCGCTTTGGACGGTGACCCGATGGCCCTGGCCGATCAGCTTTTTGAGGGTCTCGGGAGTTGCGGCAACCCGCGTCTCGCCGGTAAAGGTCTCGAGAGGAACACCAATGTGCACTTCAAATCTCCTGCGTGATCGTTTTTAAAAAAACCAGAGCACTTTTAAAAAACCAGAGCACTGCGGATGGCGCACTGGGGTGGCGGATCATCACAAACCCGCACGGATTGCCATGCAATTGGCGGGGCGCGGCATTTTGCAGGTGAACCGTGAGGCCTTCAAGAAGTTCTGAAGGCTGACCTACAGATAACTACAAGTCATTGGGTGACCGATAGTTTCTATCAGGGTGCGACAAGTAGCGTGACTGCGGGCTTACAGCCTAATTTCGAGGCCATTTGCCAGGAAATGACATCCCTGACGTGAATAACCGTCCATCAGGTCAAGGCTAAACCCGCAGAGACCTGGCGGCATCCTGCGTTATCAGGCTAAGTGCCTGTTAATTAATGTTTTTAATGACCCCTATTAGGATTGGTTGGGGAAGCGGGCTGTAGCTAAGTGTATTTCTGACTACGGGGTCAAGAATGGCAGCCAAAAATCGGCTCATCGGTCTCTCAGACCAGTAGCCCCAGGCTCTTGGCACGCATGAGCGCTTGCGTGCGGCGCTTCACGCCGAGCTTGCTGTTGATCTTTTTCGTATGGGTTTTCACCGTATTCACCGAAATAAACAGGTAAGTGCCGATTTCCTGGTTGGAAAAACCGTCCGCGAGGAGCTGCAGCACCGTCCGTTCGCGTTGGCTGAGCAGGGCGTTGTGCTCCGCTGCCGAGTCGTTGCCGGGGGCGCCGGTTTTTAGTGGGGTTGCGTTGACAATGCCGGCCTTAGGGTCGGGCCAATCCTGCAACATGCCGTGCAGGCCGAGGCTCTCCGCCTGCTGCCGCGCGCTGTGCTCCAGGCTCGCTGCATCGGCGCGGCCGAGGCTGCGCCTGGCTTGCGCCAGCGCTAGCTGAACCTCGCAGGCCAGAGGTTTGAATTGCAGCGTGTCGCACAGTTCGAGCAGCGCCTGCAACAGGCCCTCGGCCTGCTCCGGATGCCCGGCGGCGTGCAGGGCGCGGGCCTGCAGCAAGCGATTGCGCAGCGGCAGGGTAGGGTAGTCGAGCGGTGCCATCCACGCCGGTTCAGTGCTGAAGTGGTGCTGAATGCCTTCGGCGATCGGGGTGATGCGCTCCCAGCGCCCCTGGCGGCCGAGCACGCGCATGCTTTGCAGCAGCTGCACGCCGCGATAGCACAGGCGCCAGACCTGGCCGCACTGCATCTGTCGCTCGGCCTCGCGCAGGTACAGGAAGGCCTGGTCGAACTGACCTTGGCGCGAACTCAGCTCGGCCAGCCCGAGATAACCGTGCAGCACGAAGGGGTCGGCGCATTCCTGCGCCTGCGCCACGCCGACCTGCAAGGATTGCTCGGCTGGCCTGTGCTCACCGTGCAGCAGATGCAGTTCGGCTTGCAGCAGATGCAGCCGGCCGAGCAGCAGGCTGTCGACCGCTTTACGCGAACCGATCAGGGCGAAGCTTTGCTCGATCAGGCTCTGTGCCCGCGGCAGTTCGCCACGCATCAGCAGCAGGCGAATCCGGTCGAGGTTGATCAGCGCTTCGAACAGCAGGCTGCCCCGGCGTCGCGCCAGCTCCAGGGCCGAGCGCAGGTAACCCGGTGCCGCTTGTGGATCGCGGGTGGCCATGGCCACCCGGGCCAAGGTCGAATAGCACAGCAGCTTGGGCATCCAGTCGGCTTCCGGCAGGTGCTCCAGGGCCTGCTGACAATGGTGCCTGGCGTCATCGGCACCGTGGTTACCGCGCAAGGCGGCCAAGGCGCCGCTCAGTGCCTGCCAGTTGGCGGTCAGCCGCCGCCCGCGCTGCGCACTCGGCTGTGGCTGGAAGCGCGCGAGCTGGTCGATGCAGGCTTCGGCCTGATCCAGGCGCCAGCTCAGCAGCAGGGCCCAGGCGTTCAGCGTCAGCAGACGCGGCGTGCTCTCCAACAGCACCGCCGGCAGTCGCTCACGCCAGGCGAGCAGGTGGGCCAGGTGCTGCTCACCGGTCAGCCATTCCTGGCCGAGGCGTTCCAGGTAGTTGGCGGCGACTTCCGGCTGGCCGGCGCAGAGCGCCTGCTCGATGGCGTCCTCGACCTGCCCGGCGGCGATGAACATGCGGCAAGCGCGCAGGTGCAGCTGGGTCGCGGCGGTAGCGCTGATGCGGTTGCGCAGGACGCGGGCGACCACCGGCAGCACGCGATACCAGACGCCGTCCTCATCCAGCGGCATGAAGAACGCCTGACGCTGCAGCAGCCGTTGAAACAGCTGAGCGCCGTCGCTTTCTTCCCAGAGGTGCTGGCAGAGCTCGGCGGAAATTTTCGGCAAGTGCACCAGGGCGAGCAGGCAGCGGGTTTCTTCCGCATCGAGGCGGTTGAGCAACTCGTGGTCGAGGTACTCCTTCAGCCAGCAGTGGTTGATGTTCTGCCCGCAGGCCTTGGCCGGGTCGCTCTGCTGCATGGCTTTGCCCGACAGTTGCAGGCGCGTGCCGGCGCACCAGCCTTCGGTTTCCTGCCACAGTTCGGCACGCATGGCCTGGCCGCTTTGCGGGGCGAGCAGGTCGATCAACTCGTCCTGTTCGCTGCGGCTGAAGGCCAGTTGCTGGGCTGCCAGCTCCAGCAACTCGCCGGCTAGCAGTAGGCGTGGGAGGTTCCACTCCGGCCTTTGCCGGGCACTGACCAGCAGATAAAGGTTAGGCAGCGAGCGGGCCAGCAACTGATCGACGCAGGCGTCCAGCTCGGGGGATGGATTGCTCGGGTAGTCGTCCAAGACCAGCCACAGGGGCTGATTCTGCCCGCTGAGCCATTGCAGCAGCGCGCTCGTCGCGGCGCTAGCCGGGAGGCGGCTGTTGAGGGCGGTGGCGATCTGGCCGAGCAACTGCTCGGCACTCAGCGGCTGGCCGGCCAGGCTCAGCCAGATGACCCTGCTCTGCGCGGGCAGCTGGCGCAGGTATTCACTGAGCAGCACGCTCTTGCCGAAACCCGCGGGGGCGACCAGCAGGCGCAGGCGTTCTTCCTCGGCGTGCAGCAGTTCGAGCAGACGCGGGCGGGGCAGGTGCGAGGGCGGCAGGCGCGGCAGATTGGCAAGCGGCGCACCGGACAGAGCTAGACCAGAGCATTGGCGCGGCATGGGCGGCTCTCGCGAATTGTAGTTATGGATGAACCGGAGAATTCTAGCCTAGCGCCATCACCCTTAAGGGGGAAGCAGGATGATTGAGGTTGATACAGCGCCATAAAGCTATGCGTAGCGCAGATGCGACAACGCCCCGCAAGCGGGGCGTTGTGCGTGCTGGAACGCGGCGCCAGGCCGCGTTGTGGCGGGGTTAGCGCACGCCGGCGTTACGCAGCGCGGCCGGAGTGTAGTCGGCGCCGGTGGCCTTGAAGCCGAACTCGGTACCGTGCTTCTCCTCGTTGCGCATGCCCAGGGCGATGTAGCGCCCGGAGATGATGTCGTACAGCGCCTCCAGGGTGTAGACGGGGACCTGCCGCTGGTAGTGCTGCTCGGCATGGCCCTCGCCGACCCGCCAGAGCTGGCCGCGGCCGTCGTAGTGGTCGGCCAGGGCGACCTGCCAGCTATCCTCGTCGACGAACAGGTGGCGCTTGGCATAGATATGCCGTTCGCCCGGCTTGACCGTGGCCTCCACTTCCCAGACCCGGTGCAGCTCGTAACGGGTCAAGTCCTGGTTGATATGCCCGGGCTTGAGCACGTCGGCGTATTTCAGGCTGGGCGAATCGAGCTTGTAGCTGTTGTAGGGGATGTACATCTCCTTCTTGCCCACCAGTTTCCAGTCATAGCGATCCGGCGCGCCGGAAAACATGTCGAAGTTGTCGGTGGTGCGCAGGCCATCGGCGGCGGTGCCGGGGCCGTCATAGGCGACCTGCGGGGCACGCCGCACGCGGCGCTGGCCGGCGTTGTAGATCCAGGCCAGGCGCGGTTCCTTGACCTGGTCGATGGTCTCGTGGACCAGCAGCACGTTACCCGCCAGGCGCGAGGGTGCGGTCACCTTCTGCTTGAAGTAGAGCAGGACGTTGCTCGCCTTGGCCTGGTCCAGCTCGATCATGTCGGTCGGGAAGGCCACCTCGTCCTCGAAGTGCACCGTGCTGAAGGAGCCGTTGGTCTGCGGCGTGGCCTGGACGATCAGGCGCCGGGCGTTGCCGCCGCGGTAGCGAGTGATATGGTTCCACAGCACCTGGACGCCATCCTTGGGAATCGGGAAGGCGTAGTAGCGGCTGTCGGCGAAGTTGGACAGGCCGTTGCCGTTGTCCACCGGTTGGGTGCTCACCGCACTCTTCTTCGCCGCCGCGTAGATCGCCTGGGGGGCGGCCGCGGTGCGGTGGCTCGGGTAGACCGGGATCTTGTAGGTGGCGGCATAGCGCTTGAACATCGCCAGCTGGCCGGGCGACAGCTTGTCCTTGTACTGCTCGGCGTTGGCCGCGGTGATGGTGAACAGCGGCTGCTCGCTGGCGAAGGGGTCGGCGAGGAAACCGTTGGTCACCGCCGCTGCGTCGGTCGGCAGGCCGCCGGTCCACGCGGGGATGCTGCCGTCGGCGTTGCCGGCTTTCTCCGCGCCCAGCGGAGTCAGGGTGGTGCCGAGCTTGGCGGCCTCCTCGGGGGAGACCGCGGCCATCACGCTGCCGGCCAGGAGGGACAGGGCCATGGCGGCGCCAAATTGCATGAATCGTTTTGTGCTCATCGTTCGAGTCCTTATGCGGGCCGCGCTTAGAAGTTCACGCCGAAGCTGAGGGCGACGAAGTCGCGGTCGGTGATGACGCTGTAATCGCCACCGAAGAAGTCGGTGTAACTCAGGCTGGCGGTGTAGGTGTTCTGGTAGTCGGCATTCAGGCCGAGGCTGATGGCTTTGGAGCCTTCGATGAAGTTTGGCCCATAGCCGTCGACGTCGTGCGACCAGGCGACGCTCGGCGTCAGGTTGACCCCGGCGATGGCGTTGGGGTAATCGAGGCTGGCGCGTGCGCGGTAGCCCCAGGAGCCGCTGGTGAAGAAGCCCTTGTCATTGCATTCCTGCGGGTTGGCGGCGTTGAAGGCGCGGCAGGTCGGTTGCGAAGACAATTGTCCCGAACCGAAGATCGGGTCGCGGCCGAAGCGCAGCTCGCCGACATCGTCGCTGATGCCGTTGATGTGGTTGTAACCCACCTCGCCCACCAGGGTCAGGCGGCTGGCGCCCAGCACCCGATCGATAAACTGCACCGCGGTGACCTGCGCCTGGGTGACCCCGCGGCGGTCGTAGCCGTGGATATCGCTGCCGGCGGTGTTCTGCGCCTGGCCGGACTGGAACACCGGCGAGAGCGACAGGCCGAGAGCGGCGAAGGACAGGTCGGTGGAGTTGATCTGCAGCGGCATGTTCGGCCGGTAGCTGACCTCGCCGGACAGCGCCGTGCCGCCGACGTTGGTCTGGAAGCTCAGGCCGTAGAGGCGGATGTCCTCGGGGTACTCGATAAAGTAGCGGGCGTTCCGCGCGCCGGGGATAAAGGCCGCGCTGGGGGTGGTGGTGCGGATGGTGCTGAACACCGGGCCGCGGCTGTGGTAGTTCATCGCGTAGGCGCCGAACTCGGTGTCGTTCAGCTCCGGCACGAACCAGCGCAGGGCCAGGCCGTACTGGCCGCTGTCTTTCGCATCGCGGTCGCCGGCGCGCGGGATATAGACGTTTTCGCCAGGGGCGAAGCTGTTGTTCGACTCGCCGGGCGGTAGGTCCGGGCCGAACACCACCAGGCGATCCGCGCAGCCATCGGCGACCACATCGGAGGTGGAGAAGAAGGTGCCGCAGTTATCCACCACGGTCTGGTCCCACTCCAGTTGATAGAAGGCCTCCATGCTTACAGCGTCGGTCAGGCTCTGGGACAGGTAGAGCATATTGACCGGGATCAGGCCTTCCTTGATCTCCGCGCCGGGGCGGCGGAAGGCGGCCACGTCGATCGGGTTGATCGAGTTGATGCTGTTGCCGATAAAGGTGCTCTCGCCCCAGCTGACCACCTGCTTGCCGACCCGCACGCTGCCCGGCAGTTCGCCGAGGTTGTAGTTGTGATAGAGGAAGGCATCGAGCAGCTGCGCACCGGAGGACTGCGCGCCCTCCTTACGGTTGTGGTCGTCGATGTCGTAGAACAGCCGGTGCTCGTCCTTCAGCTCGAAGTCGTACCAGTACTTGCCGCGGATAAACACCCCGGTGTCGCCGTACTTCAGTTCCAGGTCGTGGATGCCCTTGAAGATCTTCGAGAAGGTCTCGCCCTTCTTGAAGTTCAGGCGGCCGTCGTCGGAGGTCCGCGAGGAGGCCTTGCCGCCGCTGGCTACGGAGATGAAATCCGGGTCGGCGCCGCGGGTCGACCAGCTGGCCCCCACCGATAGTTGTGAATCGAACTGTGCCTCGAGCTCCCCGATGTTGAAATTAATGGCGTGGGCCTGGGCGCTGCAACCCAGGGCAACGGCGGCGGCCAGCAGGTGCGGCCGGAAGATTCCGCGCATTGTTCTTGTTGTCATGCGGCTCTCCTGAGGAGGAATAAGTGAGCCGCCATCCTAATCAGCCGAAAGTCTGGCCATAACTGCCTAAAGGGGCGATTTCATCTATCACCCAGGTGGGTGATGGCCGCGCACAACTGCGCCCTGCGCGCGGCTTTTTAGCGGCCTATACCGCAGGGTTTCGCGCGGGCGCGGGCATTTGTTTCGCGGCTGATACCTAGGGTTACAACGGGTGTGTCGTGGGCGCGGGCCGCCCAGGTGATCCCCTCGATACTCAGCGGAACTCGGGTTGGCAGGCGTAGGGCGTACTCGCGAAGCAGTACGCCATCACGCGGCGGACTGTTCGCTTCGCTCCTGAGTCCGCCCTACGGGATTACCATGGCCGCGAAAGATTGCCTCAACCCCGTCCGGCCTCGGAGCGGTACTGCCGCGCCTCTTCCACCAGCCAGTCCCGGAAGGCGCGCAGGGCCGCCGACTCGACTTTGCGCTCGGGGATGATCAGGTAGTAGGCCTTGTCGCTCAGGCAGGCGTGGTCCAGTGCCACCACCAGCCGCCCTTCGGCCAACTCGCGCTGGATCAGGAAGGGTGGAATCAGCGCGATGCCCATCTCGTGCATCGCCGCCTGGGCCAGCATGGAGAACAGCTCGTAGCGCGGCCCGGTCATGTCGCGTGGCACGTTCAGGCCGAGCGAGCCGAACCACTGGCGCCAGGCATAGGGGCGAGTGCTCTGTTGCAGCAGCGGCAGGCCGGCGATGGCCTCGACGGTCAACTGGCTGCCGGCCGGGATCAGCTGCGGGCTGCACACCGGCAGCGAGTTTTCCGGCATGAGAAAGTGCGACTCGGTACCCGACCAATCGGCATCGCCGAAATACACCGCGGCATCGAACTCGGTGTCGGCGAACAGAAAGGGCCGGGTGCGGTTGGTCAGGTTGACCGTGACCTCCGGGTGCAGCGCCTGGAAGTGCTTGAGTCGCGGCAGCAGCCACTGGGTGCCGAAGGTCGGCACTATGGCCAGCTCCAGGCTGCCGGCGCCATGCTGGCCCATCACCGAGAGGGTGTCGCGCTCCACCGCATCCAACTGCGCGGCCACTCGCCGGCTATAGGAGAGCCCCGCCTCGGTCAGCTTGACCCCGCGCCGCGAACGCCGGAATAACGCGATGCCGAGGAATTCTTCGAGGCCGGCGATTTGCCGACAAATGGCGCTTTGCGTCAGCGAGAGTTCTTCGGCCGCCTTGGTAAAGCTCTGGTGGCGGGCGGCGGCCTCGAAGCTGACCAGGGCGGCGGTGCTGGGGATTTTACGACGCATGGGCTTCTCTTATGCGTTAGATGCACACGAAAGCCGGTTTGCATGGCTTTCTAATTCATTACGGAGTGATAAATTAGCACAACACTGTGCAAAATCCTCGTTTGCCCGATTCGGCCTAGGCTGACTAGGATTGACCTATTCGCCAGCCCAGCGCTGGGCATCAACAACCGCAACGAACGATTGAGGAATCCGCATATGGCCGGTAAAGCACGCTTCAACTGGGAAGACCCACTGTTGCTGGATCAGCAACTGACCGCCGAGGAACGCATGGTGCGCGATAGAGCCCAGCAATTCGCCCAGGACAAGTTGGCCCCGCGCGTGCTGGAAGCCTTCCGCCATGAGCAGACCGACCCGGCGATCTTCCGCGAGATGGGCGAAATCGGCCTGCTCGGCGCGACCATTCCGGAAGCCTACGGCGGCAGCGGCCTCAACTACGTCAGCTACGGCCTGATCGCCCGCGAAGTGGAGCGGGTCGATTCCGGCTACCGCTCGATGATGAGCGTGCAGTCCTCCCTGGTGATGGTGCCGATCAACGAATTCGGCTCCGAGGCGACCAAGCAGAAGTACCTGCCCAAGTTGGCCAGCGGCGAATGGATCGGCTGCTTCGGCCTGACCGAGCCGGATCACGGCTCCGACCCGGGCTCGATGATCACCCGGGCGAAGAAAGTCGACGGCGGCTACCGCCTCAGCGGCGCCAAGATGTGGATCACCAACAGCCCGATCGCCGATGTCTTCGTGGTCTGGGCCAAGGACGATGCCGGCGAGATTCGTGGCTTCGTCTTGGAAAAAGGCTGGGCCGGGCTCAGCGCCCCGGTGATTCACGGCAAGGTCGGTTTGCGCGCCTCGATCACCGGCGAGATCGTCATGGACAACGTGTTCGTCCCGGAAGAGAACGCCTTCCCCGACGTGCGCGGCCTGAAAGGTCCGTTCACCTGCCTCAACTCCGCGCGTTACGGCATCTCCTGGGGCGCACTGGGTGCCGCCGAGTTCTGCTGGCACACCGCCCGTCAGTACACTCTCGATCGCAAGCAGTTCGGTCGCCCACTGGCGGCCAATCAGCTGATCCAGAAGAAGCTGGCGGACATGCAGACCGAAATCACCCTGGCCCTGCAGGGTTGCCTGCGCCTCGGCCGGATGAAGGACGAAGGCACCGCGGCGGTGGAAATCACCTCGATCATGAAGCGCAACTCCTGCGGCAAATCGCTGGACATCGCCCGCATGGCCCGTGACATGCTCGGCGGTAACGGCATCTCCGACGAGTTCGGCGTCGCCCGTCACCTGGTCAACCTGGAAGTGGTGAATACCTACGAAGGGACCCACGACGTGCATGCGCTGATCCTCGGCCGTGCCCAGACCGGCATTCAGGCGTTCTACTAAGTCGATTGGGAATGGCTGCGTGGGTCTCCTACGCGGTCGACCCAAGCTCGTAGGGTGCGCCATGCGCACCGCTGCGCTATTTCCGGTGCGCATGGCGCACCCTACGGAGAATCCATGTCCGGCGCCCTGTCCCACCTCCGCGTACTCGACCTTTCCCGCGTCCTCGCCGGCCCCTGGGCCGGTCAGATCCTCGCCGACCTCGGCGCCGAGGTGATCAAGATCGAGCGCCCCGGCAATGGCGACGACACCCGCGCCTGGGGCCCGCCCTTCCTCAAGGATGCCAACGGCGAGAACACCAGCGAGGCGGCCTACTACCTCTCGGCCAACCGCAACAAACAGTCGGTCACCCTCGACTTCACCCAGCCGGAAGGCCAGCGCATCGTCCGCGAGCTGGCGGCCAAGTCGGACATCCTGCTGGAGAACTTCAAGGTCGGCGGCCTGGCCGCCTATGGCCTCGACTACGCCTCGCTGAAAGCCATCAACCCGCGGCTGATCTATTGCTCGATCACCGGCTTCGGCCAGTACGGGCCCTATGCCAAACGCGCCGGTTACGACTTCATGATCCAGGGTCTCGGCGGCCTGATGAGCCTGACCGGTCGCCCGGACGGTGAAGCGGGCGGCGGCCCGGTCAAGGTCGGCGTGGCGCTGACCGATATTCTCACCGGCCTCTATTCGACCGTCGCCGTGCTCGCCGCGCTGGCGCACCGTGAGCAAGGCGGCAGCGGCCAGCATATCGACATGGCCCTGCTCGACGTGCAGGTCGCCTGCCTGGCCAACCAGGCGATGAACTACCTGACCACCGGCACGCCGCCGCGGCGCCTCGGCAACGCGCACCCGAACATAGTGCCGTACCAGGACTTCCCCACGGCGGATGGCGACTTCATTCTCACCGTGGGTAACGACGGCCAATTCCGCAAATTCTGCGAAGTCGCCGAGCACCCGGAATGGGCGGACGATCCGCGTTTCGCCACCAACAAGCTGCGGGTGGCGAATCGTGCGGTGCTGATTCCGCTGATCCGGCAGGCCACGGTGTTCAAGACCACCGGCGAATGGGTGACGGCGCTGGAGCAGGCGGGTGTGCCGTGCGGGCCGATCAATGACCTGGCGCAGATGTTCGCCGACCCGCAAGTACAGGCGCGCGGTCTGCGCGTCGAGCTGCCCCACGCGTTGGGCGGCACGGTGCCGCAGGTGGCCAGCCCGATCCGCCTTTCGGAGACCCCGGTGCAATACCGCAACGCGCCGCCGCTCTTGGGCGAGCATACCGTCGAGGTGTTGCAGAAGGTCTTGGGGCTCGACGCCGGGCAGATCGAAGCCTTGCGTCAGGCGGGCGTGGTTTAACCCGGCGGCAACAAAAAGGGCCTAGGTTTTCACCTAAGCCCTTGTCGTAGTTGGTGCACCAGGCGGGATTCGAACCCACGACCCCTGCCTTCGGAGGGCAGTACTCTATCCAGCTGAGCTACTGGTGCGATGCGGGCGCCATGATACGCATCTCGGTGGCAGGCGTCCATGCCAGGGAGACTTGTTCGTGATATTGAACGAAAGTACTAGGCTAGCCAGTCAATGATCAGAAAAGCGTCACTTATAATGAGGTTTCGTTAATTTTTTCGAACAGGCTATTGCCCTTTGCCCGGCGCGACCCTAGGATTCGTTTGAGATTTCAAACGCCTTCGACGCGAACAGGGGCTTACCGTACTCGGCGGCCTGCGCCTTGTTCCAATTGCCGCCGTCAGGGCTCAGTCGGTACGACGTGTCATCCATTATTTCTGACTGCAGCTGTCTAAGCTGGGTCGAGTCACAACCATTCTGCCCGGTGCCTGTGTGTCGGGGTAAAGGAGACGGCCATGCAACTCAAAGACGCTCAACTGTTCCGCCAGCAAGCCTATATCGACGGCGCCTGGGTAGACGCGGACAACGGCCAGACCATCAAGGTCAACAACCCGGCCACTAACGAGATCATCGGCAGCGTGCCGAAAATGGGCGCCGCCGAAACCCGGCGTGCCATCGAAGCCGCTGACAAGGCCCTGCCGGCCTGGCGCGCGCTGACCGCCAAGGACCGCGCCAACAAGCTGCGCCGCTGGTTCGAACTGTTGATCGAAAACCAGGACGACCTCGGCCGCCTGATGACCCAGGAACAGGGCAAGCCGCTGGCCGAAGCCAAGGGCGAGATCGTCTACGCCGCCTCTTTCATCGAGTGGTTTGCCGAAGAAGCCAAGCGCGTCTATGGCGACGTGATTCCCGGCCACCAGCCGGACAAGCGTCTGCTGGTGCTCAAGCAACCGATCGGCGTAACTGCGGCGATCACCCCGTGGAACTTCCCGGCGGCGATGATCACCCGCAAAGCCGGCCCGGCCTTGGCCGCCGGCTGCACCATGGTGATCAAGCCGGCCAGCCAGACGCCGTTCTCGGCCCTGGCGCTGGTCGAACTGGCGCACCGTGCCGGTATCCCGAAAGGCGTGCTCAGCGTGGTCACAGGCTCGGCTGGCGACATCGGCGGCGAGCTGACCAGCAACCCGATAGTGCGCAAGCTGTCCTTCACCGGCTCGACCGAGATCGGTCGCCAGCTGATGGCCGAATGCGCCAAGGACATCAAGAAAATCTCGCTGGAACTGGGCGGCAACGCGCCGTTCATCGTGTTCGACGATGCCGATCTGGATGCGGCGGTGGACGGTGCCCTCGCCTCCAAGTACCGCAACGCCGGCCAGACCTGCGTGTGCGCCAACCGTCTGTACATTCAGGACGGTGTCTACGACGCCTTCGCCGAGAAGCTGAAAGCCGCGGTGGCCAAGCTGAAGATCGGCAACGGTCTGGACGACGGCATCACCACCGGTCCGCTGATCGACGAGAAGGCCGTGGCCAAGGTCCAGGAACATATCGCCGACGCCGTGAGCAAGGGCGCCACGGTGGTCGCCGGCGGCAACAGCCTGGGCGGCAACTTCTTCGAGCCGACCATCCTGGTCAACGTGCCGAACAACGCCGCGGTCGCCAAGGAAGAGACCTTCGGCCCGCTGGCGCCGCTGTTCCGCTTCAAGGACGAGGCCGAGGTGATCGCCATGTCCAACGACACCGAATTCGGCCTGGCGTCCTACTTCTATGCCCGCGACCTGGGCCGGGTGTTCCGCGTCGCCGAGGCGCTGGAGTACGGCATAGTCGGCATCAACACCGGGATCATCTCCACCGAGGTGGCGCCGTTCGGCGGCATCAAGGCCTCGGGCCTGGGCCGTGAGGGCTCCAAGTACGGGATCGAAGACTACCTGGAAATCAAATACCTCTGCCTCGGCATCTAGTAGCTACTGCGCATCGGTGATGCTGCGTTGGCGGGCTCGGGAAAAATGCTCATTGGCTACAGCCAACTCCGCTTTTTCCTGAACCCACCGCCTAGCCTGACCTTCGCTCGCTACGCTACTAGTGGCCTGTACGGTTGGTTCGTTAACTTAAATTCGGATGCCGGGAGTCGCGAGGCAAGGCGCAAAGACGAGTCGTAGCACGGCTACGGCGAGGAATTGCAACGCTGGATCGCGGCTTCAGGCGCCGAAGTTAACTAATGGAACTAGCCACACAGGCCACTAGACCGCTGGTAAAAAGCAACAAAGAACCCCTGAGCAGCCGGCAGGGCCGTGGCAGTCGATCATCGTATGCTGCCCGCGCCTTTCCCCGGCTGCGTTACTCCTTGAACTGCGCCGACCGATGAGCGGCGAATGAGGACTCTATGAACAAAACTAACGAATCCCTGATGCTGCGCCGCCAGGCCGCCGTTCCGCGCGGTGTCGGCCAGATCCACCCGATCTTCGCCGAGTCGGCGAAGAACGCCAGCGTGATCGACGTCGAAGGGCGTGAATTCATCGACTTCGCCGGCGGCATCGCGGTGCTCAACACCGGTCACCTGCATCCGAAGGTCGTTGCCGCCGTGCAGCAGCAACTGACCAAGCTGACCCACACCTGCTTCCAGGTACTGGCCTACGAGCCCTACGTGGAGGTCTGCGAGAAGATCAACGCCAAGGTCCCGGGCGATTTCGCCAAGAAGACCCTGCTGGTCACCACCGGCTCGGAAGCGGTGGAAAACGCCGTGAAGATCGCCCGTGCCGCCACCGGTCGCGCCGGCATTATCGCCTTCACCGGCGGCTACCACGGCCGCACCATGATGACCCTCGGCCTGACCGGCAAGGTCGTTCCCTACTCGGCCGGCATGGGCCTGATGCCCGGCGGTATCTTCCGTGCCCAGTACCCCTGCGAACTGCATGGCGTCAGCACCGATGACGCAATCGCCAGTATCGAGCGGATCTTCAAGAACGACGCCGAGCCGAAAGACATCGCCGCGATCATCATCGAGCCGGTGCAGGGCGAAGGTGGTTTCTACGTCGCGCCGAAAGATTTCATGCAGCGCCTACGCGCCCTCTGCGACCAGCACGGCATCCTGCTGATCGCCGACGAAGTACAGACCGGCGCCGGCCGTACCGGCACCTTCTTCGCCATGGAGCAGATGGGCGTGACTGCCGATCTGACCACCTTCGCCAAATCCATCGCCGGCGGCTTCCCGTTGGCCGGTGTGTGCGGCAAGGCGGAATATATGGACGCCATCGCGCCGGGCGGTCTGGGCGGCACCTATGCCGGCAACCCGCTGGCGTGCGTGGCCGCGTTGGCGGTGATGGAAGTGTTCGAGGAAGAACAGCTGCTGGATCGCTGCAAAGCGGTCGGCGAGCGTCTGGTGACTGGTCTCAAAGCCATTCAGGCCAAGCACAAGAGCATCGGTGACGTGCGCGCCCTCGGCGCCATGATCGCCGTCGAGCTGTTCGAAGACGGCGACCACCACAAGCCGGCGGCCGCACTGGTCAATGCCGTGGTGGCCAAGGCCCGCGACAAGGGGCTGATCCTGCTGTCCTGCGGTACTTACGGCAACGTCCTGCGCGTGCTGGTGCCGATCACCGCGCAAGACGCTCTGCTGGACAAAGGCTTGGCGATCATCGCCGAGTGCTTCAACGAACTCGCCTAGGGCTCACCAGCCAGGCAGTCCTGAGACCCGCTTCGGCGGGTCTTTTTTTGTCTGTAGGCCAGGCGCAACCGCGCAGCAAAGATGCTGCCGGAAGGTGCGGGCGGGACTGCCAAACAGGACGATTGCGTCTATAGATAGAAGATTGCGCCGTGCGCGCCAGCGGCAGCCTATTGGGCCTGTAAACGCACTAGGCTTGTAACAGGGGCGCGCCGTTATCCTCTATAGCGCATATCCCCTGAAGGAGTTAGCCGTGCACGCCATGCTACCTCTGCTCGATCGGCTGAGCTTCCCCGCATTGCGCCGCGGGCCGCTGCAAGCCTTGCAGGTCAATCTGACCTACCGCTGCAACCAGCGTTGCCTGCACTGCCACGTCAACGCCGGGCCGACCCGCACCGAGAGCATGAGCGACGAAACCCTGGCGATACTGCATCGGGTGATCGACGCCCATCCGGTGCACACCCTCGACCTGACCGGTGGGGCGCCGGAGCTGCATCCGCGCTTTCGCGAGCTGGTCAGCCACGCCCGGCGCGAAGGTTTGCGGGTGATCGATCGCTGCAACCTGACCATCCTCGGTGAGCCGGGCCAGGAGGATCTGGGCGCGTTCCTCGCCGCGCAGGGTGTCGAGATCACCGCCTCGCTGCCCTGCTACTCGCGGGAGAACGTCGACCGCCAGCGTGGCAAAGGGGTGTTCGACGTCAGCATTCAGGGGCTGCACCAGCTCAATGCGCTGGGCTACGGGCAAGCCGGCAGCGGGCTGGTCCTCAATCTGGTCTATAACCCGCAAGGCCCCAGCTTGCCGCCGCCGCAGGCGCAGCTGGAGGCCGACTACAAGCAGCATCTCGATGATGAGTTCGGCATCCGCTTCGATCATTTGCTGTGCATCACCAACCAGCCGATTGCCCGCTTCGGCAGCACCCTGGTCAGCAAGGGCCAGTTCGCCGCCTACATGCAGCTGCTGCGCGACAGCTACCGGGCGGAAAACCTCGACGGGCTGATGTGCCGTTCGCTGGTCAGCGTCGACTGGCAGGGCTACCTCTACGACTGCGATTTCAATCAGATGCTCGACCTGCCCCTGGAGCAGCCGGATCGACTGATCGCCCGTGCGCGTACCCATCTGCGCGATCTGCTGGCGCTTGAGCTGGACGGCAACCCGATCGTCGGCCGCGACCATTGCTTCGCCTGCACCGCCGGCCAAGGTTCCAGTTGCAGTGGGGCGCTAAGCGGATGAATGCACGCAAGCTGGCGCTGCTCAGCCTGATCCTGCTGCTGGTGGGCGGCTTCTTTGCCTTCGACCTCGACCGCTACGTGGGCCTGGAATACCTCAAGACTCAGCAGGCGACGCTACTCGCCCAGGTGGCGGCGCACCCTGGGCAAGCGGCGTTGCTGTACTTTCTGGCCTATGTGGCGGTGACTGCGCTGTCGTTGCCCGGCGCGGCGCTGATGACCCTGCTCGGCGGCGCGCTGTTTGGCCTGTGGCAAGGCGTGCTGTTGGTGTCCTTCGCCTCGACCCTGGGCGCGGCCTTGGCCATGCTCAGCAGCCGCTTCTTGCTGCGCGACTGGGTACAGCGGCGCTTTGCCCGGCAACTGGCCGGGGTTGAGCAGGGGATGCAGAGCGAGGGCGCCTTCTACCTGTTCGCCCTGCGCCTGGTGCCGTTGTTTCCGTTCTTCATGATCAACCTGTTGATGGGCCTGACCCGCCTGCCGCTGCTGACCTATTGGTGGGTCAGCCAGCTCGGCATGTTGCCGGGCACCCTGGTCTATGTGAACGCCGGGCGCGAGCTCGGGCAGCTGGAGTCGTTGGCCGGGATTCTTTCGCCTGGCCTGCTCGGCGCCTTCGTCCTGCTCGGCCTGTTCCCGCTGCTGGCGCGCCGGCTGCTCGGCTGGCTCCAGGCGCGGCGGGCGTACGCCGGCTGGGTCAAGCCGAAGACCTTTCAGCGCAACCTGCTGGTGATAGGTGCCGGTGCCGGCGGGTTGGTCAGCGCCTATATCGCCGCGGCGCTGAAGGCCAAGGTCAGCCTGATCGAGAAGCAGCAGATGGGCGGCGACTGCCTGAACACCGGTTGCGTGCCGTCGAAGGCGCTGCTGCGTTCGGCCAAGCTCGCGGCCGAGCTGAAAAAGGCCGCGGCCTTGGGGTTTACCCAGGTCAGCGCCGAGGTGGATTTCCCGGCAGTGATGCAGCGCATCCAGCGGGTGATCGCCACCATCGAGCCGCACGACTCGCCGCAGCGTTATCGCGGGCTGGGCGTCGAGGTGCTTGCCGGCGAGGCGACCATCCGCTCGCCGTGGACGGTGGAGGTCAACGGCCAGCTCCTGAGCAGCCGCACCATCATCATCGCCACCGGCGGCCGGCCGTTGTGGCCGGATATTCCCGGCTTGGCCGACATGCCGGCGTTCACCTCGGACAGCATCTGGAGCCTGCGTGAGCAGCCCCGGCGCCTGCTGGTGCTCGGTGGCGGGCCGATTGGCTGTGAACTGGCGCAGGCCTTCCAGCGCCTCGGCAGCCAGGTGATTCAGGTGGAACTGGATACGCGCCTGCTACCGCGCGAGGACGAAGATGCCAGCGCGCTGGTGCTGGCCAGCCTGCGCGGTGAAGGGGTCGATGTGCGCCTGCGGCACAAGGCCGAACGTTTCGAGCGGGTGGAGGGCGAACGGCGGTTGCTCGCCCGTCAGCTGGAGAGCGGTGAAGAGATCGTGATTGCCTTCGACTGTCTGTTGCTGGCCCTCGGCCGGGTGGCCAACGTCAAGGGTTACGGGGTCGAAGCGTTGGGTCTGGTGGTGCGGCCGAACGGTACCCTGGAGACCGATGAGTACCTGGCCACCCGCTTGCCGAATATCTACGCGGTGGGCGATGTCACCGGGCCTTACCAGTTCACCCATGTCTGCGCCCATCAAGCCTGGTACGCCACGGTGAATGCGCTATTTGGAAGTTTTAAACGCTTCAAGGTCGATTACCGGGTGATTCCCCATTGCACCTTCACCGACCCGGAAGTGGCGCGGGTCGGCCTCTCGGAAGTCGAGGCCCAGGCGCAGGGAGTTGCCTATGAGGTCACGCGTTTCGATCTCGCGGAGCTGGACCGGGCGATTGCCGACGAAGTGGCGCACGGCTTTGTGAAGGTGCTCAGCGAGCCGGGCCAGGACCGCATCCTCGGCGTCAGCATAGTCGGGGCACAGGCCGGTGAACTGCTCGCCGAGTATGTGCTGGCGATGAAGCACGGCCTCGGCTTGAACAAGATTCTCGGCACCCTCCACAGTTACCCGACCCTGGCCGAAGCCAACCAATACGCCGCCGGCGAGTGGAAGCGCGGCCATGCGCCGCAAGGCGTGCTGCGCTGGGTCGAACGCTTTCATCGGTGGCGCCGCGGTTGAGCCGCAGCCTGCTGTTTGGCCTGTTGCTGGCGGCCCTCTCGGCACCGGCCGATAATCGCCTGACGCCCTGGCGCGAAGGCCCGCCGGGCGCTCAGTGGTCGGCGCCCTGGCGCGAGGCGAATATTCCCAAACTGAAGGCGCCCGCGCGCAGCCTGGTCGAGCAGGACGGTCGCACGGTGCTGAATATCGAGGCCGATGCGGCGGCCGGGGGCCTGCTGCACCCCCTCGACTTGGCGGGCGACCAGCCCTGGCGGCTGTCCTGGCAGTGGCGCACGGAGCGGCGGCTGGAAAGCGCCCGCTTCGCCACCCGCGCCGGCGACGACTATGCGGCGCGGGTCTACGTGCTGCTGGATTACCCGCTGGCCAGCCTGGCCTTTCTCGCCCGGCAGAAACTGCGTCTGGCCCGCACCTTCTACGACCCCCAGCTACCGGCGGCGACCCTCAGCTACGTCTGGGACAACCGCGTCGCGCCCGGCACGCGTGCCCGCAGTGCCTACAGCGAGCAGGTGGAGATGCTCGTCCTGCGCGGCCCGGAGGCACCGCTTGGGCAGTGGCTGGCGGAAAGCCGCGACCTGCGCGCCGACGCCATCGCCGCCTTCGGCACGGCGCCGCGGCGGATCCTCGGCGTAGTCTTCGCCGCCGACAGCGACAACACCGGGGAACGCGCCGAGAGCCGGTTCGCCGAACCCCGTCTGCAGGCTGGGGAAGCGCCGCAGGAATCGGCGCCTCCCTAGTAGCCTGTGTGGCTAGTTCAGTTAGTCAATTTCGGCGCCTGAAGCCATCAGCGTTTCACGAATGTGCGCGGCCCGCTGTTGCGCATTCTGGCTCGCGGGGCTTGCAGGAGAGTGGGACATGCTTACATCCTCTAATTAGCCTGAGGCTACTGTGCCGTGCTGCCGTGCTGCCGTGCTGCCGTGCGCGCGGCCCGGCGGCGAACGCCAACCTGTTGACCGGATGCGCCAATCTGCATGACTGCCGAACCCACCACCCTCGCCAGTTGGACCCGCGCCCCGAGCCAATACCGCGAAGGCCTGGCGCGCGGATGAAGCCCTTCGACGTGCTGCTGGTCGGCGCCGGCCACGCGCACCTCGGCGTCCTCCGCCGCTGGGCCGGTGGTGCACGGCCGCCGGGGCGGCTTGGCCTGCTCAGTGCCGGGCCTGCAGCCTGGTACTCGGGGATGTTGCCGGGGCTGCTGGCGGGGCGGTATCGCGCGCAGGATTGCCAGATCGAGCTGGCGCCGCTGTGTCGCGCCGCCGGGGTCGAGTTGTTGATTGGCGAGGTGCGGGCGCTGGCGGCGCGGCAGCGGCAGTTGACGCTGACCGATGGCCGCCAACTGAGCGCGGCCTGGCTCGCGCTAAATGTCGGTGGCCAGGTGGTCGGCCCGCCACAGCGGGGCCGCGCGCTGCAGCTGCTGGCGGTCAAACCCTTTGCCGGCTTTGTCGCCGGCTGGCAAGCCTGGCAGGCCGCACCACAACGGCTGGCGATCCTCGGCGGCGGCGCGGCCGGGGTCGAGCTGGCGTTGGCCCTGGCCGGGCAGGTGCCGGAGCTGGCGCTGTTCAGCGCCGGGCCGCTACTCGCCGAGCATGCGCCGGGTTTGCGCCTGCGTGCCCTCGGCCATCTGCGCCTGCGTAAGGTGCAGGTGCACGAGCATTGTCCGATCAGCGCTATCGATGAGGACTGCTTGTTGAGCGGCGGCGAGCCGGTTTGGCACGGCTCGCGGTTGCTGCTGGCGACTGGCAGCACGGCCCTGCCCTGGTTGGCACAGAGCGGGCTGGCCTGCGATCCGGCGGGCTTCGTGCAAATCGGCGCGAGTTTGCAGAGCCAGTCCCACCCGCAGATCTTCGCCGTGGGTGACTGCGCCAGCTTGGCTGGCGCGCACAAGAGCGGGGTCTACGCGGTACGCCAGGGCCCGGTGCTGGCGGCGAATCTACTGGCCGTTTTACGCACTGCGCCGCTGCGCCACTACCGTCCGCAACGCCAGAGCCTGGCCCTGCTCGCCACCGGCGACGGCGGGGCGCTGCTGAGTTGGCGCGAGTGGAGCGCCGGTGGGCGTTTATGCGGCTGCTGGAAGGATTACCTCGACCGCGGCTTTATCCAGCGCCATCGCCTGCCGGGTTAGGTCATCCGGCCTCAGTGTCGGCAGGGGTCGCTCGCTCCGGGTCAGCGCGGCGCATTTAATGGTGCTGCGCGGCTTGGCGCAGGCGTTGGAGGTCGAGGATTTCGATCTCGCCATAGGTCAAGCGCAGGATGCCCTGGGCTTGCAGTTCCTTGAGGATCTGGTTGGTGGTCTGCCGCGAGATCGCCAGCATCAGCGCCAGTTGTTCCTGGGCCAGCTGGATCACCCGCCGCGGCCCTCCCTCGCCGTAATTCTCCGCGATCATCAGCAGGCGCCGGGCCAGGCGCGGCGCGGCGGGTAGCAGGCTGATCTGTTCCAGGGCGATAAAGGCCAGGCGCAACTTCTGGCTCATCAGCAGGGCGAAGTCGCGCCAGTGTTGCGGTTCGCGTTCGAGCAGGCTGAGCAGCGCCGTTTGCGGTACCTGCAGCAGGGTCGCCGGGCCTTCGGCAAAGGCGTCATGGGTGCGCGGTTGAGCGTCGAACAGGGAAATCTCGCCGAACCAGTAAGGCGGCTCGACCAGGGTCAGCAAGGCTTCCTTACCGCTCGCGCTGACCGCGCCAATGCGGATCGCACCTTCCACCACCGCATACAGGCCACAGGGTTGGTCGCCGCGGCTGAACAAGCGCTGCCCGGCCTCCAGGCGGCGCACCTGGGCGCTACTCAGCAGCGTCTCCCGCAGACCGGCGGGCAGGGCGTTGAACCACTGGCCGCTGAGCAGGCGTTGGCGATATCGCAGGGCATCATTCATGGTTTTTCCAAGGCTTTGTCGGCTAGCTGACAGAGCTACAGCTTAGCTACGCGGCATTATCCGCTCAGCCCAACTGGAGGAATAGCAGCATGAAAACCCTGGTCGATCACCTTGGCCAATACGCGGCCTATCATCGCGACCGCCGGAATATTTTCAGCCACTTCATCGGCGTGCCGCTGATCGCCTTTGCCGTCACCGCCCTGCTGTCTCGTCCCGGGCTGTCTGCGCTGGGCCTGTGGTGGTCGCCGGCAACGCTCGCCGCGCTGGCGGCGGCGGGGTTTTACCTGCGTCTGGATCGGCGTTTTGGTCTGCTGATGACGGCGCTGCTCGGGCTCAGTCTGTGGGGTGGCCAGGTGTTGGCCGTGCAATCGACGCTGGTCTGGCTGAGTGGCGGTCTGGGTCTGTTCGTGGTCGGCTGGATCATCCAGTTCATCGGCCATTACTACGAGGGCCGTAAGCCCGCTTTTGTCGATGATGTGATGGGGCTGATGGTCGGCCCGCTGTTTGTGGTCGCCGAGCTGGCGTTTCTACTCGGCCTGCGTGACGAGGTTCGTCAGGCCGTGGAAGAGCGCGCCGGGCCCACCTGCATCCGCGCCAAGAAAGCCCCCGTCTGAGCCCACGCCAACAAAAAAGCCGGCGCGGGGCCGGCTTGTTGCTGCCTGACTTTTTGTTGCGGGGCCGGCTTAGTTCAAGCTCATCAACTGCTCGGTCAGGGTGCGCGTGTGGCGATCCACGGTGGTCGGTGCGAAGGGCCGGCCAGAAGCGCTGGCCAGCGCCGAGCTCTGGCTGTTCATGTCGTTGAGGGCGACTTTCAGGTAGCTCCAGCGGGTTTTGATTTTGCCGATCGCCGGATTGTCTTGGTCATTCAATGCGACCAGTCGAGTATCGATGTCAGGCACTAGCACCCGCTCATCCTGGCCGAGGTACTGCTCACTGTTCTCGCGGGCGAGTTCGAAGCTGCCGATGTAGGAGCGGAACAGGTACTGCACGGACAGGTATTCGACCTTGACCGGCAGTTCGTCCTGCGCGCTGTTGCTGGCCAGGCCATGGGTGGTCAGCAGGAAGTCGCGCAGCGCCTTGCTCAGCTCTTTCTGGTAGGACCATGGCACATCCTCCTCATTGGGGCCGAAGGAAACACCGCGGCGAATCTGGGTAACAAGTTCCTGGTGGGTTTTGCGTAACTCCTCACTCACCGGCTGGCTGCTCTGCAGCGCCGCCGCCAATGCGGCGAGGTCGTTGTCCACGCGCTGGGCATAACTGGCCTGGAAGCCTTCGCCGCGATACAGCAGCAAACTGCTGGTGGCACGGCAGGAATAGACCTGCATCTGTTCCTGGGGCGTCAGGGGGGTGGCGAAGGCTGCTGGGGTGAAGCCTGCCAATAGCCCGATGGTCAGGGCAAACAGCAGGCGGAACAACGAGTTACGAGGCATACCGAGGTGCTCCTTATTGTTGTTGTAAGCAGTCGGGCCGGGGGGCAAGCGCAAGCCTAACTGCAGTACAAGCCTACCCTGCCTGCGGCCGACGAGAATAGTCCGAAAGGTTGATTTGCGCAGTGAATGACCGGCGGTCAGGGGGTTGGCTTGGCGTTAAGGGCTTCTGTCGCGATGCGTGGGGCGACGACTTCTTGCAGGTGCATGGCTTGGCGCCAGCTCTGCAGCTCGCCGCTGTCTTTGAGTTGCTGGTAGGCGCCCTCCAGGCGTTGGCGCAGCAGTTCGTTGCGCATGGAATGGCGCGAGAAGATCAGCCCCAGCGGTAGGCTGTGCAGGGTCAGCGCGGGCAAGGCCGGGCGCTGGCTTTGTCGCAGGGCGTCTTCGACCGGCATCTGGTAGTCGAGGAGGTAATCGGCGCGCCGCTTGTCGAGCAGTTCGAGGGCCGCCAGGTGGCTATTGGCGGTCTGCAGCCTTAGCCCCAGATTCCGATCCTCGAGGAGCTGGCGCGCCTCCGGAGCCCAGTAGGTGAAGCCGTGGATCAGCAGCAGGCGTTTGCCGACGAGGTCCTGAGGCAGCCGCGGG
The DNA here is from genome assembly GCF_005503735.1 of Pseudomonas sp. 2FE. NCBI lineage: Bacteria > Pseudomonadati > Pseudomonadota > Gammaproteobacteria > Pseudomonadales > Pseudomonadaceae > Pseudomonas > Pseudomonas sp. 2FE. The sequence continues at coordinate 222,398 of NZ_SCMO01000002.1, read as the reverse complement.
GGCGGCCGGCCGGCGGGGTAGTAGAGGTTGAGATTGAGCGAGCCGATCACCTCGCCGCCGTTCAGGGTGTGTTCGCGCAGCAGGGGGTTGCCCAGGGCGCCGAGCGTGACCTCGGTCGAGCCATCCAGCAGGTTTTTGTACAGGCGCGCCGGCGGATAGGGGGTCAGCTCCACCGGCAGCCCGGCCAGTTCGAACAGGCGTTCGGCAAAGTCGATCATCGAGCCGGCGGGCCGCTCGAGGGCATCCCGATAGGAATAAGGCGGAAATTCCAGGAAGCCGACCCGTACCGGAGCGGCGGCCTGATCGTCTGCCTGGCCTTGCGCCATGAGCAGCGGCAGGACCAGCAGGACCAGCAGGGAGCGGCGAAAAAAGCTCATGTCAGTGAACTTCCTTGCTCAAGGAGGACTGCCCCGGCCGTGGCGAGGGCGGGCGGCGCTCTGCAGCGCCTCGAGCTGAGCATAGTTGGTCGTGGCCGGCGTTCAAGGCCGGCCAGGTTCTCAGAGACCGGCCAGCGGCTGCCAGACCTTGGGTTTGAAGTACAGGGTTTCACCGCGAACCAGGCCGGTCAGGCTGTCATGATCCTTGACCACTTCCGCTTCGATCGGCTCATCTTGCCCAACGACCTTGAGGGTCACCCGGGTGATCGCACCCAGCGGGCGGATATCGCGGACTTCGGCGGGCTGATGGCCTGCCTCGGCGCTGCGCGACAGCGAGACCTCATGGGGGCGGAACAGCACATGATGGTCGTCGCCCATATGCAGGCGGTTGGAGTCGCCGAGGAAGTGATAGACGAAATCGCTGGCCGGGTTCTCGTAGACCTCGCCCGGCGAGCCGATTTGCTCTATCGAGCCCTTGTTCATCACCACGATGCGGTCGGCGACTTCCATCGCCTCTTCCTGGTCATGGGTCACGAACACCGAGGTCAGGTTGATGTCTTCATGCAGGCGCGCCAGCCAGCGGCGCAGCTCCTTGCGCACCTTGGCATCCAGCGCACCGAAGGGTTCGTCGAGCAGCAGCACCTTGGGCTCCACCGCCAGGGCACGGGCCAGGGCGATACGCTGGCGTTGGCCGCCGGAGAGCTGCTCCGGGTAGCGGTCGGCGAGCCAGTCGAGCTGGACCATGTTCAGCAGTTCGTGGACCTTTTCGGCGATCTGCGTTTCGCTCGGGCGCTCATGCTTGGCCTTCATGCGCAGGCCGAAGGCGACGTTGTCGAACACGGTCATGTGGCGGAACAGTGCGTAGTGCTGGAACACGAAGCCGACGTTGCGATCGCGCACGTCGTGCCCGGACACGTCCTCGCCGTGAAAGACGATATTGCCCTGGTCGGGGGTTTCCAGGCCGGCGATGATCCGCAGCAGCGTGGTCTTGCCGCAGCCGGACGGGCCGAGCAGGGCGACCAGTTCGCCACTGTGGATATCCAGGTTGATCTGGTTCAAGGCCTGGAAGGCATTGAAGCGTTTGCTGACGTTACGGACTTCGATGGACATGAATTACTCCTCCGCGTCGCTGTGGCGTAGGCGGGCTAGACGGGCTTCGCTCCACTGCTTGAGCAGCAGGATAAACAGCGCCAGGATCAACAGCAGGCTGGCGACGCTGAAGGCAGCGACGTGGTTGTATTCGTTGTAGAGGATCTCGACGTGCAGCGGCAGCGTGTTGGTGACGCCGCGGATGTGTCCGGAGACCACCGACACGGCGCCGAACTCACCCATGGCACGGGCGGTACAGAGCACTACGCCGTAGATCAGGCCCCATTTGATGTTCGGCACTGTCACATGCCAGAACATCTGCCAGCCATTGGCGCCGAGCAGGCGCGCGGCTTCTTCTTCCTGGGTGCCTTGTTCCTGCATCAGCGGGATCAGCTCGCGGGCCACGAACGGCACGGTGACGAAGATGGTTGCGAGGACGATGCCCGGTACGGCGAAGACGATCTGGATGTCATGATCCTGCAGCCAGGCGCCGAAGTAGCCCTGAGCGCCGAATAGCAGTACATAGATCAGGCCGGCGATCACTGGCGATACCGAAAACGGTAAGTCGATCAGGGTCACCAGTAGGCTTTTGCCGCGGAACTCGTACTTGCTCACGCACCAGGCGGCACTGACCCCAAACAGCACGTTGAGCGGTAGCGAGATGGCCACGGCGATCAGCGTCAGCTTGAGCGCGGACAGCGCGTCGGGCTCGAAGATCGCCGTGAAGAAGGGCCCCAGGCCCATCTTCAAGCCTTCCGAGACCACCACGAACAGCGGCAGCAGCAGAAACAGGCCGAACACCAGCCGGGCTAAGGTGATCAGCACTCGGCGGGCGATGGCATTGCCGCGTCGGGCGGCGTTGGCTGCGGAGGCGGCAGTTAGCGTTGCAGTAGACATGTCGCGCTCCTTTTATGGGGTTTCGATGCGGCGCTGCAGCAAGTTGATCAGCAGCAGCAAAATGAAGGACACCACCAGCATCAGCACGCCGATGGAGGTGGCGCCGGTGTAATCGTACTGGTCGAGTTTGACCATGATCAGCAGCGGCAGAATCTCGGTTTTCATCGGCATGTTGCCAGCGATGAAGATCACCGAGCCGTACTCACCGACCCCACGGGCAAAGGCCAGCGCGAAGCCGGTCAGCCAGGCTGGCAGCAAAGCCGGGACGAGGACATGACGGAACACCTGCAAGGGCTTGGCGCCGAGGCAGGCGGCGGCCTCTTCGACTTCCCGCGGGATATCGGCCAGCACCGGCTGCACCGTACGCACCACGAATGGCAGGGTGACGAAGGTCAGCGCCAGGGTGATGCCCAGGGGGGTGAAGGCGATTTTGAAACCGAGGTCGGTGGCGAACTGGCCGACCAGGCCGGCCGGGGCATACAGCGCGGTCAGCGCGATACCGGCCACGGCGGTCGGCAGGGCGAATGGCAGGTCGATCATCGCGTCGATGATTTTGCGCCCGCGGAACTCATAGCGCACCAGCACCCAGGCCAGCAGGGTGCCGATGATGCCGTTGAGGATGGCGGCGGCCAGCGCCGTACCGAAGCTGAGCTTCAGGGCGGCGAGTACCCGCGGTGCGGAAATGATGGCCCAGAATTGATCCCAGCTGAGCTGGCTGGTTTTCAAGAACAGGGCGGCTAGCGGAATCAGCACAATCAGACTGAGGTACACCAGGGTGTAACCCAGCGTCAGCCCGAAGCCGGGTATGACCGGGGAGATACGGCGTGACATAGAAGTCCTTGTTGTGACGGTTGCAGCCCGATGCCAATCCGCGGCTACTGATGTTTCTGGGGCCCTGAGCCAAACCCGCATTCCCGCCTGCGCAGGGCTGAAGGGGTGTTCAGTGCTTTCTACAGCACAGAGCCCGGCTCTTATGCGCAAGAGCCGGGGCTTTGGTATCTGGCGCTTACTGCACTTGGTAGATCTGGTCGAAGATGCCGCCGTCGTTAAAGAACTTCGGCTGCGCGACTTTCCAGCCACCGAAGTCCTTGTCGATAGTGACCAGCTTCAGCGTCGGGAATTGCTTGGCGAACTCTGCGGCCACCTTCTCATCCCGTGGGCGGTAGAAGTTCTTCGCGGCGATGCGCTGGGCTTCCGGGCTGTACAGGTGCTTGAGGTAGGCCTCGGCGATTTCGCGGGTGCCCTTCTTGTCGACGTTCTTGTCGACCACGGCAACCGGCGGCTCGGCCAGGATCGACAGCGATGGCGCAACGATTTCGAAGTTCTCGCCACCCTGCTCCTTAAGCGCCAGGAAGGCTTCGTTTTCCCAGGCCAGCAGCACGTCGCCAAGGTTGTTGTTGACGAAGGTGATGGTCGAGCCACGAGCGCCGGTGTCGAGTACCGGGACGTTTTTGTAGAGCTTCTGTACGTAGTCCTGGGCCTTGGCTTCGCTGCCGTATTGCTGCAGGCCATAGGCCCAGGCGGCGAGGAAGTTCCAGCGTGCGCCGCCGGAGGTTTTCGGGTTCGGGGTGATCACTTCGACGCCAGCCTTGGCCAGGTCATCCCAATCCTTGATGCCTTTCGGGTTGCCCTTGCGCACCAGGAACACGATGGTCGAGGTGTACGGGGTGCTGGCGTTCGGCAGACGCGCTTGCCAATCGGCCGGAATCAGTTTGCCGAGCTTGTTCAACTCGTCGATATCACCGGCCAGCGCCAGGGTCACGACGTCGGCACGCAGGCCGTCGATCACCGCCCGCGCCTGTTTGCCCGAGCCACCGTGGGACTGTTGCACTTTGACGGCTTCGTGGCCCTGGGCTTGCCAGTATTGGTTGAATTCGGCGTTGTACTCTTGGTACAGCTCACGTGTCGGGTCATAGGACACGTTGAGGATTTCGCTGGCCGCGACGGTTGGTCCGGCGATCAGGGCGCTGGCCAGTGCAGCCAGGGCAAAACGGCGAATGGACATGGGGTAACTCCTAAAGATTCGAATTCTTTCGAATGTGGGCGTTCGAGTGTTGGCGCTGAGTTTCTTATGGGGTTGCGATCCGCATTCGCGGGCTACAACGGCAATACCGGTGGCTGTTCATGGGCGTGCTGCTCGTTATGTTCGCGTTCATTTCCATGCCCTCCGGTAGTCCAGTCGAGCCTGCCCTGGTTGGTTCAAATCAAGCTTGCTTGCCGGCGGGCGGCTGCAGGCGGAATTTTTCCTTACGTTCGATCTGCACGACCTGGCCGTTATGTACGGTGATCTCTACCGCGCCAAACCGCAGGCCCTGCAGGGCACTTTGGACCTCGCGCAGGATGCCGGCTTCGTCCTGGCCTTCAATGCTTCGAAGGGATGCGCTCATCAATCTGCTCCTTGGGAAAGCGCCCCTGACGAGTCGGGGTCAGTGGGCGTGGAGCGGATACTAGGGCGAGGCGTTATATTCTTAAAAATACTGTTTAATAATTTTAATATAACTATATTGATGGTTCTGCTTGTACGGCGTTTAGCTCGCAGCTGTCCAACGCCGTGCGCCGCGAAGAGTCGCAGTAGCGAAGTGTCGGCCGTCGGCCTGAATGGCTGGCGCAGGGCTGCTGGTGCGCCCGCTAAGTCGCTACGGCGGTCTGGGGTAGCGCGACTTATGAACTGGCTGGGGAGGTTTGGCTGCTGTGCGAAAGGGGCCAGTTTTGGATTTTATGGAATAAATAAATAATTTCTTATTCCTTAACGAGTGTATGGGGCGTCCCTATACTGGCCGCCGAAACAGCCACTTTGCAGGAGGCATACCCCATGCGCAGCGAGTCGATCCGCTATCTGATTGTGCCGGGCTGGCAAGGCTCGGCCGACGAGCATTGGCAAAGTTACTGGCAGCGCAGCCTGCCCAACAGCCAGCGGGTGGAGCAGGCCGATTGGCTCGCGCCGCAACGGGCGGAGTGGGTCGCCGAGTTGCAGCGCAGCATCGCGGCCGATAGCACGCCGGTAATCCTGATCGCCCACAGCCTGGGCTGCGTGACGGTCGCCCACTGGGCGGCCAGCGCCCCGCCGGAGTTGTTGCGCCGCGTTCGCGGGGCGCTGCTGGTGGCGCCGGCGGATGTCGAGCGGCCGGGTTGCCCAGCGGCGTTGCAAGGGTTTGCGCCGATTCCGCGTGAGCCGCTGCCGTTTCCCAGTCAGTTGGTCGGTTCCGATAACGACTCGGCGGCGAGCGCCGCCCGAGCCATCGAATTGGCGCGCCACTGGGGCGCCGAAGCAGCGATTTTGAGCGGTGCCGGGCATATCAATGTGAAGTCTGGACATCAACGTTGGGAGCAGGGTTTCGCTTACCTGTTTCGCCTGCAGAGCCAGGTCGAACAACAAGCCAGGCGCCGTGCTTGAAGAGGCTGTTGGGCTTCTGGAAAAACGCCAAACCCGTAGGAAAAGCTGCGGCCTTTATTCGCCTGAATTCACCCCTGCAGGAGCGCCGCCCGTCGCGTCCTGCTGCGATCACTTGTTTACACGCCTAAGTCGCTGAGTGGTCAGGTCGGCTTAGGTGGGAGTCCGCCATGAGCCGAACTGAACACCTGGGTCTGCCGCTGCTGACCTTCCCGGAGGCGGATAAGAGTCCGCTGAGCATCCGCGCTAAAGCGCTGGTGTTTGTCGATGCGCGCTCGCGGCGATTGCGCGAAGAAGTTGCGCAGCTCGCCCCCAGCCATTTGCCGGTACTGATCCACGGTGAGATGGGTACCGGCAAGGAATTGCTGGCCCGGCATATCCACCGCGAGAGCGATCGCCCAGGGCTGTTCGTCGCGCTGAGTTGCAGCACCCTCAGCCCGACCTACGCGCAAGCCGAATTGTTCGGTTACGCCGCCGGCGCACATCGCGGTTCGGCCAGCAGCCGCGCCGGCTGGTTCGGTTCGGCGAATGGCGGCACCTTGTATCTGGACGAGATCGGCGACTTGCCGCTGGCGTTGCAGAGCAAGTTGCTGGCGGCGCTGGAGACCCGTGAGGTGACCCGCGTCGGGGCCCCGCAACCGAGCCCGGTGGACGTGCGTTTAGTCGCGGCGACCAGCATCGACCTGGCCCAGGCCGTGGCCGCCGGCAAGTTCCATGAGCGTCTTTACCTCTACCTGAATGAGGGTCGTCTGCTGCTGCCGCCGTTGCGCGAGCGGATCGGCGACATCCTGCCCTTGGTGGAGTACTTCCTCGGCATCTACAGCCAGCGTTTGGGTTTGCCGGTACCGCTGATCAGCCGCGCGGCGCAGCAGGTGCTGGAGTGGCACAGCTGGCCGGGCAACACCCGCGAGCTGGAGAACGTCATGCACTTCGCCCTGCTGGTCAGCAGTGGCGCGGAGATCCTTCCCGAGCACCTCAATCTGGTCGGTGCGCTAGAGCCGTTGACGGTGATCGAGCAGCAACTGGAACGCCTGCTCAAGCAGCCTGGGGAGGCCGCGTTGGCGCAGTTGGGCGTGCTGTTGCAGCGCGTCAGTCAGCGCCTGCAATAGGCCTATAGCTTGCGCCACACGCTGGCCAGCCACGGCTGTTGCGCGCGCGGCAAACCCGCCGGCCGGTAATAGTGTTCGAGTTCGTGGAAGCCCGCTGCCGTCAGGTAGCGGCGCCAGCTCGGCAGGTCGTGGTAAGCGCCATAACGCTCAGCATTCCAGCCTTCCCGATTGTCCCCGCGTGGGTTGGAGCTGAACAGCACGCCGCCAGGCTTTAGCGTGGCATGCAGTTGCCGCAACACCCGTGGCAACTCCTGGCTCGGCACATGAAACAGCGCGGCATTGGCGAACACGCCATCGAAGCGCTCCGCCGGTAGCTCGAGCCTGAGGAAGTCCTGCTGCCAGACCTCGCAGCCGCTGTCGGCCCGCGCCATCTCGGCGAAGCGCGGACAGCCATCCAGCCCGACAGCCAGGTGGCCCAAGCCCGTGAAGACCTTGAGATCGCGCCCCGGCCCACAGCCAAAATCGAGGAGGGTAAAGGGCGGCTCGGCCTCGATATGGCGCAACAACGCGGCGATGTTCTGGCTCACATCGTGATCGCGGGTACCGGCGCGGAAGTCCTCGGCGCACTGGTTGTAGTGCTCGAGGGTGAGGGCGGCGATGTGGGCGAGGTCGTCGGCAGAGAGTTTCATGGGGATGCGCGGTGAGCGTGCAGGGTTTCAGCGAATTGAGCTCGCTATCCTAGCCGGTTGCAACTCCTCGTGTTGCAGCTACGTGGTGACGCTGAATAACGCTGGGCGTTGTTCGACCTGACATCTTAGGCGCTCGGCCGGCTGTGGGTGGCCGAACAGGTAGCCTTGGCCAAGGTCGCAGCCCAGGTGCTGAAGAAACTCCGCCTGGGCCGGCTGCTCGATGCCTTCGGCCAGCACCTTCAGCCCCAGGCTTTGGCCCAGGGTAATCACGGCGCGGGCAATCGCCACGTCATCCTGATCGGCGGGTAAGCCGCGAACAAAACTCTGATCCAGCTTGAGCTTGTGCACCGGCATGCGTTTGAGTCGCGCCAGTGAGGAATAGCCGGTGCCGAAATCGTCGATGGCCAGGCGCACGCCCAGTGCGCACAAGCGCTGCATCAGCGCCAACGCGGTATCCGGGTTATCCATCACCGCGCTTTCGGTAATTTCCAGCTCCAGGCAGCCTGGATCCAGGCCTGTTTCCGCCAGTACCCGCATTACCTGCGTATCCAGTTCGCCGCGGCTGAACAGGCGGCTGGAGACGTTCACCGCGACAAACTCCAGGTTCAGCCCCTGTTGCTGCCACAGACGCATCTGCCGACAGGCTTGCTGCAGCACCCAGGCGTCGATGGCACCGATCAAGCCGCTTTCCTCGGCAATCGGGATGAACTCGCCCGGTGGCACCAGGCCGCGTTGCGGATGCTGCCAACGCACCAGTGACTCGACCCCCAGCAACTGGCCGCCGTCCAGGGCATAGATCGGCTGGTAATACACCCGCAGTTGTTGCTGCTCCAAGGCCTGATGCAGCAGGGCGCCGAGTTCGACGCGCTGCTGGGCAAGGGTGGTCAGCTCCTGGCTGTAGAAGGCGTAGGTTTCGCGCCCGTTGTTCTTCGCCTTGAACAGGGCCGAGTCGGCATTGCGCAGCACCTGCTCGACGTTCTGCGCATCGCCGGGGAACAGGCTGAGGCCGAGGCTGGCGCCGATAAACAGCTCCTGGCCCTCGAGCTTGAACGGCTGGCGCAGCGCAGCCAGCAGGCGTTCGGCGATGGCGGCGGCCTGTTCGGGCTGGTGGCAGCCCTCGCACAGCAGGCCGAACTCATCGCCGCCCAGGCGTGCCAGGGTCATGCCCTCGTGCAACTGCGCCTGCAGGCGCTCGCCGACCTGCTTCAACAGCTGGTCGCCGGCGCTGTGGCCGAGGCTTTCGTTGATGTGCTTGAAGTGATCGAGGTCGATCAGCAGCACCGCACCACCCGGTTTATCGCGCCGCCCGTGCCCCAGCGCCTGCTCGACGCGCTCGGTGAATAGCAGGCGGTTGGGCAGGTCGCTCAGCGGATCATGATGGGCCAGGTAATCCAACTCATACTGCGAGCGTTTGAGCGCGCTGAGGTCGGAAAACACCGCGACATAGTGGCTGATGCGGCCTTGTTCATCGTGAATGACCCGGATGCACTGCCACTGTGGGTAAACCTCGCCATTCTTGCGCCGGTTCCACACCTCGCCGCTCCAGCTGCCGTGCTGGTGCAGGCTCTGCCACAGTTGTTGATAGAAGCTCGGGTCATGCCGCCCGGATTTCAGCAGTTTCGGCGTAGCGCCGAGGATCTCGCTTTGCTGATAGCCGGTGATGCGGGAAAACGCCGGATTGATATGGCTGATGCGCGTCTGCGCATCGGTCACCAGCACCCCTTCCTGGGTGGCCTCGAACACCGCCGCCGCCTGGCGCAGGCGCTCCATGTTCATTTGCAGGTCGCGCATGGCCCGCCCTTGCTGGCGTTCATGGTTGCGCAGCACCTGGTGCAGGAGCAGTCCGGTGAGCAGGACAAAGCCCAGGCCCTTGGCCAGTTGCAGGCGTTCTAGTTGCGCCATGTGCAGGCCCAGTTCGGTTAACAGGTAGTCGCTGCAGAACACCCAGAGACCGGCGCTGAACAGGTAGATCAAGCTGAGGTGCAGGGCGCTACGGTAACTAGTCATCCAGGAGGGCGCCTCGAGTCGAGCACGGGCAGCATGGATAGAGGGGTGAGGAGCATATTTTGATCTAAAAGACCGACTGGTTTTCTGACAAGGCTCAGGGATAATGCCCTCAGATTTGTCTGACAAGCTATGAGTTCATTACCTCCGAGGCAAGGTTTTCTATGTGGTACAACGGTTTTCTCGACCTGTCGGCCTGGCAAGTGCTGGCGGTCACCCTGCTGATGACGCATGTGACCATCGTCGCGGTCACCGTCTACCTCCACCGCTACTCGGCGCACCGCGCGCTGGAGCTGCACCCGGCCCTCAAGCACTTCTTCCGCTTCTGGCTATGGCTGACCACCGGCCAGAACACCCGTGAGTGGACGGCGATCCACCGCAAACACCACGCCAAATGCGAGACCGTCGATGACCCACACAGCCCGGTGATCAAAGGGCTGTCCACCGTCCTGCGCACCGGCGCCGAACTGTATCGCGCGGAAGCGCAAAACCCCGAGACCCTGCGCATCTACGGCAAGAACTGCCCGGAAGACTGGATCGAGCGTAACCTTTATTCGCGCTTCCCGATGGGCGGCATCGTGCTGATGGCCATCACCGACCTGGCCTTGTTCGGCGTGATTGGCATCACCGTGTGGGCCGTGCAGATGCTGTGGATTCCGGTGTGGGCCGCCGGGGTGATCAATGGCCTTGGCCACGCGGTCGGCTATCGCAACTTCGAATGCCGCGACGCCGCCACCAACCTGTTGCCCTGGGGCATCCTGATCGGCGGCGAAGAGCTGCACAACAACCACCACACCTACCCGAATTCGGCCAAGTTGTCGGTGAAGACGTGGGAGTTCGACCTCGGTTGGGCCTGGATCCAAGTGTTCAGCTTCCTGCGTCTGGCCAAGGTGCAGCGGGTCGCGCCGATTGCCCACCGGGTGGCCGGCAAGCGCAACCTGGACATGGATACCGCCATGGCGATCCTCAACAACCGCTTCCAGATCATGGCGCAGTACCGCAAGTTGGTGATCGGGCCGCTGGTCAAGCAAGAGCTGGCCAAGGCCGACGCCTCGGTCCGCCACCAGTTCCACCGCGCCAAGCGGCTGCTGTCGCGTGAGACCAGCCTGCTGGAGGACCAGCACCACGCGTGCATCCAGGTCATGCTGGAGCAGAGCCAAGCGCTCAAGGTGATTTACGAGAAGCGCCTGGCGCTGCAGCAGATCTGGGTGAAAACCAGTGCCAACGGCCACGACATGCTCGAAGCGATGAAGGTCTGGGTCCACGAGGCCGAGGCCAGTGGCATCCAATCGCTGCGCGATTTCGCCGAACAGCTGAAAACCTACTCGCTGCGTCCGGCAGCCCTGGCTTAAGAGCCGGTTCACTATCTGCTGCGGGCTACGCGCGCCATGCTGCGTTGCGCCTTGTGACCCACATGGATGTGGGGAATGCCGTTACCCGTAGGGAACGGGTGCGGCCCTGACCTGCGCTCGCGACGATCTTGAACAGGCTCTAAGCGTCGCCTGTTAGGCCCAAGCCCGCCGTTCGGCGGGCTTTTTGTTGCGCGCGGGCCGGGCGCAGTATGCTGCAGAGGTCACCCATGTATTCACCCGGGAGGGATTCTGGTGGACGAGCAGACCCCTCTACCGTCGGAGCTCGAGGCGCTGACCCTGGCTTTGCTACACAGCCGTGGGGAAGTCGAGCGCTTGCGTGAGCGCGAGCAGTTGTTCAGTTCCCTGCTCGACAGCGTCAACGCGGTGCTCTGGGCCTTCGACTGGCAAACGCAGCGCATCATCTACGTCAGCCCGGCTTACGAACGGATCTTCGGCCGCTCCGCCGGGCTGCTGTTGGCCGATTATGGCGAGTGGCTCAATAGCATCTACCCGGACGACGTCGAGTATGCCGCGGCGAGCTTGACCGAGGTGCTGGTCAAGGGCGCGGTCGAGGCCCGTGAATACCGCATCCTGCGCGCCGACGGGCAGCTGCGCTGGCTCAGCGACAAATGCTTTATCAGCCGCCAATGCGCCGCCGGCAAGCCGCTGATCGTGGTCGGCATCGCCGAAGACATCACCGCGCAGAAGCAGCTGGAGGGCGAGCTGCAACGCCTGGCGAGCACCGACGTGCTGACCCAGAGCAGCAACCGCCGGCATTTCTTCGAATGCGCTCAGCAGGAGTTCGGACAAGCGCGCAGCACCGGTACGCCACTGGCCTTCCTGCTGCTGGATGTGGATGACTTCAAGTCGATCAACGATAGCCATGGTCATCAGATGGGCGACGTGGTGCTGCAGCGCATCGCCCAATGCGGCGCCGGGGCACTGCGCCGCGGCGATCTGTTCGGGCGCATCGGCGGCGAGGAATTCGCCGCGCTGTTTCCCCACTGTGCGCCAGAGTTGGCCGAGCAAATCGCCGAACGCCTGCAGCGGGAAATCCAGCGGCTGACGTTCAGCTGTGGTGAGCAAGTCTTCGGCGTCACCGCCAGCCAGGGACTGACCAGCCTGCGGAGCAATGACGCCACCCTCGATGCGTTGTTCGCCCGTGCCGATGCCGCCATGTACCAGGCCAAGCGCCAGGGCAAGAACCAGATCGTCTCGGCCTGAACCGGCGCTGGGGGCTGTTGCTCTTTATCTGCAGTCGCAGCGCCAGCCGCCCCGCCCCCATGCCTGGCGCCGCTGTCGAGCGCCAGGCATGGGTGATACCTCAGCGCCGTTGCGGTGCGGGTTGTTGCTGGGTGATGCAGTGGATATTGCCGCCGCCGAGGAGGATTTCCCGGCCTGGCACCAGCACCACTTCATGGGCCGGGAACAGGCGTTGGAGGATGGCGCGGGCCTCGGCATCTTTCGGGTCGTCGAAGCTCGGCGCGATGATGCCGCCGTTGACGATCAGGAAGTTGACGTAGGAGCCGGCCAGGCGGATCGATGGGTCACGCTCCTGAGTGCCGGCGACCAGATCGACGCCGGCGCATTCCGCATCCGTGGCGTAGAGCGGCCCGGGGATCGGCATCTTGTGCACGATCAGGCCGCGGCCCTTGGCATCTTTCGCGCTCTCCAGCACGCGCATGGCCGCTTGGCAGCGCGGGTAGTTGGGGTTCTGCACATCGTCGGTCCAGGCCAGCAGCACCTCGCCCGGGCGCACGTAGCAACAGAAGTTGTCGACGTGGCCGTCGGTCTCATCGTTGAACAGGCCATCCGGCAGCCAGATCACCGTCTCCACCGCCAGGTGCTCGCGCAAGAGCGCTTCGATCTCTTCGCGACCGAGGTGCGGGTTGCGGTTGCGATTGAGCAGGCATTCTTCGGTGGTGATCAGCGTGCCTTCGCCATCCACGTGGATGGAGCCGCCTTCCAGTACGAAGCCTTCGGTGCGATAGCGCCGGCTGCGTTCGATCTCGAGGATCTTGCTGGCCACCTGATCGTCGCGCAGCCACGGCGCATACAGGCCGCCGTCGAAGCCGCCCCAGGCGTTGAAGGTCCAGTCCACACCGCGCACTTCGCCGCGATCGTCGGTCACGAAGGTCGGCCCGGTGTCGCGCACCCAGGCGTCGTCGGTAGTGATTTCGACGAGGCGGATAGTGGCCTCATCGAGCCGTGCGCGGGCGTTTTCGTATTGCCCGGCGCTGACGCACACGGTCACCGGCTCGAAGCGCGCGATGGCCGTGGCCACCGCGCTGAACGCGGCTTGCGCCGGCTTGCCGCCGAGGCGCCAGTTGTCCGGGCGCTCCGGCCAGACCATCCAGGTCTGGCTATGCGCTTCCCATTCGGCCGGCATGCGGAAGCCATCGGTGCGTGGGGTGGTGGTCAGGGTGGTCATGGGGTTTACCTGTGCGTAGTGATCTGGCGGACTGCCGCTGTGCGGCGAGTCCGCCCTCCGGTCGTCGGGCAGTCGTTGGTCGTCGGCTAGTCGTAGGGCGTACTCGCCGGAGGCAGTACGCCGCTAAACGCCGGCGCTTATTCGGACTGCAGTTCGCCGTCCAGGGTCTTGATCGGGCCGTAGAGGTTCGGCCGGCGGTCGCGGAACACGCCCCAGGCGCTGCGGGTGTGTTCCAGCGCGTCCAGGTCGAAGCTGTGCACCAGCACGCCTTCCTCGGTCTGGTTGAGTTCTTCGACCTTCTCGCCGAACTGGTTGGCGATAAAGGACGAGCCGTAGAAGTTGATGTGGTAGTCGCCCTGGTCTTCGCGGCCGATGCGGTTGCTGGCGATCAGCGGCATCAGGTTGGCCCCGGCGTGGCCCTGTTGCACGCGCTGCCAGTGCTCGCGCGAGGTGATGCTCGGGTCATGCGGCTCGCTGCCGATGGCGGTCGGGTAGAACAGCAACTCGGCGCCGAGCAGCGCCATGCTGCGCGCGCTTTCCGGGAACCACTGGTCCCAGCAGATGGCCACGCCGATCTTGGCGTAACGGGTCTGCCAGACCTTGAAGCCGGTGTCGCCCGGGTTGAAGTAGTACTTCTCGTGGTAGCCGGGGCCGTCCGGGATATGGCTCTTGCGGTAGATGCCGAGGTTGCGGCCGTCGGCGTCGATGATCGCGATGCTGTTGTAGCGTGCGCGCCCGGCATGCTCGAAGAAGCTGATCGGCAGCACCACGGAAAGCTCCTTGGCGAGCGTCTGGAAATGCGCGATGGCGGCGTTGGTTTCCGTCGGGGTGGCCAACTGCAGGTAGTCCGGATTCGGCTTCTGGCAGAAGTAGGGGGTCTCGAACAGTTCCTGGATCAGGATGATCTGCGCGCCTTGGGCGGCGGCTTGGCGCACCAGCTTCTCGGCGTTGGCGATATTCGCCGTGCGATCCCAGGAGCAGGCCATCTGCGTGGCGGCGACGGTGACGATACGGGACATGGAACACCTCGTAAGAGTTGGATCATCTGCAGGGGTCATCAGACGTTAGCAGACAGCTGTGGCGATGCCGTGTCGGCAGACGAAGGCCTGCCGTGCGGTTGCTGACTTTATAGTCGATAAAAATCTGCTTTAGAAGCTTATTTTTTCTATCGAGAGATCTTTCACGATAAAAATACCGATAAATATCTGTTTTTAGCGGATTGGTCGGGTGCAATAAGCCCAGCGCCATGCATTGGCGCAATGTGCTCGTTGGCCTTATTGCACGCTGCGGATGGTCTAGGTCTGCGGGTCGCGCTTGGGCAGGTAAGGCGGCAGGTAGAGACCAAGATACACATCGAAGACGCGCATGCCTTCCTCGGCCAGGCGCGGCGTGATCTGCCCGTGCAGTTGCACCGAGCGTGCATACACCCGATCGCTAAGCTCCAGAGCCAGGGCGAACACGTCGATTTCTGCTGGCAACAGTGGCAGCGGAAAGTGGCGGTCGAACAACGCGTGCATCAGCTGGCCGAGTTCGATGTCGTGCTGGCGGTCGGCCTGGGTGACTTCACTCAGGCCGTGCTGCGCGAGGATCAGTTGGCGGGCGGCGGCGTCGGCGGCATAGATCGCCAGCATGCGTTGCTCGACCAGCCGCGAGAGATCGCGCCAGTCGCGCAGGGCGCCGTGCTCGATCGGCTGTTGCAGGCAGGCGCGGAAGGCCGCATGCACATCGGCGGTGAGGGCTTCGAGGATGGCCGGCACGCTGGCGAAGAAGTGATAGACCGAGGAGGGCGGCATCTCCGCGCGCTCGGCCACGCTGTAGATCGACAGCCCGGCGACCCCCTCTTCGGCCAGCAAGGCGCGGGCGGCGGCGAGTATTCCGGCGATCCGTGCCTGGCTGCTGGCGCGTGGTTTGCGGGCGGTAGCGGGGCGCTGCATGGGGCTCTCCTCGGCATGGGAGGCGCTATTGGACGTTACCCCGCGCCGTTCGGCAAGTCAGCTGCCGTCGCGAAAGCGCACCCAGACCTCGTCGCGTACCGGGCCGAGCTTCTCCGGCAGGGTTTCCAGGGCGAACAGGCGGCGCTTAGTGTCGCGGTCCGGATAGAGACCGGGCTGCTCGCGCAGCGCCGGCTCGAGGAACTGCTTGGCGTCGGCATTGCCGCTCGGGTAGAGGGTTTGCGCGGTGGTCAGCGCCGCCACTTTGGGCTGCATCAGGTAATCGATAAAGCGGTGGGCGAGGTCGGCACGCTTGGCCGAGCGGGGAATCACCAGGTTGTCGATAAACACCACCGAGCCTTCCTGCGGTATCACGAAGCGCACCGGCTGGCCGGTATCGGCGGCGGCCAGGGCATCGCCGGCCCAGGCCACGGCCACGCACAGCCGACCTTGCTGCAAGTCGTCGAGATAGCGTGCGCTGTCGACGTATTTGAGCTGCGGGCGCAGCTCATTGAGCACCTCGCCGGCCCGTTTGATCTGCCTCGGCGGGCTGTGGGCGAGGCTGTGTCCCTGGTAGTTCAGCAGCACGGAGAGGACTTCGTCCTGGGCATCCAAGACGCCGATCCCGCAGCTGGCCAGGCGCTTGCTCTGCTCGGGGTCGAACAACAGGCTCCAGCTATCGGGGAGCGGGCCACCGAAGGCCTGTTCCGCCAGTTGGGTATTCACCGCCAGGCCGACGGCGCCCCACAGGTAGGGAATCGCATAGCGGTTCTGCGGATCGACCGCCGCGAGCTTGCTCAGCAGTTGTTTATCCAGGTGCTGGCGATTGGGCAGTTTGGCCATCTCCAGCGGCTGCAGGCGCCCGGCTTTGATCAGGGCCGGCAGATCGCTGTGGGTGGGCACCGCGATGTCGATCGCCTCGCCGCTGGCGAGGGCTTTCTGCAATTCTTCGGCGGTGTCGAAGGTGTGGTACTCGACGCGGATGCCGGTCTCCTTTTCGAAGTCCGTGAGCACCTGCGGCGCTATGTAGTCGTCCCAGTTGTAGACGCGGATCAGCTCCTCGGCATTGGCCGGCAGCGGGGTGGCCAGTAGAGGAGTCAAAGCGAGCAGCAGCGGAGCGAGAAAGCGGGGCATGACGACCTTCCTTAAGTGTCGGTTCACAGCATGTGCAGCACCAGCATTAGGTGCCGCGGATGAGTTCCATCTATCCAAGCTGAACGGCGCCGAGCGGGCCTGGGGGCTTGTTCTGCTGGCTGAGGTTGCGCCCCTGGCTGGTATGAGCGCGCAGCACTAGGCCGCGGGGCGGAGCCACGGGCGTGGCGAATGATTCGCTGGCGGTTGGCCGATAAAACGACGCCGGCTCAGGGCCGGCGTCGGGTCGTGCTTACACGGTGTGCAGATACCAGTTGTACTCGAGGTCGGAGATCGAGTATTCGAACTCGGCCAGCTCGCTTTCCTTGCAGGCGACGAACACATCGATGTATTTCGGGTCGATATAGCGCCCCATGATTTCGTTGTCGTCCAGCTCGCGCAGGGCATCGCGCAGGTTATTCGGCAGGCTGGCCTCGGTTTGTTCGTAGGCGTTGCCTTCGACCGGCGCACCGGGTTCGACCTGGTTGGTCAAACCGTGGTGGATGCCCGCCAGCACCGAAGCCATCACCAGGTAGGGGTTGGCGTCGGCGCCGGCAACCCGGTGTTCGATACGCACGGCATCGGCCGAATCGTTCGGCACGCGCAGTGCTACGGTGCGGTTGTCCACGCCCCAAGTCGGCGAAGTCGGCACGAAGAACTTCTCGCCGAAACGCCGGTAGGAGTTGACGTTCGGGCAGAGGAAGGCCATCGACGCCGGCATGGTTTCGATGATGCCGCCGATGGCATGACGCAGCGCGTCGTTCTCTACCGGCTCTTCGCTCTTGAAGATGTTGTTGCCATCCTTGTCGAGAATCGAGATGTGCACATGCAGCCCGTTGCCAGCCTGGTTCGGGTAAGGCTTGGCCATGAAGGTGGTATCCATTTCATGGTCGTAGGCGATGTTCTTCACCAGACGCTTGAGCAGCAGCGCGTAATCGCAGGCCTTCATCGGGTCGGCGACGTGGTGCAGGTTGATCTCGAACTGCGCCGGGGCGCTTTCCTTGACCACGGCATCGGCCGGGATGCCCTGCTCTTTGGCCCCTTCGAGGATGTCCTGCAGGCATTCGGCATATTCATCCAGGTCGTCGATCATATAAACCTGGGTGGATTGCGGGCGCTTGCCCGAGAGCGGCGACAGCGGTGGTTGCGGGCGGCCGTTCACGTTGGCCTGGTCGATCAGGTAGAACTCCAGCTCGAACGCGGCGCAGATGGTCAGGCCCAGGGCATCGAACTTGTTCACGACCTGTTGCAGCACGGCGCGTGGGTCGGCAAAGAAGGCTTCGCCTTCCATCTCGTGCATGGTCATCAGCAGCTGAGCGGTCGGACGCTTCTGCCAGGGCTCGTTGCACAGGGTGTTGGGGATGGGGTAACAAACCCGATCGGAATCACCAATATCCAGGCCGAGACCGGTGCTCTCTACCGTGGAGCCATTGATGTCGAGTGCAAACAGGGAGGCGGGCAGATTGATGCCGCGCTGATAGACCTTGTGCAGGCTGGCGCGCTCGATGCGCTTGCCGCGCACCACTCCGTTCATATCTGCAATCAGGAGGTCGATGAACTGAATCTCGGGATGTTTCTTAAGAAAATCATTCGCTTCATTAAGCTGAACGGCACACTGAGGAACCGACATGATGCAACACCTTTATTGTTAAAAATATCAATCATTCGACTGATGGGGTGTGAGTCAATCTTAAAGCCCTCACCCTGTCAATAGTGCCACATTTCGCCCTGAAAAGGGGCGTGATGGCCGTTTTTAGGGCGCTGCAGGGCATTGCCAACCCTCGCTCGGCCTTGGCTGGCGCGGTGCCCAGCGAGCCGTGTTAAATTTTTTACATGGCTATTGTGTAAAAAAATGAACAAGGCTAAGCTCGGTTTAAACCCATAACAGCAATAAAACGGGTATCTCATGTCGCGCCTGCCGTTAATCGGCGTTATCGCCTGCTTCAAGCAGATTGGCCTCCATCCCCACCATATAGCGGGCGACAAATACGTTCGTGCGGTGGCCGTCGGCGCCGGTGGCTTGCCGCTGATCATTCCGTCACTGGCTGAGCTGATCGACCAACCGACCTTATTGGAGAGTCTAGACGGCTTGCTGTTTACCGGCTCGCCGTCGAATGTCGAACCTCACCACTACAGTGGCCCGGCCAGTGCGCCAGGTACTCATCACGACCCCGAGCGTGACCGCACCACCTTGCCGCTGATTCGTGCGGCAGTGGCCGCCGGTGTTCCGCTGCTCGGTATCTGCCGCGGCTTCCAAGAAATGAATGTGGCCTTCGGTGGCAGCCTGTATCAGAAGGTGGATGAGGTCGGCCCCTTTATGGACCACCGCGAGCCGGAGAATGAGCCGCTGGAAGTCCAATACGCACCCCGCCATCCGCTGCACGTGCAGCCGGGCGGTGTACTCGCCGGCCTCGGCTTGCCGGACGAGATTCACGTCAATTCGATTCATGGCCAGGGCGTTGAACGTCTGGCGCCGGGCCTGCGTGTTGAGGCTTTGGCTCCTGACGGGCTGATCGAGTCCATCTCGGTCGAGGGAGCTAAGAGCTTTGCCCTTGGGGTGCAGTGGCACCCGGAGTGGCAAGTACGCTCGAATCCCGAATACCTCGCCATCTTCCAGGCATTTGGAGATGCCTGTCGCAAGCGGGCGAGTCAACGCTGAGCTTAACTATGCCGTTAGGCTCTCAATCCCCCCTGAGGTCTTTATGAGTCCCAAACTCGACCAACTCACTAGTTGGCTGAAAGAGCGCAAGATCACTGAAGTTGAATGCTTTATCAGTGATCTTAGTGGAATCTCCCGTGGCAAGATCGCGCCGACCAATAAGTTCATCGACGAGAAGGGCATGCGCTTACCTGAAAGCGTACTGCTGCAGACGGTCACCGGTGACTACGTGGAAGACGACATTTATTACGACCTGCTCGACCCGGCCGATATCGATATGGTCTGTCGTCCGGACGAGAATGCCGTGTTCCTCGTGCCCTGGGCCATCGAGCCCACCGCCCAGGTGATCCATGACACCTACGACAAGCTGGGCAACCCCATCGAGTTGTCGCCGCGTAACATCCTCAAGAAAGTGCTGAAGCTCTACGCCGATAAGGGCTGGCAGCCGATCGTGGCGCCGGAGATGGAGTTCTACCTGACCAAGCGCAGTGATGACCCGGACTACCCGTTGCAACCGCCGATCGGTCGTTCCGGCCGCCCGGAAACCGGCCGGCAGTCGTTCTCCATCGATGCTGCGAACGAATTCGACCCGCTGTTCGAAGACGTCTACGACTGGTGCGAAGCCCAGGAGTTGGATCTCGATACGCTGATTCACGAAGACGGCACCGCGCAGATGGAGATCAACTTCCGTCACGGCGAAGCCCTGCACCTGGCTGACCAGATCATCATCTTCAAACGCACCATGCGTGAAGCGGCGCTGAAACATAACGTCGCCGCCACCTTTATGGCCAAGCCCATGACCGGCGAGCCAGGCAGCGCGATGCACCTGCACCAGAGCGTCGTCGACACGAAGACCGGCAAGAACATCTTCTCCAACGACGATGGTTCGATGAGCGAGCTGTTCCTCCACCACATCGGTGGCCTACAGAAGTTCATCCCCGAGCTGTTGCCGCTGTTCGCCCCGAACGTCAACTCGTTCCGCCGCTTCCTGCCGGATACCTCGGCACCGGTGAACGTCGAGTGGGGCGAAGAGAACCGTACCGTCGGCCTGCGCGTGCCGGATGCCAGCCCGCAAAACCGCCGGGTGGAAAACCGCCTGCCGGGCGCCGACGCCAACCCCTATATCGCCATCGCCGCCAGCTTGTTGTGCGGCTACATCGGGATGGTCGAGCAGCTGGCGCCGAGCGCCCAGGTCAAGGGTCGCGGCTATGAGCGGCGCAACCTGCGTCTGCCGCTGACCATCGAGGACGCCCTGGAGCGCATGGAAAACTGCAAGACGCTGGAAGATTACCTCGGCAGCAAGTTCATCAGCGGCTATGTCGCGGTGAAGCGGGCCGAGCACGAGAACTTCAAGCGAGTGATCAGCTCCTGGGAACGTGAGTTCCTGCTGTTCGCGGTGTAATCAAACGGGAGTCGGTGAGGAGCGAATTCATTCCCCCTCACTGACGCCCCAGGGCGAATGAGTTCGCTCCTACGCAGAATGTCAGGTTCGGCTCCGCCGAACCTGTTTGAACGAGGTATAAATATGAACAGCCCAGTGACTAACCCGCAGACACTCGAGTGGCAAACACTGAGCAATGATCACCACCTGGCGCCCTTCAGCGACTACAAACAGCTGAAGGAGAAGGGTCCGCGGATCATTACCAAGGCCGAAGGCGTCTACATCTGGGACAGCGAGGGCAACAAGATCCTCGACGGCATGGCCGGGCTCTGGTGCGTGGCGCTGGGTTATGGCCGCGAGGAACTGGTGCAGGCCGCCAGCCAGCAGATGCGCGAACTGCCCTTCTACAACACCTTCTTCATGACCGCGCACCCGCCGGTGCTGGAACTCGCCAAGGCGCTTGCCGAGATCGCGCCGGCCGGCATGAACCATGTGTTCTTCACCGGCTCCGGCTCGGAAGGCAACGACACCATGCTGCGCATGGTGCGCCATTACTGGGCGATCAAGGGCCAGCCGCAGAAGAAGGTCATCATCAGCCGCGTCAACGGCTACCACGGCTCCACCGTGGCCGGTGCCAGCCTCGGCGGCATGAAGTACATGCACGAGCAGGGCGACCTGCCGATTCCGGGCATCGTGCACATCCCGCAACCCTACTGGTTCGGCGAAGGCGGCGACATGACGCCGGACGAGTTCGGCATCTGGGCCGCCGAGCAGTTGGAAAAGAAGATTCTCGAAGTCGGCGAAGAGAACGTCGCGGCCTTTATCGCCGAGCCGATCCAGGGCGCCGGCGGCGTGATCATTCCGCCAGACACCTACTGGCCGAAGATCCGCGAGATCCTCGCCAAGTACGACATCCTGTTCGTCGCCGACGAAGTGATCTGTGGTTTCGGCCGCACCGGCGAATGGTTCGGCAGCGACTACTACGGCAACGCCCCGGACCTGATGACCATCGCCAAGGGCCTGACCTCCGGCTACATCCCCATGGGCGGGCTGATCGTCAGCGACAAGGTCGTGGCGGTACTCAACGAGGGCGGCGATTTCAACCACGGCTTCACCTACTCCGGGCACCCGGTGGCGGCGGCGGTGGCGCTGGAAAACATCCGCATCCTGCGCGAAGAGCAGATTCTCGAGCGCGTGCGCGAAGAAACGGCACCCTATTTGCAAAAGCGTCTGCGTGAGCTGGCGGATCATCCGCTGGTGGGTGAAGTGCGCGGCGTCGGCCTGCTCGGCGCGATCGAGCTGGTGAAGAACAAGCAGACCCGCGAGCGTTTCGAGGGCCAGGGCGTCGGCATGATCTGTCGCGGTCACTGCTTCGACAACGGCCTGATCATGCGCGCGGTCGGCGACACCATGATCATTGCGCCGCCGCTGGTGATCAGCAAAGCCGAAATCGACGAGCTGGTGGCCAAGGCGCGCAAGTGCCTGGATCTCACCGCCAGTGCAGTGCTGGGTTGAGCCGTAGAGCGGGTCTATAAAGTATTAGCCAGTTCGCTTGGCAGTTGTACACCCGCGCTAGACCTTGCCAGACTGCACTTGTGCGTTGGCCAGGCTCACCGAAGGGTGATAGCCAAGGGTAGTTTGTGGTTTCGAACTTCCCAGGGCAGACGTCACCGTTCGGATACTTAAACAACAACAGGAGCTGTACGCATGAAAACATTCGGCAAGTCCTTTCTCGCGTTGTCCTTAGTGGGAGTCATGGCCGGCGCGGTTCAGGCCGATGACAAAGTGCTGCACGTTTACAACTGGTCGGACTACATCGCCGCGGATACCGTCGAGAAGTTCACTAAAGAAACCGGCATCAAGGTGGTCTACGACGTCTTCGACAGCAACGAAACCCTGGAAGCCAAACTGCTGGCTGGCAAGTCCGGGTATGACATCGTCGTGCCGTCGAACAACTTCCTCGCCAAGCAGATCAAAGCCAAGGTCTATCAGCCGCTGGACAAGTCCAAGCTGCCGAACTGGAAGAATCTCGACAGCAACCTGCTGAAGACCGTGGAAGTCAGCGATCCGGGCAACCAGTACGCGTTCCCCTACATGTGGGGCTCGATCGGCATCGGTTACAACCCGGACAAGGTCAAGGCCGTGCTGGGTGATAACGCGCCGGTGAATTCCTGGGATCTGCTGTTCAAGCCGGAGAACATCGAGAAACTGAAATCCTGCGGCGTCAGCTTCCTCGATTCGCCGACCGAGATCCTACCGGCTGCGCTGCATTACCTGGGCTACAAGACCGACAGCCAGGATCCGAAAGAGCTGAAGGCGGCCGAAGCACTGTTCCTCAAGATTCGTCCGTCTGTTACCTACTTCCACTCGTCCAAATACATTTCCGATCTGGCTAACGGCAATATCTGCGTGGCGGTCGGTTACTCGGGCGACATCTACCAGGCCAAGTCGCGCGCCGAGGAAGCCAAAGCCGGTGTGAATGTCCTGTACAACATCCCGACTCAAGGTGCCGGTACCTTCTTTGACATGGTGGCGATCCCTGCGGATGCCGCCAACGTCGAGGGTGCCCATGCCTTCATGAACTTCCTGCTGAAGCCGGAAATCATGGCCGAGATCACCAACGAGGTGCAGTTCCCCAACGGCAACGCCGCCGCCACGCCGCTGGTGGATGAGGCGATCCGCAACGACCCGGGTATCTACCCGAGCGCGGAGACGATGAAGAAGCTCTACGCCTTCTCGGATCTGCCGGCCAATGTGCAACGCTTGATGACCCGCAGCTGGACCAAGATCAAGTCCGGCAAATAAGCCCATGACACCCTCCGGCGGGTGCTCCCGCTGGAGGCCTGTCAGGAGCGTGTTGGATGAAGCGCTTAAACCACCACGCCGTACCCCTAGTTGAAGTACTAGCCCCAAGCAGTTGGCGTTTGCGGTTTGCTGCGCCCTGGATATGAGGTTCTGCCAGCTTGGCTGAGCAGAGGCGTAAAACTGGCCGCGATCAACGGCCATACCGACTAACAAGAATGAGGACCGATATGTGCGAATGCCCCTCCGCAAAACCCTGATCAGCACGCTGGCCCTGTTGAGCCTGAGCGCGGTTGCCCAGGCCGAGTCGACCCTACATGTCTATAACTGGTCCGACTACATCGGCGAGACCACCCTGGCAGACTACCAGAAAGAAACTGGAATCAAGGTGGTGTACGACGTTTTCGACTCCAACGAAACCCTCGAAGGCAAGCTCCTCGCCGGGCGTTCCGGCTACGACCTCGTGGTGCCGTCCAACCACTTCCTCGGTCGGCAGATCAAGACCGGCGCCTTCCAGAAGCTCGATCGCAGCAAGCTGCCGAACTGGAGCAACCTCGACCCGGCGCTGCTCAAGCAGCTCGAGCTCAACGATCCCGGCAACCTCTACGCCGTCCCCTACCTGTGGGGCACCAACGGCATCGGCTTCAACGAAGAGAAGGTCAAGGCCGTGCTCGGCGTCGACCAGATCGATTCCTGGGCCACCCTATTCGAACCCGAGAACATCAAGAAGCTCAGCCAGTGTGGCGTCTCCTTCCTCGACTCGGCCGACGAGATGGTTCCGCTGATGCTCAACTACCTGGGCCTCAGTCCGAACAGCGAGAACCCGGAAGACTACCAGAAGGCCGAGGCCAAGCTGTTGGCCGTGCGCCCCTACGTGACCTACTTCCACTCGTCCAAGTACATCTCTGACCTGGCCAACGGCGAGATCTGTGTGGCGGTCGGTTTCTCCGGTGACATCTTCCAGGCCGCCGCTCGCGCCGAAGAGGCCGGCAAGGGTGTGAAAATTGAATACGTGATCCCGCAAGAAGGCGGCAACCTCTGGTTCGACATGATGGCCATTCCGGCCGATGCCGCTAACCCCGAGCAGGCGTATGCGTTCATCAATTATGTGTTGCGCCCGGACGTGATCACCAAGGTCAGTGACTACGTTGGCTATGCCAACCCGAACACCCAGTCGCTGGAATTGATGGACGAGTCCGTCCGTACTAATCCGGCCGTGTACCCCTCCAAAGAGGTGCTGGCCAAGCTGTTCGTTTCGGCGGAATTGCCGCCGAAAGTGCAGCGCTTGATGACCCGTAGCTGGACCAAGGTCAAGTCGGGTAAGTAAGTGAAAAAGGCCAGACCGCAGGGGCCTGGCCCTCTAAATAAGTTGGGAGTTTTGTAATGGCAGTTGCCTCCGGCGCCTACAAGAAAGCCCTCGAGGGCAACCAGCAACCTAAAGAGGTGCTGGTTAAAATCGACCGGGTGACCAAGAAGTTCGACGAGACGATAGCGGTGGACGATGTGTCCCTGACTATCAACAAGGGCGAGATTTTCGCCCTGCTCGGCGGCTCGGGTTCGGGTAAATCCACCTTGCTGCGGATGCTGGCAGGTTTCGAACGTCCAACCGAGGGCCGGATCTTCCTCGATGGCCAGGACATCACCGATATGCCGCCCTACGAGCGGCCGATCAACATGATGTTCCAGTCCTACGCCCTGTTCCCGCACATGACCGTGGCGCAAAATATCGCCTTCGGCCTGAAGCAGGACAAGATGTCTGCCGCCGACATCGATGCGCGAGTGGCCGAGATGCTCAAGCTGGTGCAGATGAGCCAGTACGCCAAGCGCAAGCCGCATCAGCTCTCCGGTGGTCAGCGTCAGCGGGTGGCCCTGGCCCGTTCGCTGGCCAAGAGCCCGAAACTGCTGCTGCTCGACGAGCCGATGGGCGCGCTGGACAAGAAGCTGCGCTCGCAGATGCAGCTGGAACTGGTGGAAATCATCGAGCGGGTCGGCGTGACCTGCGTGATGGTGACCCACGACCAGGAAGAGGCCATGACCATGGCCGAGCGCATCGCCATCATGCACCTCGGCTGGATCGCGCAGATCGGAAGCCCGATCGACATCTATGAAACGCCGACCAGCCGCATGGTCTGCGAATTCATCGGCAACGTGAACCTGTTCGACGGCCAGGTGGTGGAGGACGCCGAGGGCCACGCGGTGATCGACAGCCCGGCGCTGGAGCGCAACATCTACGTCGGCCACGGCGTCAGCACCTCGGTGCAGGACAAGAACATCACCTACGCCATTCGCCCGGAAAAGCTGCTGGTCACCACCGAGCAACCGACCGGCGAGTACAACTGGTCACGCGGCAAGGTGCAGGACATCGCCTACCTGGGCGGCCACTCGGTGTTCCACGTCGAGCTGCCGAGCGGCAAGGTCGTCCAGTCCTTCGCGGCCAACGCCGAACGCCGCGGCACTCGGCCGACTTGGGGCGACGAAGTGTTCGTCTGGTGGGAAGACGATAGCGGGGTAGCATTGCGCTCATGAACACTCGAAAACTAAAGCGGCTCCTGCCCAGGGGCCGGCACTTCGTCATCGGCGTGCCGTTCATTTGGCTGTTCCTGTTCTTCATGCTGCCGTTCTTCATCGTCCTGAAGATCAGCTTCGCCGAAGCCGACGTCGCCATTCCGCCCTATACCGAGATCTACAGCTTCGTTGAGCAGAAGTTGCAGGTGCTCCTCAACCTCGGCAACTACCTGCTGCTCGGCGAGGACGAGTTGTATCTCGCGGCCTATCTGGGCTCGCTGAAAATCGCCTTCTTCAGCACCTTGCTCTGCCTGCTGCTCGGCTTCCCGATGGCCTACGGCATCGCTCGCGCCAGCAAGGAAATGCAGACGGTACTGCTGCTCTTGATCATGATGCCGACCTGGACGGCGATCCTGATCCGCGTGTATGCCTGGATGGGCATCCTCAGCAACAACGGTTTGCTGAATGCCTTCCTGCTCTGGCTAGGGGTGATCAACGAACCGCTGCAGATCCTCAACACCAACCTCGCGGTCTACATAGGCGTGGTGTACTCCTATCTGCCGTTTATGGTGCTGCCGCTCTACGCGAACCTGGTCAAACACGACCTGTCGCTGCTGGAAGCCGCCGCCGACCTCGGTTCGAGCAACTTCAACAGCTTCTGGAAGATCACCGTGCCGCTGTCGAAGAACGGCATCATCGCCGGCTGCATGCTGGTGTTTATCCCGGTGGTCGGCGAGTTCGTGATTCCGGAACTGCTCGGCGGGCCGGAGACCTTGATGATCGGTAAGGTGCTCTGGCAAGAGTTCTTCAATAACCGTGACTGGCCGGTGGCCTCGGCTCTGGCGGTGGTGATGCTGGCGATCCTGATAGTGCCAATCATCCTGTTCAACCGTAGTCAGGCGAAGGAAATGGAGGGTCGGGCATGAACAACTTTCTAAGGCTCGTGTCCGTCGCGTTGCGGTTCAACCCTAGCCAAGCCAAAGAGCTGGAGGGCAAAGCATGAAGCGCTTCAGTTTCTCGAATCTGATGCTCTGGGTAGGGCTGCTGTTCATCTACCTGCCGATGCTGATCCTGGTGATCTACTCGTTCAACGCCTCCAAGCTGGTGACGGTCTGGGGCGGCTGGTCGGTGAAGTGGTATGTCGGCCTGCTCGACAACAGCCAACTGATGAACTCGGTGCTGCGCTCGCTGGAAATCGCCTGCTACACGGCGATTGCCGCAGTCGCGCTGGGCACCCTGGCGGCCTTCGTGCTGACCCGGGTCACCCGCTTCAAGGGCCGCACGCTGTTCGGTGGCCTGGTCACCGCGCCGCTGGTGATGCCGGAAGTGATCACCGGTCTGTCCTTGCTACTGTTGTTCGTGGCCATGGCGCAGTTGATCGGCTGGCCGGCTGAGCGTGGCATCCTCACCATCTGGATCGCCCACACCACCTTCTGCGCCGCCTATGTGGCGGTGGTGGTGTCGGCGCGCTTGCGTGAGCTGGATCTGTCGATCGAGGAAGCGGCGATGGACCTCGGCGCCAAGCCGTGGAAGGTGTTCTTGCTGATCACCATCCCGATGATCGCACCCTCGCTGGCGGCGGGCGGCATGATGTCCTTCGCCCTGTCGTTGGATGACTTGGTGCTGGCCAGCTTCGTCTCCGGGCCGGGCTCCACCACCTTGCCGATGGAAGTGTTCTCCGCCGTGCGTCTGGGGGTGAAACCAGAGATCAACGCCGTGGCCAGCTTGATTTTGCTGGTGGTGTCGATGATCACCTTCCTGATCTGGTACTTCGGCCGTCAGGCCGAAGCGCGCCGCAAGCGCCACCTCCAGCAAGCCATGGATGAAACCACCGGGGCGGCCTTGCTGAAGGGGCCGGACAGCCGTCGCGATCCGTCGCAACAGCAAATCGCCGCCTAAGCGGTCTGGCAGTTAGCACAACAAAGGGTCACTTCGGTGGCCCTTTTTTATCGCTTGGTTGAGCGTGCCGGCCCGGCACTTGCGCCAAACCGCCGCCCGCCAGGTCGGCTGACCCGGGCTGGGAGTTGACTATGCAATGGCATGGGCTGCTACGCCTGGCTGCACCCAGCCGGAGCAGGCAATGGCGTCCGACTTGAGCGGCGAGAGCCGCCCCTTTGTCATCGGCCAAGAGCTGGCGATTCAGTGCCCCCGCAAGGCGTCACCGTTAGCGCCCAGCGCTATAGCTGGGTGGAAAGTGTCAAGCCTAACGGCCGCGAGCCCTATGCCTACCTGCGCCCCATTCTCGAACGCCTGCCGTTGGCTACCTCCACCGCCGCCGAAGCCCTGCCGCCTTGGAACTGCTCCGCCGCGCTTTAAACCAAGCGCCTTGCCGTGGATAGGCTGGGGTTTATGGGGCGGATACGAGATCCAAGTGCGAAGCGGCGATTGCAACCAGCAACTTTTCCGCGGGTTGCTGCTGGACGAGCTCAAGCTGCTGCCTACACTGGCTAAGGAGTGCACAGCGGCGTCCTGGCGGCGAAAGACCTCTGCGGTTCGTTCCACACCTAAAACTCAAGCCCGCGCGAGGGTACCAGCTTTGCACCAACTACCATGCCAGCCGGAAGGGAAACCAGCATGCACCTACCGCCCGAGGAAGAAAACAGCCAGCAAGAATCGCCGTCTGCCGCGGCTGACCTGAAAGAAACGCTCCAAGCACCGAAAAACATGACCAGCTCGGAAACCGGCACAGGAACTCCGTTTCCGCTCCGATGGCTGGCCGTCGGCTTGCTGCTCACGGTCCTGGTATTGCTCGCCATGCTGGGGTTCGCGTTCGATTCGCTGCGCAATGTCACAGCGGTGCAACTGCGCGATTTGCGCCTCCAGGAACTGAGCGGACGCATCGTCCACCTGGACGAGGTGCTAACCATGTCCGCCCGCATGGCGGCAACTACAGGCGATTTGCAGTGGGAGCGGCGCTACCGCCAGTTCGAGCCCCAACTGGATGCCGTCATCAAGGAAACGCTGCAGCTCACGACCCAGTCCAAGAGCGCCGAGGCGACCCAACAGACGGACGCAGCCAATCTCAAGTTAGTCGACATGGAGAATCAGGCCTTCGCGCTGGTCCGGGCCGGGCAGCCCGGCCAAGCGCAGCCGATTTTGTTTGGCAAAGCCTATGAGGCGCAGAAAAAAATCTATGCCGAGGGGATAGTCCGGTTCGTGCAGCATATTCAGGAAGACCTCGCCGCGAGCCAGCACGACAAGCGCAACCAGGTGGTTTTTTCCGTCACCGCGGCAATGCTCTCCATCGTCTTTTTATTCGTGACCTGGTTATTGGTCTGGAGCAAGTTGCACCGCTGGCGCGCGGACCAAGCGGCCAACTTCGCCGCGCTCGCAAAGGCGGAAGGGGCGCTGCAGATTGCCCACGACAATTTGGAGAAGCGCGTAAAAGAGCGCACCGAACAACTGGAGCTAGTGCACAAGCAGTTGCTCGAGGCTTCGCGCAAGGCGGGCATGGCGGAAGTGGTCACCGGGGTGCTGCATAACGTCGGCAACGTGCTCAACAGCGTCAACGTCTCCGCCACGCTGGTGGCGGAAAGTATCAGCAAGTCCAAGGTTTCGGGTTTGGCCAAGGCCGTCGCCTTATTGCAAGAACACGAACTCGACCTAGGGACTTACCTCAGTAGCGATCCCCGCGGCAAGCTTCTGCCGGCCTATCTGAGCCAACTCTCCGAACACCTGCAGGTCGATCAGGAGGCGAGCGTCAAGGAACTGAATTTCCTGCGCCAGAATATCGACCACATCAAGGAGGTCGTGGCGATGCAACAAACCTTCGCCACCGCGTCCGGCGTCGAGGAACGCGTCGATGTCCGGGAGTTGCTGGAAGACAGCCTGCGCATGAATCTGAGCTCTTTGAGCCGTCACGGCGTGGAGGTCATCCGCGAAATCGACGAGGTGCCCCCGATCATGCTCGACAAGCACAAGGTCCTGCAGATCCTGGTGAACTTGGTGAGCAACGCCAGACACGCCTGCGACGACTCCGGGCGCACCGACAAGCGTTTGAGGTTGCGCCTGACCAGCGGTGATGGCCGAGTCAGGCTTTCGGTCACCGACAACGGCGCCGGGATTCCAGCGGAGAACCTGACGCGGATCTTCAATCATGGTTTCACCACCCGCAAGGGCGGACACGGCTTCGGTCTGCACAGCGGCGCACTGGCGGCCAAGGAACTGGGCGGATCGCTGCTGGCGCAGAGTGACGGCATTGGCCTTGGTGCGACCTTCACCCTCGAACTGCCGCTTACCCCCCTGGAGGTTCTCGCATGAACTGGCCGTCCAACACCGGCAACCGCCGCATCCTGGTGATCGACGACACCCCAGCAATTCACCAGGATTTCCAGAAGATTCTCGGCTCGGGTCTCGACCGCGCAGCCGCACTGGCCTCATCCGAGGCGGCCCTGTTCGGCGATGCCCCGACAGTGCGGCAAACCTTCGAGTTCGATTCCGCCTATCAGGGGCAGGAAGGCCTGGCCATGGTCATGTCCGCGCAGGCGGAGAACAGACCCTATGCCATGGCGTTCATCGACATGCGCATGCCGCCCGGATGGGATGGTCTCGAGACCATCGAGCGCCTCTGGCAGGTCGATCCGCGGCTGCAGGTCGCCCTCTGCACCGCCCATTCCGATTATTCCTGGGAGGAGATGACGGAGCGCCTAGACCTGGGTGACCGGCTGCTCATCCTGAAGAAGCCGTTCGACGCTATCGAGATCCGCCAAATGGCCAGCGCGCTGACCGTGAAGTGGCAGATGACGCAAGACGCGGCGTTGAAAATGAGCTGCCTGGAGCAAGCGGTCGAGGACCGGACCAAGGAGCTGTCCGACGCCAACATAATCGTCCAGAACAGTCCGACTATCCTCTATCGTCTGCGCGGCGAGCCGTCGTTCCCGCTGATGTACATCTCGCACAACATCACTAAATTCGGCCACGACGCTACCCAACTGGTGGCATCACCGAACTGGGCGAAAGAGCTGATCAATCCCGACGACCAGGCCAAGGTCGACGCGGCGATGGCGCGCGTATTGGAGAAGGACGCCCAAGGCGCCTCGATCGAGTTTCGCCTGCGCACCGGCGATGGCTCTTACCGCTGGGTCGAGAATCGCTACATCCCGGTTCGCAATAAAGAGGGCCGGCTGATCGAGGTCGAAGGAATCATCCTCGACATCACCGAGCGCAAGGTGGCGGAGGAGAAAATCGCCCTGCTCGCCCGCACCGACGGACTCACCGGCTTGGCGAACCGAGCGACCTTCATCGAACGCCTGCGCCAAGCCTTCGCGGCAAGCACACGCGGGGCTACCTCGTTCGCGATCTTTTACCTGGATCTCGACCACTTCAAGGACGTCAACGATACGCTGGGGCACCCAGTGGGCGACCTGCTCCTCCAGGAAGTGTCCGAACGCATCAAGAACTGCACGCGCGAGAGCGATGTGATCGCCCGCTTGGGCGGCGATGAGTTCGCGGTACTGCAACTGGACATGGGCGAGCCGGCGAACGCGGGAGCGCTGGCGGCAAAAATCCAAACCACGCTGGCTCTACCCTATTCGCTCGACGGCAACGAGGTGCGCATCTCGGTCAGCATCGGCATCTGCCCCTATGTTCCTGGTAGCACGGGAGCGGACGCCATGCTGGCGCAGGCCGATATGGCGCTCTACCGCTCCAAGGACGAGGGGCGCAACCAGTACCACTTCCATTCTGAGGATCTCGACCAGGAGGTGCTCGATCGGGTAACGCTGGCCAACGATTTGAGAAGAGCGATCGATCAGCACGAGTTGGAGCTGTATTACCTGCCCGAGGTCGAGCTGTCTTCCGGAAAAATCTTAGGCATGGAGGCGCTCATTCGCTGGAACCATCCCGTACACGGCCTTCTCACGGCAGGTTCTTTCATCCCGGTCGCGGAAAAAACCGGCATCATCGTGACGCTTGGACATTGGGTGCTCGATCAAGCGTGCCGGCAAATGCGCCTCTGGCGTGACGATGGGATGGCCCCACCGGTGATCGCAGTCAATCTCTCACTCGCTCAGATCAAAAGCGGTCACGAACTCGTCCGTGATGTCGCCGAGACCATCGCGAAGTGGGGGCTGGTCCCGTCCGACCTGGAGTTTGACGTGACCGAGGCCACACTGGCCCAGACGAAATGGACACGCAACGATGTGCTGCCACAGCTGCGTGAGCTCGGAGTGAAGATCGCCATCGACGATTTCGGCACCGAATACTCGTCGTTCGATTATCTCAAGACCTTTCGCGTGAACCACCTCAAGATCGCCCAGTCCTTCATCAATGCGGCCACCGAGGACCCCGATAGCGCAACGACGATCCGCGCCATCATCAACTTCGCCCGCGAGCTCGGCATTGGGATCATCGCCGAAGGCGTGGAAACCCAGGAGCAGCGAGCCCTCCTGATCTCGACGGGTTCCACAACGCAGGCACAAGGCTTCTATTTCAGCGAAGCGGTGGACAACACTCGCGCCAGCGAGCTCCTGCGGCTGGGCAGCATTGCCCCGAATGCGCGGAGTAACGCTGTGACCTTGCCCCGCGGCATGCCGCAGGATCCTCCGGAGGTTCTCGCATGAACTGGCCGCCCAACACCGGCAACCGCCGCATCCTGGTGATCGACGACACCCCAGCGATTCACCAGGACTTCCAGAAGATTCTCGGTGCGGATCTCGACGGCGACGCCGCCCTGGCCTCGTCCGAGGCGGCCCTGTTCGGCGATGCCCCGACGGTGTGCCAGGCCTTCGAGCTCGATTCCGCCTACCAGGGGCAGGAAGGCCTGGCCATGGTCAGGTCCGCGCAGGCGGAGAACAGACCCTATGCCCTGGCGTTCGTCGACATGCGCATGCCGCCCGGATGGGACGGTGTCGAGACCATCGAGCGCCTCTGGCAGGTCGATCCGCAGCTGCAGATCGCCTTCTGCAGCGCCTATTCTGATTATTCCTGGGAGGCGATGTCGGAGCGCCTCGAGCTGGGTGACCGGCTGCTCATCCTGAAGAAGCCGTTCGACAACATCGAGATCCGCCAAATGGCCAACGCGCTGACCGTGAAATGGCAGATGGCGCAAGACGCGGCGTTGAAAATGAGCAACCTGGAGCAAACCGTTGAGGACAGAGCGCTTGAACTGCTGAAAATCTCCCATTTGCTCCAGTACGACGTTCTCACCGAGTTACCCAATGGCACCCTGCTTCAGGATCGGCTGACTCAGGCGATAGCCATCGCCTGCCGTCAGCGCAAACAGCTAGCGGTGATATTCCTCGGGCTGGATCGTTTCAAACGCATCAACAATGCCCTGGGGCATCCGATCGGCGATGCATTGCTCAAATCGGTTGCAGGATGTCTGGTGGCGACTGTGCGCAAATCGGACTCCGTTTTCCGCCACGGCGCGGATAAATTCGTGCTGCTGCTGGCGGATGTGACGCACTCGCAACAAAGCGTCGGCATTGCGCAAAAGCTGCTCGCCGCACTCAGGATGCCGCAATGCATCGCGGGGCACGATCTCAGCATCACCGCGAGTCTGGGGATCAGCATCTATCCGGATGACGGCGAGGATGCGGAGACCTTGATCAAGAAAGCGGAAGCCGCGATGCAGCATGCCAAAGAAAATGGGCGCGATGATTTCCGCTTTTTCATCCCGGACATGAACCTGCGCGCCCGCGAGCAGCAATCAATCGAAGAGGGACTGCGCCATGCCCTGGAGCGGCACGAGTTTGTCCTGCATTACCAGCCGAAGCTGAATCTTGAGAGCGGGGCGATTACCGGCGCCGAGGCGCTCATCCGCTGGCAGCACCCGGATCGGGGATTTGTCTCCCCGGCGCAGTTCATACCCATTGCCGAGGACAGTGGCCTGATCGTGCCGATCAGCCAATGGGTGCTGCGCGAAGCGTGCCGGCAGGCCCGGGCTTGGCGGGATGCCGATCTGCCGCCGCTGTCCATGGCGGTCAACATCTCCGCCCTGGAGTTCCGGAGCAAGGATTTCCTCGAAGGCATTCGCGCCGTGTTGCTCGAGACTCGGCTGGAGCCGCGCTACCTCGAACTCGAAATCACCGAAGGCGTCCTCATGCAGGATATCGAGTCCACCGGCTCCGTGCTCCGCGCACTCAAGGACATGGGGGTGCGGCTTGCCATCGATGACTTTGGCACCGGTTATTCCAGCCTGAGCTATCTCAGGCGGTTTCCGGTCGATGTACTGAAAATCGACCAGTCGTTCGTGCGTGACATCAGCACGGATGCTAACGACGCCGCCATCGTCAGCGCCATCATCGGCATGGGCACAAGCCTCAAGCTGCAGGTCATTGCCGAGGGCGTGGAAACCCAGGAACAGCTCGCCTTCCTTCAGGCCCATCGGTGTGAGGAAGGCCAAGGCTATTACTTTAGTCGGCCGGTTGCCGCCGATGCGTTCGCCACGCTACTGGCCGGCGGCATGGCTGAGCGTGTGCAGACGTCCATGAGCCAAATATGCCTCTGATTCCCGCCGATACGAAGCGCCATCCACGTGGTCGTGCGCGGGGCGGAGGCTAGGGCTAGAGAGGTGGGCGGCACCCTGAGGGCCCATAGCGATGAGCCAGGCAAGTGCGGTTTTTGCGGTTGATTGATAGCAAGGAAGAATCCAGATGCCTACCCGCGAACTGACGCTTACCCTCGACGAGCCGATCAAACCGATTTCCACACTGCTGACACAAGATCCGGCGCGGGCCGAGATTGGTCGCCAGTTGTTTCACGACGTGCGCCTCTCCGCCAATAACACGGTGTCTTGCGTCAGCTGTCACGATCTCGAGAAAACGGGTTATGCGCGTTCAAGCAATACGGCTGCGTCGCCTGCTATCCGGGGCTGACTGACCCGCTCTTGTTATGACCCGCCGACCTGTTTCAAGGAGCCGGCGTCGACCCGCTCGCCAGACGAGCCCGCATTCGGAGATACCCGCGTATGACAAGCGCTGTTCTGGAACGGCTATCGAAGTTACTCGGCGAATGGCACATCCTCATCTACCTGGTGCTGGGTTTCTCCTGCGCCATCGCTGGGGTGTTGTGGTACACCTCCAGCCTGCAGGAAGAACTCGTCCAAAGCTCCACGCGAAAAAACGCACAACTGTATTCGCTGGCGTTGGCGGATTTCCGCACCCTGTACACCTCGGAGGTGGTGGAGGTGGCGAGGAGTAGCGGGCTGGAAGTCACCCACGACTACAAGGGCAAGCCGCACGCCATACCGTTGCCGGCGACCTTGAGCATGCTACTGGGCAAGCGCCTGGGCGAGCACATCTCCGGCGCCCAGACGCGCCTCTACAGCCCCTACCCGTTCCCGTGGCGGGCCGCCGGAGGCGGGTTGCGCGACAACTTCGACCAGGCGGCCTGGGTGGAGCTGAACCGGCAACCCGACCGGGCCTATTCCAGCATCGACAGTAGCGACGGACGGCTGACGCTGCGTTATGCCACCGCCGACCGCATGCGCCAGGCCTGCGTCAGTTGTCACAACAGCCACCCAGCCAGCCCCAAGCGCGACTGGAAGGTGGGCGACGTGCGCGGGGTGCTGGAAGTCGACCTGCCGCTCGACAACGCCATCGCCCAGGTTCGGGACAACATGCGCGGCACCTTCTGGCTGTTGTCGAGCCTGGCATTGCTGGGCACGATCAGCATCGGCTGGGTCATCGCCAGCCTCAAGCGGCTGTCGCATGAGCTGCAGGTCCGGGTCGACGAGCGCACCCGCGAACTGCGGGAGACGCAAAGCAAATTGGTGGCCACGGCTCGTCAGGCAGGCATGGCCGAAATAGCCACCAACGTGCTGCATAACATCGGCAATGTGCTCAATAGCGTCAACGTCTCGGCCGATCTGGTGGCGGACAGCATCAGCAAGTCCAAGGTTTCGGGTTTGGCCAAGGCCGTCGCCCTGGTGCAAGAACACGAACTCGACCTAGGGGCTTACCTCAGTAGCGATCCCCGCGGCCGGCTTCTGCCGGCCTATCTGGGCCAACTCTCCGAACACCTGCAGGCCGACCAGGAGGCGAGCGTCAAGGAACTGAATTTCCTGCGCCAGAATATCGACCACATCAAGGAGGTAGTGGCGATGCAACAAACCTTCGCCACCGCGTCCGGCGTCGAGGAACGCGTCGATGTCCGGGAATTGCTGGAAGACAGCCTGCGCATGAATCTGAGCTCTTTGAGCCGTCACGGCGTGGAGGTCATCCGCGAAATCGGCGAGGTGCCCCCGATCATGCTCGACAAGCACAAGGTCCTGCAGATCCTGGTGAACTTGGTGAGCAACGCCAGGCACGCCTGCGACGACTCTGGGCGCACCGACAAGCGCTTGACGTTGCGCCTGACCAGCGGTGATGGCCGAGTCAGGCTTACGGTCACCGACAACGGCGCCGGGATTCCAGCGGAGAACCTGACGCGGATCTTCAATCACGGTTTCACCACCCGCAAGGGCGGACACGGCTTCGGCCTACACAGCGGCGCACTGGCAGCCAAGGAACTGGGCGGATCGCTGCTGGCGCAGAGTGACGGCATTGGCCTTGGTGCGACCTTCACCCTCGAACTGCCGCTTACCCCCCTGGAGGTTCTCGCATGAACTGGCCGCCCACTACCGGCAACCGACGCATCCTGGTGATCGACGACACCCCCAGCGACTCACCAGGATTTCCAGAAGATTCGAGGAAGCCCCAGGCTTTTACTTTAGTCGGGCGGTTGCCGCCGAGTTGCGCTGGGCTACAAGCCTTTGTAGGAGCGAACTCTGCTCGCGAAAGCCTGCCACTCAAAAGCTTCGCTCGCGATGCTCGCTCTTACAAGTTTTGCGCTTTTCAAAGGAAGTTTCTGCAACCGCTGACTAAGACAGAGCGGTTTTTACGGTTGATTGATAGCAAGGAAGAATCCAGATGCCTACCCGCGAACTGACGCTTACCCTCGCCATCCTGCTCGGGCTGCCATGCCAGATAAGCGCAGCCCCCCTCGACGAGCCGATCAAACCGATTTCCACACTGCTGACACAAGATCCGGCGCGGGCCGAGATTGGTCGCCAGTTGTTTCACGATGTGCGCCTCTCCGCCAATAACACGGTGTCTTGCGTGAGCTGCCACGATCTAGGCAAAGGCGGCGCCGACAGTCGAGACCATTCGGTCGGGTTCAGCGGCAAACTGACCGGGGTCAACGCGCCGACCATACTCAATGCCGCGCTCAATTTTAAGCAGTTCTGGAACGGTCGCGCGGACTCACTGGAGGCGCAGATCGACGCCGTAATCCAGAACCCCGTCGAGATGGGCTCGGAGTGGGAGGACGTCGTTGCCAAAGTGTCGCGGGACGCCACATACAAGACGGCCTTTGCGAGTGCATACCCCGATGGGGTCACGCAGGCGAATATCCAGAACGCGATCGCGACTTTCGAGCGCACGCTGATCACACCAAATTCTCGCTTCGACCAGTATCTTGGCGGCGACTCGAACGCCATCTCCGACGCCGAGAAAGCAGGTTATGCGAGGTTCAAGCAGTACGGCTGCGTCGCCTGCCACCAGGGCGTGAACGTCGGCGGCAACATGTTCCAGAAGTTTGGCGTCATGGGCGACTACTTCGAGACGCGCGGCAACCCAACCGAGGCCGATTTGGGGCGCTACCTGGTCACCCAGGAGGAAAACGACAAACACGTCTTCAAGGTGCCGAGCCTGCGCAACGTCGCACTCACCGCGCCCTACTTCCACGACGCTACGGCCAAGACGCTCGAGGACGCTGTCGATGTCATGTTCAAGTATCAGCTCGGTCGTGTTGCATCGAAGGAAGACAAGGTATCGATCATCACATTTCTCAACACCTTAACTGGCGAGCTTGAGGGGAAACCGCAATGAAAATGCCCAGACAACTACGCTGGCTCCCCATGACCGTGCTGAGCCTGGTATTCGCCTCGCTCCTGGTGTTCCTGTACATCAAGACGCAGGCCTACGACGCGTCAAATTACTTCGAGAACGTCGCGCTGCTACGGCAGATCAAGCAACTGGATGCGCAGTGGGAGCTGGACGCGCTGAAGTCAAAAATCGGCCTTAACATGAGCTACGACCCGCTGGTGAACCCGCTGAGCGATCTGAACAAGCTGCGCGAGCAAGTGGGCGAGGTCGGAACCAGTCAGGCCCGCGATGACGCCAGTGTCCGGGTCGCTAGCCTCGCGGCGTATCAAAAGGCCATCCAGGAAAAAACCAGGTTGATCGAGCACTTCAAGTCGCATAACGCGGTGCTGCGCAACTCTCTGGCTTTTCTTCCCACTGCGGCAGATGACATCCAGAAGTTAGTAAGCCAGGCCAAGGGTGGCGATCAGAGCGAGTTAAAACGAGTCTCGGCGCAGGTGAACAACGTGCTGCTGGCCAGCCTGGTGTACAACCAGGCAGCGTCCGACGACCAGGCGACTGAGATCGCGGTCGAGCTGGATCGTCTGGCTGCGAGCACGGGGCAGCTACCGACCGATCTCGCCGACGGGGTGGGCATCTTTAGTGCGCATGTCCGCACAGTCTTGCGCGAGCAGACAGTGGTTAACGGGCTCCTGAACAGTATCGCCGCAGTGCCGGTGGCAGCGCGTATCGACGACCTCAACGACATCCTGAGTCGAGAACAGCTACAGGCTGCTGCGCAGGCTCAGCAATATCGCCAGTACCTGCTGATCTTCTCGGCAGTGTTGGCCGGCTTGCTCTTGTCCGTGGCCAGCCGCCTGATCCGCAGCTACGCCGTGATTAACCGCGTGAACAAGGAGCTCCAGGGAGCCAACGAAGGGTTGGAACAGCGAGTGCAAGAGCGCACCCGCGAACTGCAAGAGGCGCAAAGTAAATTGGTGACCACGGCTCGTCAGGCGGGCATGGCCGAAATA
Source organism: Pseudomonas sp. 2FE (assembly GCF_005503735.1). Lineage (NCBI taxonomy): Bacteria > Pseudomonadati > Pseudomonadota > Gammaproteobacteria > Pseudomonadales > Pseudomonadaceae > Pseudomonas > Pseudomonas sp. 2FE. The sequence continues at coordinate 183,893 of NZ_SCMO01000002.1, read as the reverse complement.
GCCACCAACGTGCTGCATAACGTCGGCAATGTCCTCAATAGCGTGAACATCTCGGCTGATGTGGTCAGCCGCAAGGTGCGCGCCTCCAAAGCCCAGGGGCTCGCCAAGGCGGTCCAACTAATAAACGAACACGCCGCGGACCTGGGCGATTTTATGACCCGTGACGAGAAGGGCAAACTGCTGCCGGGCTACCTGAACCAGCTGGTAGAGGCATTGGCGGCCGAACAACAGAGCATCGGCGAAGAGCTTGGGCAGCTGACCAAGAGTGTTGACCACATCAAGGAGATCGTCGCCAACCAGCAGTCTTATGCGGGCACGGCCAGCATCGTCGAACCGTTGCAAATAAGCGATTTGCTCGAGGAAGCCCTGCGTCTGCATACCGGGGAGCTCACGCGCCATCGGGTCACTGTGGTGAAGGAGTTTGCCGAAGTGCCTGTGCTTTTGCTGGATAAGCATAGGCTGTTGCTGATCCTGATCAATCTGATCAGTAATGCCAAGCAGGCGATGGCTCACCTGGTCGACCGGTCCCGCAGGATGACACTCTGTGTGGATGTCGTGGACAAGAGCAACATACGGATCTGTGTGAAGGACGAGGGCGAAGGCATTGCGCCGGAGAACCTGACCCGCATCTTTGCCCATGGCTTCACGACCCGCAAAGATGGCCACGGCTTCGGCCTGCACAGTTGCGCGTTGGCGGCGATGGAGATAGGAGGCACATTGACGGCCCACAGCGATGGGCCGGGCAAAGGCGCAGCCTTTACGCTCGAATTACCCTGTAAAGCACTGGAGGGCAGCCTCTGAGCATGCTGCACCTCCTGCCTAGGTCGATAGGCGCTGGGTGGGCTGGCCGGCGCTGTGCCAGCCAGCAAAACCGTCAATCAGGTAGCGTGTGTCGAGCCCCATGGCATACAGCGTGGCGGCAATCCCCTGGCTGATCTCGTGCCCCTTGGCGCAATACAGAATCACCGGCCTATCCCGTGGGATCCGATCCTTCCAGCTGAACAGCGCCTCCGGGTCGAGCCACTGCGCCCCGGGAATTTCCGCCGCGTCGGCGAGCCGCACACTAGCGCGGCGCACATCCAGCAGGGTGAATTGCCGGCCTGCGGTTTGCCATTCCGCCAGTTCGCACATCGAGATACGGCCCATCGCACACCTCTCAGTTCTGCACCAGATGCACCATCAACCCAACCAGGGCGCAGGCGAACAGCACCTGGATCACGCCGCGCTTGAAGCGAAACAAGGCAATCGCAGCCGCCAGCGCGATCAGCGCCGAGGGCCAATCGAAGCTGCCGCCGAAGCCTTGCGGCCAGAGCACGTGATAACCGAAGAACAGCGCCAGGTTGAGGATCACGCCGACCACGGCGGCGGTAATAGCGGTCAGTGGCGCGGTGAATTTCAGTTCGTTGTGGGTCGACTCCACCAGCGGGCCACCGGCCAGGATGAACAGGAACGACGGCAGGAAGGTGAACCAGGTGACCAGGCTGGCTGCAACCGCGCCAGCGAGGAACGCCTGGTCGGCGCCAAACACCTGCTGCACATAGGCGCCGATGAAGCCGACGAAGGCCACCACCATGATCAGCGGCCCCGGCGTGGTTTCACCGAGGGCCAGGCCATCGATCATCTGCGTCGGCGTCAGCCAGCCGTAGTGGCCGACCGCGCCCTGGTAGACATAGGGCAGCACCGCATAGGCGCCACCAAAAGTCAGCAGGGCCGCCTTGGTGAAGAACCAGCTCATCTGCGTCAAGGTGCCTCCCCAGCCGAACAGCGCGGTCAGCAGGCCCATCGGCAAAATCCACAGGGCGGTGCCGATCACTAGCAGTAGCGCCAGTCGTGGCCAACGGAAGCGCGCATGTTCGGGCGTCGGTGTGTCGTCATCGATCAGCGCCGGGCCGAAAGACTGCTTCGCCGCGCCATGGCCGCCGCCGACACTGAATTTCCCCGGTGCCAGACGCCCCCCCAGATACCCGATCAAGGCTGCGCCCAGCACTATCAGCGGGAAGGGTGCGTTGAGCGCAAAGATGGCGACGAAGGAGGCCGCGGCAATCGCCCGCAGCCAGTTGTTCTTCAATGCCCGCGAACCAATCCGATGGGCTGCCTGCACCACGATGGCGGTCACCGCGGGTTTGATGCCGTAGAACAACCCGGCCACCACCGGCATCTCGCCGAAGGCGATGTAGATCCACGACAGGGCAATCAGGATGAACAGGGACGGCAGCACGAAGAGTACGCCGGCAAGCACGCCGCCCCAGGTGCGATGCAGCAGCCAACCGATATAGGTGGCCAGTTGCTGGGCTTCCGGCCCCGGCAACAACATGCAGTAGTTGAGGGCATGGAGAAAGCGCCGCTCCGAGATCCAGCGACGGCGTTCCACCAGCTCCTGGTGCATGAGCGAGATCTGCCCGGCTGGGCCGCCGAAACTGATGAAGCCCAGCTTCAGCCAGAACCAGAATGCCTGAAGCAGGCTGACGGGCTCGGCGCGTGGGCGATCCGGTTCCACTGACGGCATGGTGGTTTCACTCATCGGGATTCTCTTCTTTCACGAACGCCGCCAGCAGCCCATCGAAGATGGCGCTCGCGGCAGTCAGCAGGTGGTCGTCATGGCTGATGGTGTCGCGCAGCCCAGCCAGTACCCGCTCGATGCCGGCGGCTTCCACCGGCTGGAGACCGCCGACATCCAGGTAATGCACCAGAGCCGCGATGCGGCCGAGGCCAGGGGCATTCAGGGCAAAGCTCGCCTGCAGGGTTTCGAAGGTCACGCGGCTGCCGACATGGCTGAAAGTCGCGCCATCGAAATCGAAACCCAGCGCCTCGGCGGGGCAATCTTGGGGCGTGTCCAGCCAGAGGATGCGCGCTTGCGGATCGACGAAGCGCTGGATCAGCCAGGCACTGGCGAGGCGGTCGACCCATGGGCGCTTGCGGGTGGCCCAGACACGCCCTCGATAGTCGCTGCGACTCAGCACGGCTATCGGCAGGTCTCGGCTGCTCGGCTCATCCGCCGACAAGGCACGGCCGACCGCTGTTTCGAGTTCCAGCAGTGCGGCATCGAGCTGCCGCCTGGCTTCGCCCGGAAAGAAATCGATGCTCGCCAACTGGGCGAAGGCTTTACGCAGTTTGCGGATCTGCTTGGTGGAGGCCAGTGCGTTCTCGGCGTTCAGTTGCCCACGGCACTCCTCGATCTCGCCACGCAGCCTGGCGTAATCCTCGCGCCGGTCGAACAGTTCGATGAAGCGTTCACCGTCAGGGTCATGGATCGGCAGTAGATAGGCCGTGCCATTGATCGAGAGGATGTCGCGCTCGACGGCAACCAATGCCTCGCGGCACGCCTCGCTGTCCGGCAGCAGGTAGGCGCCATCGCGCAGCACGGCGGCACCACTGGCTTTCAACGCCCGCCAGGCGCGCATGCGGGCGGTGGCGTTCGCAGTCGGTAAGCCGATGATCAGGGTCAGCCAATTTTTCATATAGAGATCACAACATAAATAGTAGCTGTCTCTACATTACTCCTGGATGGCGCTATAAAAAAGCCTCGCAAGGGGCTTTTTTATGCGGCGAGCCGGCCTACTGGGCCGGCAGCAGTGTCAGCCTGCCTTGGGTAGTGGCCGCCACTTCCGACTCTTCGAAGTGCTGCGGCAGGTAGCCGCCCTGGATATAGGTTGGCGCCTGATCCGCATAGTGCCGATCGAAGCGCACGCCGCTCTGGCCGACCGGGTTGATGCCGAGGCTGTGGGCCGGGTCGGCGAAGTCGATCAGGCGGCGGGTCGACGGGCCGTAGACCACTTGCCAGGGCGCCGGGCCGACACGGGCAGAGAGGTTGTTCGGCGTCTCGTGACCGCCCGGGGCGGCAAAGGGGCCGACGTTGAACAGCTTATCCAGCGGCTTTTGCTGACCGAGCGGATGGCCGTGGCTGAGGCTATGGGCCTTGCCCCAGTCCCAGCCGGCGGGATCGTCGCCGAGGGTTTGCTTGAGGTGGGCGAGGCTGGCCTGCCAGGCCGCTTTGACGGTATCGGCGCGGCTTTCGGGTGTCGGCGTGTTGCGGTTGTCCCACCAGGGCGAGTCGGCGTCAGCCGCCAGCCGTGGCAAGGCGAGGTCGAGCACGCGGGTCGACAGCAGGTTGTCGAAGAAGGCATCGCCAAGTTCGTCGTGCAGGGCGCTATCGGCCAGTTGGAACAACAGCTGGTTGAACAACGTGGCGCTGCTCGAATCGAGCGGGTGGTCGCCTGGCCAGGTCGCCAGCTGTTCGAGCAGCGCGCGCTCTTCCGGCGCCGTCACCACTTCGCGCAGCGCCGGCAGCAACGGCGCGAGCAGACGCGGGCCGTAGCCGGTGGCGGTGTCGAGCTGCAGCGCCTGGCTGTTGTCCAGGTTCCACTTCACCGAGTCGTCGGCCAGCTGTCGGTCGAGGCGCTGGCCGCGGTCCGGCAGGTTGTAGTAACCGGGAATCTCGATGGCCGTCGGCGAAACTGGCTGGAAGTTGGCGGAGACGATATAGCCGCGGGCCGGGTTCTCTTCCTGGGGGTTGTCGCCGAACGGATAGAAGCCGTGCTTATCCGCCTCGGCGGTGCTGCCGTCGAGGATGAAGTTCGGGTTCACCCCGGCCGGGCGTTTTGGCAACTGCGCGGCCGCCCACCAGCCGATATCGCCCTTGGCGTTGGCCCAGACCAGGTTGAGGCCGGGGGCCTGGATTTTCGCCGCGGCGCTGCGCATCTTCGCCAGGCTGTCGGCGCGGTTGAGCCGGTAGAAACCGTCGAGCAGCGGGTTCTCGGTTTCGAGAAAGGCCCACCACATGGCGATCGGGGTGTTGCCGCCGCTGACGCCGAGGGCGTCGTTGATGATCGGGCCGTGGGGCGACTGACGCAGGCTCAGCTTGACCGGGGCCTCGCCCTTGACGCGGATTTCCTGCTCGCTGGTTTTCAGCTCGACCCACTGACCGTTGAACCAGACCTGATTGGCGTTGGTCGGGTTGAGCTTCTCGGCGATCAGGTCGAGGTCATCGTTCTGGAACATGGTCAGGCTCCAGCCGAAATCCAGGTTATGGCCGAGCGAGGCGAAGGGATTGAGCGCCTGGTGGTGTCCGTACAGCTCGAAGCCCGGCGCCGACAGTTGCGCCTCGTACCACACCGCCGGCACGGCGAAGCGGATATGCGGGTCGCCGGCCAGCAATGGCTTGCCACTTTCGGTGCGGCTGCCGGCGATGGCCCAGGCGTTGCTGCCCTCGAACTGCGGCAGGCCGGCTTCGACCAGCGCCTGCTGGCTGATCCGGGCGATGGCGTTGAGATCTTGCCAGTCGCCGGCGGCCAGGCTGGCCTGACCGACCACGCCTCGTGGGTGCCAGTCGAGGTCGAACAGCTTCAGGTAGTCGGCGCCCAGCTCATCGCGCACATAGGTCAGGACCGGCTCGGTGCGCAAGGCCGCGGCAAAGCTGTAGGCCATATAGCCGGCGACGCTGACGGTATCTGCCGCGGTGAAGGGCCGCGGCTCGATCCCCAGCAGGTCGAACTCGATAGGTTTGGCGTGGCTGGCCTGGTATTGGTTGATGCCGTCCAGATAGGCCGCCAGCGCCTGCCAGGATGGTGACTGCTGGTCGAGCTTGGCCACGTACTCGTCGGCATGCTCGCGGATGCGCAGGGTGCGGAACAGGCGGTCGGTGTCGAGCAGCTTGGCGCCGAGCACTTCCGCCAGCTCGCCACGCGCCAGGCGGCGGAGCATCTCCATCTGGAACAGGCGGTCCTGAGCCTGCACATAGCCCAGCGCGCGGTACATATCCGTTTCGTTCTGGGCCTTGATATGCGGCACACCGCGCTCGTCGTAACGCACACTCACCGCCGCCTGCAGATGCGCGATCTGCACTTGGCCGTCGCGGACCGGCTGTTTGCTCTGGACATACCAGGTCGCGCCGGCAGCTACGGCGGCAACCACCATCGCGAGGGCAGTCAGGGTGCGCTTCATCGAGTTCTCCTTGTTCTTATCGGGCGCGGGCAGGCGCGGCAATCGCAGAGCGCCCTGCATTCTGCGCCGCTTATCGTACGAGGCGCTGGCCAGGCGATCCGCGAAGTGGCCCGCGCCTGTGGCTTTGCCGAGCTGTCGCCCTTCTCTTGTGGGGCAACAGCTGCATGGATGCAGGCGGCAGGGCGGCGCGGGATGCCAATGCAGAGGGAGTGAAGCAAAGAACAAGGCGTAGGCCGGGTAGAGCCGTTTTTTGGCGAAACCCAGCCAACAGACCGTGATAGGTAAGTGAATTAATCAGGCGGGCCACTAGATTTATGGCGCTTTACTGGCGGTTTCCGGCCACGGGCAGTAACAGCCGACGGCCAGGGTATGGGTGGCGTTGACCGGCCGGCCCTGCGCCAGCGCTTCGAGAATCGGCTCGATAAAGCTGTTGCTGGAGCTGCAGGTCGCGCCTTCGCTGTAGGGGCCGAAGTAGGCCAGGCGCCCGTCTTTATCCCAGATGCCGACGGCGGGGCTAGCGGGCAGTTGCTCGGCGCCGGGCAAGTGGCTCAGCGGCTGCAACGCCCTCAGGCTGTCCGGCAATTGCCCATGGCTGCCGGGTTTCTGCACGGCATAGAAGGCCACGCCTTGCGGCGCGAAGTGTTCGAGGAGTTCCGCCAGGTGCTGCTGGTTGCCGACATTGCACGGGCAGGCGGGGTCCCAGAAGTGCACCACGCGGACCGGCCCCGGCCCCGCCAACTCGTCCGGCAGGCGCAGGTCATCGCCGGCGAACAGCGCGGTCTGTTCGCTGAAGGGGCGGATATAGCGCGCTTCGAACCAGCGGAAGGCGACGAACATGGCGCCCAGCCAAACCACGGCGAGCAGGCCGGCGAGCAGAGTTTTACGGCGAGGCGGGCGCATAACAGGTCTCGACTAGGGGCGCGTAGCTTGCCATGTCGCGCCCGGCAGCTGAATATCGGCAGCCGCCGCCGGGCGGACAAATCCTCGAGGGATGTCCGCCGCTTATCTTAAGAAGTCCGTGGAAAGTCTTATGCCAGAGCGTTTTCAGCCCGATACCCTGCGTCTGCGTCTGCGTCTGCGCCTGCGACCCTTGGCCGCAGCGGCGGCCGAGCTGCCGGAGGTACAGGCCTATCGGCGCTTCTACGGTCTCGACCTGGCTCAGCGCTATCCGCGCGTGCACAGCCGTCTCGGCTGCTTTCAGGCGGCGGGCTACGAGATAGTCGCCCAGCTCTGGTTGCCCAAACAGCCGGTTGCGACCTTGCTGCTGCAGCATGGCTACTACGACCATATGGGGTTGTATCGGCACGTGATCGACTGGGCGCTGGGCCTGGGCTTCGCCGTGCTTGCCTGTGATCTACCCGGGCATGGCCTGTCCAGCGGGGCGCGCGCCAGTATCGGCGACTTCGCCGACTATCAGGCGGTGCTCCAGGGCCTGTTCGTCGAAGCCGCCGCGCTCGAGTTGCCGCAGCCCTGGCACCTGTGCGGGCAGAGTACCGGCGGGGCGATTCTGATCGACTTCTTGCTGAACGATGGCCTGTTGCACGCTGGCGGGCGTCCCGAACTGGGCGAGACCATCCTGCTCGCGCCGCTGGTGCGGCCCCGCGCCTGGGGCTGGTCGAAGTTCAGCTATCGCCTGCTCAAACCCTTCGTCAGGGGGATTGAGCGGCGCTTCAACGCCAACTCCAACGACGCCGACTTTCTCGCGTTCGTCCAGCGCGACCCCTTGCAGCCGCTGAGTCTGCCGACCGCTTGGGTGGGTGCGCTGGCGCGCTGGGTGCCCTACATCGAGGCGGCGCCACGGAGTGCGCGGAGTCCGTTGATCGTGCAGGGCGCTGCCGACCTGACGGTGGACTGGCGCCATAACCTGGCGGTGCTGCGGGACAAATTCGCCAGCCCGACGGTGCTGATGCTGCCAGAGGCGCGCCATCATCTGGCGAATGAGTCCGCCGCGTTGCGGGCGCGCTACTTCGATTTTCTCACCGAGCGTTTGAGCTAAACCGCGAGCCCGGCCATTCAGATACCTGGCTGCGCCGGCGCCAGGTTGGCGCTGCTCTGGCCGACCGCCAAACCGGCGCGCATCGCCGCCAGAGCGGCTTGGTAGTAGGCCTTGCCGGCGGCGGACTCGGCGAAGGTGGCGAATTCTTCGAGTTCCGGGTCGGACAGGTCGCGGTAGACATAGAGCAACGTGTTGTCCAGATCGGCGCCGATCTGCTCCATCAAGCGCTGCCGCTGGCTGTTCAGCAAGCCTTGGGCCTGATCGGCGCCGAGCAGTCCGGGCATCATCTGGCTGAGACTGTCCGCGGCGACTCCGGCCAGCGCCAGGCTGACTTCGGCGCCGGCCTCTTTCGCCGGCAAGGCTTGGGCCAGGTGGCGGATCAGCAGGCGGCGGGTGGCGCTGGCTTCGGTTCTCGGCAGGCCGTTGGCGTGTCGGGCGAGTTGCTCGCGGTGGGTCGCGTTGACCTCGGCCGCGGTGATCTTGCGGCCCAGCGGCGATTGGAAAAACGCCAGCGCCGGGGCTGGGTCGGGCAGATTCTGCCGCAGCCCGGCCTGGGCGCGTTGATCCATGGCCTGGGGTGCGAAGCGCTGATTGCTGTTGTTGACCAGCGCCTGATAGACCGCTGGCGGCAAGCTGTTGCGGTAACGCTGCTGGGCGGCGCCGAGGGCATCACTGAAATGCGCGCGTTGCTGCGGCCAACCGGCCACCTGATAGAGCTGGGCGTGGTCGTCGGCCAGGGTTGGCAGACTGCAGAGCAACAACACAAAAGCAAAAAGGGCGCGCATAAGGACTCCTGTCGAGCAGGCGGCTATTTTCAGCGGCTTGACCCAGGCTTGTCGAGGCGCGTGAGCCGCGCTGGTAGAATCCTGGGCATGCCTACTACTACCGAACACTCACTGCTGTTAGCTATCGTCGACGACCTGGCCGAATCGGGCTGGTCGCAGCAGAACCACTTGGTTGCGCAAGATCTGACCCGCGAACTGGCGGCGGAGTGCCGTAAACGTGCGGCGCAAGGCGGCTTAAGCCCGGCCAGCATCGGCCGTGGTGCGACTCAGGTGGTGCGCGAGGGGGTTCGGGGCGACCAGATCCAGTGGCTGGAAAGGGGCCAGTCGGCGGCCTCCGATCGCTACTTGGAGCTGATGGAAGGCTTGCGCCAGGCGCTGAATCAAGGGCTCTACCTGGGGCTGGAGGATTACGAAAGCCACTTCGCCCTGTATCCGCCGGGGGCCTTCTACCAGAAGCATCTGGATCGCTTTCGCGACGATGATCGGCGGGCGGTCTCGGTCCTGCTCTACCTCAATCAGGACTGGCTGCCGGAGCACGGCGGCGCCTTGCGCCTGTATCTCAAGGGCGAGCCTGAGGCTGGCGAGGACCAGCAGGGCGAGCGGCTGCATGACATTGCCCCGCTGGGCGGCAGCCTGGTGGTGTTCATGTCGGCCGAGGTACCCCACGAGGTGCTGCCGGCGACGCGCGAACGCTTGTCACTGGCCGGTTGGTTCCGTCGCCGCGGCGCTAGGCCGTTGTAGGTTGGAGAGGGAGGACAGGATGCAGAAGATCTTGGTCAGCCGCTGTCTGCTCGGGCAGCGGGTGCGTTATGACGGCGGCGCCCACGGCCCGTTTGCGCTGCTGGCGCTTTGGCAGGCGCAAGGTCGCGTGGTGGCACTCTGTCCGGAAGTCGCCGGTGGTCTGCCGACGCCGCGGCCGCCGGCGGAGATTCCCGGCGGTCAGGGTGCCCAGGTGCTCGACGGCCAGCGCGCGGTACTGACGATTGAGGGCGAGGATGTCAGCGCGGCGTTTCTCGCCGGCGCGCAGCAGGCCCTGGAGCTGGTGCAGGCACAGGGCATTCGTCTGGCTGTGCTCAAGGCGCGCAGCCCGTCGTGCGGCAATAGTGAGAACTACGATGGCAGCTTTTCCGGTACGCGGGTCGTGGGCGAGGGCGTCACCGCCGCATTGCTCCGGCGCGCCGGGGTGCAGGTCTTTAGCGAGGAGGAGCTGCCGGCGGCGGCAGCGGCCTTGCTGGCCCTGGAAGCTGAAGCTGGCGCCTGAGCGAGGTGCCAGGCAAGCCTTCGGTGGAAAACCGCGTCGCGGAGTTTCCACCCTACGCAGACTTTCGCCTTGCGTAGGGTGGATGACGCTCTTCTCATCCACCAATTCAGGATGCCCACAAAAACCCATCGGAGCGCACACAAAAAAGGGAGGCCGAAGCCTCCCTTTTCGTTGCCCGAGGGCGCTTAGAACAGCACGCGGCTACGGATGGTGCCGTTGACGTGTTGCAGCTTCTCCAGCGCCAGGTCGGAGTAGTCGGCGTCGACGTCGATCACCACGTAGCCGACCTTCTCGTTGGTCTGCAGGTACTGACCGGAGATGTTGATGCCGTTGTCGGCGAACACCTTGTTGATCTCGCTCATCACGCCCGGCACGTTCGCATGGATGTGCAGCAGGCGGTGCTTGCCGGGGTGGGCGGGGAGCGCCACTTCCGGGAAGTTGACCGAGGACACCGAGGTGCCGTTGTCGCTGTACTTGACCAGCTTCTCGGCGACTTCCAGACCGATGTTGGCTTGCGCCTCGGCCGTCGAGCCGCCGATGTGCGGGGTCAGGATCACGTTGTCCAGGCCGCGCAGCGGGCTCTCGAACTCCTCATCGTTGGAGCGCGGCTCGACCGGGAACACGTCGATGGCGGCGCCGATCAGGTGCTTGTCCTTGATCGCATCGGCCAAGGCGTCCAACTCGACCACAGTGCCACGGGCGGCGTTGATCAGGATGCCGCCCTTCTTCATCGCGCGGACTTCCGGCTCGCCGATCATCCACTGGGTGGACGGCAGTTCCGGTACGTGCAGCGAGACGATATCGGCCAGGCTGAGCAGATCGTGCAGCTTGCCGACCTGGGTGGCGTTACCCAGCGGCAGCTTGGTCACCGTGTCATAGAAGTACACCTGCATGCCCAACGCCTCGGCCAGCACCGAGAGCTGGGTGCCGATCGAGCCGTAGCCGACTATGCCGAGCTTCTTGCCGCGGATCTCGAAGGAATTGGCCGCGCTCTTGATCCAGCCGCCACGGTGGCAGGAGGCGTTCTTCTCCGGGATGCCGCGCAGCAGCAGGATGGCTTCGGCCAGCACCAGCTCGGCCACCGAGCGGGTGTTCGAGTAGGGGGCGTTGAATACCGCGATGCCGCGCTCGCGGGCGGCATTCAGGTCGACCTGGTTGGTGCCGATGCAGAAGCAACCGACCGCGACCAGCTTCTTCGCACAGTCGAAGATCTCTTCGGTCAGTTGAGTGCGCGAGCGAATGCCGATGAAATGGGCGTCGGCGATCTTTTCCTTGAGTTGCTCTTCGGGCAGCGAGCCGGTCAGGTACTCAATGTTGGTGTAGCCGGCAGCCTTGATGGTGTCCACGGCGGATTGATGGACGCCTTCCAGGAGAAGGAACTTGATCTTGCTCTTGTCGAGAGAGGTCTTGCTCATCTGAGTACCTGTTGTCCCGGTGAAAATGTCAGGGAAAGCGGACGGCGCGGGCCAGCCGAGCCGGCGTGGAGCCGCTGCCGCAAACCGAGCCGAGGGCACGATTCGCGGGGTGCGTATGCTAGCATGTTCTCCTTTTTCCTTGCTCGGTTGCGACCTGAAACGTTCTCAGGGCGACCATGAATATTGCGAGAGTTCCGTAGATGACCGACGTTGCCCTGATTGAACAGCTGAAGACCCTGGTTGAGCCTGGCAAGGTGCTGACCGACGCCGACTCCCTGGACACCTACGGCAAGGACTGGACCAAGCATTTCGCCCCGGCGCCGCTGGCCATTGTCTTCCCCAAGAGCATCGAGCAGGTGCAGGCCATCGTCCGTTGGGCCAACGAGCGGAAGGTCGCGCTGGTGCCTTCGGGCGGCCGTACCGGGCTGTCTGCCGCCGCCGTCGCCGCCCATGGCGAAGTGGTGGTGGCCTTCGACTACATGAACCAGATTCTGGCCTTCAGCGAATTCGACCGCACGGCTGTCTGCCAGCCGGGTGTGATCACCAAACAGCTGCAGATGTTCGCCGAAGAACAGGGCCTGTACTACCCGGTGGACTTCGCCTCGGCCGGTTCCAGTCAAATTGGCGGCAATATCGGCACCAATGCCGGCGGCATCAAGGTGATTCGCTACGGCATGACCCGCAATTGGGTGGCCGGGCTGAAAGTCGTCACCGGCAAGGGTGATCTGCTGGAACTGAACAAAGACCTGATCAAAAACGCCACCGGCTACGACCTGCGCCAGCTGTTCATCGGCGCCGAAGGCACCCTGGGTTTCGTGGTCGAAGCCACCATGCGCCTCGATCGCGCCCCGCAGAACCTCACCGCGATGGTGCTCGGCGCGGCCGATTTCGATTCGATCATGCCGGTGCTGCATGCCTTCCAGAACAAGCTGGACCTGACCGCCTTCGAGTTTTTCTCCGACAAGGCGCTGGCCAAGGTGCTGGCGCGTGGCGATGTGCCGGCGCCGTTCGAAACCGCTTGCCCCTTCTATGCACTGCTGGAATTCGAAGCCTGCACCGAGGAAGTCGCCAACGCGGCGTTGGCCACCTTCGAGCAGTGCGTCGAGCAGGGCTGGGTGCTCGATGGCGTGATGAGCCAGAGCGAACAGCAACTGCAGAACCTCTGGAAGCTGCGCGAGTTCATCTCCGAGACCATCTCGCACTGGACCCCGTACAAGAACGATATTTCGGTGACCGTGGCGAAAGTTCCGGCCTTCTTGCACGATATCGACGCTATAGTCGCTCAGCACTACCCGGACTTCGAGATCGTCTGGTTCGGCCATATCGGCGACGGCAACCTGCACCTGAACATCCTCAAGCCGGACAACCTGAGCAAGGACGAATTCTTCGCCAAGTGCGCCACGGTGAACAGGTGGGTGTTCGAGATAGTGCAGAAGTACAACGGCTCGATCTCCGCCGAACATGGCGTCGGCATGACCAAGCGCGATTACCTGAGCTACAGCCGGTCGGAAGCCGAGATTGCCTATATGAAGGCGATCAAGGCCGTCTTCGACCCCAATGGCATCATGAACCCCGGCAAGATCTTCGCCGTTTAGCCATCGTAGGGCGGCCTCGCCCCGCTCTAGCGGGGCAGCCCGCCGGACAACCCGATCGGCGGGCTGTCGCTGCGCGACGAGGCCGCCCTACGCATCACCCTCGAGGAGCGCCCATGAGCTACCAGCATCAGTACGTCGATGGCACCCGCATTCACTTCCCGCTGGGCAAGGTGGTCTGCATTGGCCGCAACTATGCCGAGCACGCCAAGGAGCTGGATAACCCGGTGCCGAGCGAGCCGCTGTTGTTCATCAAACCGGGCAGCTGCGTGGTGCCGCTGGAGGGTGGCTTCAGCATTCCCGAGGATCGCGGCGTGGTGCATTACGAGGCGGAAATCGCCGTGCTGATCGGCAAGCCCTTGTCGCGCACGCCGAACCAGGAAGAGGTGCTGGACGCCATTTCCGGCTTCGCCCCGGCGCTCGACCTGACCCTGCGTGACGTGCAAGCCAGGCTCAAGGAGAAGGGCTATCCCTGGGAAGTCGCCAAGGCCTTCGACGGCGCCTGCGTGCTCGCGCCCTTCGTGCCGGGCAGCGCAATCGAAGACCTGACCGACATCGGCATTCGCCTGAGCATCAACGGCGAAGTGCGCCAGGACGGTAACAGTCGCGACATGCTCAACCCGATCCTGCCGATGATCCAACACATCTGCGGCCACTTCAGTCTGCAACCGGGCGACGTGCTGCTGACCGGCACGCCGGCCGGCGTCGGCCCGCTGAGCCAGGACGATGAGCTGGTGCTGGAGTTGGTCGGCCATTCGCGCTTCGACAGCCGGGTGCTCTGACCCTGGGGTGCGGCGCTGACCGCGCCGGTAAAGGAACCTTAACCGATAAAGGTTAGTCTGAGCCCTTATCGTTCAGCCGAGTCGTCGTCGATGCCTGCCTTGCTCTCCCGCTTTCTCCGTCCGCACTGGCTGGCCCTGACCGCCGCGCTGTTCGCCGGCGCCACGCTGATCGACTACCTGCACTGGGACGCCCGCGCCTACTTCTGGCTCAAGGAGCAGCACCTGTCCAAGGGTGAGCGCGACGCCAGCGTCTGGCTACCGGGTTACAACGCGGTGCTCCAGGCCAAGCTGCTGGAAGGGCTGGAAGACGACGAAACCTCGGGCCTGACCTACAACCCGCTCAGCGGCACCCTGTTCACCGTCACCGGCAAGCATCCGCTGCTGGTCGAGCTGTCGCGCCAGGGCGAGGTGCTGCGGCGCATCGAGCTGCTCGGCTTCTCCAACCCCGAGGGCGTTGAGGTGTTGGGCGATGGCCGCCTGGCAATCATCGACGAGCGCACGCGGCAGCTGACGGCCTTCGCCCTGTCCGATGTCGCCGAGAGCATCGATGCGCGCGACCTGGAGTCCTTCGATCTGGGCTTTGCCGATGCCGGCAACAAGGGTTTCGAAGGCATCGCCTGGGATGAGCGCCACCAGCGCCTGCTGCTGGCCAAGGAGCGCAGCCCGCTGGGCCTGTTCAGCCTGCCGTTTCCCGGCGAGGAGGGCGCCGCCGGGGTGATGCAGTCGATGCCGGCCGGGCATCTATTCGTCCGCGATCTGTCTTCGCTGACCGTTGACCCGCGCACCGGCCACACCCTGGTACTGTCCGACGAGTCGCGGCTGTTGCTGGAGCTGGACGAGCAGGGCGAACCGCTCAGCTTTATCAGCCTGATCGGCGGGCTGAATGGCCTGGAACACGGCATCCAGCAGGCCGAGGGCGTGGCCATGGACGAAGCGGGCGATATCTACGTGGTCGGCGAGCCCAATCTCTTCTATGTGTTCCGCAAGGACCCCACCTAACTAGGGCGTTAAGCTTCAATTCGGTGTGGCTATGTTATTTCTAGCGGATCTTGCCCTAGTGAGCTCAACCGAATGCATCGCCTGCTAACCCTGAAGCGCCTGCTGGGCGTCCTGTTGCTGGGCATGTTGTTGCTGTTGGCGGTGGTGGCCCAGGAGTTTCGCCTGTTCGAGCGGGCCTGGTTCCAAGTACAGGAATGGCGCCATGGCAGCGAGTGGCGGGCGGTCTCGATCTGGCTGCCGGATTATCGGGTGGTCATCGAAGCGCAGCCGATTGCCGGGCTCGACGATGATGTCTCGGCACTGACCTACGACCCGGACCGCAAGACGCTGTTCACCGTCACCAACCAAAATTCGCAGCTCATCGAGTTGTCGCTGGATGGGCGGATTCTGCGGCGCATTCCCCTGCTGGGGTTTGGCGATCCGGAGGCGATCGAGTACATCAGCCCGGGTCTCTATGTGATCACCGACGAGCGTTTACAGCGTCTGATCAAGGTGCGCCTGGGCGAAGGCTCGGCACCGATCGAGGCTGCCGACGCCCAGCAACTGACGCTGGGCATCGGCCTCAGCGGCAACAAAGGTTTCGAGGGGCTGGCCTACGATCCGGCCGGCAAGCGCCTGTTCGTCGCCAAGGAGCGCGACCCGGTGCGCATCTATGAGGTGCACGGCTTTCCCCATACCCATCCAGAGCGCCCCTTCGCCGTGCATGTGGTCGACGACCCCGAGCGCGATGCCGGCTTGTTCGTCCGAGACCTGTCCAGTCTCGACTTCGACCAGCGCAGCGGCCATCTGCTAGCGCTGTCCGATGAGTCGCGGCTGGTGCTGGAGCTGAATGCCGACGGCCGGCCGATCAGCAGCCTGTCGCTGCTGCGCGGTCAGCACGGGCTGAAGAAATCCGTGCCGCAGGCCGAAGGCATTGCCAGCGACGATGCCGGTACTATCTACCTGGTCAGCGAGCCGAACCTGTTTTACCTGTTCAAGAAGAAGCCCGAGTGATCGGCTGCGGTCGATCAGCGGCGCAGGGTTCTTACCCCGTCCGCGGTGCCCAGCAGCAGCAAGTCGGCTGGGCGTGCGGCGAATAAGCCATTGCAGACCACGCCGACTATGGCGTTGATCTGCGCTTCCAGCTCGCGGGGGTTGCCGATCTGCAGGTTGAACACGTCGAGGATGATATTGCCGTTGTCGGTGGTCACCCCTTCGCGATACACCGGATCGCCGCCGAGCTTGACCAGTTCGCGGGCGACATGGCTGCGGGCCATGGGGATGACTTCCACCGGCAGCGGGAAGGTCCCGAGCAGCGGCACCAGTTTGCTTCCGTCGGCGATGCAGACGAAGGTCTTGGCCACCGCGGCGACGATTTTCTCGCGAGTCAGTGCCGCGCCGCCGCCCTTGATCAGTTCCAGGCGCTCGTTGCTCTCGTCGCAGCCATCCACGTAGAACTCCAGGTCGCTAACGGTGTTCAGCTCGTAGACTGGAATGCCGTGGCCTTTCAGGCGCTGTGCGGTGGCTTCCGAGCTGGCCACGGCGCCGTCGAAGGCGGCTTTGTGCTGGGCCAGGGCGTCGATAAAGCAGTTGGCGGTGGAGCCGGTGCCGACCCCGACGATGCTCTTGTCATCGAGTTGCGCAAGGATGAAGTCGACAGCGGCCTGCGCCACTGCTTGTTTGAGCTGATCCTGAGTCATGCGGGCTCCACGGCGAACGGAAAAACTGAAGGCGCGGATTATAGCGGCATGGCGCGGCAAAACCCCGGGATTCGTATGGTCGTTCGGCGGACGCCTGGGGTAGACTCCGTGATCCCTGCAAGCCTGCCTGCGATGCCTCCCGATGCTCGAACAGTACGTCAAAAAAATCCTTACCTCGCGGGTCTATGACATCGCGGTGGAAACCCCCCTGCAATCTGCTCATCAGCTGTCCGAGCGCCTCGGCAACCAGGTTCTGCTCAAGCGCGAAGACCTGCAGCCGGTGTTCTCCTTCAAGATTCGCGGCGCTTACAATAAGCTGGCGCAATTGACCGCGGTGGAGCTGGCGCGCGGCGTGGTGACGGCCTCGGCGGGTAATCACGCCCAGGGCGTGGCCCTGGCGGCGAAGGAGCTGGGCATCAAGGCGACTATCGTCATGCCCAAGACCACGCCGGAGATCAAGGTGCATGGCGTGCGTTCGCGCGGCGGCAAAGTGGTGCTGCATGGCGATTCCTTCCCCGAGGCGCTGGCCTATTCGCTGAAGCTGGTCGAGGAAAAGGGCTACGTCTACATCCACCCCTACGACGACCCGCACACCATCGCCGGCCAGGGCACGGTGGCCATGGAAATCCTGCGCCAGCATCCCGGCCAACTGGACGCGATCTTCGTGCCGGTCGGCGGCGGTGGGCTGATCGCCGGGATCGCCGCCTACGTCAAATACCTGCGCCCGGAGATCAAGGTGATCGGCGTCGAGCCGGACGACTCCAACTGCCTGCAAGCGGCGATGGCCGCCGGCGAGCGCGTGGTGCTGAGCCAGGTCGGCTTGTTCGCCGATGGCGTGGCGGTGGCGCAAATCGGCAAGCACACCTTCGATATCTGCCGCGACTATGTCGACGAGGTGCTGACGGTTAGCACCGACGAGATCTGTGCGGCGATCAAGGACATCTACGACGACACTCGCTCGATCACCGAGCCGGCCGGCGCCCTGGGCGTGGCCGGGATCAAGAAATACGTCGAGCGTGAAGGCTGCAGCGGCCAGGTGCTGGTGGCCATCGATTCGGGCGCCAACGTCAACTTCGACCGCCTGCGGCATGTCGCCGAGCGCGCCGAGCTGGGCGAGGGCCGCGAGGCGATCATCGCCGTGACCATCGCGGAGAAGCCGGGCAGTTTCAAGGCGTTCTGCGAGGCCATCGGCAAGCGCCAGATCACCGAGTTCAATTACCGCTACCACAGCGACAAAGAGGCGCACATCTTCGTCGGTGTGCAGACCCACCCGGAGACCGACCCGCGGGAGGCGCTGGTGAAAAACCTGCAGGTGCAGGGTTTCCCGGTGCTCGACCTGACCGACAACGAACTGGCCAAGCTGCATATCCGCCACATGGTCGGCGGCCATGCGGTGCGGGTCAGCGATGAGGTGGTGTATCGCTTCGAGTTCCCCGAGCGGCCGGGTGCGCTGTTCAACTTCCTGCACAAGCTCGGCGGGCGCTGGAACATCTCGATGTTCCACTACCGCAACCACGGCGCCGCCGATGGGCGTGTGGTGGTCGGCCTGCAAGTGCCGACGGGCGAGCGCCATCTGGTGCCGACGGCGCTGGGGGAGATCGGCTATCCGTACTGGGATGAGAGCGATAACCCGGCCTATCAACTGTTTCTCGGTTAAGCACCTGCGGGCGGCCTTCTAGGCTCAATAAGATTATTGACAGGGATGCAATGATGGATCACTACCTGCTGCTGAAGATTCTCCACAGTCTGCCCGCCGCCCTGCTGCCGCTCGGTGTGATTGCCCATCTCGTGCTGCTGTGGAAGGCCCGTCAGCGTGCCGAGCCGGGCGTGCTGCCCCGCAAGCTGCGCCGCACTCGCCTGATCAGCCTGCCGGTCATGGGCGTATTGGCCCTGACGCTGCCCGTCAGCGGCTGGCAGTTGGTGCATGGGGTCGGCTGGCCGCTGGGCCAGTTCTGGCTGCTCGGCAGTGCCGTGCTGTTTGGCCTGCTGATCCTCTTCGGCCTGCTGCTGGCCGGTCGCCTGGCCGCCTGGGAAGCGCTGGGCGATACGCCGGCGCCGCAGCGGCTGCTGCGTTTCAATCTGGCTTACGCCGCGGTGATCCTGCTGCTCCTGCTGGCGATTCTCGGCCTGATGGGGGCGAAACCGGCCTGATCTAGCGCAGGGAGATCACCGGCCAGCCACGGCGCTCGGCCTCGGCCCGCAGCTTCGGGTCGGGGTCGACGGCGATCGGCCGGCTGACTTGCTCCAAGAGCGCCAAATCGTTCATCGAATCGCTATAGAAGCAGCTGCCTTCCAGGTCAAAGCCGTTTTCCTGCAGCCAACGGTTGAGGCGGGTGACCTTGCCTTCGCGAAAGCACGGCACGTCAGTCATGCGCCCGGTATAGCGACCGTCGGCCAGCTCGCACTCGGTCGCCAGCAGGGTGTCGACGCCCAGGCGCGCGGCGATCGGCGCGGTGACGAAGCGGTTGGTGGCGGTGATGATCAGCAGCTGGTCGCCGGCCGCGCGGTGTTCGGCCAGCAGCGCTTCGCCCTTGGCCAGGATGATCGGCTCGATGCAGTCGCGCATGAACTCGCGATGCCACTGCTCGAGTTGCGCCATGTCGCTACGGCCAAGAATCTCCAGGCTGAAGTTCAGGTAATCGGTGATATTCAGGCGCCCGGCCAGGTAGTCCTGATAAAACGCATCGTTGCGCGCTTTATAGGCCACGCCGTCGAGAATCCCGCGCGCGCACAGGTAATCGCCCCAGGCGTGGTCGCTGTCGCCGGCCAACAAGGTGTTATCAAGATCGAATAAAGCCAGGCGCATGTTAGATTCTCGCTGCACTAGTTGAAGCCGGGGGCTGGAAAAGGCCCACAGAATACGAGCTTTCGCCCAGCCTGCCCATAAGGTGGGCAGTCGCGTTGCTGCTGTCACGACCTTTGTGAAAGAATGCCGAAACAAGCGTTTACGAGGTCGTGTGCCGTGATCGATTCTGATGGTTTTCGCCCGAATGTCGGCATCATTCTGACCAATGATGTCGGTCAGGTGCTGTGGGCGCGTCGTATTAATCAGGATGCCTGGCAGTTTCCGCAAGGCGGGATCAATGATCACGAGTCGCCGGAAGAGGCGCTGTATCGCGAATTGAACGAAGAAGTCGGCCTGGAACAGCACGATGTGCAGATTCTTGCCTGCACCCGCGGCTGGTTGCGTTATCGTCTGCCGCAACGTTTAGTCCGTACCCATAGTCAGCCGTTGTGCATCGGGCAGAAACAGAAGTGGTTCCTCCTGCGCCTGAAGTCCGCCGAAGAGCGGGTGCGCATGGATCTGACCAGCAAGCCGGAGTTCGATGGCTGGAAGTGGGTCAGTTACTGGTACCCGCTGGGCCAGGTGGTGACATTCAAGCGCGAGGTCTACCGCCGCGCGCTCAAGGAACTAGCGCCGCGCCTGTTGGCGCGCGACTGACTACGACGCACTACTGACTAAGGAGCCGACCCCGAGCCATGCTCAACACGCTGCGCAAGATCGTCCAGGAAGTAAACTCCGCCAAGGATCTCAAGGCGGCGCTGACGATCATTGTGCAGCGGGTCAAGGAGGCCATGGGCAGCCAGGTCTGCTCGGTTTACCTGCTCGACCCGGAAACCAATCGCTTCGTGCTGATGGCCACCGAGGGTTTGAACAAGCGCTCGATCGGCAAGGTCAGCATGGCTCCGAGCGAAGGCCTGGTCGGCCTGGTCGGCACCCGCGAGGAGCCGCTCAACCTGGAAGACGCCGCCAGCCACCCGCGCTTCCGCTACTTCGCCGAAACCGGCGAGGAACGCTACGCCTCCTTCCTCGGCGCGCCGATCATCCACCATCGGCGGGTGGTGGGCGTGTTGGTGATCCAGCAAAAGGAGCGCCGGCAGTTCGACGAGGGCGAAGAAGCCTTCCTGGTGACCATGAGCGCCCAGCTCGCCGGGGTCATCGCGCACGCCGAGGCCACCGGCTCGATCCGCGGCTTGGGCAAGCAGGGCAAGGGTATCCAGGAAGCCAAGTTCATCGGCGTCGCGGGCTCGCCGGGTGCGGCCGTGGGGACTGCGGTGGTCATGTTGCCGCCGGCCGATCTGGAAGTGGTGCCGGACAAAACCGTCGAGGATATCGCAGCCGAGCTGCTGCTGTTCAACAACGCCCTCGAAGCGGTGCGCGCGGACATGCGGGCGCTGTCGGCCAAGCTGGCGACCCAGCTGCGCCCGGAAGAGCGCGCGCTGTTCGACGTCTACCTGATGATGCTCGACGATGCCGCCCTGGGTAGCGAAGTGACCACGGTGATCAAGACCGGTCAGTGGGCGCAGGGCGCATTGCGCCAGGTGGTCGGCGAGCACGTCAGCCGCTTTGAGTTGATGGACGACGCCTACCTGCGCGAGCGCGCCTCGGACGTCAAGGACCTCGGCCGCCGGCTGTTGGCCTATCTGCAACAGGCGCGGCAGCAGACCCTGGTCTACCCGGATAACACCATTCTGGTCAGCGAGGAGCTGTCGCCGGCGATGCTTGGCGAAGTGCCGGAAGGCAAGCTGGTCGGCCTGGTCTCGGTGCTCGGTTCGGGTAACTCGCATGTGGCGATTTTCGCCCGTGCCATGGGTATTCCCACGGTCATGGGCGCGGTCGACCTGCCGTATTCGAAAATCGATGGCATTCAACTGATCATCGATGGTTACCACGGTGAAGTCTTCACCAACCCCAGCGAAGTGCTGCGCAAGCAATACGCCGAGGTGGTCGAGGAAGAACGCCAGCTGACCCAGGGCCTGAGTGCGCTGCGCGCGCTGCCGTGCGAGACCCTGGATGGCCACCGCATGCCGTTGTGGGTGAATACCGGCCTGCTCGCCGATGTGGTGCGTGCCCAGGAGCGGGGTGCCGAAGGCGTGGGGCTGTATCGCACCGAAGTGCCGTTTATGATCAAGGACCGCTTTCCCAGCGAGAAAGAGCAGCTAGCGATCTATCGCGAGCAGCTGGCGGCTTTCCATCCGCTGCCGGTGACCATGCGCAGCCTGGATATCGGCGGTGACAAGGCACTGTCGTATTTCCCGATCAAGGAAGACAACCCTTTCCTCGGCTGGCGCGGCATTCGTGTGACCCTCGACCACCCGGAAATCTTCCTGGTGCAGACCCGCGCGATGCTCAAGGCCAGCGAGGGGCTGAATAACCTGCGCATCCTGCTGCCGATGATCTCCGGCACCCATGAGCTGGAAGAGGCGCTGCACCTGATCCACCGCGCCTGGGGCGAGGTACGCGACGAAGGCACCGATGTGCCGCTGCCACCGGTCGGGGTGATGATCGAAATTCCCGCGGCGGTCTATCAGGTGCGCGAACTGGCGCGCCAGGTCGACTTCCTTTCGGTCGGCTCGAATGACCTGACGCAATATTTATTGGCGGTGGACCGCAACAACCCGCGGGTCGCCGATCTCTACGATTTCCTGCATCCGGCGGTGCTGCAGGCGCTGCAGTTGGTGGTCGATGGCGCCCATGCCGAAGGCAAACCGGTGAGCATCTGCGGCGAGATGGCCGGCGACCCGTCGTCGGCAGTGCTGCTGATGGCCATGGGGTTTGACAGCCTGTCGATGAACGCCACCAACCTGCCCAAGGTGAAATGGCTGCTGCGGCAGATCAGCCTGAGCAAAGCCAAGGAACTGCTGGCACAGCTGATGAGCATCGACAATCCGCAGGTCACCCACAGCGCCCTGAACCTGGCCTTGCGCAATCTCGGCCTGAGCCGAGTACTCAATCCCGCGGCGATGATTCAGGCTTAAGCGGCGTACTGTCTTGATGGAACAATCGGTTTTGCTGGGGCAGTCGGCTTTGCTGGCGCAAGCGGCTCAGCCGTTGCCGCTGTGCTTGCTGGCCAAGCTGCGGCTGTCGGCGGCCAGCGCGCTGGTCTGTCAGGGGCCGAGCCTCTGGCTGGTGGCCGACGATGCGTTGAGCCTGCAGCGCTACAGCCTGACCGGTGACTGGTTGGCTGAGCAGGCGCTGCTACCGGGCGAGCTGCCCGAAGACGCCAAGCTGCGCAAAAAACTCAAAGCGGATTTCGAGGCGTTGCTGCTGTTGCCCGATGGCGCCTTGCTGGCGCTCGGCTCTGGTTCGACCAAGCGGCGCCGTCGCGGTTGTTTGATCCGGGGCGGAGTCGTTCGCGTCATCGACCTCGGCCCGCTGTACCTGAAGCTCGCCGAGCATTTCCACGAGCTGAATCTGGAAGGCGCCGTGGTGCACGGCGGGCAGTTGCTGTTGGCGCAGCGCGGCAATGGGGTGGGTGGGGAAAATGCCCTGGTGTTTCTCGACCTGCAACAAGCCCTGGACGACCTCGACAGTGGCCAGTTAAGCGCGAGCGCTCTGTTGCGCATCCTGCCGTTGCAGCTGGCGGAATTGGACGGCGTGCCATTGAGCCTGACCGACCTCAGCGTGGATCCCGCCGGACGCCTGTATTTCAGCGCCGCAGCCGAAGCCACCGACTCCAGCTACCTGGACGGCGCCTGCGTCGGCAGTGTGCTCGGACGTTTCGATCAGGACTTCAACATCGTGCAGCTGGCTCGACTAACGCCGCGGGTGAAGATCGAAGGCTTGGCCTTCCAGGCCGACGGCCGTTTGCTGCTGGTAGCCGATGCCGACGACCCGAGGATTGCGGCGCCGCTGTTTGCCCTGGATGGCCTTGGCGACAGGCTGCTCTAACACTCCAGGCTGACCTCGCCCAGATGCGCGCCATAAGGCCCAAAACTCCGCTCGACCAGCTGCCGCCGGCCATCGGCCTGGACGATCAGCGCGCTGCTGGCGCGCGTGCCGTAGTTGGGGCCGGCGATGAAAATGCTCGAGAGCAGTCGTTCGGTGGCCAAGCCGAGGCCGGTGTCCGGTAGGGAGGCTTCCGGTGCCTGCTGCGGATCGCCCAGAATCTCCAGTAATGTCGGCGCTTGCGGCGGGTCGAGGCATTCGGCGAGCGCCGCCTTGGCGCGCCGCACCTTCGGCCAGGGCGTATTCAGATTGGCATTGGACAGCCCGTAGATACCGCTGCCCAGGCGCAGTGGCGCGCCTTCCCGGGAGTTGAAATGCCAGAGTTCGTGGGTGCTACCGACCAGCAGATTGAACCCGGCGTAGTCGCTCGCCCGTTGGGCGAGCTCGGCTAAAAAGGCTTCAGGCGATTGCGGGCCGCGAAGAAACTGTGCCACCAACTCTCCCCGCGAGCGGCCGATCTGTGGCTGGCGCGCGACGCGGATATTGGTCAGCGCGGCGAAACGGCCTTGCGGACCGATGCCCAGCCAGGTGCCGCCGGCCTCCAGGTCGCGCCCGGCGATCACCCCGAGGGCATCCTCCCAGGCGCCGAGCGGCAGGCTCGGACGGGCATAGAATTCGTCACGGTTGGCGGCGAGCACCAGGGGGATGGCATGCCCCGGGCGCCAGGCGAATACGATCAAACACATAAAGACTCCTTGAACGCACCCCACTGTACGAGAAGCGCGTCGTGGCATCCATAGTCGCGGTGGAGGGGTGGGGGCGCATCCGTTACCATGCCGCATGGTTTTTCGGGGGTGCCGATGGAATTTCTGCTCTATTTGCTGCTGGGGGCCGGCGCTGGCGTGCTCGCCGGGCTGTTCGGCGTGGGTGGCGGGCTGATCATAGTGCCGGTGCTGGTGTTTAGCTTCACCGCCCAGGGCTTCGATGCGTCGATCCTCACCCACCTGGCGGTCGGTACCTCCTTGGCGACCATCATCTTCACCTCGATCAACGCGGTGTTGGAACATCAGCGCAAGGGCGCGGTGCGCTGGCCGATCTTCGCCTGGATGACCCTCGGGATTCTGCTCGGCGCCGGTTTCGGTGCGCTGACGGCGACGGCGATCAAAGGCCCGCTGCTGCAGAAAATCATTGGTGTGTTCGCGATCATCATCGCGCTGCAGATGGCCCTGGAGCTGAAACCTCAAGCCAGTCGCGGTGTCCCGGGCAAGCTCGGTTTGAGTGCAGCCGGTGTGCTGATCGGTTGGGCCTCGGCAATTTTCGGCATCGGCGGCGGCTCCTTGACCGTGCCCTTCCTGAGCTGGCGCAGCGTGCCGATGCAGCAGGCGGTGGCCACCTCGTCCGCCTGTGGCTTGCCGATCGCCGCGGCCAGTGCACTGAGTTTTATGCTGTTGGGCTGGCACGATCCGCTGCTGCCGCCGTGGAGCCTGGGCTTCGTCTATCTGCCGGCGCTGGCCGGGATTGCCATCACCAGTATGCTGTTTGCCCGCTTTGGCGCGCGCCTGGCGCATAAATTGTCGCCGCGCTTGCTCAAGCGTTTGTTCGCCCTGCTGCTGTTCTGCGTGGGCACGAGTTTCTTGATTTAAGGAGTCCACATGCTGGCTTACCCGCAAATCGACCCGGTGGCGCTGGCCATCGGCCCGCTGAAAATCCACTGGTACGGGTTGATGTACCTGGTCGGCATCGGCGGCGCCTGGCTGCTGGCTTCGTACCGGTTGCAGCGTTTCGACCCGGGCTGGAGCAAGGAGAAACTCTCCGACCTGGTGTTCTGGGTGGCCATGGGCGTGATCGTCGGCGGGCGGTTGGGCTATGTGTTGTTCTACGACTTGCAGGCCTATATCGCCAATCCGCTGCTGATCTTCGAGGTCTGGAAGGGCGGCATGTCGTTCCACGGTGGCTTTATCGGCGTAATGCTGGCGACTTGGTGGTTCGGTAAGCGCAACGGCAAGAGCTTCTTCGAGCTGATGGACTTTATCGCGCCGCTGGTGCCGATTGGGCTGGGCGCCGGGCGGATCGGCAACTTCATCAATGCCGAGCTGTGGGGCAAGGCCACCGATGTACCCTGGGCGATGATCTTCCCGACCGACCCGGCGCAGCTGCCGCGCCATCCGTCGCAGCTCTATCAATTCGCCCTCGAAGGCGTGGCGCTGTTCCTGGTGCTCTGGGCGTTCTCGCGCAAACCGCGGCCGACCATGGCGGTCTCCGGCATGTTCGCGCTGTGCTACGGCTTGTTCCGCTTTATCGTCGAGTTCGTCCGAGTGCCGGATGCCCAGTTGGGTTACCTGGCCTTTGGCTGGCTGACCATGGGCCAGGTGCTCTGTGTGCCGATGATTCTCGCTGGCATAGGCCTGCTGGTCTGGGCCTATCGCCGAGGCCGTCCGCAATAGCTGCGGCGCTCGGTCATACGGCGTTGGAAGTAGGCTCAAAATGCTCATTTACTAAAGTAAACTGCGCTTTTGACTCGCTACGCTCGCCCTGCGGGCCAGCCTACGGCTGTTACTCCGCTTTGCTGCGTTGCGCCTCCTTCCGCCTTGTCTGGCCTTCGCTCGCGACGCTCTTGGGGTCGCCCTGATTACTTGGAGTTGGAATGAAACAGTACCTCGAGCTGATGCGCCTGGTGCGCGAGACCGGCACCTTCAAGCCCGACCGCACCGGCACCGGCACCTACAGCCTGTTCGCCCACCAGATGCGCTTCAACCTGGCCGATGGCTTTCCGCTGGTGACTACCAAGAAGTGCCACCTGAAATCCATCATCCATGAGCTGCTGTGGTTCCTCCAGGGCGACACCAATATCAAGTACCTGCAGGACCACGGCGTGCGCATCTGGGACGAATGGGCCGACGAGAACGGCGACCTCGGCCCGGTGTACGGCTACCAGTGGCGCAACTGGCCGGCGCCGAACGGCGGCTCGATCGACCAGATCAGCACGCTGATCGAAATGCTCAAGACGAACCCGGACTCGCGTCGGCTGATCGTCTCCGCCTGGAACCCGGCGCTGGTCGAGCAGATGGCCCTGCCGCCGTGTCATGCGCTGTTCCAATTCTACGTCGCCGACGGCAAGCTCAGCTGCCAGCTGTACCAGCGCTCGGCGGATATCTTCCTCGGCGTGCCCTTCAATATCGCCAGCTACGCGCTGCTGACGCTGATGGTGGCGCAGGTCTGCGACCTTAAGCCGGGCGAGTTCATCTGGACCGGCGGCGACTGCCACCTGTACGCCAACCATCTCGAGCAGACCGATCTGCAGCTGTCGCGCGAGCCGCTGCCGCTGCCGAGCATGCGGCTGAATCCGGCGGTGAAGGACCTGTTCGCCTTCAGGTTCGACGACTTCGAACTGCAGGGCTACCAGGCTCATCCGCACATCGCCGCGCCGGTCGCGGTCTGACATAGTGCTGGCGGCCGAGCTCAAGGCTTTCCACAGGGTCGCCCGCCTGGGCAGCAGCACCTAGGCGGCGAAGACGCTCGGTCTCAGCCAGCCTGCGGTTACCACATAGATCCGCAACTACGGCGTCGAGCCGTTCTAGCGCGCCGGCCGCAACCGGTCAGCGGCGAGCGCCCTCACGGCTTGCCGGAATGCCGTTGCCGATAGAGGTTCGCGCTCTGTCCCGTCCAGCGGCGAAAGGCATGGCGAAAACTCGAGCTGTCCGCGTAGCCGAGTAGCGCCCCGATCTGCTCGATGCTCAGCTGGGCATTGGCCAGCAGCCGCTGGGCCCGCGCCTGGCGTGCCTGGTCGATGATCTCCCGGTAGCTGCAGTTCTCCTCCGCCAGGCGGCGGCGCAGGGTGCGCTCGGTCATCTTCAGGTGCTGCGCGGTCCAACGGATATCCGGGTAACGCTCCGGCAGCGAATCGAGCAGGGCGACGACGCGCTGCTTCAGCCCGCCCATTTCCCGCTCCAGCAGGTCGTTGAAGCTTTCGCCGGCGAGCGCCAGGGCCGTCTGGAACACCGCCGGGTTGGCCGTTGGAATGGGTGTCTTCAGCAGTTGCGCGGGCAGGTGGAAGACTATGCCGCTACCGCGAAAGCGCACCGGCTGACGGAAGTACTCCTGATAGGGGCGGACGTCGCCTGGGTTGGCTGGCAGTGTTAGGGCCAGCAGCTCGAAGTCGTCACGCAGCAGATCCTTGAACAGTTTGAACGAGGCGGAGGCCAGCACGTTGGCGTGAAACAGCCGCGCCTGTTCTGACCAGCCTGGCCGGGAGTTGAGACCGATGGCGATCCGTACTTCGTCCGGGGTGGACTGTTCGATGCGGATTTCGGCTATGTCCTTGTTGAACAGCAGCATGTAGGTCTTGACGACCTTGAGCGCGTCGTCCACGCACTCGGCGCTGAGCAGCGCCAGGCCGGCCACACCGTAGTCGGAGATACGGTAGTGCTCGCCCAGGCGCAGCCCGTCGGTGGCGTCCCGGCTGTTCAACACCATCCAGTCATAGAGCGTTTCGCTGGGTAACTGCGGGGTTCCCTCGCCCGCCACCTGGGGCAGCGCGGGTGGCGCTATGCCCTGGGCCTTCAGGTAGTTGTGCAGCGGCCGCCACTCGAAGTCGAACTCGATGATGGAGGCGGCCTGCATCTCTCAACCCTCGCGGCCGGCCACTTGCCGGGCGATGGCGCGGAACGCCGCCAGGGACTCGTACTCCATGCGGGTGCCGTCGTGGTGGTAGTCGGCATAGGCCGAGCTCTTGGCGATCACCACTTGGCGGGCCGGGTTCACGTAGATGAACTGCCCGTAGACGCCTATAGCCATGAACTCGCCCTCCTCGCTCTGCGGAATCCACCACTGATAGCCGTAGCCCAGGTTCGGCTGGCCTTCCTCCTGGAAACGGCCGGGTTGCAGATACGCCTGCCTTGGCCGCACCGAATCCTCGACCCATTGCTCGGGCAGCAACTGCTCGCCGGCCAGGTTACTCCCGCCGTGCAGATAGAGTAGGCCAAAACGGGCGTAATCGCGCAGCCGCAGGTTGAGGCCGCCGAAGGCCAGTTCCATGCCTTGGGCATCGGTCAGCCAGCGGCCGTCACCCTCGACGCCCAGACGTGACCAGAGCTTCTCCTGCATGTACTCGGTCAGGCTCTTGCCGGTGGCGCCCTTGAGCACCATGCCGAGCACCTGGGTGTCGACGCTGAGGTAGTCGTGTTTGCGGCCAGCGGGCTGGTCGCGTTGCAGTTGGGCGATCCAGTCGTCGGTCGAGCGGCCGAGGGCGATGGTGCGGCCGAGCTGGTTGATGCCCGCCTCGGGGTCGGCGTAGTCCTCGCTGAAGTCGATGCCGGAGGCCATCTCCAGCACATCCTGCAGGGCGACCCCCTCGTAGCCGCTGCCTTTCAGCACCGGGGCGTAGTCGCTGACCGGATCGCGCAGGCTGCGGATCGAGCCGTCCGCCAGCGCCATGCCGACCAGCGCCGAGACGAAGGATTTGCCCACCGACCAGGAGATCACCTGGGTCTCGGCGCTGTTGCCCTGGAAGTAGTCCTCGTAGGCGACCTGGTCGTCGGCCAGTACCAGCAGCCCGGTGGTGCCGGTGCGCTCCAGCCACTCGTTCA
This sequence comes from Pseudomonas sp. 2FE, assembly GCF_005503735.1. Taxonomy (NCBI): domain Bacteria; kingdom Pseudomonadati; phylum Pseudomonadota; class Gammaproteobacteria; order Pseudomonadales; family Pseudomonadaceae; genus Pseudomonas; species Pseudomonas sp. 2FE. The sequence continues at coordinate 155,189 of NZ_SCMO01000002.1, read as the reverse complement.
GCACGACCCGCTGGCCCTGGAACTCGAAGCCGCTCGGCAACGCCTGTGGCGCCGCGGCGAGCGGCAGCACCGGGCCGCTGCGGTGGATGTCGTGGAAGTCGAACAGCGCTGGCAGCGAGCGGAAGTTCTCGACTATCCGCTCGGGGGCGAACAGCGTCTGCAGCTGCCACAGGCGCAGGGCCTTGTGGCCGGCGAACAGCAGGCACAGGCAGGCCAGGGCGGCGGCACCGACCTGCAGCAGGCGGCGCAGGGAAGGGTGTTTCATGTGGTTAACCTCGATGAACTCAGTTGGTGCCCATGCGGCGCAGGTTGGCGGGTTTCCAATAGCTTTCCGGCGGTACCGACAGGTGGAACTGGCGCGGTGACTTCTCTTGGCTGCGCAGGCCGAGGGCGCTGTAATCGCGGTTGATCAGGTCGTGGTAGACGGTCATCTCGGTGGTCAGGGTCGGCACCTGGTAGGCCTGCTTGGCCAAGGCCAGGTTGACCCGCCAGAGCTGACCGCGGCTGTCGTAACTCTCCGCCATCAGCACGCTCCAGCTGTCCTCGTCCAGATAGAAGCGGCGCTTGGCGTAGACGTGCCGCTCGCCCGGCTTGAGCTGCGCCTCGACCACCCAGACCCGGTGCATCTCCCAGCGGGTCAGGTCCGGGTTGATGTGTCCCTTGTGCAGGATCTCGTCATGCGCGGTGCCCGGCTGGCCGAGGCGGTAGTTGTTGTAGGGCACGTACAGTGCCCGGCGGCCGAGCAGCTTCCAGTCGTAGCGATTGGGCGAGCCGTTGTACATGTCGGCTTCGTCGCTGACGTAGCCGTCGGCCGGGTTGTCGTAGGCCACCGTCGGCGCGCGGCGCACGCGGCGCTGGCCGGGGAAGTAATTCCAGGCCATGCGCGGCATCGCCACCTGGTTGATGGGCTCGTGCACCAGCAAGGTCTCGCCGGCGGAACGCGACGGCGGCAGCTGTTTGTTGACGTAGCGGAAGAGGATGTTGTCGAGGCTGTCGGCGTCCTTGCCCGCTGCGTAGTAGTTGGAGAACAGCTGGTTCTCCTCGCGGAAGCCGGAGTAGCTGCCGTTGGCCTGCACCCTGGCGGTGCTGGAGACCTCCTCGAAGTAGCGGCCCTGCCAGCGTGCGATGTGGTTCCAGATGGCCTCCAGGCCGTTCTGCGGGATAGGGAAGGGAATCCCCGCGTAGGCCTGCGCGAAACCGTTGCCGTCCTCGACCAGCTCGGCGCTCAGGGCATTGCGGTAGGTATTGGCGTAGATCTCTTCGGGCGCGGCGAAACTGCGTTGGCTGGGGTAGACCGGCATCTTGAAACTGTCCGGATAGGTGGCGAACAGCGCCTGCACGCCTTCGCCGAGGTGGGCGGCGTATTGGCTGCGATTGCCGGCATCGATCACCAGCAGTGGCGCCTGGTCGGCATAGGGATCGACCTCGAAGTTGCCCGGCCCACCATAGCCGGCAGGCGCGCTGTGCAGACCGCCGTTCCAGGCCGGAATGCCGTTGGCGGCATCGCCCTCGCGGAGGGCGCCGAAAGGCGTGAGATCGGTGTTGAGGCGAGCGGCCTGTTCGGTCGGTACCTTGGCCTGGGCGCCTAGTGAAAGCAGTGTGCAGAGCAAGGCGCCGGTCGCGCACCGGCCTGTTGAGTGAAGTTTCATAGCAGAGCTCCCGGTCAGAAGGAGTAGGAAAGGTTCAGTGCGAGGTTGTCGCGGTCGACCAGCGGGTTGTTCTTGCGGGCGCCCCAGAACGCCGTGTAGCTGAGCTTGGCGCCGAGGTTCTCGCCGTACCTCGCCCCCAGTTCGAGGGTCGACGACTTGCGCCCCTCGATGAAGTTCTGGTTCAGCGCGGGCGAGGTGCCGTAGACGTCTTGACGGAAGGTCAGGCCGGGCAGCAGGTCGATGCCGGACCAGACGTTCTCGTAGCTGCCTGACAGGTTGAGGGTGTAGCCCCAGGAGAACGACGACAGGTACTGGTAGTTGGCCGTATCGAGCAGGCTGCCGGGCACATGGTTGGCCGCCACCTCGGCGACCAGCAGCAGACCGTCGAGGCCGAGCGCCGGGCCGAAGCTGTGCACCGCCGAGAGCGAGCCGGTGTACAGCTCGTGGCGGCGGTACAGGTCGATGGCGCGGCCGTCCACCGTGCCGAATTCGCCCAGGTCGATGGGCTGGCCACTGGCTCCACCGCCGAGTAACGCACCGCTAGCCAGCTGCTCCAGCTCGTGGGTCATCGACGGCTCCAGGGGCGCGTTGGGCCTATAGGTCAGCTCCAGCGCCAGGTTGCTGTCGCCGACGTTGCCGGAGACGGTGAAACCGAACAGGCGGATGTCCTCTGGATAGATCAGGTCGTAGTCAGTGCCATCGAGCAGTGCGAGGCCATCGACCAGCGGTACCGCCGTGGGATCGAACACCTTCGCCAGGCCGCAGAGATCGGCGAAGCGCCCGCCGTCGCCCGCGCTGCAACCGAAGGAGCTGCCGGGACGCAGGCTGAGGAACGGCACCTTGCTGTGGTAGTTGAGGTAGTAGAGGCTGAACTCGGTGCTGTTCCACTGTTCGGCCATGTAGCGCAGGGCGAAGCCGAACTGGCCGTTGTCACTGGCGTCGCGGTCTCGCCCGTAGCGGGCGCCGGCCACCACCCCGTCGACGCCGTTCACTCCGGGCACCAGGGCCTCGGGAACGCCCAGCTCGGCCAACTGCGAACGCAGGTCGATGATCACGCCGTTGGTGCCCTTGCCGAAGATGTCGTTGTCGCTGAGGAAGGCGCCGGTCGGCATCAGCTGGTTGCGCTGCCATTCCAGGCCATAGAAGCTCTCCAGGTTCAGGCTGTCGCTCAGGCCGAGCTGCAGGGCGACCATGTTGGTCGGCAGCAGCGCTTCCTTGAGGCTGGCGCTGGGCAGCACCAGGCGGCCGACGTCGACCGGGTTCACCACGTTGAGGCCGTCGCCGTAGTAGATGCCCTCGCCCCAGTTGATCACCTGCCGCCCCAGGCGCAGGTTGACCGGCATCCCGCCCAGCTCGCGATTGCCGTAGAGGTAGGCGTCGAGCAGGCGCGTGCCGTGGCCTACGCGGTTTTCCAGATCGGACGGATAGCGCCGGTCGCTGTCGGTGTTGTGCAGCGGGTTGTCGCCGCCCGTGGGGTTGTGATCCATCAATCGGGTGTCGTACCAGGCGCTGCCGCGCACGAACAGGCCATCTTCATGGAGCTTGAGGTGCAGCTCCGAGCTGAGCTTGTACTCGTTGGCGACCAGCCCGCGGCTGTAGTATTCGCTGCCATCGTTGGCGTTGGCGAAGATGTTCTGACCATCGCGGACGATCCGCTCGGTCTCGCTGGTGCGGTATATCGCGTTGTATTCGACGAGGTTGTCGAGGGAGGCGCTGAAGCCGTCGGCTTCGGTATCGAATTGAAACGCGCCAGCCTGGTGCGAGGCGGCTAGGATGCCCCAGGTCAAAAGCCGTACAGTCTGTTTTCTCATTGTTATCTACCAGTTTAGGGTGGTTTTCCCCTGAGCGGCATGACAACAGTGGCAGTACGTCTACACGAGCGTAGTTGCGGACAAAAAACGGCTGGTTCCGGCCAGCCTGCCGAGCGGCCTCGCCATCGAGTGCTCCCCCGGCGCAAGATAAGTTGCGGTTATCTACGGGGTGGCCTTTTAGTCTAGCCATCTGCAGGCGGTGCGGCCCTTGAGTCCCAGGCTCACCCCTCAAGCCCGTCGCAGGCCGCGCCCTGGTAGGCGCCGGTGTAGCGCCAGTCGGGCAGCACCTGCAGCAGCCGGCCCTCGGCCAATGCCTGTGCGGCGGTGAAGTGCGCAGGCCGGCGATGCTCGGGTCATGCAGTGCGCCGTGCGGGCGCAACGAGGTGCTGCTGTTGCCGACTCAGCAGAATGACATTTCGCTGTTCTTCTGCGCTCGTACAGACAAGGGCCAATGGCAGGTGGCCGGGCGCTTCGAGCAGGCCTATTCCACCGAGGAACTGATCGAGGCTGCGCGGATGGGTAGGGTGCAGAAGGTGATGCCGCGCTACCAGAGCCTGCAGGTCGGTCAGCAGCTGTTCGTGCCGCTGCCGCCCGAGGATTGAACGCCCGCCTGCTGCGAGCAGCAGCTCGGCGATCCGTCGTGTGCCGCCATTGCGGCGGGGCTGACGCTACGCCTAGTGGTCGTCGATCAAGGGTTGCAACTGCGGACGGGCTTGCTCCTGCAGCAGCGCCGGGTTGTCTTACAGGCGGGCTCGCCACCCACAGGCGGCGCCGCGCTGTCGAACCGCACCAGGCATGCAGGCCCGGGCGGGCTAGGGCCCAGGCGCGCACCGTCCAGCGCCTCGCACAGCCACAGGCGCTGCAGGCGATTGCTTGAGGTTTTGTCAGTCGGGGGCACGCGCTGTTCCGCTGGCGGCTGGAGTACAGAGCATAACCGCAGTGCGGCCGGCAGGGCTAAACCCTGGATAGGTGTATGGACTCGGCTGTGCGGGCTAGGCTGCAAGGCAGAACAAGAATAAAGCGAGCGGTCATAGTGAAATTACCCCATCTGGATTGGGTCAATCAGGACTCCCCTTACCTGCGTCAGCACCTGCAGGGGTTCCGCCTGCTGAATTTCGCCGGGGAGCTGGAACAGGCCTTCAAGCGTTATCACATCGATGTCTTCCTCCTGCGCATGCGCTGGGCCCTGCATGGTGGCCATGCTGCTGATTCTGCTGTTTGCCGTGCTGGATGCGCTCAGCCTGCCGCCGACTATTCGCAGCAAGGTATTGGCCCTGCGCCTGGGGCTGATCCTGCCGATGCTGTCGATCACCTGGCTGGCCACCTACAGGCGCGAGCTGCGCCCTTACTTGCAGCTGATCGGCGGCGTGGCGGCGCTGTTTGCCGGGCTGGGCGTGGTGGGCATCATCTGGATCGCCCGCAGCCATGCCTTCCCGCTGCCCTACGAGGGCATCATCCTGGTCACGGTGTTCTTCTACTTTCTCACCGGGCTACGTTTCACCACCGCCGCGCTATGCGGCTGGCTGACCTTTCTCGCCTACCTGGCGATCGAAGTGATCAGCGGCTCGCCGGGGGCAGTGCTGCTGTATACCGCCTTCTTTCTCGGTTCGGCCAAGGTGATCGGCTCGGTGGGTTGCTACTTTCTGGAGTACGCCACGCGGCAGAACTTCCTCGCCCAGGGACTGCTGCAGGATATGGCGGAGAAGGACTTCCTCACCGGCCTGCTCAACCGCCGCGCCTTCAGCTGGCGCCAGGCCCTGCGCGAGAAGCATGGGCTGGGCGTGGTGATGATGGATGTGGATTTCTTCAAGTGCTACAACGACCACTATGGCCATGCCGCCGGCGATGAGGCCCTGCGCAGGATCGCCCAGGTGCTTGGCGAACACGCGCGGCGACCGCTGGACATAGTCGCGCGCTATGGCGGCGAAGAGTTCGTCGGCCTCTGGTACAACCTCAGCGAGGAGCCTATGCAGGGGATACTCGAGAGGCTGCGCAGCGACATCATCGCCTTGCAGCTGCCCCATGCGCAGTCCGACGCGGCCGCGGTGGTCAGTATCAGCATCGGCCTGGCTTATCTGGTGCCGCAGGCGCACCAGCGCCTGGAAGACACCCTGCGCCTGGCCGATGTCGCCCTCTACCTGGCCAAGGAGCAGGGGCGTGACCGCGTGGTCTGCAAGAAGCCCTGAACGGATAGAAGACTTCATTCATAACCGCTGAGCCGTTATCCTCGCGGCCATGAAAAAATCACTCCCCCTCTGCCTCATCGCCGCCCTCGCGGAAAACCGCGTGATCGGCCGTGATAATCAATTGCCCTGGCATCTGCCGGCGGACCTCAAACACTTCAAGGCGCTGACCCTGGGCAAGCCGATCATCATGGGCCGCAAGACCTGGGACTCCCTCGGTCGGCCTTTGTCGGGGCGGCTCAATCTGGTGGTCAGCCGCCAGCCGGGCTTGCAGCTGGAGGGCGCGGAAGTCTTCGCCAGCCTGGAAGCGGCGCTCGAACGGGCCGAAGCCTGGGCCCGCGCGGAAGACGCCGAAGAGCTGATGCTGATCGGCGGTGCGCAGCTGTATGAATTGGGCCTAGCCATGGCGGATCGCCTGTACCTGACCCGCGTCGCGCTGAGCCCGGAGGGTGACGCCTGGTTCCCGCAAGTGGCGGAAGCCGATTGGCAGCTGTCCTCGGCCATCGAGCATCCGGCGGGGATGGAGACGCCGGGCTATGTGTTCGAGGTATGGAACAGGCGCTGATCCTGCCCACGCATAACGAAAAAGCCCGGCATCTGCGCCGGGCTTTTTCGTTGCAGCTAAGGCTTAGTCATCCAGCAGCGCCTTGTCGCGTACCGCACCCTTGTCGGCGCTGGTGGCGAGCAGGGCGTAGGCCTTCAGCGCGGTGGTCACCTTGCGTGGGCGTTTTTCCACCGGCTTCCAGCCCAGCTTGTCCTGCTCGTGACGGCGGTGGGCCAGTTCCTCGTCGCTGACCAGCAGGTTGATCGAGCGGTTGTGGATGTCGATCAGGATCTTGTCGCCTTCACGCACCAGGCCGATGGCGCCGCCGGCTGCCGCTTCCGGCGAGGCGTGGCCGATGGACAGGCCCGAGGTGCCGCCGGAGAAGCGCCCGTCGGTCAGCAGTGCGCAGGCTTTGCCCAGGCCCTTGGATTTCAGGTAGCTGGTCGGATAGAGCATTTCCTGCATGCCCGGGCCGCCTTTCGGGCCTTCGTAACGGATGATGACGATATCGCCGGCTTTCACCTCGTCGGCGAGGATGCCGCGTACGGCGCTGTCCTGGCTCTCGAAGATCTTGGCGTTGCCTTCGAAGACGTGGATCGACTCGTCGACGCCGGCGGTCTTCACCACGCAGCCGTCGCGGGCGATGTTGCCGTAGAGCACAGCCAGGCCACCTTCTTGCGAGTAAGCGTGCTCGACGCTGCGGATGCAGCCTTCGGCGCGGTCGTCGTCGAGGGTTTCCCAGCGGGTCGACTGGCTGAACGCGGTCTGGGTCGGGATGCCCGCCGGGCCGGCCTTGAAGAAGGTATGCACGGCTTCATCGGCGGTCTGGGTGATGTCCCACTGGGCGATGGCATCGGCCATGCTCTTGCTGTGCACGGTCGGCAGCTCGGTGTGCAGCAGGCCGCCGCGGGCCAGTTCGCCGAGGATGCTCATGATGCCGCCGGCGCGGTGCACGTCTTCCATATGGTACTTCTGGATGTTCGGCGCCACCTTGCACAGCTGCGGGACTTGGCGCGACAGCCGGTCGATGTCGCGCAGGTCGAAGTCGATCTCGGCCTCCTGGGCGGCGGCCAGCAGGTGCAGGATGGTGTTGGTCGAGCCGCCCATGGCGATATCCAGGGTCATGGCGTTTTCGAACGCCTTGAAGCTGGCGATATTGCGCGGCAGGGCCGACTCGTCGCCGTCCTGGTAATAGCGTTTGCACAGCTCGACTATGGTGCGGCCGGCTTGCAGGAACAGCTGTTCGCGGTCGCTATGGGTGGCCAGGGTCGAACCGTTGCCGGGCAGGGCCAGGCCGAGGGCTTCAACCAGGCAGTTCATCGAGTTGGCGGTGAACATGCCGGAGCAGGAACCGCAGGTCGGGCAGGCGCTGCGCTCGTACTCGGCGACCTTTTCGTCGGAGGCGCTGCTGTCGGCGGCGATCACCATGGCATCGACCAGGTCCAGGCCATGGCTGGCCAGTTTGGTCTTGCCGGCTTCCATCGGCCCGCCGGAGACGAAGATCACCGGGATGTTCAGGCGCAGGGAGGCCATCAACATGCCGGGGGTGATCTTGTCGCAGTTGGAGATGCAGACGATGGCGTCGGCGCAGTGGGCGTTGACCATGTATTCGACGGAGTCGGCGATGATCTCGCGGCTCGGCAGCGAATAGAGCATGCCGTCGTGGCCCATGGCGATGCCGTCGTCGACGGCTATGGTGTTGAATTCCTTGGCGACGCCGCCGGCCCGCTCGATCTCGCGGGCGACCAGCTGGCCGAGGTCCTTCAGGTGCACGTGGCCGGGCACGAACTGGGTGAAGGAGTTGGCGATGGCGATGATCGGCTTCTTGAAGTCCTCGTCCTTCATCCCGGTGGCACGCCAAAGGGCTCGGGCGCCGGCCATGTTGCGGCCGTGGGTGGAGGTTTTCGAGCGATAGTCAGGCATGGTGGATTCCTGGAGCTAAGCAGGTGCGGTTATAGGCCTATGGTGAGCGTCGCTTGGATCGGAAGCAAACAGCAGTCGCTGTGTGGTCGGATTAAGGCCGGGAGACGTAGCGGGATCACCGCATGCTGGGCCTGGGCTCACATGCCCGCCGGGGATAGCTGGCGAGAGATGCCCGGATTCTACCCCTCACGCCTTCGCCGAGGAAAGGCTGGCGGTCGGCCGGGAGGGCGTAGGGTGCGTTACCCGTAGGGCAACGCACCGGCAGAAGGTTAATGGTGCGTTGCAACGCACCCTACAAGAGCGGCTTAGCTCGGCAGCAAACGGCAGGTCAGGCTCTTGATATAGCGGGTCTCGACTATCGCCGGGTGCACCGGGTGATCCGGGCCTTGGCCGCCACGTTCGAGCAGCTGCATATTGCGATCCAGGTGACGGGCGCTGCTGAGCAGGATGTTCTGCAGGTCATCTTCCGGCAGGTGCATGGAGCAGGAAGCGCTGACCAGGATGCCGTCCTTGTTCAGCAGGCGCATGGCTTGTTCGTTGAGGCGACGGTAGGCGGCCTCGCCGTTTTTCAGGTCTTTCTTGCGCTTGATGAAGGCCGGTGGGTCGGCGACTATCACGTCGAAGCGCTCTTCGGCGGCTTTCAGTTCCTTGAGCGCTTCGAAGACATCGCCTTCCACGCAGGCCACTCGCTCGGACAGGCCGTTCAGCGTGGCATTGCGCTCGACGCCGTCGAGGGCAAAACCGGAGGCGTCTACGCACATCACTTCGCTGGCGCCAAACGCCGCCGCCTGCACGCCCCAGCCGCCGATATAGCTGAACAGGTCGAGCACGCGCTTGCCTTTGACGTAGGGTGCCAGGCGCGCGCGGTTCATCCGGTGGTCGTAGAACCAGCCGGTTTTCTGGCCTTCCATGACCGGCGCTTCGAACTTCACGCCGTTCTCTTCCAGGGCCACCCACTCCGGCACCGTACCGAACGCGGTGTCGACGTAGCGGCTCAGGCCTTCGGCGTCACGGGCGGCGGAGTCGTTCTTCCACAGTACGCCGCTGGGTTTGAGCACTTGGATCAGCGCGGCGAGCACGTCGTCCTTATGTCGCTCCATGGTGGCGGAGGCCAGCTGGACCACAACGATATCGCCGAAACGGTCGACCACCAGACCCGGCAGCAGGTCGGAATCGCCATAGACCAGGCGGTAGTAAGGCTTGTCGAACAGACGCTCGCGCAGCGACAACGCCACATTGATCCGGTGCACCAGCAGGGACTTGTCCAGCACATGCTTGGTATCGCGGGAGATCAGGCGGGCGCAGATCAGGTTGTTCGGGCTCAGCGCGACTATGCCCAGCGGTTTGCCGCCCGCCGCTTCGAGGATGGCCTGGTCGCCGGCATTGAAGCCGTTCAGCGGGGTGGCGACGACATCGACTTCGTTGCTGTAGACCCACAGGTGTCCGGCGCGCAGGCGGCGATCGGCATTGGCTTTGAGGCGCAGGCTGGGCAGGGACATGGGTCGCTCTCCGGAAAAAGAGCGGGATTATAGCCCAGGCGACACGCTAGCTGGTTGCAGCGGGTGACCGTGCAGCGGCGAGTATGTGGCTAGGCCGTGGCGGGTTGCGCTCGGCGCGACTCGTGGGCGTTGGCCTTTCCTGCTAAGGTGGCCGTCTGCTCTTCAATTTGCCGTTGCCGTGCCCGCCTTTTATGCCTGAGCTACCCGAAGTCGAAACCACCCGCCGCGGCATCGCGCCCTATCTCGAGGGCCAGCGCGTCAGCCGGGTGATAGTGCGTGAGCGGCGTCTACGTTGGCCGATCCCCGAGGATCTCGACGTGCGCCTGTCGGGGCAGCGCATCGAGTGCGTCGAGCGGCGCGCCAAGTACCTGCTGATCAAGGCCGAGGCGGGGACGTTGATCAGCCACCTGGGCATGTCCGGCAGTTTGCGCCTGGTGCCTGCCGATACGCCGGTGGCCAAGCACGAGCATGTGGATATCGTCCTGGAGTGCGGGCTGGCGCTGCGTTACACCGATCCGCGGCGCTTCGGTGCGCTGCTCTGGAGTACGGACCCGCTTAACCACGAGCTGCTGCGGCGCCTGGGGCCTGAGCCGTTGACCGAGCTGTTTGACGGCGAGCGGCTGTATCAGCTGTCGCGCGGCAAAAGCATGGCGGTCAAGCCGTTCATCATGGATAACGCGGTGGTGGTCGGGGTCGGCAACATCTACGCGACCGAGGCGCTATTCGCCGCCGGTATCGACCCGCGCCGCGAGGCCGGCTCGATCTCGCGGGCGCGTTATCTGAAGTTGGCGCAGGAGATCAAACGCATCCTCGCCGCCGCCATCGAATGTGGCGGCACCACATTGCGGGATTTCGTCGGCGGCGATGGTCAGCCGGGTTACTTCCAGCAGGAGTTGTTCGTGTACGGGCGCGGCGGTGAGTTCTGCAAGACCTGCGGCAGCACCTTGCGCGAGATTCGTCTGGGCCAGCGCGCCAGTGTCTATTGTCCGCGTTGCCAACGCTGAAGTTATCGGCCGGCTTTCTGGCCCAGTGGCAATGAGCGCTTCCATTCGCCTTATCTGCCGAAAAAGCCGCAATGCGCGTTCTACGGCGATTGACGGCCGTCACGCTGACAATCGCCCGAGCGCTGTTATAGTTAGAGCCACCGCACCCTGAATAGCTGAAGGATCGCACTCATGAACCTGTTTCGCTCAACCGCTGTTGTCTTGGCGCTGACCACTGGCCTCCTGGCGCTGCCGGCACAGGCGGAAATGGTGCAGCAGAATGCCAGTGGTGATCCGACGTACGTCGTCGAGGCCCCTCCGGCCTATTCGATGATCGGTGATTTGCTGATTGCCCGCCCATTGCTGATAGGCGCCACGGCGATTGGCGTAGTGGCCTTTGTCGTCAGCCTGCCGTTCACGGCGTTGGGTGGCAATGTCGGTGAAGCCGCGCAAGAGCTGATTGCAGTACCGGGTAAGGAGGCGTTTGTGCGCTGCCTGGGTTGCACCACCAGCGGCTACAAACAAGACTGATCAGGTAGTACTGAACAGGTAGTAACGCTGAAGAAGCCGGTCAATCGACCGGCTTTTTGGTCTCTGCGTTTGGCGTGAAGAGTGCAGCCTGGCCAATCCCGCGTGGATCGCTGGCGGCCTCGACGCTAGCGCTGTCCTTGTTCCACAACAGCACCTGCTGATTCCCGTAACGGCGCTCCACGGCTTTGAGCCGATAGCCGCGGGCTTGCAGGGCGGTGAGTTCTGCCGGGGTGAAGGCCGCGGGCTCGTACTCGATCTGGTCTGGCAGGTATTGATGGTGATAGCGCGGTACGGCCGGCCAGCTCGCCAGCGGCTGACCGTCCAGGTACTCGAGAATCGACAGCAACACCATGCTGGGGATGCGGCTACCGCCCGGGGTGCCGAACGCGCTGAACTGGCTGGGGCTCTCGATAAAGCTCGGGCTCATGCTCGACAGTGGGCGTTTACCGGCGGCGATGGCATTGGCCTGGCTAGCGCTCAGGCCGTAGGCATTGGCGCCTTGGAGATTGGCGGCGAAGTCGTCCATCTCATCGTTGAGCAGCACACCGGTGCCCGGCACGGTGAAGGCGGCGCCAAATGGCAGGTTGACCGAGAGGGTGGCGGCGACGGCGTTGCCGGCGCTGTCGAGCACCGCGAAATGGGTGGTGTGCTCGCCTTCGCGCCACGCCGGAGCCGGCGGCAGGCGGCTGCTGGGTGTGGCTTGCAGCGGGTCGATGCCGCGCGCCAGCTGCTGCAGGTAGCGACTGTCGAGCAACTTGGCGATGGGGTTGGCGATAAAGTCCGGGTCACCGAGCAGGCCGCGGTCGCGATAGGCGCGGCGTAGCACTTCCACCACATAGTGACTGCGCTGCAGCTTGTCGGCCTGGCGCCAGGGCAGCTGTTGCAGCATGGCCAGGCTTTGCGCCAGGGCGATGCCACCGGCGGAGGGCGGCGGCGCGCTGATCAACTCACGTCCCTCGGCCAGCGGGTAGCGCAACGGCGCGCGCTCCACCACGCGGTATTGCTCCAGGTCAGCGAGGCTCCAAATCCCGCCGGCCGCCCTGACTCCGCTCACCAGTTTCTGCGCCGTTTCGCCGGCATAGAAGCCGGCCTTACCGTAGCGGGCCAGGCGTTCCAGGGTGGCGGCGAGTTCCGGCTGACACAGCAGGCTCCATTGCTCGGGGACGGCGCCCTTATCGAGGAAGATCCGCGCGCTTTCCGCATCGTCGCGCAAGGCCGCCAGGCGCCAGGTGGCGCGCTCGCGGTAGACGCGGTCGATGGACACGCCGTCGCGCGCCAGGCGGATCGCCGGAGCCAGGGAGTCGATCAGGCGTAAGCGCCCGAAGCGCTGGGCCAACTCCACCAGGGCCGCGGGCAAGCCAGGAATGGCCGCCGCCAGGCCGCCCTCCAGGGATAAGGCCGGCTGCACCTGGCCGCCGCGCCGGTACAGGTCGGGGTGGGCGGCCAGCGGTGCCCGTTCGCGGGCGTCGAGAAAACGGTAGGTCGGCGGTTCGCCCGCCTCGCGCAGCAGAAAGAAGCCGCCACCGCCGAGGCCCGAACCATAGGGCTCGACCACGGCGAGGGCGGCGCTGACCGCCACGGCGGCGTCGAAGGCGTTACCGCCCGCCGCCAGAGTTTCCAAACCCGCTACTGTGGCGGCGGGATGGGCGCTGGCGATGGCGGCTTGCTTGGGGGTTGGCGCGGCCTGGGCGAGCAGGGCACAAAACAGCAGCAGGGCGCCGAACAGCGCCCTGGCCGGCGAGCTGCCGCGGATCAGGCGGCTCACGGGTTCAGGCTTTGCCGGTGAGGATCAGGTATTTCTGCATCAGCTCGTCTTTGCTCTCGACATGGGCCGCGTCGAGCGGGATGCAGTCGACCGGACAGACCTGCTGACATTGCGGCTCGTTGTAGTGGCCGACGCATTCGGTGCACAGGTTGGGATCGATGACGTAGATCTCTTCGCCCTGCGAGATGGCGCCGTTCGGGCACTCCGGTTCGCAGACGTCGCAGTTGATGCAGTCGTCGGTGATGATCAGGGACATGGAACAACTCCTGCCGTGGCGGTTGCCGCGACATTGGGGAACTATGCGGTGAATTGTGCCGCATCGGCGCCCGCAGTGCACGCGCCCGCCACGGATGGTGGAAATGCCGAAAATGCAGGGAGCATTTTTCGGCCGGGCGCCTTACCGGCGGGCGGACTTAGCGCTTGAAGCGTTCGGTCAGGGCCTCGGCCACTATCGGGTGGACGAACTTGGTGATATCGCCACCCAAGGCGGCGATTTCACGCACCAGCGTGGAGGAAATAAACGAATACTTCTCCGATGGCGTGAGGAACAGGCTTTCCACGTCCGGCACCAGTTGCCGGTTCATATTGGCCAGCTGGAACTCGTACTCGAAGTCGGAGACGGCGCGCAGGCCGCGCAGGAAGACATTAGCGTTCTGCTCCTTGGCGAAGTGCGCGAGCAGGGTGGAGAAGCCCACTACCTCGACGTTCGGCAGATGTTTGGTGACCTCGCGGGCCAGCTCTACGCGTTGTTCCAGAGGAAACAACGGGTTCTTCTTCGGGCTGGCGGCTACCGCGATGACCACTTGATCGAACAGGCGCGAAGCGCGCTCGACGAGATCGCCATGGCCCTTGGTGATGGGGTCAAAGGTACCTGGGTACAACACTCGATTCATCGCGACGTCCTGGCGGAGTCCGTAGGGGATTCGGATGGTAGCGCAGCAGGGTCCCGCCGGCCAAGTCAGGAGGTGCAGGCGCGCATCTTGGTGGCCAGGGTGAAACCCAGCTGGGTTTCACCCTGGCGGCTTCCAGTCAGGCGTAGGGTGGATTCAGCGAAGCAATCCACCAATGCCGGCGCAGGCTATACCTCGGGTGCCGATGGCGGGTTACGCCGTTACGCGGCTAACCCGCCCTACGCTTTGCCGAGCCGCTCGGCGAGGCCCGTGGCCAGCTTGGCGGTGAGGCCATAGACCGACAGCTGCGGGTTGGCGCCGATGCTGGTGGGGAACAGCGAGCCGTCGTGGATCGACAGGTTGCTCAGTTGGTGGTGGCGGCCGAGGCTGTCGGTAACGGCCTGCTGCGGGTCTTCGCCCATGGCGCAGCCGCCCATCACGTGGGCGCTGCCGAGGCGGGTGCGATACAGCTCCAGGCTCAGATTGTCGATCAACGCATGGGCTTGCTTGGTCGTTTTCACGTAGTCGGCGTCGGCGTGCATCGGCAACACTGCCTTGGCCCCCGCGGCGAACTGGATCTCGGCCATGGTGTGAAAGGCGCGGCGCACGCCGTCCCAGGTGTAGTCGGTCATTCGGTAGTCGAGTACCGGGCTGCCGTCGCCGCGCAGCTCCACCCTGCCTTCGGCGCTGTCCGGGTGGAAGCCGTCGCGCAGCAGCGCCAGCATCATGTTGGTGTGCGGTAGCTGTTCCATGCGCAAGGCGTTGTCGACGCCGAAGCGGCCGAGCAGGGTGGCGGTCAGCGCCGGGTGCAAGGGCGGAACTTCCAGTTTGTAGGACATGCGCCCGGTCGGGCCCTCGTCCCACTGGAAGTGGTCGGAATAGATCGACTGCGGTGCGCCGTAGAACGGGTTGATCACCTGCTCGAACTGCGCGGCGGAGAAGTTCACCAGGTGCAGGAAGGTGCGCTTGCCGGCCCGCTGGTGCGGGTCCGGCGCCTTGGAGCGCAGCAGGATCGCCGGGCTGTTGATGCCGCCACCAGCCAGCACGTAATGCTTGGCCTTGACCCTGATGGTGCGGCCGTTCGGCGCCACGCAGCGCTCGTCCATGCCCACGCATTCGATGCCGCTGACCCGCTCGCCGTCGAGCAGCAGACGCTCGGCGCGCGCCAGATAGAGCAGCTCGCCGCCTTTCTCCAGGGTCGCCGGAATGCTGGTGACCAGCATCGATTGCTTGGCGTTGGTCGGGCAGCCCAGGCCGCAGTAACCGAGGTTCCAGCAGCCGCGGACGTTACGCGGGATGACCTTCCAGTGGTAACCGAGCTTGTCGCAGCCGGCGCGGATCACCTCGTTGTTGGCATTGGGCGGCAGCAGCCAGGGCGCGACGCCCAGGCGCTGTTCCATCTGCTCGAACCAGGGGGCCATCTGCGCCGGACTATGGCCTTTGACGCCGTGCTCCTTGGCCCAGTGTTCCAGGGTCGGGTCGGGGGTGCGGAAGCTCGAGGTCCAGTTGACCAGCGTGGTGCCGCCGACTGCGCGACCCTGCAGGATGGTGATGGCGCCGTCCTTGCTCATCCGCCCTATGCCTTCCTGATACAGGCTGGGATAGGCCTCGGCCTCCTGCATCTTGAAGTCGCTGCTGGTCTTCAGCGGCCCTTCTTCGATCAGCAGCACCTTGAGCCCGGCGGCGCTGAGAATTTCCGCGGTGGTGCCGCCGCCGGCGCCCGTGCCGATGATGGCGACGTCGGCTTCCAGGTTCAGGTCATGCTCCAGGCGCGAGCCGTTATGGGTTTTCCAGCCGCGGGCCAGGCCTTCGGCGAACAAATCGGGGACGGGCATAGGTCATTCCTCGGAGTCACTGAAACCTACTGCGCGACTCGATTGCGGCGTCAGGTTCTCGTCCGCAACTCGGCGTACTTCGAGTACTGCCTCGCTGCGTGCTGCGATCCTTCCTTGCACTCAAGCCGCTCGCTACGGTTTCAGAGGACTCTTGATGATTTTTTGTTGTAAAGGCGGCGCGCTCAGACCGTCGGCGGCCCTGGATAGCCGCAATGCGCCCAGGATTCCGGGCGCCCGTACCAGGCCATCATCACCAGTTGCAGTAGCGAGCTGTGGCCCATCTTCAGCAGGCCGATGGAGCTGTTTTGCCAGCGGTTGAGGAAGTTGCGCACCTCTGCGCCAGACGCGTTTTCCCAGCTACCCCAGACCCCGGTCAGCGGCCCGCGGGTGATCGGCAGGGCGAGTACATCGAACAGCTGCACGGTGAGCTTGAGCAGCTCCGGCGACAACCGATTGAGGCTGTAGTCGAGGCTCTGCAGCGTGCCGTCGATGGCGTTCGGCATCTGCTCCGGGGCGACGGCGCCTTCGAGCAGTACCGGGATCAGGGCCTTAAGGAACGGCAGGTCGGAGGCCCGCAGGACGCTCAAGCCGCTGGCCGGAGTACTGGCCGAGCAACCGCTGAGGGTCGCGGTGATCCCGGCGGTGGCGAGCAAGGCTGTGCCGAACAGGCCAACCTTGAGCAGGCCGCGGCGGGACAGGCCCGGCGCGTCGAAGCTGGTGTCAGTCATTGTGGTTATGCACCTCGCTCTAATGGTGACTTAACGGATAAACAGCTTGTACACCAGCTTCTGCAGCGCCTTGCCGTAGGGGGGGTAGATCAGCTTGGCGGCGTTGAAACGCTGTTTGATAAACACACCTTTGGCCTTGCTGAAGGTCAGGAAGCCTTCGTGGCCGTGGTAGTGGCCCATGCCGGACGGGCCGACACCGCCAAACGGCATGTCGTCTTGGGCCACATGCAGCAAGGTGTCGTTCAGGCACACACCGCCGGCGTGGGTTTCGTGCAGCACGCGTTGCTGTTCGCCCTTGTTGTAGCCGAAGTAGTAGAGCGCCAGCGGCCGTGGGCGGTGGTTGATGTAGGCGAAGGCCTCCTCGATGCGCTCGTACGGCACGATCGGCAGCAGCGGGCCGAAGATCTCGTCCTGCATGATCTTCATCTCGTCGCTGACGTTCAGCAGCAGGGTCTGCGGCATGCGTCGGCCCTGGCCTTCGGCGAACAGGGGGATCAGCTCGGCGCCTTTGCTTTCGGCGTCGCTCAGGTAGCTCTGCAGGCGCTGTAGCTGCCGCTCGTTGATGATCGCGGTGTAGTCC
This sequence comes from Pseudomonas sp. 2FE, assembly GCF_005503735.1. NCBI lineage: Bacteria > Pseudomonadati > Pseudomonadota > Gammaproteobacteria > Pseudomonadales > Pseudomonadaceae > Pseudomonas > Pseudomonas sp. 2FE. Next base: position 138,268 of record NZ_SCMO01000002.1, on the reverse strand, counting down.
GGGTTGTCCTTCAGGCTCGGGTAGAAACCCTGCACCGCCTGGCGATAGGCGGCGACGAAGCCGTCCACGCGATCTTTCGGCACCAGCACGTAGTCAGGCGCCACGCAGGTCTGCCCGGCGTTCATGGTCTTGCCGAAGGCGATGCGTTCGGCGGCATCCTGCAGCGGCACTTCGGCCGAGACGATCGCCGGCGACTTGCCGCCCAATTCCAGGGTGACCGGGGTCAGGTTTTCCGCGGCGGCGCGCATCACGTGCCGGCCTATGCTGGTGGCGCCGGTGAACAGCAGGTGGTCGAAGGGCAGTTTGGAGAAGGCCATGCCGACCTCCGCTTCGCCCAGCACCACGGCGACCAGGTCTTCCGGAAAGATTCGCGCCAGCAGGTCTTTGAACAATTGCGAGGTGACCGGCGTCGACTCGCTCATCTTGATCATGACCCGGTTGCCGGCCGCGAGGGCACCGACCAGCGGGCCGACGGCGAGAAATAGCGGGTAGTTCCACGGCACTATGACGCCGACCACGCCCAGTGGCTGGTACACCACCTTGGCGCTGGCCGGTTGGAAGGCCAGGCCGACCGCGCGCCGCGAGGGTTTCATCCACTTCTTGATGCGCTTGTGGGCGTAATGGATGCCTTGCACGCTGGGCATGATCTCCGCCAGCAAGGTTTCCTCGGCGGCGCGGTTGCTGAAGTCCTGAGAAATCGCCTGGATCAACGCCTCCTGCTCGCCGAGCAACAACTCACGCAGGGCGTTCAGCCACTGCCTACGCTGCTCTGCCGCGGGCATCGGGTTGGCGCGGAAGGCCTCGCGCTGGCGGCTGAACAGGTCATCCAGTTGGGCGATCTGTTGCTGGCTCTGTTGTAGGTAAGCGATGTCGGCGACCATGCTGCGGCTCCTCGGCGATCCGGCGGGGGAAACCCGGAAACCGTTTGCATAGCGGTTTGGGGCTTCATGGAAAGTGCGTGCTGGATTTTTAGAGCAATTACTCTAATCTGTCAAATGGCATGCTGCTCGACGCGCAGTACGTAGGCTGGGTTAGGCCGCAGGCCGTAACCCACCGTCCCAGCGTGGCCAACTCGGGCTACAGCGCTGTGGCGGCCGGAACAGCCAACGAATAGCTAGCCAGTGCCATAGCACCGTGCGGGGGGTAACACTTGCGCCGTTTCCCCGTGTACCTTTGCCGGGCGCCGCTCCGCTCGGTGCCCTCCGCAAGCCAATCGAGGCGAGTCATGGCCGCGCCGATCAAAACCCGCGAACGCATCATCCAAGCCAGCCTGGAGCTGTTCAACGCCCAGGGCGAGCGCAACGTGACGACCAATCATATTGCCGCGCACCTGGGGATTTCCCCGGGCAACCTGTATTACTACTTCCGCAACAAGCAGGCGATCATCGCCGAGCTGTTCAGCCAGTATGAGCGGCAGGTGGACGTCTTCTTGCGCCGCCCGCAAGGCCGTGCCATGACGGTGGAAGACAAGACCTTCTACCTGGAGGCGCTGCTGGCGGCCATGTGGTACTACCGCTTCCTGCATCGCGATCTCGAGCATCTGCTGGAATCCGATGCTGAGCTGGCGGCGCAGTATCGGCTGTTCTCCCAGCGCTGCCTGAGCCATGCGCAGGCGATCTATCAGGGTTTCGTCGAGGCGGGGATTCTGCTGATGGATCGTCAGCAGATCGAGGCGCTGACCCTCAACAGCTGGATCATCATGACGTCCTGGGTGCGCTTTCTCTGCACTTCACGCGGGGATCCGGGCGATCTCAGCGAGGACATGCTGCGGCGTGGCATCTATCAGGTCTTGGCGCTGGAGGGCGGCTATGTCGCGCCGGATGCGCAGGCGGCCGTGCAGGCGCTGTACCGGAAGCTCTATGTGCCGCTGGAGCTGGTGATTCCGAGCTAGACGCGCCGGGCGTGATTTATTCGCCCGACGCCTGTTCCGCCAGCCAGTCTGGAATGCGCCGCTCCAGGTAATAGCCGGGACGTACTAAGGAGCCTTCGATAAAACCAACGTGGCCACCGCGCGGGTGCAGCTCGAGCGTGGTGTTGGCGGCCAGCTCCGAGGCTTCCGGCAGGCTGTGGCGGAATACGAAGGGGTCGTCGGTCGATTGGATCAGCAGAGTCGGGATCGTGATCGTGCCGAGGTAGTAGCGGCTCGACGCGCGCCGGTAATAATCCTCGGCATCGGCAAAACCGTGCAGCGGCGCGGTGATGCGGCCATCGAAATCCCAGAAGGTGCGGATGCCGTCCAGTGGCCCGAGCTGCTCCAGGGTGGCCAGGCGCTCGGCTTGGCCGTCCTGCTTGAAGCGCTTCTGCTTGTCGCGCACATAGGCGAGCATTTCGCGCATAAAGTGCGTTTGGTAGACCTTGGAAAAGCCGATGCCGATGCGGTCGGCGCATTGATCCAGGCGAAACGGCACCGATACCGCCACCGCCGCCTGTAGCGCGCAAGCCGCGCCGGTTTCGCCGAGGTGTTTGAGCAGCACATTGCCGCCCAGCGAATAGCCGACGGCATACAGCGGCGCCAGCGGCCGCTGGCTGCGCAGGTGCTCGATGGCGGCGGCGAGGTCTTCGCTGACCCCGGAGTGATAGCCGCGGGGTAACAGGTTCGGCTCGCCGGAACAGCCGCGCCAATTCAGTGCCGCACTGGCCCAGCCCTGGGCGGCCAGGCTTTGCTGCAAGCCGAGGACGTAGAGCGAACTGGAGGAACCGGTCAGCCCGTGCAGGATCAGCACCAGCGGCGCCTCGGCAGCATGGGGGCCGTGCCAGTCCAGATCGAGAAAGTCGCCGTCGGCCAGCCACAGGCGCTCGCGCCGCCGCTCAAGCACGGGTGGCCGCCGGCACATGGCGCTCCACAGGGTTTGCAGGTGGGCGCCGGGCAGCCACCAGGCGGGTTTGAAGGGGGTGCTCATAGCCTTGTTTATAAACCAGTCGTAGGTTGGTTAACCTAGGTGTTTGGCCCGGACACATGGGTAACGCCAGTCTGGGTTACGCCGCTGCGCGGCTAACCCGCCCTACGACGTGCGTTGCCATAGCGCGTAGTAGACCTGGCCGGCCTTGTTCTCCCGGTGCAGTCGCCAGTTGCCCGGCAGGCCAAGCCCCGAGGGTGCGGTTTCGCTTTCGGTGTAGACCCAGGCGTCGTCGGCCAGCCAGCCTTTTTCTTCCAGTAGGGTGCAGGCCGGCAGCAGCAGGCTCTGGCCGAACGGCGGGTCGAGAAACACCAGGTCGAAGGCGCTGCTCGGCTGAGTTTCCAGGTAACGCAGGGCATCGCCGTGCAGCAACTGGCCGTTGCCGCATTTGAGGGTGTCCAGCGCCTGACGCAGGCTGGCGATGGCCGCCGCATTCAGGTCCAGCGCCAAGGCCATGCTGGCGCCGCGCGACAAGGCTTCCAGGTACAGCGCGCCGCTGCCGGCGAACAGGTCGAGCACGCGGGCGCCGGCGACATAGGCGGCAAGCCAGTTGAACAGGGTCTCGCGCACCCGGTTCGGGGTGGGCCGCAGGCCATGCGCCATCGGGAAGCTGAACTGGCGACTACGCCACTCGCCAGCGATGATCCGCAGCTGGCCTTGGCCGCCGTGGGCTGGAACGTTGCTGGGTTTCACGGGACGGCTCATCAGTGCTCCGGTACGCCGAGCGGTGGCTCGACGGGATGCTCGGTGGGTGGCGGCAGTGGTTTCTGTGGCACGTTCGGGCCGGCGCTGACGATCACCAGGGCGTCCGGCTGCAGATGCTTGGCCATCGCGGTTTTGACCTGCGCGACGTCGAGCGCCTGGATCTGCCGCATAAAGTCTTCCAGATGGGTGAGCGGGAGGTCGTAGAAGCCAATGGCGCCCAGCTGACCGACTATGTCGGCATTGCTCGCGGTGGACAGCGGGAAGCTGCCGGCCAGTTCGCGCTTGGCGTCATCCAACTCCTTCTGCGTCGGGCCGCTGACCAGGTAGTCGCGGAGGATGTCCTGCACCAGTTTCAGGGTGCCTTCACTGAGTTCGGCGCGGGTCTGCAGGCTGATCATAAACGGCCCGCGCGCCTGCATGGCACTGAAGCCGGAGGATATGCCGTAGGTCAGTCCGCGTTTTTCCCGTACTTCCTCCATCAGGCGGGTACCAAAACCGCCACCGCCGAGGATCTGATTACCCAGGTACAGCGCCGCGTAATCCGGGTCGCGGCGGTCGATACCCAGTTGGGCCAGCAATAGGGTGGTTTGTTTCGAGGGGAACTCGATACGGCTGGGGCCGGCTTTCGGCTCCTGCGGCTGGGCCACTTTGGCCAGCGCCGGACCTTTCGGCAGTGCGGCGGAAACCTGCGCCGTCAGGGCTTCGGCTTCGGCGCGCGAAAGGTCGCCCACCAGCGCGATCACCACATTCCCGGCGGCGTAGGCCTTGCGGTGGAAGGCACGCAGCTGCGCGACGCCGATAGCTGGAATCGACTGCGCGTTGCCTTCGCTGGAATAGGCATAGGGATGCTCGCCATAGAGCCGCTTGAACAGCTCCAGGCTGGCCAGCTTGCCGGGGTTCTGCTTCTGATATTCGAAGCCGACCAGCATTTGGTTCTTGATCCGCGCCAGGGAGTCGGCGGGGAAGCTCGGCTGGCCGATGACCTGGGCGAACAGTTGCAGCGCCGCTTCGCGTTTGTCGCCGGCGGTCAGGCTGCGCAGGCTGGCGACGGCCATGTCGCGATAGGCGCCGTTGCCGAAGCCGGCACCCAGGTTTTCAAAGCCTTCGGCGATGGCGCTGACGTCCTTGCCGGCCACGCCTTCGTTGAGCATGGCGTTGGTCAGCATGGCCAGGCCGGGGGTGTCGGCGTCCTGGCTGCTGCCGGCGGCGAAGGTCAGACGCAGATCGAACATCGGTAATTGGTGCGCCTCGACGAACAGCACCTTGGCGCCCTCGGCGGTCTGCCAGGTCTGAATCTCCAGGTCACGGTGGCTGGGCGCCTGGCCGTTGAGGGTGGCCAGCGATTGCAATTGAGTGCTAGGCGCCGCTGCCGGGGCGGTCGGGCCTTGGGCTGGGCGGCTGATAAGGAAGGCCAGCATTGCCAGCAGCACCATCAAGGCCAGGCCGAGCAGGCCGTAACGCAGACCGTTGCGTTCACTCATGGGAAGCTTCCTTCGGCAGAATCTCGGCGACGCTCAGGCGCTCGCGGGTGAAGTAGGTGCGGGCCGCTTGCTGGATGTCGGCGGCGGTCACCGCCTCCAGGCTGGCAAGATCTTCATCCATCAGCTTCCAGGACAGGCCGACGGTTTCCAGTTCGCCGATGGTGGTGGCCTGGCTGGTGATGGAGTCGCGCTCGTAGACCAGCCCGGCAATCACCTGGGCGCGCACGCGCTGCAGTTCCTCGGCGGACGGCGGGTTCTGCTTGAGGTCGTCGAGTTGCCGCCAGAGGCCGGCTTCGGTGTCTTGCAGGGTTTTGCCGGTTTGCCCATTCGGGGTGGCGGACAGCACGAACAGGCTGTCGCCGCGGGTATAGGCGTCGTAATAGGCCGAGGCGCCGGACACCAGCTCTTCGCCGCGTTCCAGGCGGGCCGGTAAGCGCGCACTGTAGCCGCCGTCGAGCAGCGCGGAGATCAGCCGCAGGGCATGCACAGCGCGGGCATTCTTGGCGCTCGCCAGGCCCGGCACGTTAAAGCCCATCAGCAGGCTCGGCAACTGGGTCTGCAGGTGCAGGCGAATGCGCCGCTCGCCCGGTTTGGCCAGCTCTACCGGCGGCTTCGCACTCGGCACTGCGCGGCGGGGGATGGGGCCGAAATAGCGTTCGGCGAGGGTCTTCACCTCGTCGCGGGTGACGTCGCCGACCACCACCAGGGTGGCGTTATTCGGCGCGTACCAGGTTTCGTACCAGGCGCGCAGTTCCTCCACCGTCATGCGCTTGAGGTCGGCCATCCAGCCGATGGTCGGCGTGTGATAACCGCTGGCGGGGTAAGCCAGGGCCTTGAAACGTTCATAGGCCAGCGCGCTGGGCTTGTCGTCGGTGCGCAGGCGCCGCTCTTCCTTTATGACCTCGATCTCGCGGCTGAACTCCTCCGGTGGCAGGCGCAGGCTGGCCAGGCGGTCGGCCTCCAGCTCGAAGGCCACGCTCAGGCGGTCGCGCGCCAGCACCTGGTAATAGGCGGTGTAGTCGTCGCTGGTAAAGGCGTTCTCCTCGGCACCCAGCTCGCGCAGCACGCGCGAGGCTTCACCGGGGCCGAGCTTGCGGCTGCCCTTGAACATCATGTGTTCGAGGGCATGGGAAAGGCCGGTCTGGCCCGGCGTTTCGTAGCTGGAGCCGACCTTGTACCAGATCTGCGAAACCACCACCGGGGCGCGGTGATCCTCGCGGACTATGACCTTGAGGCCATTCTCCAGGCTGAATTCGTGAGTCGGCTGAGGTTCTGCGGCCAGTGTCGTCAGCGGCACGCAGAGGACCGCGAGCAGCAGACCGGCGGCGCGGCGGGCAAGCATTTTCATGTAAGAGGTCGACCTGTCGGGCGGCCCGCGTGGTCTTAGCGTCGGCGGGCGCGGAGGTGCTAGGATACTCATCCGTTTTACTGGCGGCCACGGCTGTTGGGTTTTTGCCCTGTCGGCGCGTCGCTCCTTTGAGATAGCCGTCCTCCATGTTTGGTTCCCACGACGATAAGAAGACTCCAGCCGCGGCTGGAGAGCAAGCTCCGGCCGAAGCCGGAGAGAAGAAGAGCCTGTTCGGCTGGCTGCGTAAAAAACCGCAGGAGACTGCTGCCGAGGCGGCGGCCCAGCCACGGCCCGCCACGCCCGAGCCGGTTGTAGTGGTGCCTGCCAGCAGCCCGGTTGCGCCGACCTTGACGGCCGAGTCGCCGCCAGCGGCTGAACCGAGCCTGGCGCCAGAGCCGCCGGCCAGCCCGCCGCCGCTTAGCCCTGCCGAGCCGCCCGCCGCCGCTCCAGTGGTGCCCGACAGTCGCGTGCCAACGCCGGCCCAGCCCGCTCTCGCAACCGCAGAAGAGGCCGCCAAGCCAGGCTTTTTCGCCCGCTTCAAGGCGCCCGAGAGCCAGGCACCGAGCCCGGCAGCAGCGCCGGCAACAACTGCGCCGGCAATGCTCGCAACGCTCGAAACTGCTCCGCCGGTTGCGCCGCCGGTGCCGCTAACGCCCGCACCGGCTAGCGTCACCAGCCCGGCCGCCAGTGTCGAGGAAACTAAAGCCGGCTTCTTCGCGCGTCTGAAACAGGGGCTGTCGAAGACCAGCGCCAACCTCGGCGAGGGCATGGCCAGCCTGTTCCTCGGCAAGAAAGCCATCGATGACGAGCTGCTCGACGAGATCGAAACCCATCTGCTGATCGCCGACGTGGGCGTCGAAGCCACCACCGCGATCATCCAGAGCCTGACGCAAAGGGTCGCGCGCAAGCAGCTGACCGACAGTGGCGCTCTGTATAAAGCCTTGCAGGAAGAGTTGACGGCCTTGCTCAAGCCGGTCGAACAGCCGCTGCGGATCAATCCGCAGCAGAAGCCATTCGTGATTCTGGTGGTCGGCGTGAACGGTGCCGGGAAAACCACCACCATCGGCAAGTTGGCGAAAAAACTGCAGCTGGAAGGCAAGAAAGTCATGCTCGCCGCCGGCGATACCTTCCGCGCCGCCGCCGTCGAGCAATTGCAGGTCTGGGGCGAGCGCAACCAGATCGCGGTGATCGCCCAGCACACCGGCGCGGACTCCGCGTCGGTGATCTTCGATGCGGTGCAGGCCGCCACGGCACGCGGCATGGATGTGCTGATCGCCGATACCGCCGGGCGCCTGCACACCAAAGACAATTTGATGGAAGAGCTGAAGAAGGTCCGCCGAGTGATCGGCAAGCTCGATGAGGCGGCCCCGCACGAAGTGCTGCTGGTGCTGGACGCCGGCACCGGGCAGAACGCCATCAACCAGGCCAAGCAGTTCAACCAGACCGTGAGCTTGACCGGTCTGGCGCTGACCAAGCTGGATGGCACGGCCAAGGGCGGGGTGATCTTCGCCCTGGCCAAGCAGTTTGGCCTGCCGATTCGCTATATCGGCGTCGGTGAAAGCATCGACGATCTCCGTACCTTTGAAGCCGAGGCCTTCGTGCAGGCCTTGTTCGCCGAGCGGGAGCACGCATGATTCGCTTTGAGCAGGTCGGTAAACGCTATGCCAATAGCCATGTCGGCCTGCACGAGCTGAGTTTCCGCGTGCGGCGTGGCGAGTTTCTGTTCGTCACCGGGCACTCCGGTGCCGGCAAAAGTACCTTGCTGCGGCTGATCCTGGCGATGGAGCGGCCGACCACCGGCAAGCTGCTGCTGGCCGGACAGGATCTGGCGCAGATCACCACCGCGCAGATTCCCTTCCTGCGTCGGCAGATAGGCGTCGTATTCCAGAACCATCAACTGCTGTTCGACCGTACCGTGTTCAACAACGTCGCCTTGCCGCTGCAGATTCTCGGCCTGTCCAAGCCGGAGATCGCCAAGCGGGTCGATGCGGCGCTGGAGCGCGTGGCGCTGTCGGACAAGACGGATTTGTTTCCCGGTGATCTATCCACCGGCCAGCAACAGCGGGTCGGTATCGCCCGTGCGGTAGTCCATCGCCCGGCCTTGCTGCTGGCGGACGAACCCACCGGTAACCTCGACCCGCGGCTGGCGGCGGAGATCATGGGCGTATTCGAAGACATCAATCGCTTGGGCACCAGCGTACTGATCGCCAGTCACGATCTGGCGTTGATCGCCCGCATGCGCCATCGCATGCTGACCTTGCAGCGCGGCCGTTTGATTGGCGATGGGGAGGCCGGCTAATGAGTGCGACTCGCAACCCACAAGAGCCGTCGTCCGCGGCCGAGCGCGTAGGCGCTGCGCCGAAGAAAGCCGATAGGAAACACGACGGCGGCCCGGACTTCCGCACCCTGCTGCACGCCTGGTTGGAAAGCCATCGTTTCAGCCTGGTCGATAGCCTGCGCCGGTTGGGCAAGCAGCCGATCGGCAGTTTCTTCACCTGCTTGGTGATGGCCATCGCCCTGAGCCTGCCGATGGGGCTTTCCCTGCTGCTGAATAACGTCGAGCGCCTCGGTGGCTCCTGGCAGCGCGCCGCGCAGATTTCCCTGTTCATGCAGATCGATGCCAGCGATGCCGAAGGCGAACAGCTGCGGGCGCAGATCGCCGAGATGGCGGATGTCGCCGAGTCCGAGTGGATCAGCCGCGAGCAGGCGCTGGCGGAGTTTCAGCAGCAGTCGGGCCTCGGCGAGGCGCTCAAGGAGTTGCCGCAAAATCCGCTGCCGGGGGTGATTCTGGTCACGCCGAAGGAAGTCGATAAAGCCGGGTTGGAGGCCTTGCGTCTGCGTCTGGCGGAGTTGCCGAAGGTGCAGCAGGCGCAGCTCGATCTGCTCTGGGTGGAGCGCCTGAGCGCGATCCTCAAGCTCGGTGAGCGCTTCGTCTTCGGTCTGACCCTGTTGCTGGTGATGGCGCTGCTGTTGGTCATAGGTAACACCATTCGTCTGCATATCGAGAACCGCCGCACGGAGATCGAGGTGATCAAGCTGGTCGGCGGTACCGACAGCTATGTGCGCCGGCCCTTCCTCTATATGGGCGCGCTCTATGGTTTGGGCGCCGGGTTGCTCGCCTGGGCGGTGCTGGCCTTCGGCCTGGACTGGCTGAATGGCGCCGTGGTGCGGCTGGCAGGGCTCTACGGCAGTGATTTTGCCCTCGGCGGGGTGCCATTCGCCGATGGTCTATCTCTGCTGCTGGGCGCACTATTGTTGGGGTATATTGGCGCCTGGCTAGCGGTCGCTCGGCACTTGAACGAGCTCGCGCCAAAGTAGTAAGAGTTTGTTTCTATTTGTGTTTTCGTGCTTTTTGAACTTTTGAGTCAACTGTATAGTCTTACTCGCAGTGCTTGAAAGGCACACGTTTTTCGTGAGTCGGAGGATTCGCATGAGCAATTCTTTGCAACCTGTCTATGCCTTGGTTCCGGGTGCCAACCTGGAGGCCTACGTGCATGCGGTTAACAGCATTCCGCTGTTGAGCGCCGAGCAGGAGCGCGAACTGGGCGAGAGTCTCTATTACCATCAAGACCTCGAGGCGGCCCGGCAAATGGTGCTGGCGCACCTGCGTTTTGTCGTACATATCGCCAGAAGTTATTCCGGTTACGGTCTGGCCCAGGCCGACCTGATCCAGGAAGGCAACGTCGGCCTGATGAAGGCGGTCAAGCGCTTCAACCCGGAGATGGGTGTGCGCCTGGTGTCGTTCGCCGTGCATTGGATCAAGGCCGAGATCCACGAATTCATCCTGCGTAACTGGCGCATCGTCAAAGTCGCCACCACCAAGGCGCAGCGCAAATTGTTCTTCAACCTGCGCAGCCAGAAGAAGCGTCTGGCCTGGCTGAATAACGACGAAGTGCAGGCGGTGGCCGAGAGCCTGGGTGTGGAGCCGCGTGAAGTGCGCGAGATGGAAAGCCGTCTGACTGGCCACGACATGGCCTTCGATCCGGCGGCCGAAGCCGACGACGACAGTGCGTTCCAGTCGCCGGCGAACTACCTGGAAGACCATCGCTACGATCCGGCCCGGCAGTTGGAAGATTCGGATTGGAGCGACAGCGCCACCGCCAATCTGCACGAGGCGCTGGAAGCTCTGGACGAGCGCAGCCGCGACATCCTGCACCAGCGTTGGCTGGCCGAGGAGAAGGCAACCCTGCATGAGCTGGCGGCCAAGTACAACGTCTCCGCCGAGCGTATCCGCCAGTTGGAGAAGAACGCCATGAATAAGCTGAAAGGTTCGATTGCGGCCTAAGAGCCTGTCAGTCACCCTCGAAAAGCCGCACCCTGGTGCGGCTTTTTTCTGTCCGATCTTTTTGCCTGGAGTAAGCCTATGTCCATGCCGCCGCTGCGTCTGCAGCATTGGCTGTTGTTTGCCCTGGTGGCGCTGCTGTTCTTTGCCTGGGGCGGCTGGTTGATGCGCGCGCCGGACAAGGTCGCGCCACTGGCCGGTTTGGCCGAGTGGCAGAGTCAGCTGCTGACGCCTTTGGCCGAGGATCGACTGACCTTGACTCGTTTGAGCGCGGCGGCCGCGGGCGAGCTGTGGCTGCAGCCGCGTGTGGACGGGCCGCGCCTGCTCTATCGCGCGCAACTGGCGGCTGCCGGTGAAGCTTGGCGGCTGGAGGCCGAGCTGGCGTTGACTGACAGCGAACGCGCCAGCCTGATGGCGGCGACGAGGTTGGGGCTGAAGGATGCCGAGCAGCCGCTCGGTCAGCAGTTGCTGGCGCAGTTAGGCCAGCATGCGCTGACGACCTTGACCCTGACGCCGCTACAGCCAGTGAGCGGCGAGCGAGTCGCCGCGAGTCTGGGCCAACCGCGGTTGCGGCTGGAGTTGGCCGAAGGGGAGGCCTGGGTCTATCCGCAGCAAGGCTTGACCGCGCATGTGCAGGGCGATCAGTTGCAGCTGTTGCGCGTCGTGCCGCGGCGGGTGCTGGAGCAGCACTGAGCGCTACTCCGCTGGGGGCAGCCTTCAACCCGTTCGCTCACCAGGCGGAGCGCTACGCTTACATCTGGTTGAGGTAGTGGCTGCCGCCCAACTGGCGCATTTGTCGGCGAATCCAGCCGGCACGGCGGCTGACGTAACCACCCGGGTGGCCGGCGCTCCATCCCCGTGGGTTGGGCAGCACGGCGGCGAGCAGGCTGGCCTGTTGACTCGACAGATAGGGTGCGGCGATCCCGAAGTGCTTGTGCGCGGCAGCTTCGGCGCCGAACACACCATCGCCCCATTCGACACTGTTCAGGTACACCTCGAGAATCCGCTGTTTCGGCCAGAGCAGCTCGATCAGCCCGGTAAACCAGGCCTCCAGCCCCTTGCGCAGCCAACTGCGGCCGGACCAGAGGAACAGGTTTTTCGCCACCTGCTGGCTGAGGGTGCTGGCCCCGCGCAGCGAACCGCCGCGTTCGTTATGGGCCAGGGCGGCCTGGATGGCGTTGAGGTCGAAGCCCCAGTGCTCGGCAAATTTCTGATCTTCGCCGGCAATCACGGCGATCTTCAGGTCGTCCGGTAGTTCGCTCCAGGGGCGCCAGTCGCGCTTGAGGTCGATTGGCTTGCCGGCGACCCAGGACTCGATCTTGCGCTCGACCATCAGCGCCGTGCCGGGCGGCGGAATCCAGCGCAAGAGCAGCACCAGCAGCGCCGAGCCGGCCGCGAACCAGAACAGCGGTTTGAACAGGCGGGGAAACAGTGATCTAAGCATGCGCGGCTGGGCCTGGCAGTTGAGGCGGCCATTATAGCCAGGGGGATGGCCAGTCGCGGATATCTGTCGGGGATGAGCCATGCCGCGCTGCCACCGTTATCGCCAAGCGGCGGCAGCGCGAGTGCCGAGGATCAGGCAAACACAAAGTACTTCCTGACGGTTTCTACTACTTGCCAGGTGCCGCGCATGCCGGCTTCGACGATGAAAATATCGCCGGCCTTGAGGTGGATCGGCTCTTTGCCTTCCGGGGTGATGATGCAGTAGCCCTCCTGGAAGTGGCAGTACTCCCAGCGGTCATAGTTCACTTCCCAGGTGCCCGGCGTGCAGATCCAGGTGCCCATGATCTTTTTGCCGTCTTCCGAGGTGTAGGCATTCAGGTTCACGGTGTGCGGGTCGCCGGCGATTTTCTTCCACTTGCAGGCATCCAGAACGGGGAGTGGCTGGGTGTCTCTGAGTACGGTGATCGGATTCGGCATGGGGCATTCCACTGGCAGTTAATGGGCGCGGTTTGGGTCTTCACTATAGGGCGCCGGGTGGCGGCGGGGTTGTCTGCAGCCGACCTGGTATGGCCTGGTTCCCGCCACTATTTTTGCCGCTGCGGGTTTCTGCGGGCATGATGCTCGGTACCAACTGCGAATTGGTCATTCTGGAGCTCTGCGCATGCTGCGTGTATTTGTCCTGCTGGCCGCGTTGTTCGGCTTCAGCGGCGTAGCCCTCGGTGCCTTCGCCGCCCACGGCCTGAAAAACCGTTTGTCCGCCGAGTACCTGGCGGTGTTTCAGACCGGTGCGCATTACCAGTTGATTCATGCCCTGGCGCTGCTGGCGGTGGCGGTGCTGACGCTGCACCTGCCGGGGCGCTGGCTGACGGCGGCGGGCAGCCTGTTCACGCTGGGCATCCTGCTGTTTTCCGGCAGTCTCTATCTGTTGACGCTGACCGGCGTCAGCAAGCTCGGCATCCTCACGCCATTCGGTGGCCTGGCGTTTCTCGCCGGTTGGGCCTGCCTCGGTGTCGCGGCCTGGCGTTTAACCTGACTTTGGCGTCAACTGTAAGACGAATGGCGCGCCTTTGCCTTGGTCATCGCCAGCGATAGGGCTAGAATGCCGGCCCCCCTCAAATTGTGAGTGCCCCGTCATGCGCATTCAGTTGAACGGTGAATCTTTCGAGCTGCCCGCTGGCCAGACGGTCGCCGACTTGCTGGTTCGCCTCGAGCTGACTGGCCGCCGTGTTGCGGTCGAGCTCAATCTGGATATCGTGCCGCGCAGCCAGCACGCCGCCACGACCCTGCGCGAGGGCGACCAGCTGGAAGTGGTGCACGCCATCGGTGGCGGCTAGCGTTTAGCCGCGACAGTGCAGCCCCGACAGCAACAGAACTGGCGGCAACAGCGCCAAAGCCCAAGAGGATTTCCGATGAGCCAAGTTCGCAGCGATAAGCCCTTTACCCTGGCCGGTCGTACTTACCAGTCACGTCTGTTGGTCGGTACCGGCAAGTATCAGGATCTCGACGAAACCCGGCGTGCCATCGAGGCCTCGGGCGCGGAGATCGTCACGGTCGCGGTACGCCGCACCAATATCGGCCAGAACCCGGATGAGCCGAATCTGCTCGATGTGATTTCGCCTTCGCGTTACACCATTCTGCCGAACACCGCTGGCTGCTATGACGCCATCGAGGCGGTGCGCACCTGCCGCCTGGCGCGCGAGCTGCTGGATGGGCACAAGCTGGTCAAGCTAGAAGTGCTGGCCGATCAGAAGACCCTGTTCCCCAACGTGATCGAGACCCTCAAGGCCGCAGAGGTATTGGTGCGGGACGGTTTTGACGTGATGGTGTACACCAGCGACGACCCGATCATCGCCCGGCAACTGGCCGAGATGGGCTGCATCGCGGTGATGCCGCTGGCCGGCTTGATCGGCACCGGGCTGGGCATCTGCAACCCGTACAACCTGCGCATCATCCTCGAAGAGGCGAAGGTTCCGGTGTTGGTGGATGCCGGTGTCGGCACCGCGTCCGACGCGACCATCGCCATGGAGCTGGGCTGTGAGGCGGTGCTGATGAACAGCGCCATCGCCCACGCGCAGAACCCGGTGCTGATGGCCGAAGCGATGAAGCACGCGATCATTGCCGGGCGCCTGGCCTATCTGGCCGGTCGGATGCCGAAGAAGCTGTATGCCAGCGCCTCTTCGCCCCTGGATGGTCTGATCCGCTAAAAAGCTGCGGGAAAACCTGTTGCCGTCGCTCCCGCGCCGGTGGGAGCCCGGGTGCCAGGGTGTATCTGGATAGCCGCCTACGCGGGTATGACGATGACTGCAGCGCAGCGTTAATTAAGTTAAGAGTTCGCCATGATCGAATCGCAACAGCCGTCCGCCCCGGCCGACGAAGAGCGCCATCTGCGCACCATCAAGAGTTTTGTCATGCGCGCCGGGCGGATGACGGACGGCCAACAACGCGGCCTCGACCAGGGCCTGCCGCGGTTTGGCCTGGAGCTGACGGCCGGGGCGGCGGATTTCGATGCGCTCTTCGGCCGTAGCGCGCCGCGGACTTTCGAGATCGGCTTCGGCATGGGCCATTCGCTGTTGGAGATGGCCGCCGCCGTGCCGGAGCAGGACTTCATCGGTGTCGAGGTGCACCGGCCGGGCGTCGGGGCGCTGCTCAATGGTTTGCTGACGCAGAACCTGAGCAACGTGCGCGTCTATCAGTGCGATGCCCTGGAGGTGCTGCGCAACTGCATCGCCGATGCCAGCCTGGATCGCCTGCTGCTGTTCTTTCCCGACCCGTGGCACAAGTCGCGCCACCATAAGCGTCGCATCGTGCAGCCGGAGTTCGCCCAGTTGGTGCGGCAGAAGCTGAAAGTCGGCGGTGTGCTGCATATGGCCACCGACTGGCAGCCCTATGCCGAGTACATGCTGGAGGTCCTGCAGGCGGCGCCGGGTTATCGCAACCAGGCGCAAGACGGCGGTTGCGTACCGCGTCCGCCAGAGCGCCCGACCACCAAGTTCGAGCGGCGTGGCGAACGCCTCGGCCACGGGGTCTGGGATCTGAAGTTTCAGCGCATCGACTGAGTCGATCGCGCGCGGTTATTTCTCTAGGGATTTGCACCTCGAATGGCTTTGGCGGCAGCGCCAGGGCTGCTCTTGGCGTGACCGGCAATAGCGCAGCACTGGCCGCTCGGCGGCGCAGGGATATTAAAAAAGACCGGCAGCAGCCGGCGCCAGGACGGCTCCTCACCACACCAAACGGCAACGACAAGGCTCGGTCTAGACTGGCCAGATAAATAAAAAACGGCGTGGTTTTGCTGCGCTGCGAGGAGAAAGCTGTGTTGAGAAGTATTGCAGTTCTGCTGCTGACGGTTTTTGCGCTGCAGGCGCAAGCCAAGGTCGATGCTGTCCAGGCCAGTCGCCTGAATGGCGATCTCACCCCGCTGGGCGGTGAGCGTGGCGCTAATGCCGCGGGCACTATCCCGGCCTGGGCGGGTGGTTTAGCGCAACCCATCGCCGGTTACCAAGCCGGCATGCACCATCCCGATCCCTATGCCGGCGATGCCGTGCAATATGTGGTCAACAGCAAGAACCTCGGCCAATACCAGGCGCTGTTGCCGCTGGGGCTGAAGACGCTGCTGGAGACCGACCCCGACTACTTCCTGCGGGTATTCCCCACTCGCCGCAGTGCGGCGGCGCCGCAACGCATCTATGACGCCACGCGTCTCAATGCGCTTAACGCCGAGCTGATTTCGGGTGGTAACGGCGTGCAGGGCGTTGCCGCCGGGGTTCCCTTCCCGCTGCCGCAAACGGGGCAGGAAGCCATCTGGAACCACATCATGCGTTACCGCGGCGAGCAGATTCACTTCGTCACCAATCAGGCGGCGGTACTCTCCAGCGGCGGTTACAACCTGCTCAAGCTCGAGCGCGACGTCTACTTCCGTTACGGTCGCGAGGGCGTCAGCCCGAAGGATCTGGATAACACCCTGTTCTTCTACAAGTACAAGGTGATCGCCCCGGCCAAGCTGTCGGGTTCGGCCCTGGTGGTGCAGGAAACCCTCGATCAGGTGCTGTCGATCCGTAAGGCCTGGCGCTTTAACCGGGGTGAGCGGCGCGTGCGGCGTCTGCCCATGCTGGCGTTCGATAGCCTGCAGCCGGATACCAATGGCATGGCCACCGCCGACATGGTCGACTCCTACAACGGCGCGCCGGATCGCTACGACTGGCAACTGCTCGGCAAGCAGGAACTGTTGGTGCCCTATAACAGCTACGCGGTGCACCAGAAAGGCATTCCCTACGCGAGCATTTTGCAAGCCAAGAGCGTCAACCCCGAGCTGCTGCGTTACGAGTTGCACCGCGTCTGGGTGGTCGAGGCGGCTCTACGCACGGGCTTCAGCCACCCTTACGCCAAGCGCCGCTTCTACCTGGATGAGGACAGCTGGCAGATCCTTGCGGTCGACCTCTACGACAAGAACGGCGAGCTGATTGGTCTGCAAGAGAGTCATCCGATCAGCTATTACGACGTGCCGATGTTTGGCAGCACCCTGGAGACCATCTACGACTTCCAGGGCCAGCGTTATTTCGCCGATGGCCTGGATAACAACGAGCCGATGTACGATTTCCACGCGCCGCTCAGCCCGGGCGACTTCACCCCGCAGGCGCTGCGTCGCGAAGGTAACTGAGGCCGCGTCGACTGAATGAAAAAACCGCCTCTCGAGGCGGTTTTTTTATGGCCGAGGGTTTGCGGTCGGGGCCTTAGTCGACCAGTTCGGCGCCAATGATGGTCGGTTCCGGCAGGGCTACGGGGGCGGGGCAGACTTGCAGATACTTGATGCTTTCCCGCGGGATGAGCAGCAGATCGCCATCCACCTGGATGCTGAGGAACGGCGACTCCAGCTGCTTGCGTAGGTTGCGGGCGATGCTGCCGGGGTCGTCACTTTGTTGCGGGAAGCGCAGGATCAGGCGCTGGCCGTCCTGGAAGTGCAGGTAGAGGTGTTTGAGTGGCTTCATGGTGTCTCCTGCTGGTGGCTATCGGCCGCCAGCAGGAGCCGTCAGCCTAGTTGCGATCCGCGATCACGCCGATCAGGAAGAAGACTAGTAGCAGTACCGGCGCCAGGCTGTAGTTATTGAAATACCCCAGCCCTTTGGCCAGCCAGGGGGTGAGAAACACCATCGCCAGGCCGTAGCCGAGCGCGCAGATCAGCACGAACAGCAGGGTGCGGAAGATGAAATTCAGCCCACCGAGGCGTTGCTGCACCCAGGCGTTGATCCCCGGGCCGAACAGCACCAGCAGGGTGGCCATGATGGCCAGGGCGATGTCGTACAGATGCCCGCGGCTCCAGCGCGACAAGGTGGCAATCAAGTCGAGTAGCAAATCCATCCGGTGTCCTTAGCCCGTTCAGGGCAGAAAGTGTTGCAGGAGGTCGTTAAGAAACAGCTGCCCTTCACGGGTTGCGACTAAGCGCGTGGGGTCGGCCAGGAGTAGGCCGCGGGCTTCGGCTGCGCGGCGCGCGCCGGCCAGTTCCGCCAGCGGCAGGCCGGTGCGTTGCGTGAATAGCTCGGCCGCCACGCCGTCCGTGAGGCGTAGCACATTCATCAAAAACTCGAACGGCAACTCCTCGCGGCCGAGTATCCGCTCGCCCGCCTGGAAGGCTTTGCCAGGGTCCAGGTAATCCTTCGGCAGGCGGGTTTTCCAGCTGCGGACGATCTGCCCATTCGGGCTGCTCAGTTTGGCATGCGCGCCGGCGCCGATGCCGAGGAAGTCGCCGAAGCTCCAGTAATTCAGGTTGTGCCGCGCGCGCAGGCCATCACGCGCGTAGGCGGAGACTTCATACTGCGCATAACCGTGCGCGGCCAGCAGCGCCTGGCCGGCTTCCTGGATATCCCACAGGGTGTCGTCTTCGGGCAGCGCCGGTGGCTGGTTCCAGAACACCGTGTTCGGTTCCAGGGTCAGTTGGTACCAGGACAGGTGGGTCGGCGCCAGGTCGATGGCCTGGCGCAGGTCGGCGAGGGCGTCGTCCAGGGATTGCTCGGGCAGGCCGTGCATCAGGTCCAGGTTGAAGTTGTCGAAGCCGGCACGGCGCGCCATGTCTGCCGCGCGGATCGCCTCAGCGCCGTCGTGGATGCGCCCCAGCGCCTTGAGTTTGGCTTCCTGGAAACTCTGTACGCCGATCGACAGGCGGTTGATGCCGAGCTGGCGGTAGGCTCGGAATTTGGCTTGTTCGAAGGTGCCGGGATTGGCCTCCAGGGTGATCTCGATAGCGCGGGCGAACTTGATCCGCTGTTCGACCCCGTCGAGCAAGCGGCCCAAGGCCTCGGCGCTGAACAGGCTGGGGGTGCCGCCGCCGAAGAAGATCGAGGTCAGCTCACGGCCGTGGACGTGCTGCAGATCCTGTTCGAGATCGGCCAGCAGCGCATCGACATAGGCCGTTTCCGGCAGCTCGGGGCTGGCGGCATGGGAGTTGAAGTCGCAGTACGGGCATTTGCGCACGCACCAGGGGATGTGGATGTAGAGGGCCAGCGGCGGCAATTGCAGCAACCCTGCGCCCTCGGCCGAACGCGGAGGGACGATCAACCCGCGCTCGGTCATGCCAGCCCCAGACGCTGACGCAGCAGCGCCATGGCGCGGGCGCGGTGGCTCAACTGGTTCTTTTCGACGGGAGACAGTTCGGCACTGGAGCAGTCGCGCTCGGGCACCCAGAACAGCGGGTCGTAACCGAAGCCCTGTTCGCCCCGCGGCTCTTCCAGGATGCGGCCGTGCCAGAGGCCTTCGCAGATGATCGGCAGCGGATCATCGGCATGCCGCACCAGCGCCAGGGCGCAGACGAACTGCGCGCCGCGCTCGGCTGGCGGCACGCCTCGCAGGGCGGCCAGCAGCTTGGCGTTGTTCGCCGCATCACCTTGACCCTCGGCATAGCGGGCCGAGTGGATGCCCGGGGCGCCGCCGAGGGCGTCCACCGCCAGGCCCGAATCGTCGGCCAGGGCCGGCAGGCCGGAGACTCTGGCGGCGTTACGGGCTTTGAGAATGGCGTTCTCGATGAACGACAGGCCGGTCTCTCGCGGTTCCAGGCTGCTGAACTCGCCCACCGAGCGTACGCGGATGGCGTCCCCGAGCAGGGCTTGGAGTTCTTTAAGTTTGCCGGCGTTGTGGCTGGCCAGTACCAGTTGGGTGAAAAGCATCATTCGTCGGGGAAAAACTCTTGGCTGAAATCGAGGCTGTTGGTCGCGCCGTCGCCGGCTTGCACCTTGATGCTGAAGCGCAGCACTTCCTGCTGGTCGAAGGGGAACTGCGCCAGGTAGTAGATGGCGCCGCTTTCATTGACCTGCTTGAAGGTCAGGGTGCGCACCATGCCGAGCAGGTTCTTGACCTCGCCGCTGACCTTGGCTGTGCTGGCCTTGCCGGCTTTCAGCACGGCGATATTGAGCACTCCCAGGGTCTTGCTGCGGGTCAGGCCGGCCGCCGCCGCGATATCGGGCTGCAGGATGCCGGAGTTGAAGGCGCTGTAATGCACATCCAGGTCTCCGAAGCTTTGCTTGCGTTCGGCTGCGACGGGCAGGGCCAGGCACAGGGCGAGGATGAATAGAGCGAAGCGGCGCATGATGGCTCTCCTTAAACTTATGGGCCTCGAGGCGGCAGGCAGTTAAACGGCGCTGCGCTGATCCGGCACGCCGGGGCCGCTGACGCGATAGATGCCGATCTCACCTAATAGATTAGGCCAAACCCGGCGGGTCCAGCCGTGTCTGTGCTGGTGATCCACCGCCAGACGGTCGAGCACTCGCACCTTGCGCTCGCGGCACAGCGCCTCGAAGTCCTGGAAGGTGCAGAAGTGGATGTTCGGCGTGTTGTACCAGGTGTACGGCAGGAACTCGGAAACCGGCATCCGGCCTTTGCTGGCCAAGTACCAACGGCAACGCCAGTGGCCGAAGTTGGGGAAGGTGATGATGCATTGGCGGCCGACCCGCAGCATCTCTTCGAGGATCTTGTCCGGGTATTGCACGGCCTGCAGGGCCTGGGTCATCACCACCACATCGAAGCTGTTGCTGGCGAAGTTGCCGAGGCCCTTGTCCAGATCCTGCTCGATGACGTTGATGCCCTTACGCACACACTCGGCGATATTCTCCGGGTCGATTTCCAGGCCATAGCCGCTGACCTGCTTGTGGTCACGCAGCCAGGCGAGCAGCTCGCCGTCGCCGCAACCGAGGTCGAGCACCCGGCTGCCGGCGGGTATCCAGTCTTGGATGATGTCCAGATCGGCTCTCACGGGAATCCTTAGATGCTGATGCGGTTCATGTAACTGCCGAAGGCGTGCAGGTAGCGCGCAATCGGCATGAGGAAGGCGTCATGCCCTTGCGGCGCATCGACTTCCAGGTAGCAGACGTTCTTGCGCGCGGCCATCAGCGCGTCGACGATTTCGCGCGAGCGCGCCGGCGAGAAGCGCCAGTCGGTGGTGAAGGAGATCACGCAGAAATCGGCCTTGACCCCTGCCAGGGTCTTGGCCAGGTCGCCGTCATGGGCCGCCGCCGGGTCGAAGTAGTCCAGCGCCTTGGTCATCAGCAGGTAGGTGTTGGCGTCGAAGCGCCCGGAAAACTCCTCGCCTTGGTAGCGCAGGTAGCTTTCCACCTGGAATTCCACGCTGTGGAAGTCGTAGTTGAGTTTCTCGCTCTTCAGGCCGCGGCCGAATTTCTCGCCCATGGCGTCATCCGACAGGTAGGTGATGTGGCCGACCATGCGCGCCAGCATCAGCCCGCGCTTGGGGATCACGCCCTGTTCCTGGAAGTGCCCGCCGTGGAACTCCGGATCGGAGAGGATCGCCTGACGCGCCACTTCGTTGAAGGCGATGTTCTGCGCCGAGAGTTTCGGCGCCGAAGCGATCGCCAGGCAGTGGCGAATCCGTTCGGGGTAGCTGATGGCCCACTGCAGGGCCTGCATGCCGCCGAGGCTGCCGCCGACCACCGCGGCCCATTGCCCGATACCGAGCCGGTCGGCCAGCAGCGCCTGGCTGTGCACCCAGTCCTCCACTGTCAGCACTGGGAAGTCCGCGCCGTAAGGCTTGCCGCTGGCCGGGTTGAGGCTGGAGGGGCCGGTCGAGCCGTTGCAGCCGCCGAGGTTGTTTAGGCTGACGACGAAGAATCTGCGGGTGTCGATGACCTTGCCGGGGCCGATACAGCTGTCCCACCAGCCGGGTTTGCGCTCGTCCAGGCTGTGGTAGCCGGCGGCATGATGGTGACCGGAGAGGGCGTGGCAGATCAGCACCGCGTTGCTGCGCGCAGCGTTCAGTTCGCCGTAGGTCTCGTAGACCAGCTGGTAGTCGGCCAGGCTGCGGCCACAGGCCAGCGCCAGCGGCTCGGCAAAGTGCGCGACCTGGGGCGTGATCAGACCGACGGAGTCTGCGGGAAAGGCGGTGGGCATCGACCCTGCTCTCGCTGAAAGGAGGCGTCAGTCTAAAGAGCACCGCCCCAGGCGGCAAGCGCATGGGGCGATGGGGCAAGGCCTTGAAATGCCAGGCCTATCGCCGGCCCATGGTTTACCTCGGGCTCAATCGACCGTGCTGTGCTGGCGGCTGGCGAGCGGCAGCGTGACCACCTTGCCCAGGCGCTGGATCGGTGCGGGGCGGCGCAAGGTGCGCAGCATCTCGTTGGCCTGACTCAACTGCTGTTCCAGCTCCTGGGTATAGCGCTGCATGTGCTGGCCGCGCAGGCGTGCCTGCTGGGTGTCTTGGGCCAGCGCCTTGAGCCGCAGCATATGGGTTTCCAGCAGTTGCTTGTGCTCCAGGGTGTGCTGCATCAGGGGCATCAGCGCATCGCTGGCCCATTGCTCGGTCTCCTGGCGCAGACGTTGGTGCAGGCCGATGACTTCCTGCACCTGGGTGGCGAAGAAGCGTCGGGTCAGGCTGCGTTGCTCGGTCAGCAGGGTCTTCAGGTGCAGGCGGAACTGATCGGCCTTGTCCTGCTGTTGCTGCAGTTCGCGCAGGTAGCGTTTGACGTTGAACTGCGGCGCGTCCACCCCGTGCAGTGGATTCTCTTCGTTGTGCCGGCGGTAGATGGCGGCGACCATCTTGTTGGCCATCTCGGCTTCTTGCCCGAGGTTCTGCAGGTCGCCCTCTATCGAACGGAAGAAATGCAGAATGGCCTGGTTGATGCCGAGGGTGGTCCAACTGCCGGTGAGGTTCTTGCGCACCTTGAGCAGATGTTCCTCCAGGCGCTCGGGACGCGCCGCGGCACGCAGCAGATCGCCCTGGCGCTTGAGCAGGCGCTGGTTGGTCTTCAGTCCGAGCAGGCGCCGATGGTGCTGGCTGTGATCGTCCTTGGTCTTGGCGGTCAGTTCGAACAGCAGCTGGCCGTTGTCCTGCTGGTGGTTGGCCAGCAGGCTTTGTTGCTCGCGGACTTTTCCCAGGCGCAGATTGAGCAGGTGCTGGCTGTTTTGCAGCAGGGCCAGCACCTGATTGACCACGCGCTCTTCGAGCAGGCGCTCCTTCTGCGCGACGATGCGCTCGCACAGCAGGTTTTCCAGGTCGCCGATCTGGCTGCGCGTGAGCAGTGGCTGATCCTTGCGCACTTTGGCCAGCAGGGCCTGTTTGGCCGACAGCGGCAGCACGTCCGCGCGGGCGATGCCGAGCTGTTTGGCGGTCGCCGCCTGGATCTGCTGGATGGCATTGTGCACGAAGGTGTCGCCGGCCAGGTCGTCCCACAGCACGTCGATCTTGTTCAGCACGGCGAACAGGCTGGTCTGGGTGTCCTCGTCGAGCTGGCGGATGTGCGTCTGCCAGACGGCCATGTCGCTGGCGGTCACCCCAGTATCGGCGGACAGCAGGAAGATGATCGCCTGGGCGCTGGGCAGCATCGACAGGGTCAGCTCGGGTTCGCTGCCGAGGGCGTTCAAGCCGGGGGTGTCGAGGATGCGCAGGCCTTGGCGCAGCAGCGGGTGGTCGAAGTTGACGATGGCATGGCGCCAGGCGGGCACCAACACCTGGTCGGGCTTGCCGGCGCTTTCCAGCATGTCCGGGTGGAAGCCCAGCTGAATCGCCTGTTCCACCGGCATGGGTTTGGTCTTCGCGACTTGGGTGAAGGCCTGCACCATATTGTCGGGATCGCTGATATCCAGCGGGATGTTCACCCAATGCCGGGGAATGCGCTTGAACTGGGCGATGCTGGCCTCGGCCAGGCGCGTTTCGATCGGCAGTAGACGAATATAGGAGCGTTCCGAGCGCGGGTCGAAGAACAGCTCGGTCGGGCACATGGTGGTGCGCCCGGCGTGCGACGGCAGCATGCGCTGGCCGTATTCGGAGAAGAACAGGCTGTTGATCAGCTCGGTCTTGCCGCGGGAGAACTCGCCGATAAAGGCCAGGGTGATGTGGTCGGTGCGCAGCAGGCGCAGTGCGCCCTCGAGCTTGGCCTCCACGGCCTCGGAGGTGAGGCGGTTAGTGGCCAGCCAACTGCGATAGCGGGTGATCTCGCGCATCAACTCGCGCTTCCAGGTGACGTAAGCGCTCACCTGTTGACTGAGACGTTCCATGCTCATCCGTGCTCTCCTTTCGGCAACGCATCCTGCGGGTCATTAAGGAAGATCAGTACACAGCGGCCGAGCAAGCTCTGGTGAGCCGCTGAGCGACATCCTCGCTTGCGCCGAACGCAAGGCATATGGCCGCTTGCCACTGTGGTGCATTATGCGGGTCGTGGCGCGCGCGTCAATCAGGCGGGCTCAGCGGCCCGTCTTAAGGTCGGTCAGCCCGAGCTCGGGCGGGAGGCGCTTGGGGTTGTGGATGCGCACGCGCTTCTGCCGGTTCAGCTCGCCACTTTCCAGGCTGACCTGGCGCTTGGCGACGCCGAAGGCACTGGCGAGAAAGGCCAGCAAGTGCGCATTGGCCTTACCTTCCACCGGCGGGGCGGTGAGGCGAATCTTCAACCGCTCGCCATGCAGCCCGGCGAACTCGTCGCAACTGGCCTTGGGCTGCAGGTGGCAGTCGAGGAGCAGGTCATCGCCATCCCAACGGTAGAACGGCATCTCAGAGGAAGGGGCTGAGGATCGGCGGCATGCCGGTGGCGATCGCCAGCTTGCCGAGGACGAATCGGTCGATCAGGTTCAGTGCGATAAAGGCGAAGATCGGCGAGATATCCAGGCCGCCCATGCTCGGCAGGATGCGCCGGATCGGCATCAGCAGCGGCTCGCAGATCTGATTGACCAGCTGGGCGCCCGGATTGTGGCTGCCTTGGGCGACCCAGGAGAGGATCACGCTGACGATTAGGGCGAAGAAGAACACCTTGAGGAGCAGCGAGGTGACGCTGATGACCGACCAGACCAGCAACTGCAGCAGATAGTCGCCGATGCCGTAACCCATCAGGACCAGGGTGACGATCAGCAGCAGCAACTGCACCAGGATCGCCAGCACCAGCGAGGCCATATCCAGCCCGCCGAAGCCCGGAATGATCCGCCGCAGTGGCTTGAGCAGTGGCTGGGTGGCGCGCACGATGAACTGGCTGAGCGGGTTATAGAAGTCGGCGCGCACCAGTTGCAGGATGAAGCGCAACAGCACGATCAGCAGGTACAGGCTGCCGAGCGTCTGGATGATGTAGATGAGGGCTTCGATGAATCCGGACATTAATGGCTCCTATTGACCCAGTTGTTCGGCCAGTTCGGCGGAACGCCGTGCGGCGGCGTTGAGTGCCTGTTCGACCAGGGCCTCGAAGCCACCGGCCTGGAGGGCCTTGATCGCCGCCTCGGTCGTGCCGGCGGGCGAGGTGACGCGGCGGCGCAACTCGGCGGCCTCGACCTCGCTGCTGACGGCCATACGCGCAGCCCCCAGCGCCGTTTGCAGGGTCAGCTGGGCGGCCGTGGCGCGCGGCAGGCCGAGCTTCTCGCCGGCCGCTGTCATCGCCTCGATCAGCAGGAAGAAATACGCCGGGCCGCTGCCGGAGACGGCGGTCACCGCGTCGATCAGCTGTTCCTCGTCCAGCCACAGTGCCACACCGACCGCCGCGAGCAGTTGCTCGGCCTGTTGGCGTTGCGCCGCGGACACCAGCGCGTTGGCGTACAGGCCGCTGGCGCCCTGGCGCAGCAGTGCCGGGGTGTTCGGCATGCAGCGCACTATTGGCTGGGCGCCCAACCAGTTCTGCAGGCTGGCGCAGGTGATGCCGGCGGCGATGGAGACAATCAATTGCGTGCCGCTGAGGCTCGGCGCCAGGGCTTGGCAGACGGTTTTCATGGCTTGCGGCTTGACGGCCAGGACTATCACGTCCGCGCCCTGGATGGCCTCGGCGTTATCGGCAACGACTGCAATACCGTACTCGGCGGCAATCTTGGCGCGTTTCTCGGCGCCTGGGTCGCTGGCACGGATACGCGCGGCCTCCATGCCTTGGGCGCGTAGGCCGCCGATCAGGCTGGCGGCCATGTTGCCGGCGCCGATAAAAGCAATGCGGGTATCGCTCATAAAATGCTTCCTTTATTAAGGTTGGGGCAGCCCAGGCTAGGGGTTGGCCGATTCATCGGTGGCTGTAGTCGCGGGCGCCAAACAGGGCCGTGCCAATCCGCACCCAGCTGGCGCCTTCGGCAATCGCGGCTTCCAGATCGTGGCTCATGCCCATGGAGAGGGTGTCGAGTTCCAGGTTCAGGCTGGCCTGCAGCGCTCGTACTTGGGCGAAGGCCGCATGCTGCGCGGCGAGATCCTCGGTCGGTTCGGGAATGGCCATCAGTCCGCGCAGTTTAAGCCGTGGCAACTTCGCGACCGCGGCCGCTAGCGCCGGTAAATCCTCGGGAGCACAGCCGGATTTGCTTGCCTCGCCGCTGACATTGACCTGCAAGCAGATATTCAGTGGCGGTAGCTGTGGCGGACGCTGTTCAGACAGGCGTTGTGCAATCTTGAGCCGGTCGACCGAATGTACCCAGCTGAAATGCTCGGCGATGGCTTTGGTCTTGTTCGACTGAATGGGGCCGATGAAATGCCAAATCAAGGGCAAATCGCTCAGCTCGGCCTGTTTGCCCAGGGCCTCCTGCAGGTAGTTTTCACCAAAGTCGTGCAGGCCTGCCGCGCAGGCTTCACGGATGGCTTGCGCCGGCTTGGTTTTACTCACTGCCAATAGGCCGATCGCCGCGTAATCGCGCTGCGAGGCTTGCGCCGCCTCACGGATACGCTCACCGACCTTTGCAATATTCTCTGCTATCGTGGACATTACCTGCGCCAGCCGCCTAGGGTCTGCGGCATTCTACCTTTGTCTTTAGGGAGTTCCATGGATATCACCGAGCTGCTTGCCTTCAGCGCCAAGCAAGGCGCTTCAGACCTGCACCTCTCTGCTGGTTTGCCGCCGATGATTCGGGTCGACGGCGATGTGCGGCGAATCAATTTACCCGCCCTGGATCATAAGCAGGTGCATGCGCTGATCTACGACATCATGAATGACAAGCAGCGTAAGGATTTCGAGGAGTTTCTCGAGACCGACTTCTCCTTCGAAGTCCCCGGTGTCGCGCGCTTCCGGGTCAACGCCTTCAACCAGAACCGCGGTGCCGGTGCGGTATTTCGGACCATTCCGTCCAAGGTGCTGTCCATGGAAGACCTGGGCATGGGCGAGATCTTCAAGAAGATTTCCGATGTGCCGCGTGGCCTGGTCTTGGTCACCGGGCCGACCGGTTCGGGCAAGTCGACCACGCTGGCGGCGATGCTCGACTATCTGAATAGCACCAAATATCACCATATTCTCACCGTTGAAGACCCGATCGAATTCGTTCACGAGTCGAAAAAGTGCCTGATCAACCAGCGGGAAGTGCATCGCGATACCCTCGGCTTCTCCGAAGCGCTGCGTTCGGCACTGCGGGAAGACCCGGACATCATCCTGGTCGGTGAGATGCGCGACCTGGAAACCATCCGTCTGGCGCTGACCGCCGCGGAAACCGGGCACCTGGTGTTCGGTACCCTGCACACCACCTCGGCCGCCAAGACCATCGACCGGGTGGTCGACGTATTCCCGGCGGAAGAGAAGTCCATGGTCCGCTCCATGCTGTCCGAGTCGCTGCAGTCGGTGATCTCGCAAACCCTGATCAAGAAGGTCGGCGGTGGTCGAGTGGCCGCCCACGAGATCATGATCGGCACCCCGGCGATCCGTAACCTGATCCGCGAAGACAAGGTCGCGCAGATGTATTCGGCGATCCAGACAGGTGGTTCGCTGGGCATGCAGACCCTCGACTCCTGTCTCAAGGGCTTGGTGGCCAAGGGCTTGATCACCCGCGATAACGCCCGGGAAAAATCCAAGACCCCAGAAAATTTCTGATCCGTATCCGCCCCGCTAGGTGGCAGGGCGGGTTACGTCGGTTGCGGTACACGCTCGCAATCGACTCGCCCTTCGGGCTGGCGGTACCTGCAAGACTGCCGTGAGTGAGTCGCGTGATAGGCGAGAGAGTCCATGGAATTCGAAAAACTGCTGCGTTTGATGATGGAAAAGGGAGGCTCCGACCTGTTTATTACGGCGGGTGTGCCGCCGTCGATGAAGGTCAATGGCAAGATCATGCCGGTGACCAAGACCCCCCTGTCGCCAGAGCAGGCCCGTGAAATCGTACACTCGGTGATGAACGAGCAGCAACGTCGGGACTTTGCCGAAAACCATGAATGCAACTTCGCCATCAGTGCGCGCGGTATCGGCCGCTTCCGGGTCAGTGCCTTCTATCAGCGCAACCTGGCGGGGATGGTGCTGCGGCGCATCGAGACCAATATTCCGACTCTGGACGATCTCAAGCTGCCGGAAGTGCTGAAGAAGCTGGCGCTGACCAAGCGTGGGCTGGTGTTGTTCGTCGGCGCGACCGGTACCGGTAAGTCGACCTCGCTGGCGGCGATGATCGGTTACCGCAACAAGAACAGCAGCGGCCACATCATTTCCATCGAAGACCCGATCGAATACATCCACCAGCACCAGAGCTGTATCGTCACTCAGCGCGAAGTGGGGATCGATACCGAGTCCTTCGAGGTGGCGCTGAAGAACACCCTGCGCCAGGCCCCCGACGTGATCCTGATCGGTGAGGTGCGCACCCGCGAGACCATGGATCACGCCGTGGCGTTCGCCGAAACCGGCCACTTGTGCCTGGCCACCTTGCACGCCAACAACGCCAACCAGGCGCTGGATCGGATCATCAACTTCTTTCCGGCCGACCGGCAGAGTCAGGTGTGGATGGACTTGTCGCTGAACCTCAAGGCCATCGTCGCCCAGCAACTGGTGCCGACCCCGGATGGAAAGGGCCGGCGCGCGGTGATCGAAGTGCTGATCAACACCCCGCTGGCGGCCGACTTGATCCGCAAAGGTGAGGTGCACGAGCTGAAGGCCTTGATGAAACGCTCGACCGAACTGGGCATGCAGACCTTCGATCAGGCGCTCTATCAGCTGTATACCCAGGGCGAGATCACCTATGAAGATGCGCTGGCCTATGCCGACTCGGCCAACGACCTGCGCTTGATGATCAAGCTCGGTTCGGAGACCGATGGCGAGCATCTGACCAGCATTTCTCAGGGCCTGTCGCTGGAGACCAGCGAGGAAGATACCGGCCGGCGTTTCCGCTAAGCCGCCGGGTAAGCCGCGGGCGGCGTGGGTTTTCCTGTTCGCGTTGGCTTGCCCTTGGCCGGGATGGCGCCCTCAGCGCTGACTGAGGCGCAGCTGCGAGCCGCTGGCGGGCTCGCTGTTCGGCAGTACGCGCTTGGCCAGCACGTAGTGGCGTTTCCAGTAGGGTTTGTTCAGGGTGTCGATGGTGACGCTTTTGCCGCGGCGTGGCGCATGAATGAACCGATCGTTGCCGAGGTAGATCGCGACATGGTTGACCTTGCGGCTTCTGATGTTGAAGAACAGCAGGTCACCCGGTTCGAGTTCGTCCCGCGAGACTTTTAGCCCGTCGGCGCGCGACATGGCGTTGGACGTGCGGGGGAGATCCACCTCGTCGATATTGTCGAAGGCGTATTTGACCAGGCCGCTGCAGTCGAAACCTTTTTCCGGTGTGCTGCCACCCCAGCGGTAGCGGATGCCGAGGGCGTTTACCGCGCGGCTCAAGACGTTGCTGCTGTGCTCGGCCGCCAGCGCCGAGGGGGACGGTTTGTGCGTGCTGCGGCTGCTGGCCGAATAGGCTTTGACCGTGTGTCCGGTGGAGCCGGCAGGCAGCGGCTGATAGCGGT
Organism: Pseudomonas sp. 2FE; assembly: GCF_005503735.1. Lineage (NCBI taxonomy): Bacteria > Pseudomonadati > Pseudomonadota > Gammaproteobacteria > Pseudomonadales > Pseudomonadaceae > Pseudomonas > Pseudomonas sp. 2FE. The sequence goes on along the minus strand of NZ_SCMO01000002.1, from coordinate 109,005 downwards.
TAGTCGCTTGCGCGGCGAGTGGCAAAGCAAGGCAAATGGTTAGCCATGTCAGGTAAATCAAACGCATTTGGCAGGGCTCGTGGTTGGAGGCGCGCAACTTTATAACAGTTTTTTTGCACATTTTTTGACCATTGGTCGATTAGAACTCGTGTCCAATAGCCGAATCAGTGCGACAAAATGCCGCTTTTTACGGTGTTTTGAGTGAGGAAACCTGCCTCTGCGGTTGCCAGAATGGTGGTTGGGATACGCTCAGGCAAGCCGGGTCAGGCCGCCTGCTGTAGGCGTTCCAGTACCGATAAATCTGCGTTGGATTCAGCGCTCAGAACAGCATCAGCCATCTGCCAGGAGGCAATCATGGACGTACGTCAGGATACCCACAGTAAGGTCATAGGTTATCTGTTGTGGATCTTCGGTTTCCTCGGCGCGCACCGTTTCTATTACGGTAAGCCGGTGACCGGAACCATCTGGTTCTTCACCCTCGGCCTGTTGTTCATCGGCTGGATCATCGATCTGTTCCTGATCCCTTCGATGGATCGCGAGGCAGATTTGCGTTTCAACGCTGGGGAGACGGACTACAACGTCGCCTGGATTCTGCTGACCTTTCTCGGTGTGTTCGGTGTGCATCGCATGTATCAAGGCAAGTGGATCAGCGGAATCCTCTACCTGCTCACCGGCGGTTTCTTCCTGCTTGGGGTGCTCTACGATTTCTGGACGCTGAACGAGCAGGTCTCGGTGCGTAACGCTCAGCGCGGCTAAATAGGCCGTGCAGAAAAAGCCCGCCGATTGGCGGGCTTTTTCTGCACGGGTGGACTCAGGCCTGGTAGCTGATATGCCCATCCACCAGGGTGTAGCGCACGGAACCCGGCAGGCAGTGGCCGATGAACGGGCAGTTCTCACCCTTGGAGTACCAGGTTTCACCGGCCAGGGTCGAAGCCTGGGGGTCGAATAGCACCAGGTCGGCGGGCTGCCCGACGGCCAGTCGGCCCGCGGGCAGGCGTAGAGCCTGGGCGGGGCCGATGCTGAGGCGGGCCAGCAGGGTCGGCAGATCCAGCAGGCCGTCCTGCACCAGGCTCAGTGCCAGCGGCAGCAGCAGTTCGACGCTGCTGATGCCGGGCTCGGTGGCGCCGAACGGCGCCAGCTTGGCGTCCGCCTCATGGGGCTGGTGATGGCTGGCGATGGCCTGGATCACCCCGGACCTCACGGCGGCGCGCAGGCCGTCACGGTCGGCGCCGGTGCGCAGCGGCGGCTGCACATGGTAGAGGCTGGAGAAGTCGATCAGCGCCTCATCCGTGAGAATAAGCTGATACAGCGCGACATCCGCGGTGACCGGCAGGCCGCGGGCTTGCGCCTCGGCGATCAGCTGGGCGCCGCGCGCGCTGGTCAGTTGGCTGAAGTGCGCGCGCACGCCGGTTTGCTCGACCAGCAGCAGGTCGCGGGCCAAGGCGACGGTCTCGGCGCTTTCCGGGATGCCCGGCAGGCCGAGAAAGCTGGCGGTCGCCCCTTCGTGGGCCAGACCACCTTCGGCCAGGTCGTGATCTTGCGAGTGGAACACCACGCACAGGTCGAAGGTCGCCGCGTACTCCAGGGCGCGGCGCAGGGTGCGGTTATTCTTGAAGCTGTCCAGGCCATTGCCGAAGGCCACGCAACCGGCGTCGCGCAGGGCGACCAGTTCGGCCAACTGCTCGCCGGCCAGGCCCTTGCTCAGTGCGCCGATCGGGAACACCTTGGTGTGGCCGGCGGCGCGGGCGCGGTCGAGGATCAGTTCGGCGACGGCCGGCGTATCCAGAATCGGTCGAGTGAGCGGCGGGCAGCACAGGCTGGTGATGCCACCGGCCGCTGCGGCGAGGGTCTCGCTGGCGATGCTGCCTTTGCGGCTGTAGCCAGGCTCGCGCAGCGCGACACTGAGATCGACCAGGCCGGGTGCGGCGACCAGGCCTTGTGCGTCGATACTCTGTTCGGCCACGAAACCGGCTGGCGCCTGGCCAATTGCGGCGATTTTACCGTCTTGCAGGTACAGGTCGCTGAGCTGATCCAGTCCGCTGGCCGGGTCGATCACGCGGGCGCCGAGGATAACGATGCGCATCAGTTCTGCTCCTCGGCGTCTTGATTGAGTTGGCGCTGGGCGTTCTGTCCGCTCATGGCCATGGACAGCACCGCCATGCGGATGGCAATGCCGTAGGTGACTTGATTGAGGATCACCGACTGCGGGCCATCGGCCACCGCCGACTCGATCTCCACACCTCGGTTGATGGGGCCGGGGTGCATGACCAGGGCATCCGGCTTGGCCAGCTTCAAGCGCTCACTGGTCAGGCCGTAGAGGCGGTAGAACTCGCCCTCGCTGGGCAGCAGGCCGCCGGTCATGCGTTCACGCTGCAGGCGCAGCATGATGACCACGTCGACGTCCTTCAGGCCTTCGGCGAGGTCGGTGAACACGCGCACGCCGTATTGCTCGATACCGACCGGTAGCAGGGTTTTCGGTGCGATCACGCGGATGTCCGGGCAGCCGAGGGTCTTCAGCGCCAGCATGTTCGAGCGCGCCACCCGCGAATGCAGGATATCGCCGACTATCGCCACCGAGAGGTTTTCAAAGTCGCCCTTGTGCCGACGGATGGTCAGCATGTCGAGCATGCCCTGGGTCGGGTGCGCATGGCGGCCGTCACCACCGTTGATGATCGCCCTGTTTGGGCAGACATGCTCGGCGATAAAATGTGCGGCGCCGGAGTCGGCGTGGCGGACCACGAAGATGTCGGCGGCCATCGCTTCCAGGTTGCGCAGGGTGTCGAGCAGCGTCTCGCCCTTGCTGGTCGATGAAGTGGAGACGTTCAGCGTGATCACGTCCGCGGACAGCCGCTGGGCCGCCAGCTCGAAGGTGGTGCGGGTGCGCGTGGAGTTCTCGAAGAACACATTGCACACGGTCTTGCCGCGCAGTAGCGGGACTTTTTTCACCGCGCGGGCGCCGACTTCGAGGAACGAGTCGGCGGTGTCGAGGATTTCGGTCAGCAGCTCACGCGGCAGGCCGTCGAGCGTGAGGAAGTGGCGTAGCTGGCCCTGATCGTTGAGCTGCAGCGGGCGCTTGGCATCTGTCGGTGTCATCGCGGGGTTCTCAAAGCTGTTTGCAAAGTGTCTGCGCTCGGTGATGCTGCGTTAAAAATGGCTTCGGACTGCTCATTTACAGCGTGTAAACTCCGCGTCCTCAGCCATTTTTGCCTTGCCTGACCTTCGCTCGACTACTTTGAAAAACAGCTTTTTCAGGTGGCGGCGGGGGGCTGCTGCTCAAGGGTGAGCGGCGCGGGGCCGAGCAATTTTACTCGCTCGCTGGGGGCGAGCGACAGTATGGCGCCGACCACATCGGGACGAATCGGCAGCTCGCGGGCACTGAGGTCGAGCAGGCAGACCAGCGTCACGCTGGCGGGGCGGCCGTAGTCGAACAGTTCATTGAGGGCGGCGCGGATGGTCCGGCCGCTCATCAGCACGTCGTCGACCAACACCAGATGCTGGCCTTCGATCTCGAACGGCAGTTCCGAGGGGCGCACTTGCGGGTGCAGGCCGTTCTGGGTGAAGTCGTCGCGATAGAAGGAAACGTCGAGAATCCCCAGCACCTCGTTGCGGCCGAGGGCCTGCAGCAGTGCCTGGGCGACCCAGACACCGCCGGTGTGAATGCCGATAAAGCGCGGCTCGGCGATTTTGCGGCTGGCCAGGTGGGTGCTCAGCGCGGCAGCCATCTGCGGCAGCAGCTCGGCGGGGTTGGGCAGGCTCATGGGCGCTCCTCGGGACGTGTGGCAACCGTGCGCGGCAGGCTTCGGATGCTTGGCGCGAGTGGCAACTGTTCTGGGTCAAATATCTAGGTGTTCTTCCAGCCAGCCTTGCAGCAGCAGGGCGGCCGCCAGGGCGTCGACCGGGTTTTCCCGGTAGCCGCCGCGTTGGCCTTGGCTCAGCCGCTCGCCTTTGGCGGCATAGGTGGTCAGGCGTTCGTCGTGGGTATGCACTGGCAGGTTGAAGCGGCCATTCAGGCGGCGGGCGAATTTTTCCGCTCGCTCGCTCATCTCGCTGGGGGTGCCGTCCATGTTCAGCGGCAGCCCGACGACTAGGGCGTCGGGCTGCCATTCACGGATCAGCGCCTCGACTTTCTGCCAGTCGGGTACGCCATTCTGCGCTTTTAATACACAGAGTTCGCGAGCCTGGCCGGTAATCGCCTGGCCGACGGCGACGCCAATCTGTTTGGTGCCGTAATCGAAACCGAGCAGGAGGCGCAGCGGCTTGGCGGCGGCGGGAGTCGCGGCCATCAAGCGTGCCCGGCCTGGGAAGTCAGCAGGCTGAGGTTGATGCCCAGGCGCTCGGCCGCGGCATTCAGGCGTTGATCGTAGGGCAGGTCGAAGAGAATGTGGGGGTCCGCTGGACAGGTCAGCCAGACGTTATTGACCAGTTCGCTCTCCAGTTGTCCGGCCTCCCAGCCCGCGTAGCCCAGGGTGATCAGGTATTTCTCCGGGCCTATGCCGTCGGCAATGGCGAACAGCGCATCCTGCGAGGTCGATAGCGCGAGCTCGCCCAATTCCAGGGTGGCTTGGAATTGTTGTCCGCTGGGGTGCAGGACAAAGCCGCGGTCGGTCTGCACCGGGCCGCCGGAAAAGATCGGCAGGCTCTGGCATAGGAGTGCTGGGGGGTTATCCGGGCGCAATTGTTCGAGCACGTCGGCGAGGCTCAGCCCGCTGGGTCGATTGATCACCAGGCCCATGGCGCCTTGGGCGTTGTGCTCGACGATGTAGCTGACAGTCTGCACGAAATGCGGATCGGCCATGTGCGGCATGGCAATCAGCAGGTGATGCTTGAGGTAGCTCGGGCTGGCGTCTTTCATGGGTAATAGTGTGGCCGCTAGGTGGCCACCCTGACAAGCAGCACTCACTTGCTCGACAGGCGGTCGCCGCGCTCGAAGCGCCAGGTCCGGATGATCTCCAGGCGATCGATATCCGCCAGATCGCCGCTGAACGGCGAGAAGGGTGCGGCCAGGCGAACGATGCGCAGGGCCGCTTGGTCGAGTAGCGGTTGCCCAGAGGACTCCAGCACCTGCACCTCGTACAAGCTGCCGTCGCGGTTAATCGAGACCAGCAGTCTGAGGTTGCCGTAAATCCGCTGGCGGCGTGCCTCGTCGGGATAGTTGAGGTTGCCCACCCGCTCGACTTTCTTGCGCCACTCATCCTTATACCAGGCACCTTTGTCGCGCATGGTCGAGGCGGCGTTCAGTCGGTGAATCTTCGGACGCTTGGCGTACAGCTGTTGTTCTTGCGCCAGTTCGGCCTCCAGGCTGGAGATTTCGGCGGACAGTTGTTCGCTATCGAACGCCGGTGCTGGACGCGTTTGCGGTTCGGGTTTGGCTTGCTCGCGCTTGACCGGTGTTTTCTGCCGCTGCGGGGTGCGGGTGGCGACCGCGGTTTTCGGTGCTTCCTGGCGCGTGGTCTGCCGCGGGGCGGCCGGCGGGGCGGTGCGTTTGACTTCTTTACCCTGGAATAGCGCTTTCTCGGTCGTCTTCGGTGCGGCTTTGTGCTCCAGGGTGCCGCTGCCCTGTTGGTTGTCCTGGGCGAGGTAGTCGGCCTGTTTGGGCTTTTCCTTGCTCTTGAACGTGGACAGGGTGATTTCCAGGGTCTTGCTGATCTGGTTCGGTTCGGCCAGGGTGAAGCTGATGCCGAGGATTAGCGCCACATGCAGCGCCGCGGCGAGAAACAGGGTAAAACCCAGCCGATCCGCTGGGCGGACGCCAGCGGCAGACAGTTCAGGTGGAAGGGCGGCTGCGTTCATCGATTATCGGGGGCAGTTCAGGTTGCCGCGCAGTCTGCCGAGGGCTCGGGAAAAAGTCTATGAAGCACTGCGCGGCTTGGTGAAACACTGAGCATTTCAGCGTGAGGTTGTTCCGTGCCGGCTCAGCTGTTTGGCGATGGCCTCCATCAATTGCTCGCCAATCTTCGTCCCAAAGGCGTTGTCGATCTCGCGGATGCAGGTCGGGCTGGTGACATTGATCTCGGTGAGGTGTTCGCCGATCACATCCAGGCCGACAAATAGCAGGCCTTTCTCGCGCAGCGTCGGGCCGACCTGGGCGGCGATCCAGCGATCGCGCTCGCTCAGGGGGCGCGCCTCGCCACGTCCGCCGGCGGCCAGGTTGCCGCGGGTTTCGCCGGCGGCCGGGATGCGCGCCAGGCAATAGGGGATAGGTTCGCCGTCAATCATCAGGATGCGCTTGTCGCCGTCCTTGATCGCCGGCAGGTAACCCTGCGCCATGATTTGCTGGGTGCCGTGGGCGGTCAGGGTCTCGAGAATCACCGAGAGGTTGGGGTCGCCTTCGCGATGGCGAAAGATCGAAGAGCCGCCCATGCCATCCAAGGGTTTGAGAATGATGTCACGCTGCTCTTTGGCGAACTCGCGCAGAATATCGGCACGGCGGCTGACCAGCGTCGGCGGGGTGCAGTGGGGGAACTGGGTGGCAAAGAGTTTCTCGTTGCAGTCGCGTAGGCTCTGCGGGCGATTGACCACCAGCACGCCGGCGCGCTCGGCTTGCTCCAATAGATAGGTGCAATAGACGAACTCCATGTCGAAGGGTGGATCCTTGCGCATCAGGATCACGTCGAGTTCGCTCAGCGGGAGATCGCTTTCAGCGTCCAGTTCGAACCAGCGTTGGGGATCTTCGAAGACTTTGAGTGGGCGCATGCGCGCCCGGGCCTCACCGCCAATTTGGTAAAGATCGGGCTGTTCCATATAGAAGAGAGACCAGCCACGGGCCTGAGCGGCCAGCAGCATGGCCAGCGAGCTGTCCTTCTTGAAGGAAATGCGCGCAATCGGATCCATGACTATGCCGAGGCGAACGCTCATGGGGGGAATCCTCCGCAAAAGGAATGCGACAGCAAAAAGCTGCCGAGGCTAGACTGTATGGCGCCAGGGTGGCGCCGACGACCTTCCCGGTCAAGGAAAAACCTTGCACTTCTAGGACTTATGGATTGCATCTAGAGAGTGTGCTAAAAAGGCCTACGATTGGGTCGCAGCCCGTCGCTGGTAGGGCCTCAGGCGCACTGAAAACGTAGAAAAATAACGACTCACCGAGGCGATGGTAGGGCGAACATGGAACAGCATTCCGAAGGGTTGAGGGTCATGGTGATTGACGATTCGAAGACGATTCGTCGCACTGCGGAAACCTTGCTGAAAAAAGTGGGTTGCGAGGTCATTACCGCGGTAGATGGCTTCGATGCGCTGGCTAAAATCGCCGACACTCATCCCAGTATCATCTTTGTCGACATCATGATGCCGCGGCTTGATGGCTATCAGACCTGCGCCCTAATTAAAAATAACAGTGCTTTCAAATCCACCCCGGTGATCATGTTGTCCTCCAAGGATGGTCTATTCGATAAGGCCAAAGGCCGTATCGTCGGCTCCGACCAGTACCTCACCAAGCCTTTTAGCAAGGAAGAGCTGCTCGGTGCCATTAAGGCTCATGTACCTAACTTCACCCCGGTGGAACAAGTATCCTGACGTCCGCCCGCAAGGGCGGTGACGCATCTTCCATATGGGGAACACCATGGCTCGAATTTTAATTGTTGATGACTCGCCGACCGAGATGTACAAGCTGACCGCCATGCTCGAAAAGCATGGGCATCAGGTGCTCAAGGCGGAAAATGGTGCTGATGGCGTGGCGCTAGCTCGCCAGGAAAAGCCCGATGCAGTCCTGATGGATATCGTCATGCCTGGCCTGAATGGCTTTCAGGCAACCCGTCAGCTGACCAAAGATGAGGATACCAGTCACATCCCGGTGATCATCGTCACCACCAAAGATCAGGAAACCGATAAGGTCTGGGGTAAGCGCCAAGGTGCGCGTGACTACTTGACCAAGCCGGTGGATGAAGACACGCTGCTGAAAACCTTGAATGCGGTGCTGGTCGGCTGACCGTGCTAGTTCGTAGCTAATAAAATAAGAAAAAGGCCCAGGCCGACATGTCGGACGTACAGACCCCCTTTCAGCTTCTCCTCGAGATCGACCAACGCTGTCGGTTGCTGGCGGCTGGGCTGCCGTCGCAGCGCGCGGTGGTGCAGACCTGGAGCGGCATTGGTTTTCGCATGGGCGAGCGACTGTTTGTTGCACCCATGGGAGAGGTGGGCGAAGTGCTGCACGAGCCGAGGTTTACCCTGTTGCCGGGCGTGAAAAGTTGGGTCAAGGGCGTCGCCAACGTGCGCGGTCGCTTGCTGCCGGTGATGGACCTGTGTGGTTTCTTCGGCAATGAGCTGTCGCCATTGCGTAAGCAACGGCGGGTATTAGTGGTGGATCATCAGGAGGTCTTCGCCGGCCTGACAGTCGATGAAGTGTTCGGCATGCAGCACTTCCCGGTGGATAGCTTTTCCGAGCATCTACCACCGCTCGAGACGGCCGTTCAGCCCTTCATTCACGGGGTCTTCCAGCGCGAACAGCCCTGGCTAGTGTTCAGTCCTCATGCGCTGGCACAGCATCCGGGCTTCCTCGACGTGGCGTTCTAAATAGTTTTCGGTTGGGTCGGCGTTGCCGGCCCTTTGGCGTTACATGGGAAACAACGTAGTGCGGTCGGTCCAGGCGGGGGCCAAATAATGAAAAAACTAAACGCAGGCAATCTATTGGCTGGGATGCGCAGCAGCACCTTGATCGCGGGGCTTTTTATCGTCCTGATCGTGTCCATCGTGTTGTTGTTCGCCAACTTCGCCTATATCAACACCCAGTCGAACTATGACAAGGGATACATCAGCCACTCCGGTGAGCTGCGTGTACTCTCCCAGCGGATCGCGAAGAACGCCACGGAAGCGGCGGCGGGTAAGGTCGAGGCCTTCGCCCTGCTGAAAGACGCGCGCAACGACTTCGAGAAGCGCTGGGGCTTCCTGGTCAAGGGTGACGAGTCGACGGGGCTGCCGTCAGCTCCAGAAACGGTGCAGCCGGAAATGGCCGCCGTGCAACAGGACTGGGACAGCCTGCGGCAGAACGCCGATGCCATTCTCGCCAGCGAGCAGACGGTTCTCTCCCTGCACCAGGTCGCCGCGACCTTGGCGGAAACCATTCCGCAACTGCAGGTCGAGTACGAAGAGGTGGTCGACATTCTCCTCGAGAGCGGTGCGCCGGCTGCCCAGGTGTCGGTAGCCCAGCGTCAATCGTTGCTGGCCGAACGTATCCTCGGCTCGGTGAACAAGGTGCTCGCCGGTGACGAAGACTCGGTGCAGGCCGCCGACATGTTCGGCCGCGATGCCAGCCTGTTCGGCCGCGTACTGAGCGCGATGCTGGAAGGCAATGCGGCGATGAAGATCGCCAAGGTGACCGACCAGGAAGCCCTCGAGCGACTGGCGGAAATTTCCGAGCTGTTCGAGTTCGTTTCCGGTTCGGTGGACGAGATTCTGGAGACCTCGCCAGAGTTGTTCCAGGTGCGGGAATCTGCCAGCAGCATCTTCAGCGTTTCCCAGACCTTGCTGGACAAAGCCTCGCAACTGGCCAGCGGTTTTGAAAACCTGGCCGGCGGCCGTCACCTGAATACCCTCGCCGGTTATGTTCTGGGTCTGTTGGCATTGGCCTCGATTATCTTGATCAGCTTGGTCATGGTGCAGAGCACCCGTCGTCGTCTGGCTGAAACCGCCGAGAAGAATGAGCGTAACCAGGCGGCAATTCTGCGACTGCTGGATGAAATCGCCGACCTCGCCGACGGTGACCTGACGGTAGCGGCAACGGTAACCGAAGACTTCACCGGCGCCATCGCGGACTCGATCAACTACTCGATCGACCAACTGCGTGACCTGGTCGCAACGATCAACTTGACCGCCGTACAAGTGGCAGCGGCCGCCCAGGAAACCCAGGCGACAGCCATGCACCTGGCCGAAGCTTCCGAGCACCAGGCGCAGGAAATCGCCGGTGCTTCTGCGGCGATCAACGAAATGGCCGTGTCGATTGACCAGGTATCGGCGAACGCCTCGGAATCCTCCGCAGTAGCGGAGCGTTCGGTAGCCATCGCCAACAAAGGCAACGAGGTGGTGCATAACACCATCACCGGCATGGATAACATCCGTGAGCAGATCCAGGACACCTCGAAGCGGATCAAACGCCTCGGTGAATCGTCCCAGGAGATCGGTGATATCGTCAGCTTGATTAACGACATTGCCGACCAGACCAACATCCTCGCCCTGAACGCCGCGATCCAGGCCTCCATGGCCGGTGACGCGGGTCGTGGCTTCGCCGTGGTAGCGGACGAGGTACAACGCCTCGCGGAACGTTCCTCCGCGGCAACCAAGCAGATCGAGGCGTTGGTTAAAACGATTCAGACCGACACCAACGAAGCGGTTATCTCGATGGAGCAAACCACCTCTGAAGTGGTGCGCGGTGCCCACCTGGCGCAAGACGCCGGTGTGGCCCTGGAAGAGATTGAAAAAGTATCCAAGACCCTCGCGGCCTTGATTCAGAACATCTCCAACGCCGCTCGGCAGCAAGCTTCCTCGGCGGGTCATATCTCCAACACCATGAACGTGATTCAGGAGATCACCTCGCAGACCTCCTCAGGCACCACGGCTACCGCCAAGAGCATTGGTAACCTGGCCAAGATGGCCAGTGAGATGCGTCGGTCGGTTTCCGGCTTTACCTTGCCGGAAGCCACGGATCAAGCCTGATCAGGAGAGGTGCGGCGACCTGAAGAGGTCGCCGCCACGCGGCCATGAGCGAGGGGCACGGCATGCAGCCAAGCGGGGCCTGGACCTTGAAACCCCTGGTCGATATGACTCCGGCAGAATTCCACGACTGGCAAGCGTTGTTGGAAGAGCGTACCGGGGTAGTGATCAGCGAACAGCGCCAGGCGTTTTTACAGACCAACCTGAGCGCGCGGATGCGCGAACTGGGGGTGCCTGACTATGCCAGCTACTACCGACAGGTCACCGATGGCCCGAGAGGGGCGGTGGAATGGTCGACCCTGCTGGATCGCCTGACGGTTCAAGAAACTCGGTTTTTCCGCCATCGCCCATCCTTCCAGGTACTTGAGCATTACCTGGGTGGGCGCCTGGCGCGAGTTGAAGTCGGTGAGCAACCCTGGGCCTTGTGGAGCGTGGGTTGCGCCAGTGGTGAGGAGGCTTACTCCTTGGCGATCAGTGCCGCGGAGGTGTTGCGTGAGAGTGAATACCCCGAGCATTTTGGCGTGACCGGTACCGATATCAGTCTGAATGCCCTGAGCAAGGCGCGCGAGGGTCAATACGGCGCGCGCAAGCTCGAGCAAATGGATATGGACCTGTGCGAGCGTTACTTTGACGCACAGGCCGATGGACGTTTTAAGGTAGTACCGAGCCTGGCTGCGCGAGTGTGTTGCGCTCGGCTCAATGTGCTGGAGTTGGCGAAGGCGCCAATGTCCGGCATGGACGTCATTTTCTGTCAGAACTTGCTGATCTATTTTCGTCGCTGGCGCCGCCGCGAGATCCTCAACCGCCTGGCCGAGCGCCTGGCACCGGGTGGTCTGCTGGTAGTCGGCGTCGGCGAAGTGGTCGGTTGGCAACACCCGGATCTAGAACCGGTGGCCGACGAGCGAGTGCTGGCTTTTACCCGAAAGGGGTAACGTGCGGTTATGAGTGGAGTGGCTATGGGTGATCGGCACGACTATGTCGCCCTGGAGTGGGTCAAAGGCGAGATCGCGGAAACCCTGAAGCAGGCGCGGCAAGCCCTGGAGGCGTTCGTCGAGAGCCCGCAGGACTCGACACGCATGCGTTTCTGTCTGACCTATGTACACCAGGTCCATGGCACTCTGCAGATGGTGGAGTTCTACGGTGCGGCGCTGCTCGCGGAAGAAATGGAGCAGCTGTCCCAGGCGCTGATGGAAAGCCGCGTGGCCAACCAGGCTGAGGCCCTGGAAGTGCTGATGCAGGCGATTCTGCAGCTGCCGGTTTATCTGGACCGAATTCAGACCGCGCGGCGCGATCTGCCGATGGTGGTGTTGCCGCTGCTGAATGATTTGCGCGCGGCACGCGGCGAGAAACTGCTGTCGGAAACCAGTCTGTTCTCGCCGGACATGTCGGCTCGTCAGCCGGCACTGTCGGTGGAGTCGCTGGCACGACTGCGTACCGCCGAGCTCCCGGTCTTGTTGCGCAAGCTGCGGCAGATGTTGCAGATGGCCTTGGTCGGGGTGATCCGCAACCAGGACCTCGGCGCCAACCTGGGCTATATGGCGCGGGTTTTTGCCCGTCTCGAAGTGCTCTGCAACGGCGCTCCGCTTGGCCCGCTGTGGCAGATCGCGTCGGGCATGATCGAGGGCCTGGCCAACGGCAGCGTGCTCAACGGTACCTCGGTGCGAACCTTGCTCCGCCAGGTGGATAAAGAGCTCAAGCGTCTGCTGGAACAGGGTGCGGAGGGCATCAACCAGGCGGCTCCGGACGAACTGATCAAAAACCTGCTGTTCTATGTGGCGAAGGCCCCGGCGCAATCGCCGCGGATCCGCGTCTTGAAAGAACACTATCGCCTCGATGACGCCTTGCCGGACCACGAGGTGGTGGACGAAGAGCGTGCGCGCCTGGCCGGGCCGGATCGCGATGCGATGCGCTCGGTGGTCGCCGCGCTGTGCGAAGAGCTGGTGCGGGTCAAGGACAGTCTCGACCTGTTTGTCCGCAGCGACCGCAGCAAAGTCGCCGAACTGGACAGCCAACTGGCGCCGCTCAAGCAGATCGCCGACACCCTGGCGGTGCTCGGTTTCGGCCAGCCGCGCAAAGTGATTGTCGATCAGATCGATGTGGTGCACGGCTTGTCTCTCGGCCAGCGCGAGCCGAGCGATGCGGTGCTGATGGATGTCGCCGGGGCGCTGTTGTATGTGGAAGCGACCTTGGCCGGCATGGTTGGCCCGGCCGATGAGGCTAGCCGCGAAGAAAGCCACCTGCCGACCACCGATGTGGCGCAGATTCACCAACTGGTCATCAAGGAAGCGCGCAACGGCCTGGAACAGGCCAAAGACGCGATCATCGAGTTCATCGCTTCGCAGTGGAACCACGAACACTTGGCCCGGGTGCCTGAGCTACTGACCCAGGCTCGTGGTGGCCTGGCGATGATTCCGCTGGCGCGCGCTGCGGCCTTGCTGCAAGCCTGTAATCGCTACATTCAAGAACAGTTGCTGGCCCGCAAAGCGGTGCCGAACTGGCAGAGTCTCGACACCCTGGCCGATGCCATCACCAGCGTCGAGTATTACCTCGAGCGGCTGACCGAAGACCACGCGGCCCAGGGCGATCTGATCCTCGATGTGGCCGAAGAGAGCCTGGAGACCCTCGGCTACCCGCTGCAGGAGAAGCCGTCGATTCTGGATCGTGTCGAGCCTGCAGCAGAGTCTTTTGCGCCGCTGGCTGATCCGCTGCACGACATCGAGGTGTTAGCCGACGAGCCGCTGGAAGAACTTGAATTGGGCCTGCCGCTGGAGAGCCAGGAGGCCGATCCTGAGCTGGCAAGCCTGGAGCTGGAAAATCTGGAGTTCGGCGACGAACTGAGCCCGGAGTTTGCCGAGGTTGCCGCTGAGGGTTCTGAGCTGCTGGTTTCCGATGACAATTGGAACCTCAGTGAGCTGCCAGAAATGGCTCTGGAAGACATCGACTTTAGTCTCGCAGCGCCGCCGGCAGAGTTGGCGCCACTGCCCAGCCTGGAATTGGCCGAGGCACCACTGCAATGGGCTGGCGACAGCACCTTGGCGCTGGAAGAGCTGAGCTTTGCGGCGCTCAGCGACAATCCTGCCCAGTGGAGCGAGCCTGCCCAGTGGAACGAGGCCGAGCTGGCCGAGCTGGAACTTCCTGAAGTTGAGCTGCCGAGCGCGCCGTTCGAGCCCGAGGTGCAAGCCGCGCCCGCTTCGATGCCGCTGTCCATGGCTGAGGTTATGGCGGCGCCGGTGCAGGCCATCAATCCGCCTGCCCAGGAGGTACCACCCAGCCTGCTACCGCCGCCGGCCGATGAGGAGCCGGTAGACGAAGAGCTGCTGGAAGTCTTTATCGAGGAAGTCGGCGAGGTACTGGAAACCATCGCCGAGTATCTGCCGCAGTGGCGTGCGGACACCGACAATAAAGAAGCCCTCAGCGAAGTCCGGCGTGCCTTCCACACCCTCAAGGGCAGTGGGCGGATGGTTCGTGCGCTGATTATTGGCGAACTGGGCTGGTCCATCGAGAATCTGCTCAATCGAGTGCTGGAGCGCAGCATTCAGCCTGGCGCTGAGGTGCAGCAAGTCATAGTCGAGGTGGTCGAGTTGATGCCGGCGCTGGTGGAAGAGTTCGCCGCCAAGGCTCAGCGTCAGCGTGACGATGTCGACCACTTAGCCGCCACTGCTCATGCGTTGGCCAAGGGTCAGAGCATCGCAAAAATTGATGCCCAGGTCTCCCAGCAGGCAACCGAAGCCGTGGGCGAGCCTGTGGCTGCAACGGTTGTGGACGCAGTGGCTGATGCCCTCGATCCACAGTTGATCGAGATCTTCCGCAATGAGGCGGAAACCCACCTGGATACCCTGCTCGGTTTCCTTGCCGATTGCGCCCAGGAACTGCCGCAAGCGGTCACCGACGATCTGCAGCGCGCTCTGCATACCCTCAAGGGCAGTGCGTACATGGCCGGCATTCTGCCGATCGCCGAGATCGCTACACCACTGGAAAAACTGGTCAAGGAATTCAAGGCCAACCTGATCCCGATGGATCTGGCCGAGGCTGAGTTGCTGCAGGGTGCCGAGCAGTTGTTCCGCCGTGGTCTGGAGCAGTTGGAAGAGCAGCCGTTAGCCGCCATTGAGGGGGCTGCCGAGCTGCTCGAGCGCGCGCACAAATTACACCAAGACCGGCTGGACGCCGCGCAAACTGCGCGTCAGGGCAAGCAAGGTGAAACTCGCGATCCGCAACTGATCGGCATCTTTCTCGCCGAAGGCATGGATATCCTGTTGGACGCCGAGGATCTATTGCGCCGCTGGCGCGAGCATCCGTCCGAGCGCCAGGAACTCAGTGCCCTGCTCGACGAACTGAGCACCCTGGGCCGTGGTGCCGAGATGGCCGAGCTGCCGCAGATCGATGAACTCTGTGAAGTCTTGCTGGATCTCTACGGTGCGGTCGAAGAAGGTAGCTTGGCCGTCAGTGCGCGCTTCTTCAGTGAGGCCGAGAGTGCGCACGAAGCGCTGATCAGCATGATGGATCAGGTCGCTGCCGGGCTGCAGGTCAGCGCGCAACCCGAACGCGTCGAAGCCTTGCGTGCATTGCTGGGCGAGGTTCTCGACCCGCGGACCCTGGCCTTGCTGACGCCGGATGCCAATGCGCAGCTGCAAATCATCGAACTGGACGCGGCAACTGCCGAACTCGAATTGGCCGAGTGGGCGCTCGGCGAGCCGTTTCAGCGCTCCGAGCCCGCGGAGCAAGGCGCGGATGTAGCGCTCGAAGTACAGTCGTGGCTGGCAGTCGAAGCAGAGTCGCCGGTCGCCACGCATGACCCGCAGGACGAGGAGATGGTCGCGATCTTCCTCGAAGAGGCGGTGGATATCCTCGAAAGCGCCGGTCAGGCCTTGGAGCGTTGGCTGAGTGAACCGAACAATAATCGGGCGCTGTCTTCTCTGCTGCGTGATCTGCATACCCTGAAAGGTGGTGCGCGGATGGCTGAGATTGGCCCGATCGGCGATCTCGCCCATGAGCTGGAAGCGCTGTACGAGGGCCTGGTGGATCGGCGTTACAGCTATTCGCCAGTGCTGAGGGGCTTGCTGCAACAGAGCCACGACCGTCTGGCCGTGTTGCTGGAACAGTTGCAGGCCAAGCACCCGCTGCTCGAACCTGTCGAGCTGATCCAGGCGATTCGCAGCTTCCGTCAGGGCGGTGGGCAAAGCCTGTCGAAGGCGCTTGTCATGCCCCAACCTGGTTTTGAAGCCGAAGCCGAGCTGCAAGTGGAAGAGGCATTCGAGCTTGAGCTGGCACCGTTGGCGCTGCTGGAGGGTGAGCAGGCCGACGAGTCGCGCCCGCCATTGAGCGCTGAGCCGCACGAGCTGTCGTTGGCTGAGCCGCTTGAGTTAAGTGCTGTAGCAGAAGCCGCGCCCGCCGAACCGCTTGAGTTGAGCCAGCCGCAAGCCTTCGCCGCGCCAGCAGCGTCGACTTTCGAGGATGAGCGCGATCCCGAGTTGGTGGAAATTTTCCTCGAAGAAGGTTTCGACATCATCGATAGCTCCAGCGCGGCCCTGCAGCGCTGGAAGGAAGACCTCGATAACACTATCGAGCTCGAGTCTTTGCAGCGCGATCTACACACCCTCAAGGGTGGTGCGCGGATGGCTGAAATCCGTGAGATCGGCGACCTTGCGCATGAGTTGGAGTTCCTCTACGAGGGGCTTGGCGACGGGCGTTTGCGCGCCAGTCCTGGGCTCTTTAACCTGCTCCAGACTTGCCATGATCGGCTCGCCGAAATGCTCGAAGCGGTGCGTGCCAAGCGTGCCGTGCCGAGCGGCGAGGCGCTGATCGAGACTGTCCGGCGCTTTCGCGCCAATCCGGATGAGCAACTGAGCATACCGCCCAGCGTGCACCTGAGGGTCGCGGTCGACGCGCAGGTTGAAGATGCCGAGGCAGATATTCTCGACATCTTCCTCGAGGAAGGTGACGACCTGCTGGAGGCCATGGAAAGCGCTATCGGCCGCTGGGGAAAACAGCGTGACGATGGCGCGGCCATCAACGATATGCTGCGCATCTTGCACACCTTGAAAGGTGGCGCGCGGCTGGCCGGGCAGAACAGCCTGGGCGATCTAACCCATGACCTGGAGCAGCGCCTGAGCGAGGCGCAGCAGCAAGACGCACCTTGGTCGGAGAGTCTGTTTCTCGATGTGCAGTCCGGTTTTGAAGGCCTGCAGCACGAACTCGAGCAATTGCGCCAGCGCCTCAATGAGAGTCTGGCGGCGGAGCTTGCCGATGAGTCGACCGAGGAGTCCCAGCCCGAGCCGGTTACACCGCTACCCCGCACACCGACAGCCCATGCCTTGAGCAGCCCGATCATGGCGGCCAGCGAGGTGCCGGCGGTGCCGTTGGCGGCGAAGGTCTTGCCGTTCGTCCGGCGTGCTCAAGAGGCGGCGCTGGAAGCCGCTGCCCGACGCGCCCCGCAGGAGTTGGTCAAGGTGCCGGCCGAGCTGCTGGAGGGCCTGGTCAACTTGGCGGGGGAGACCTCGATCTTCCGCGGTCGCGTCGAGCAACAGGTCAGCGACTTTGGTTTCACCCTCGGCGAAATGGAAGCCACCATCGACCGGGTGCGCGATCAATTACGCCGGTTGGATATCGAAACCCAATCGCAGATCATCAGCCGCTATCAAGCGGAGGCCGAGCGTGTCGGCTACGAAGACTTCGACCCGCTGGAGATGGACCGGCACTCGCAGCTGCAGCAGCTCTCGCGCGCGCTGTTCGAGTCGGCATCCGACTTGCTCGACCTGAAAGAAACCCTGGCGGCGCGTAACCGCGACGCGGAAACCCTGCTGCTGCAGCAGGCGCGGGTCAACACCGAGCTGCAGGAAGGCTTGATGCGTACGCGCATGGTGCCCTTCGATCGGCTGGTGCCGCGCTTGCGCCGTATCGTCCGGCAGGTGGCGAGCGAGCTAGGCAAGCAGGTCGAGTTCCATGTCGGCAACGCCGACGGCGAGATGGACCGCACGGTGCTGGAGCGCATCGTCGCACCGCTGGAGCACATGCTGCGCAACGCCGTCGACCACGGGATCGAGTCGGCTGAAGTGCGCCGCGCCGCCGGCAAAACGGAACAGGGCAGCATCCGCCTGAGTCTCGGCCGTGAGGGCGGCGATATTGTCCTGACCCTCGCCGACGACGGCGGCGGTATCAAGCTCGACGCGGTGCGCCGCAAGGCCATCGAGCGCGGCATGATGGATGCCGACTCCGATCTTACCGATCACGAGGTTCTGCAATTCATCCTGGAAGCGGGCTTCTCCACCGCCGAGAAGGTCACGCAGATTTCCGGGCGTGGCGTCGGCATGGACGTGGTGCACTCCGAGGTGAAGCAACTCGGCGGTTCCATGAGCATCGACTCGACCCCGGGCGAGGGCAGCACCTTCCGGATCCGCCTGCCATTCACCGTATCGGTCAACCGCGCGCTGATGGTGCTGTCTGGCGAGGACCTGTACGCCATTCCGCTGAACACCATCGAAGGTATCGTGCGGGTCTCGCCGTACGAGCTGGAGGCTTACTATCAGCCGGATGCGCCGCGCTTCGAGTATGCCGGGCAGGCCTATGAACTGCGTTACCTCGGCGATCTGTTGAACAACGGCCAGCAGCCGAAGCTGGTCGGCCAGAGTCTGCCGTTGCCGGTGATTCTGGTGCGCTCCAGCGAGCATGCGGTGGCGGTGCAGGTGGACTCCCTGGCCGGCTCGCGCGAAATCGTGGTGAAGAGCCTCGGCCCGCAGTTCGCCGGGGTGCATGGCATCTCCGGGGCGACCATCCTCGGTGACGGTCGGGTGGTGGTGATTCTCGATCTGTTGGCGACTATCCGGGTGCTGCACGCCCACCTGCTGACCCAATTGCTGCCGCGTACCGCGAGCCGTGCCGCCTTGCCCGCGGAGCTCGAAGCCGAACGGCCGACGCTGGTGATGGTGGTGGATGACTCGGTCACCGTGCGCAAGGTCACCAGCCGTCTGTTGGAACGTAACGGCATGAACGTGTTGACTGCCAAGGATGGGGTCGACGCGATCTCCCTGCTGCAGGAGCACAAGCCCGATATCATGCTGCTGGACATCGAAATGCCGCGCATGGACGGCTTCGAAGTGGCCACCCTGGTGCGCCACGATGAGCGCCTGAAGGACCTGCCGATCATCATGATCACCTCGCGTACCGGTGAGAAGCACCGTGAGCGGGCGATGAACATCGGCGTCAACGACTACCTCGGCAAGCCGTACCAAGAGTCCTTGCTGCTCGAAACCATTGCACAACTGGTCAAACGGATATGACTGAGAAAACTGCCGCTCGCATCGCCGTGCTTGCCGATACCTCGCTGCAACGCCATGTGCTGCAGCAGGCGTTGGCGGGTAACGGCTATCACGTAGTGCTCAACAGTGACCCGGCGCGCCTCGATGCAGAGGCGTTGGCCGCCTGTGAGACCGATCTGTGGCTGGTCGATTTGGCGCAGTCGGAAGACTCGCCGTTGGTCGATAGCCTGCTGGAGTACGCCAGCGCCCCGGTGTTGTTTGGCGAGGGCCATGCGCCGGAGCGGCATTCCGAGCATTACCCGCGCTGGGAGCGCCGCCTGGTCGGCAAGCTCAAGCGGCTGGTCGGTGATCCTACCCAGGCGGTCGGTCCAAGTCTCGAAGCGCTGCTTGGCGAAGCCCAGCGGCCAGCGCGCCTGGATTTGCCCCGCGCACTGGCGGACACGCCGCTGGTGGCCGGTGCTCCAGCGCGGCAGGTGTGGCTGTTGGCGGCCTCGTTGGGTGGCCCGGCCGCGGTCAAAATCTTCCTCGATGCCCTGCCGGGGGGGCTGCCGATCGGGTTCATCTATGCCCAGCATATCGATGCCAGCTTCGAAACGGCGTTGCCGCAAGCGGTCGGCCGGCATAGCCAATGGCATGTGAATCCGGCCAGGCAGGGGGATGCGGTACGCTGCGGCGAGGTGGTGGTCGCACCGATTGTGCACGAACTCGGTTTTGCCGAAGGTGGCACCATGCAGATCGCCAAACGTGCCTGGCCGGAGCCCTACAGCCCGTCCATCGACCAGATGATGCTCAACCTGGCGCAGCACTTCGGTGCCCTGTGCGGGGTGATTGCCTTCAGCGGCATGGGCAGCGACGGCAGCGCCGCGGCGGCCTATGTGCGCCGCCAGGGCGGCGAGATCTGGACTCAGCGGGCGGACAGCTGCGTCTGCCCGAGCATGCCGGACAGCCTGCGCGAAGGCGGCTATAGCGCCTACAGTGGCGACCCGCGCGAGCTGGCGGAGACGCTGGTCAATCATTTGGCGGCGCAGTGCGGCTGAGGCCGCGCGTTGCCGCGTACAGGACATTCCGATGAGCCAAGCTGTAACCACCCCCAATAGCGTGACCAGCCTGACCGGGCTGCTGGTGCCATTGGCGGATCGCACCTTGCTGCTGCCGAACGTGGCCGTGGCCGAGCTGATTCCTTACCGTGCTCCGCAAGTGAGCCCGGGCATGCCGGCCTGGTTCTTGGGGCAGATGGCCTGGCGTGACTTGAGCCTGCCACTGCTGTCCTTCGAGGCGGCTTCCGATGGCCAGCCACAGATTCGCCCGGGTGCGCGGGTGGCGGTGATCAACGCCTTGGGCGGTCGGCCAAAGGTGAAATTCCTCGCGCTGTTGGTGCAGGGGATTCCGCGCTCGCTCAAGGTCGGCGCGGAGTTGACGCGCGCGAGTGCGCCGCTGGCACCGCTGGAGCTGGATGCGGTCAGCTTCGGTGAGGAGGTGGCGAAGATTCCAGATCTGATCGCACTGGAGCAGATGCTGGCGGATGCCGGTTTGATCTAAGGCGGCCGCCAATAAAAAGCCCGCTGCTGCGGGCTTTTTTGTCGCTGGGGGAATTAGAAATCGCCCCACAGTTGCTGGGCGACGGCCAGCGCCACCACCGGCGCCGTTTCCGTGCGCAGCACCCGTGGGCCAAGGCGGGCGGAGTGGAAGCCCGCTTGCTGGGCCTGGGCTACTTCCGCGTCGGACAGACCGCCTTCGGGGCCGATGAGAAAGGCCAAGGTGCCGGGTTTGGCATGGCTGGCCAGCGGTTCGGCGAGCGGGTGCAGCACCAGTTTGAGGTCGGCCTCGACCTGACGCAGCCAGTCATCCAGGCTTACCGGTGGGTGAATCGGCGGCACCCGCGAACGGCCACACTGCTCACAGGCGCTGATTGCCACTTGGCGCCAGTGGGCCATGCGCTTGTCGGCGCGCTCGTCTTTCAGGCGCACTTCGCAACGCTCGCTGACGATCGGGGTGATTTGCGCGACGCCCAGCTCGGTGGCTTTCTGGATCGCCCAGTCCATCCGCTCGCCGCGCGACAGGCCCTGGCCGAGATGCACCGGCAGCGTCGATTCCGGCTGGCCCGCCAGGCTCTCGGTGAGGTTGACGCAAACGCGCTTTTTGCCGACCTCGATCAATTCGCCGAGAAACTCCGCGCCGGAGCCATCGAACAATTGCACGGCGGCGCCTTCGCTCATGCGCAGCACACGGCCGATGTAGTGCGCCTGGGCTTCCGGCAGTTGGTGTTCGCCGAGGCTTAAGGGGGCATCGATAAAGAAGCGGGAAAGGCGCATAGGGTTAGCCAGGATCTCTGAAATTGGGATGACGACCGCTGACCGGCACCTGGATGCTGCTGCGGGTGGCGATGTCGATGCCTTCGCTGGCGACCTCGGCGAGGAAGTCGATCTGCTCCGGGGTGATCACATAGGGCGGCAGGAAATACACCACGCTGCCCAGCGGACGCAGTAACGCACCCCGCTCCAGGGCATGCTGGAAGACCTTGAGGCCGCGCCGTTCCTGCCAGGGATACGGGGTCTTGCTGGCCTTGTCCTGCACCATCTCGATGGCCAGGACCATGCCGGTCTGGCGTACTTCGGCGACGTTCGGATGCTCGGCCAGGTGCGCGGTGGCCTCGCCCATGCGCGTGGCCAGCGCCCGGTTGTTGTCGATGACGTTGTCCTGTTCGAAGATATCCAGAGTCGCCAGGGCCGCCGCACAGGCCAGCGGGTTGCCGGTGTAGCTGTGCGAGTGGAGGAAGGCGCGCAGGGTCGGGTAGTCGTCGTAGAAGGCGTCGTAGACCTCGTCGGTGGTCAGACAGGCGGCCAGCGGCAAGTAGCCGCCGGTGAGGGCCTTGGACAGGCAGAGGAAGTCCGGGCGGATGCCGGCCTGTTCGCAGGCGAACATAGTGCCGGTGCGGCCGAAGCCGACGGCGATTTCGTCGTGGATCAGGTGTACGCCATAACGGTCGCAGGCCTCGCGCAGCAGCTTGAGGTAGACCGGGTGATACATGCGCATGCCGCCGGCGCCCTGGATCAGCGGCTCGATGATCACGGCCGCGACGTCCTGGTGATGCTCGGCGAGGCACTGCTCCATGTGCGCGAACATGAGCCGCGAGTGTTCCTCCCAGCTCACCCCTTGCGGGCGCAGGTAGCAGTCCGGGCTCGGCACTTTGATGGTGTCGAGCAGCAGCGCCTTGTAGGTTTCGGTGAACAGCGCGACGTCGCCGACCGACATCGCCGCGATGGTTTCCCCGTGGTAGCTGTTGCTCAGGGTGACGAAGCGTTTCTTCGCCGGCATCCCGCGGTTGAGCCAGTAGTGGAAGCTCATCTTCAGCGCGACCTCGATGCACGAAGAGCCGTTGTCGGCGTAGAAGCAGCGGGTCAGGCCGTCCGGGGTGAGCTTGACTAGGCGCTCGGACAGCTCGATCACAGGCGCATGGCTGAAGCCGGCGAGTATCACATGCTCCAGTTGGTCGAGCTGATCCTTGATCCGTTGGTTGATGCGCGGGTTGGCGTGGCCGAACACATTGACCCACCAGGAGCTGACCGCGTCCAGGTAACGCCTGCCCTCGAAGTCTTCCAGCCACACCCCTTCGCCGCGCTTGATCGGCACCAGCGGCAGCTGTTCGTGGTCTTTCATCTGGGTGCAGGGATGCCAGAGCACGGCAAGGTCGCGCTGCATCCACTGATCATTCAGGCCCATTTCAACTCTCCTCGGAACTCAGGCTTAGTCCAGCAGACGACGGCTGAACTCAGGGGCGGCACAGGCGGCCCGGAAAACAGTTGCGCAAGCCTATGCAATGCCTGGGCGCGGGACAACCCTGATGGTCTTCTGCGTGCACGCAGATGTCCGACGGGCACGGCTGTCCCACCCTCGAGTGCTGGCGTATCCTGCGCGCCATTAAAGGACGGTCTGCCAGTCGCAGAGCAGTTTCTTGGCATGTTTGGGGGGAGGGAATGTTGCTGACAGGGTTGCGCGCGCTGGCGCTGATCACAATGGGGCTGTTCAGCCTGGTCGCGCTGGGTAAGGACAAGCAACCCAGTGCCATAGTGGTGGGCGGCGGTCTTGCGGGCCTAACCGCCGCCTATGAGCTGCAGCAAAAGGGCTGGCAGGTAACCGTGCTGGAAGCCAAGCCGAGTCTCGGTGGGCGTTCAGGCCTGGCCACCAGCGAGTGGATCGGCAACCAGGAAGCGCAACCGGTGCTGAATGCTTACCTCGCTGGCTTCAAGCTGAAAACCCAGGCTGCCCCGGAGTTTGTGCGCACGCCGAGTTACCTGATCGAGGGCCAGTACTTCACGGCCGTCGAACTGGCGCAAAAACAACCGGCGACTGCCGCCGCGCTGAAACGTTTCGACAAGACCCTCGATGAGTTGGCCGCCTCCATCGGCGACCCACAAAACCCGGCGGCCAACAGCACGCTGTTCGCCCTCGATCAGATCACCGTGGCCAAGTGGTTGGACAAGCTGGAGTTGCCCAACACCGCGCGCTTGCTGGTGAATCAGCGGATTCGCACGCGCTATGACGAGCCTTCGCGTTTGTCGCTGCTCTATCTGGCGCAGCAAACCCGGGTGTATCGCGGCATCGACGACCGCGATCTGCGCGCCGCCCGTCTGCCGGGTGGCAGCCAGGTGCTGGCGCAGGCCTTCGTCAAGCAGTTGAAAACCATCAAGACCAACGCCCGGGTTTCGGCCATCAGCCAGAACCAGGATGGCGTGATCGTCAAGGTCGGCGCGCTGGGCTACAGCGCCGATTACGTGGTGCTGGCGGTACCGTTGCGCGCCTTGGCGCAGATTCAGCTGACGCCGGCCTTGGATGCCGCGCATCTGGCGGCATTGAAGAGCACCAACTACGGCTGGCGCGACCAGATCATGCTGAAGTTCAAGGCTCCGGTGTGAGGCAGCAAGGCATGCCTCTCGGGTGAGATCTACAGCGATCCGGGTCTGGGCATGTTGTGGATCGAGCCGGCCATGAAGGGCGGCGCCAACGTGGTGATCAACCTGTCCGGCGACAACGCGCGGCTGTTGCAGGCGTTCGGCGACAAGCAGATGGTCGACCAAGTGTTGATCCGCCTGCACAAGTTCTATCCGAAGGCGCGGGGCGCTTATAGCGGCTATGAGATTCGTCGTTACAGCACCGATCCGGCTATCGGTGGCGCCTACCTGGCGTTCGGCCCAGGGCAGATCAGCCGCCATTGGCGCTTGTGGGAGAAGCCGTTGCAATGGCTCGCCTTCGCTGGCGAACACACCGATGCGCTCTATCCGGACACGCTGGAAGGCGCCTTGCGCAGTGGCCAGCGGGCGGCGGTGCAGGTGCAAGACTTGCTGGCCGGCAAGGCGGTCGAGCCGATCAAGCCCGTGGTTGCGGCGGCCGCTGCCGAGTCGAGGAAGGCTAAGGCGGCCGATGACAAGCCGGGCTTCTTCTCGGGCCTGTTCAATTGAATTCGTGCCAGGCGTGGCCGTAGCGGTCGCGCCTGAGGCCGCTTATCCCCGCCCAGGCGCCGTTCGGTGCCGGCCACTGAACTTCCCGCAGCAGGGCCGCACTAATTCAGGCTTAGCCAGGTTCGGCCTATCGATCGTATTTCTCGATATTTCAAAGCAAGATTTTCCGCTTTAAATCGATAGATTTGCCGTTAGTCTTGTCCCCCTCGTTTTTCATGGAGCTCTCTTCATGCAGTGGCGCAACTCCTCCTCCCGTTATGGTCTGGTCAGCATCCTGCTGCACTGGGGTATCGCGCTGGCGGTCTTAGGGCTGTTCGGGCTGGGCCTGTGGATGGTTGGGCTGGATTACTACAGCGCCTGGAATCACAGCGCACCGGCGCTGCACAAGAGCCTTGGCCTGACCCTGTTCGCGGCCATGCTGCTGCGCGCGCTCTGGCGCTTGATCAGCCCGCCACCGCCGGTCTTGAGCAGTTACGGCGCAATGACCCGCTTGGGCGCCAGAGTGGGCCACAGCCTGCTGTATCTGGGGCTGTTTGCCTTGCTGGTCTCCGGCTATTTGATCTCCACCGCTGACGGCCAGGGCATCGAAGTGTTTGGCCTGTTTGCAGTTCCCGCATCGATCACCGGCATCCTCGATCAGGAAGATGTCGCCGGCTGGGTGCATGAGTATCTGGCGTGGGGCGTGGTGATCTTTGCCGGTTTTCACGCCTTGGCTGCACTGAAACACCACTTTATTGACCGCGATGCCACCCTGACACGCATGCTCGGGCGCCGCACGGATTAACCCTAACCCTCAACTGCACAAGGACACTCGCAATGTTGAAGAGCCTCACGATGAAGAAAACCCTGGCTGCTCTGGCCTTCGGTACTGCGCTGCTGAGCGCCGGCCAGGCGCTGGCGACTGACTACGTTATCGACAAAAAAGGCCAGCATGCCTTCGTTGACTTCAAGATCAGCCACCTGGGTTACAGCTGGCTGTACGGCACGTTCAAAGACTTCGATGGCAGCTTCAGCTTCGATGAGAAAAACCCGGAAGCGAGCAAGGTTCAAGTAACGATGAACACCGCGAGCGTCGATACCAACCACGCCGAGCGCGACAAGCACATTCGCAGTAAGGACTTCCTCAACGTCAGCAAGAATCCGCAGGCCACCTTCGTGTCTACCGCGGTGAAGTCGACCGGTACCGACACCGCCGATATCAGCGGCGACCTGACCTTGAACGGCGTGACCAAGCCGGTGCTGATCAAGGCCAAGCTGATCGGCCAGGGTGATGATCCATGGGGTGGCTACCGCGCGGGTTTCGAGGGTTCGACCAAGCTCAAGCTGAAGGACTTCGCGATTCAGAAGGATCTTGGCCCGGCGTCCCAGGAAGTTGAGCTGATCATCTCGTTCGAAGGCGTGCGCAAGTAAGCTTCTGCGCAAAACAAAAACGCCGGCCTCAGGGCCGGCGTTTTTATTGCAACGGGAAACCTTAGGCTTCGCGGTTGCGGGTCAGCAAGGCGGGCTTCTCACCGCGGGTGCGGCTCGGGAGCTGATCCAGTTGCTCCAACTGCTCAGGCGTCAGCACGCGATCGATCTTCGACTCTTTGTGCACGATCCGCGGTTGGCTGTCGCGTGGGCCTTTCACCGCTGGTTCCTGGCGCAGTTGGTCGTCACGCCCCGGGCCGCGACCACGGGAGTCGTCACGCCGCGTCTGACTATCGCGCCCCGGGCCACTGCGACCTGGCTGGCCTTGGCGTTTGCCTTGGCCGCCGCCATCGGTACGCGAACCTGCCGGCTTGCCTTGGCCTTGTGGGCGTGGCGCTTGGCCACGCGGAGCCTGGCTGGCAGGGCGTGCGCCACCCAGGCCAACGCCATTGCTGGCGCTCGGGCCGGACGGCGCGGGAGCGCCAGGGCGGCGGCCACGGTTTTGCTGCTTGTTCTGGTAGGGGCTGACATAGTCGGCACGGTTGCCGAAGTTGTCGACTTCGTCATCCAGGAACTCGTCCGGCGCGCGCTCGGCACGTGGCGTCGGCGCCGCGCTGCTGCGCGCTGGCCGCTGCTCGCGGGCAGGCTGCTGTGGACGGGCCTGGGCGGCAGGTTTGTCCTTGCCGGTATCCTTGCCCTTGTCCTTGCGCCCGCTACCGTGGCGCTCACCGCCGCCACCGCCACGCGGGCTGTTCGGGTCACGCGGTCCGCGTGGGCCACGCACGTCGGGACGCTCGCGGGCTTCCGGCTTTTCAGCCTCCACGCTGCTGGCATCGAAACCCAGCAGGTCGCCGTCGGCGATCTTCTGCTTGGTCATGCGCTCGATGCCTTTTAGCAGCTTCTCTTCGTCCGGTGCCACCAGCGAGATCGCCTCACCGCTGCGTCCGGCCCGGCCAGTACGGCCGATACGGTGAACGTAGTCTTCTTCGATGTTCGGCAGTTCGAAGTTGACCACGTGCGGCAGTTGGTCGATGTCCAAGCCGCGGGCGGCGATATCGGTGGCGACCAGAATCCGTACGCCGTTGTTCTTGAAGTCGGCCAGGGCCTTGGTGCGAGCGTTCTGGCTCTTGTTACCGTGGATCGCTACCGCCGGCAGGCCGTGTTTGTCGAGGTACTCGGCGAGGCGGTTGGCGCCATGTTTGGTGCGGGTGAACACCAGCACTTGCTCCCAGGCACCAGCGGTCACCAGGTGCGCCAGCAGGGCGCGCTTGTGGCTGGCCTGGAGGCGGAACACACGCTGCTCGATACGCTCGACCGTGGTGTTCGGCGGGGTGACTTCGATGCGCTCGGGGTTGTGCAGCAGCTTGCCGGCGAGATCGGTGATGTCTTTCGAGAAGGTCGCCGAGAACAGCAGGTTCTGGCGCTTGGACGGCAGGCGCGCGAGGACCTTCTTGACGTCATGGATAAAGCCCATGTCGAGCATGCGGTCGGCTTCGTCGAGAACCAGAATCTCGACGTGGGACAGGTCGACACTGCCTTGTCCGGCGAGATCCAGCAGCCGCCCGGGGCAGGCCACCAGCACGTCGACGCCGCGGGCCATGGCCTGCACCTGCGGGTTCATGCCGACGCCGCCGAAGATGCAGGCGCTGACGAATTTGAGGTCGCGGGCATAGACCTTGAAGCTGTCATGCACCTGGGCGGCCAGTTCGCGGGTCGGCGTCAGCACCAGCACGCGCGGCTGGCGCGGGCCGTGGCGGCGTTCGCGATCCGGGTGACCGTTGGGGAACAGGCGCTCGAGGATGGGCAGGGCGAAGCCGCCGGTTTTACCGGTGCCCGTCTGGGCGGCAACCATCAGATCGCGACCTTGCAACACGGCGGGGATAGCCCGCTGTTGCACTGGAGTGGGCTCGGTGTAGCCAGCTGCCTCGACGGCGCTGACTAAAGCCTCGGAGAGACCGAGGGAAGCAAAGGACATGAGTAATCCTGTCTAGTGAGGGCGTGGCCCAATGGGATGATCTTGCCGGGCTCGAAACGCGTTTAGGGGCGCGATCCCGTCCGGTCCTGCTGGGCCGCGGGGGCCGAGCGTCCGGGCGTAAGCCTGGCGGGAAGCCGGAGTATAACAGAGCGGCGAAACTGCGCTGCTTTCCTGCCGCTCAACGGTTTGTCGCCGTTGCGCGAGCCAAGGGACAGTGCCGAGCGGCCGTCGTTCGGGCTGCGCGCGGAGTTCTGGCTGAGCTTTGTGTGGCTGGCAGGTGACCAGTACAACTGCGAACACGAAATGGCATAAACGCCAAGGTCGAGCATGGCCCGCCCTTGGGGGCACTGAAAACCCTTAGAACCTGCTCATGATCTGCTGCGCGTCGGCCATGCCGCGTTGAAATCGGGCTCAAAATGCTCATTTACTACTTGTAAACTGCGCTTTTTCGCCCGATTTCGCCTTGCCTGACCTTAGCTCGCGAGATCGTGAACAGGCTCTTAGCGTGGCAGCTTGAGGTTGTTCCAGATCGCCAAGCTGGGTTCGGCCTGGTTCAGGGTGTAGAAGTGCAGCCCAGGTGCGCCGCCTTGCAGCAGGCGTTCGCACATTTCACTGACCACCTGTTCGCCGTAGCTCTGGATGCTTTCGACGTCATCCCCGTAGGCTTCCAGCTGCTTGCGAATCCAGCGCGGAATTTCCGCGCCGCAGGCGTCGGAGAAACGCGCCAGTTTGCTGTAGTTGGTGATCGGCATGATCCCCGGGACGACCGGAATGTTCACGCCCATCTTGCGCACGCGCTCGACGAAGTAGAAGTAACTGTCGGCGTTGAAGAAGTACTGGGTGATGGCACTGTCGGCGCCGGCCTTGGCCTTGCGCACGAAGTTGGCCAGGTCGTCTTCGAAGTTACGCGCTTGCGGGTGCATCTCCGGGTAGGCGGCAACTTCGATATGGAAGTGGTCACCGGTCTCTTCGCGGATGAAGCTCACCAGCTCGTTGGCATAACGCAGTTCGCCGCTGGCCAGGCCCATGCCGGAAGGCAGGTCGCCGCGCAGGGCGACGATGCGCGTGATCCCGGCCTCTTTGTAGTGGCTGAGCAGGGCGCGCAGCTCGGCTTTGGAGCCGCCGATGCAGGAGATGTGCGGTGCGGTTTGCACCTTGGTTTCGCTGTCCAGCTGCAGCACGGTGTTGACCGTGCGATCGCGGGTCGAGCCCCCCGCACCGTAAGTGCAGGAGAAGAAATCCGGTTGGTAGCTCGCCAGCTGATGCGCAGTGGCGAGCAGTTTTGCGTGGCCGGCCTCGGTCTTCGCGGGGAAGAACTCGAAGCTGTAACGGCGTTCTTGGCTCATAAAACAATTCCTGAAAAACCCATGGGCGGGCTTTGCGTAGGGTGGATAACGCGTGGGTTAGCCACCATTGGCCACGGCGGTGGATAAGCCGAGGGCTTATCCACCCCTGCATTAATAGCGGTAGGCGTGCGGCTTGAACGGGCCTTGCTGCGGCACGCCGATGTACTCGGCCTGCTGGCTGGTCAGCTGGGTGATAACGCCTCCGAAGCCCTTGACCATCTCCAGCGCCACTTCTTCGTCGAGCTTCTTCGGCAGCACTTCAACGCTCAGGCGCGCGGCCTTCTCGGCAGCCGGCAGCTTGGCGAACTTGGCGCCGTACAGGTGGATCTGCGCCAGTACCTGGTTGGCGAAGGAGCCGTCCATGATCCGGCTCGGGTGGCCGGTGGCGTTGCCCAGGTTCACCAGGCGGCCTTCGGCCAGCAGGATCAGGTAGTCATCGTTGTGCGGATCGAAGCTGCCGGCGCCGGTGCGGTGAACCTTGTGCACCTGCGGCTTCACTTCTTCCCAGGCCCAGTTCTTGCGCATGAAAGCGGTATCGATTTCATTGTCGAAGTGGCCGATGTTGCAGACCACGGCGCGCTTCTTCAGGGCGCTGAGCATGTTGGCGTCGCAGACGTTGACGTTACCGGTGGTGGTGACGATCAGGTCGATCTTGCCCAGCAACTGGCTGTCGATGCTGGCGGCGCTGCCGTCGTTGATGCCGTCCTTGAACGGTGACACCAGTTCGAAACCGTCCATGCAGGCTTGCATGGCGCAGATCGGGTCGACTTCAGTGACCTTGACGATCATACCTTCCTGGCGCAGGGACTGTGCCGAGCCCTTGCCCACGTCGCCGTAGCCGATCACCAGCGCTTGCTTGCCGGACAGCAGGTGGTCGGTGCCACGCTTGATCGCATCGTTCAGGCTGTGACGGCAGCCGTACTTGTTGTCGTTCTTGCTCTTGGTCACCGAGTCGTTGACGTTGATCGCCGGGATCTTCAGCTCGCCCTGGGCCAGCATGTCCAGCAGACGGTGCACGCCAGTGGTGGTCTCTTCGGTGACGCCGTGGATCTTCTCCAGCATCGCCGGGTATTTCTTGTGCAGGATCTCGGTCAGGTCGCCGCCGTCGTCGAGGATCATGTTGGCGTCCCACGGCTGACCGTCCTTGAGGATGGTCTGCTCGATGCACCACTCGTACTCGGCTTCGGTCTCGCCTTTCCAGGCGAACACCGGGATGCCGGCCGCGGCGATAGCGGCAGCGGCCTGGTCCTGAGTGGAGAAGATGTTGCAGGACGACCAGCGTACTTCGGCGCCCAAGGCCACCAGGGTTTCGATCAGCACGGCGGTCTGAATGGTCATGTGGATGCAGCCGAGAATCTTCGCGCCTTGCAGCGGCTGCTCGCCGGCGTACTTGTGGCGCAGGCCCATCAGGGCTGGCATTTCCGATTCGGCGATGATGGTTTCGCGACGGCCCCAAGCGGCCAAAGAAATATCCGCGACTTTATAGTCGGTAAAAGCAGCGCTCATGCGGTAACTCCATTCGTGGTGTGCGAATGGGCGCCGTTGATGCGTTTGAACAGCGGCTGCCTCTATCAATGACAGGGCAACCGGCTGTTGAGTACGCCCCATCCGAGCCTGACAGAGGTGATCTGCTGCAGCGCCCCTCGGACAGGTGGCGGGAGCGGCCAAAACCAGGTTGGCCGCTGTGAAGCTGGGCGATTATAGCCGCGTAAACGGGCTTGCCCAAGGCTTTCTGTCGGTTGCCGGGTGGCTAAATCGAAGGGCAAGCGGGCCACCCGGGCTATTGGCCGTGGTGCTGAGCCTCACGTTCGCGCGGCCATGGACGGTGCGAGTCGGGGCGCTCAGGATGCGCTGGCGCTCTGCCACAACAATACTATTTGGAGTCGTTATGACCCTTGCTTACTGGTGCGTACTGATCGCCTTGTTCCTGCCTTACCTGTCGACCGTCACGGCCAAGGCCGTGGGGGGGGGATTCAGCCCGAAGCATAATCACGATCCGCGAGCCTTGCTCGCCACCCTCGAGGGCGTGGGTCGGCGCGCCAATAACGCCCAGCTCAACAGCTTCGAAGTCACCCCGGCCTTCTGTGCCGCGGTGATCATCGCGCATCTGGTCGGCGTTGCGCCGCAACACACCCTGGATAGGCTGGCCATCGCCTTCGTGGTCAGTCGAGTGCTGTATTTCATCTGCTACCTGGCCGACTGGGCGCCGCTGCGGTCGTTGGTGTGGTTCGCCGGCATGGGCCTGATCATCAGCCTGTTCGTGGTTTCGGCCTGATGGGGGGTAGGCGCGAGCGCGCTCCTGCACAAGGTCTGCGACAACTTTAGGCAAAGCCGAGTTTGGTATTCCGCCCTCCGGCGAGGATACTGTCGGCCGCCGTTTAGTCGCTAAGTACCCCTCATGACCTTGAAAAAATTATCCCTCGCCCTGCTGGCCTGCTTGGCATTGACTGCCTGCGGCGGAGTCGACCCCAATTCGCCGCAGGGTCGGCGCCAGGCGCTTTTCAAGCAGATGCTGAAAACCAGCGAAGACCTCGGTGGCATGCTGCGCGGCCGCATCCCCTTCGATGGGGCGCGGTTCGCCGCCGGTGCGGTCAAGCTCGACAGCCTGTCGCAGCAGCCCTGGCAGCACTTCCCGCAGGTCAAGGAAACCGACAAAAGCAGCGCCAAGGCTGAAGTCTGGGAAAACCAGGCGCGGTTCCAGGAGCTGGCGCGCCAGCTTGAGGGCGCGACCGCGGCGTTGGTCGTTGCGACCAGGCAACAGCCGCTGGACCCGGCCAAGCTCGGCCCGCCGGTGCAGGCCGTCGAGGATGCCTGCGAGACCTGCCATAAGGCGTTCCGCACTCACTGATCAACGCTCCAGCTCGTCGATCTTCTCGGCATCAGCCTTGGCCATGGCTTTGCGCAGCGCGCGCTCGCTTACGTCAACAGAGCCTAGGGTGCAATGCTGCGCCGGTGGCATTTACCTGGGTTTCGCGGGCCAACACAAAGCCCCGCACTCGGCGGGGCTTTGTGTATTCCGATTCGACCCTTACAGGCCGGCAGCGGCGCGCAGGGCCTCGGCTTTGTCGGTTTTTTCCCAGGTGAAGGTGGTGAAGGTGTCGCCATCCACCGTCACTTCTTGCGGGATACGGCCGAAGTGGCCGTAGGCCGCGGTGGCCCGGTACATCGGGTGCAGCAGGTCGAGCATCTTGGTGATGGCGTATGGGCGCAGATCGAAATGCTCGCGCACCAGCTGGACGATCTTGTCATCGCTGAGCTTGCCGGTGCCGAAGGTGTTGATCGACACCGAAGTCGGTTGCGCCACGCCGATGGCGTAGGACACCTGGATTTCGCAGCGCTCGGCCAGGCCGGCGGCGACGATGTTCTTCGCCACGTAACGACCGGCATAAGCGGCCGAACGGTCGACCTTCGACGGGTCCTTGCCGGAGAACGCGCCGCCGCCGTGACGGGCCATGCCGCCGTAGGAATCGACGATGATCTTGCGGCCGGTCAGACCGCAGTCACCCACCGGGCCGCCAATGACGAAACTGCCGGTCGGGTTGATGTGGAACTGGGTGTCCTTGTGCAGCCATTCTGCCGGCAGCACGTGCTTGATGATCAGCTCCATCACGGCTTCACGCAGGTCCTTGTAGGACACCTCCGGGCTGTGCTGGGTCGACAGCACCACGGCATCGACGGCGACCGGCTTGCCATTTTCGTAGCGGAAGGTGACCTGGGATTTGGCATCCGGACGCAGCCAGGGCAGCAGGCCGGATTTGCGCGCTTCGGCCTGGCGCTCGACCAGGCGGTGGGCATAGCAGATCGGCGCCGGCATCAGCACATCGGTGTCGTTGCTGGCGTAGCCGAACATCAGGCCCTGGTCGCCAGCGCCTTGATCTTCCGGCCGCGAACGGTCGACGCCCTGGTTGATGTCGGGGGACTGCTTGCCGATGATGTTCATCACCGCGCAGGTGGCGCCGTCGAAGCCGACCTCGGAGCTGTTGTAGCCGATGTCGATGATGACGTTACGGACGATGTCTTCGAGGTCAACCCAGGCGGAGGTGGTGACTTCGCCGGCGATAATCGCCACGCCGGTTTTCACCAGGGTTTCGCATGCCACACGGGCGAACTTGTCTTGGGCGATGATGGCGTCCAGCACCGCATCGGAGATCTGGTCAGCAATCTTGTCCGGATGTCCTTCAGACACGGACTCGGAGGTGAAAAGAGAGTATTCGCTCATCTCGACGGTTTCCTAGTTTATCGATGGATGCACCGATGGGTGAGTGTCGCCAGCTGGCCGCTGAAAATGTCGGACCTGAATCTGGAAACCATTACGTAAGCCCACATACAGGCTTTCACCGGGCGTAAGCCCTGCGGCTGAGGCCCAGCGGGCCAAGTCGTCCTGTTCAAAGCCCAGCCAGAGATCACCGCAGGCCTCCCTGGCCCAACTCTGATTGTGGCTGCACAACTCGGTGATCAACAAACTGCCGCCGGGATGTACGCGCGACGCCAGTTGCTTCAACGCTTCGGCCGGCGCGGCGAAATGGTGCAGCACCATATTCAACACCACGCAGTCGGCGGTCTCGCAGGCGGAGCCCAAGGCGTCGGCCAGCCGTAAATCGACATTGCCCAGCCCTTCGCGCTCGCAGCGCAGACGCGCCAGTTCGAGCATCGCCGGGCTGTTATCCAGCGCCGTGACGCGGCTGAAACGCCGGGCCAGTTCCGGCAGAAAACCGCCGTCGCCGGGGCCGACTTCCAGCGCCGTGGCACCGGCGGGGAAGCTCAACGCATCGAGCAAGGCCAACACGCTATCGCGATACTGTGGCAGGCCGGCGATCAAATCCTGCTGCGCCTGGAAGCTGGCCGCCATCCGCGCGAAGAAGTCGTGGCTGGCCGCTGCGCGCTGGCCATGCACCTCGCCGATGCGCGCTTGCACATCCGCCGGCAGCGTCAGCTCGTCCACTTCCTCCAAGAGCGCCGCGTGCAACGTGCCACCGAACAACTCACCCTGCGGCAAGGCACGGCGATAGAAAATCGCGTTGCCTTCGCGGCGGGTGGCTACCAGCCCGGCTTGGGCGAGGACCTTCAAGTGGTGGCTCATACCGGACTGGCCGGTGGCGAAGATCTGTGCCAGTTCCAGTACGCCAAAGGAATCGTTGGCCAGTGCGCGCAACACATTCAAGCGCAACGGGTCGCCACCGGCTTTGCACAGGGCAGCCAGTTCGTCGCAGTCGTCATGGCGGATTAAGGGCGCGCGCAAGTTCATGGGGCGGCAGTCTAGCCCCCGGTTTTGCTGCTCGCAATGCCAATATCAAAAAGTTTTGATATTGGCTGATGGGCGGCTGTGCGCGCCAGTTGCAGGTTGTTCGGGGCGGCCAGCACTGTCAACTCTTCGGATAAACGGTCGCTAGCTGACCCCGTCGGTCTTCCTGAGTGAGCAGGCACCTGTGACTGAGGCGCTGCTGAACCTGCCGGCCGGCGACAAATATGTGAGCTTTTGGCCGGCGCATGACCATCTGTGATTGCCCCCGCAGGCTTGGCTGGGCGAAAATAGCCGCCTTTTTTCGACCCGCTGTTTTAATGCAGCCCTCCCAGGAGATCAGCGATGCCCAGCCGTCGTGAGCGTGCCAATGCCATTCGTGCCCTCAGCATGGATGCCGTGCAGAAAGCCAACAGCGGTCACCCCGGCGCCCCCATGGGCATGGCCGACATCGCTGAAGTGTTGTGGCGCGATTACCTCAAGCACAACCCGAGCAACCCGGAGTTCGCCGACCGCGACCGCTTCGTGCTGTCCAACGGCCACGGCTCGATGCTGCAATACTCGCTGCTGCACCTGACCGGCTACGACGTCACCCTCGATGACCTGAAAAACTTCCGCCAGCTCGGCTCGCGTACCCCGGGCCACCCGGAGTTTGGCTATACCGCCGGCGTCGAGACCACCACCGGCCCGCTCGGCCAGGGCCTGGCCAACGCCGTGGGTTTCGCCCTGGCGGAAAAAGTCCTGGCGGCGCAGTTCAACCGCGATGGCCATAAGATCGTCGATCACCACACCTACGTGTTCTTGGGCGACGGCTGCATGATGGAAGGCATCTCCCACGAAGTCTGCTCGCTGGCCGGCACTCTGGGCCTGGGCAAACTGATCGCCTTCTACGACGACAACGGCATCTCCATCGACGGCGAAGTGCATGGCTGGTTCACCGACGACACGCCCAAGCGCTTCGAAGCCTACGGCTGGCAGGTGATCCGCAACGTCGACGGACATGATGCGGAAGAGATCAAGACCGCCATCGAGACCGCACGCAAGAGCGCGCAACCAACCCTGATCTGCTGCAAAACCGTGATCGGCTTCGGCTCGCCCAACAAGCAAGGCAAGGAAGACTGCCACGGCGCGCCGCTGGGTAACGACGAAATCGCCCTAACCCGTGCGGCCCTCGGCTGGAGTCACGGCCCGTTCGAAGTGCCGAGCGAGCTCTACGCCGCCTGGGATGCCAAGGAAGCCGGCGCCGCCGCCGAGGCCGAGTGGAATCAGCGCTTCGCCGCTTACGCCGCCGCTTACCCGGAACTGGCCAGCGAGTTCAGCCGGCGGATCAAGGGCGAGCTGCCGGCC
Organism: Pseudomonas sp. 2FE; assembly: GCF_005503735.1. Lineage (NCBI taxonomy): Bacteria > Pseudomonadati > Pseudomonadota > Gammaproteobacteria > Pseudomonadales > Pseudomonadaceae > Pseudomonas > Pseudomonas sp. 2FE. The sequence continues at coordinate 73,345 of NZ_SCMO01000002.1, read as the reverse complement.
GACTTCGCGGCGAAGGCTGCGGCCTATATCGCCGACGTCGCCAACAAGGGCGAAACCATCGCCAGCCGCAAGGCCAGCCAGAACGCGCTGAACGCCTTCGGCCCGCTGCTGCCGGAATTCCTCGGCGGCTCGGCGGACCTCGCCGGCTCCAACCTGACCCTGTGGAAAGGCTGCAAGGGCGTGACCGCCGACGACGCCAACGGCAACTACATGTTCTACGGCGTGCGCGAGTTCGGCATGAGCGCGATCATGAGCGGTGTCGCTCGCCACGGCGGTTTCATTCCCTACGGCGCGACCTTCCTGGTCTTCATGGAATACGCCTGCAACGCCGTGCGCATGGCGGCACTGATGAAGCAGCGCGTGCTGTTCGTCTACACCCATGACTCCATCGGCTTGGGCGAGGACGGCCCGACCCACCAGCCGATCGAACAACTGGCCAGCCTGCGCATGACACCGAATCTGGACTGCTGGCGTCCCTGCGATGCGGTGGAGTCCGCGGTAGCCTGGAAGCAGGCCATCGAACGCAACGACGGCCCGTCCGCGCTGATCTTCTCCCGGCAGAACCTGACGCATCAGGCGCGGGAAGTGGAGCAAGTCGCCAACATCGGCCGTGGCGGTTACGTGCTGAAGGACTGCGCCGGCGAGCCAGAGCTGATCCTGATCGCCACCGGCTCGGAAGTCGGTCTGGCGGTACAGGCGTTCGACAAACTCAGCGAGCAAGGCCGTAAGGTGCGCGTGGTGTCCATGCCGTGCACCAGCGTGTTCGACGCCCAGGACGCCGGCTACAAGCAGTCCGTGCTGCCGCTGCAAGTCGGCGCGCGGATCGCCATCGAGGCGGCCCATGCCGACTACTGGTACAAATATGTCGGCCTCGAAGGCCGAGTGATCGGCATGACCACCTTCGGTGAGTCGGCACCGGCACCGGCGTTGTTCGAGCATTTCGGCTTCACCCTGGAGAACATCCTGGACACCGCCGCCGAACTGCTGGAAGGCTGAGAACCTGCTCAATGTCTGCTGCGCTGGGTGATGCTGCGTTGAAAACAGGCTCGGAATGCTCATTGACTACAGTCAACTCCGCTTCCTCGCCTGTTTTCGCCTTGCCTGACCTGCGCTCGCGACGACCTTGAACAGGTTCTGAGTGCTCTAGCGCTCCTCTCCCGCGCTTCGTTCATAAAGAAGGGGGAGGGGACAAAAGCCCGCATATCGAGAACCTCATGTCCAATAACCGCCCCTACAGAGTCGCCCTCAACGGATATGGCCGGATTGGCCGTTGTGTGCTGCGCGCGCTGTATGAGCGCGGGGCGAAGGCCGGGTTCGAGGCCGCCGGGGCGAACCTTGAGATCGTCGCGCTGAATGACCTGGCCGATCTGGCCAGCCTCGAATACCTGACGCGTTTCGACTCTACCCACGGGCGTTTTCCTGGCGAGGTGCGGATCGATGGCGATTGCCTGCAGATCAATGGCGGCAGCGTGCAAGTCCTGCGCAGCGCCACCCCGGAAGGCGTCGACTGGGCCGCGCTGGGGGTCGATCTGGTGCTCGAATGCTCCGGCGCCTACCATAGCCGTGCCGACGGCCAGCGCTTTCTCGACGCCGGCGCGCCGCGCGTGCTGTTCTCGCAGCCGATGGCCAGCGAGGCGGATATCGATGCCACCATCGTCTTCGGGGTTAACCAGCAGACGCTGAGCGGCGCCGAATTGCTGGTCTCCAACGCCTCCTGCACCACCAACTGTGGCGTGCCGTTGCTCAAACTGCTGAATGAGGCGGTGGGGCTGGAATACGTCTCCATTACCACCATCCATTCGGCGATGAACGACCAGCCGGTCATCGACGCCTACCACCACGAAGACCTGCGCCGCACGCGCTCGGCTTTCCAGTCGGTGATTCCGGTGTCCACCGGGCTGGCGCGCGGCATCGAGCGGCTGTTGCCCGAGCTGCATGGGCGGATTCAGGCCAAGGCCGTGCGGGTGCCGACGGTCAATGTGTCCTGCCTGGATATCACGCTCCAGACCGCCCGCGACACCGATGCGGCCGAGATCAACCGTGTGCTCCGCCAGGCGGCCGAGTCGGGCCCGCTCAAGGGCCTGCTGGCCTATACCGAGCTGCCGCACGCCAGCTGCGACTTTAATCACGATCCGCATTCGGCGATTGTCGATGGCAGTCAGACCCGCGTTTCCGGCCCCCGGCTGGTGAATCTGCTGGCCTGGTTCGACAACGAATGGGGCTTCGCCAACCGTATGCTCGACGTCGCCGATCACTATCTGCGCGTCGCCGCCGCTCCTGAACTTAAAAGCCTTAATTCACCAGCCCCCGTGAAGGACTGAGCCCATGACCACGCCGTTCATGACAATAGCGAAGATGATCGACCTCGACCTCCAAGGTAAGCGCGTACTGATCCGCGAAGACCTCAACGTGCCGGTAAAAGACGGCGTGGTGACGAGCGATGCGCGCATCCTGGCGTCCCTGCCGACCCTCAAGCTGGCCCTGGAGAAAGGCGCCGCGGTGATGGTCTGCTCGCACCTCGGGCGCCCGAGCGAGGGCGAATTCAGTGCCGAGAACAGCCTCAAGCCGGTGGCCGACTACCTGAGCAAGGCCCTCGGCCGCGAAGTGCCGCTGGTGGCCGACTACCTCGACGGCGTTGAGATCAACGCCGGCGACATCGTGCTGTTCGAGAACGTGCGCTTCAACCAGGGCGAGAAGAACAACAGCGATGAGCTGGCGCAGCGCTACGCGGCGCTGTGCGACGTGTTCGTCATGGACGCCTTCGGCACCGCGCACCGCGCCGAGGGCTCGACCCACGGCGTGGCCAAGTTCGCCAAAGTCGCCGCCGCCGGCCCGCTGCTGGCCGCCGAGCTGGACGCGCTGGGCAAGGCCCTGGGCGCCCCGGCCAAGCCGATGGCGGCAATAGTCGCCGGCTCCAAGGTGTCGACCAAGCTCGACGTGCTGAACAGCCTGAGCCAGATCTGCGACCAGCTGATCGTCGGTGGCGGCATCGCCAACACCTTCCTGGCGGCGGCCGGTTACCCGGTCGGCAAGTCGTTGTACGAGCCGGATCTGCTCGACACCGCCAAAGCCATCGCCGCCAAGGTCAGCGTGCCGCTGCCGGTGGACGTGGTGGTGGCCAAGGAGTTCGCGCAAAGCGCCGCCGCGACGGTCAAGGCAATTAGCGAAGTAGCGGACGACGATATGATCCTCGACATCGGCCCGCAGACCGCCGCGCTGTTCGCCGAGCTGCTGAAGTCGTCGAAGACCATTTTGTGGAACGGCCCGGTCGGCGTCTTCGAGTTCGACCAGTTCGGCGAAGGCACCAAGGCCCTGGCCCTGGCCATCGCCGAAAGCCCGGCGTTCTCCATCGCCGGCGGTGGCGACACCCTGGCGGCCATCGACAAATACGGCGTTGCTGAAAAAATCTCCTACATCTCCACCGGCGGCGGCGCCTTCCTCGAATTCGTCGAGGGCAAAGTCCTGCCGGCCGTAGAAGTTTTGGAACAACGCGCGAAGGCGTGAATGGCATGAATGTCGTGGATTATCCCCCTGTGGCTAGGTGGGGAGGTCCAGACAAGCCGGCGCAGGGTTCAGACGAGGATGCCGCACATGCTCAAGCCCCTGCTGGTTTTGTTGAACGCGGGTCTTGCTGTAGGGTGCGCGGGCGCTCCAGAGGGGCAAGCCGAGCAGGCTGGCCAGGGCCACCAAGCAGAGGCGCATGAGCGCAGTTGCTACCAGATGGGGTGGTGGGCGGAGACGGGGCCGGTGCTCTACCGCCGCTTCGGCGAGGATGCCATGCCAAAGCCGGCGCTCAAGGAGGGGGAGCCGCTCGGTGCAGCGGCGGCCCCGGACGAGTGCCCCTGATTAACCACTAAGGACGAGCGGCTAGCGCTGGCTTGGGAGTGTTGGATGAAAGGCCTTTTTGCCGTGGCGGCATTCGTGCTGTTGGCCGCTTGTGCCGGCTCGCCGCAGCCGCCGGAGCAGTGGACGCGTTGGGTCTGCGACAGCCAGGCCGAAGTGCTCTGGCGTTTCGCCGCTAGCAGTCAGGAGGCGATCGATCTGCGTCTGGGGGGCGGTGATATCGTCTACCGTCTCAAGCAGGAACCGGCCGCCTCGGGGGCGTTCTATAGCGATGGCGTGCTGGCCTTTCACAGCAAGGGCGAGGAAGGTTTGCTTTACTGGGTCGCCAGCAACGACCTGATTGGCCGCGGCTGCAAAGCCCGGTAAGGATTCAAGTGGCAGGGCAGGCGAGATCGATTCGCCGTTTGGCGCTGTCATGGCGGATAACGCAGTGCGTTATTCGCCCTATACAATTTGCTCTATACAAGGCCCGCCCCGTGGCAGGCTTGCACGATTAACGACCCCAACCGGGAGATAGGTAAACCATGGCACTTATCAGCATGCGCCAGATGCTGGACCACGCCGCCGAATTCGGCTACGGCGTTCCGGCTTACAACGTCAACAACCTGGAACAGATGCGCGCCATCATGGAAGCGGCGGACAAGACCGACTCCCCGGTGATCGTGCAGGCCTCCGCCGGCGCGCGCAAATACGCCGGTGCGCCGTTCCTGCGCCACCTGATCCTCGCCGCGATCGAAGAGTTCCCGCATATCCCGGTGTGCATGCACCAGGACCACGGCACCAGCCCTGACGTGTGCCAGCGTTCGATCCAGCTGGGTTTCAGCTCGGTGATGATGGACGGCTCCCTCGGTGAAGACGGTAAGACCCCGACCGATTACGAGTACAACGTTCGCGTCACCCAGCAGACCGTGGCCATGGCCCACGCCTGCGGCGTGTCGGTGGAAGGCGAGCTGGGCTGCCTGGGTAGCCTGGAAACCGGCATGGCCGGCGAAGAAGACGGCATCGGCGCCGAAGGCGTGCTCGATCACAGCCAGATGCTGACCGACCCGGAAGAGGCCGCCGACTTCGTCAAGAAGACCCAGGTCGATGCCCTGGCCATCGCCATCGGCACCAGCCACGGCGCCTACAAGTTCACCAAGCCGCCGACCGGCGACATCCTCGCCATCGACCGGATCAAGGCGATCCACGCGCGCATCCCCAACACCCACCTGGTGATGCACGGCTCGTCCTCGGTGCCGCAGGAGTGGTTGGCGATCATCAACCAATACGGCGGCGAGATTAAGGAAACCTACGGCGTGCCGGTCGAAGAAATCGTCGAGGGCATCAAGCACGGCGTGCGTAAGGTCAACATCGACACCGACCTGCGTCTGGCGTCCACCGGAGCCATGCGCCGTTACATGGCCCAGCACCCGAGCGAGTTCGACCCGCGCAAATTCTTTGGCGAAACCGTCAAGGCCATGCGCGATGTCTGCATCGCCCGTTACGAAGCCTTCGGCACCGCCGGCAACGCCTCGAAGATCAAGCCGATCTCCCTGGAAAACATGTTCCAGCGGTACGCCAAGGGTGAGCTGAACGCCAAGGTGAACTGATCGCCTCGCGCTCATCGCGCGCAACAAAAAGCCCGCAGCGCTGCGGGCTTTTTGTTGCGCGGCCGGCCGGCAACTCGCTGGCCAGACCAGGATGAGAGAAACAGTCGCCTTAGGTACACTGTCGGCCCCGGCACACGACCAGCAGCATGACCCCGCTCAAATACCTCCAGGCTTACTCCGCCACCCTGCAAGATCAGGTACGCCAGCTGATCGCGCAACAGCGCCTGGGCGACTACCTGAGCCAGCGCTACCCGGCACGGCATGCGGTGCAAAGCGATAAGGCGCTGTACGCCTACACCCTGGCATTGAAGCAGGAGCACCTGAAGAGCGCGCCGAGCATCGATAAGGTGCTGTTCGATAATCGCCTCGACCTGACGCATCGTGCCTTGGGCCTGCACACGGCGATCTCGCGGGTGCAAGGCGGCAAGCTCAAGGCGAAGAAGGAGATTCGTGTGGCGTCCTTGTTCAAGGAGGCGGCGCCGGAGTTTCTCCGGATGATCGTGGTGCATGAACTGGCGCACCTGAAAGAGCACGAGCACAACAAGGCGTTCTATCAGCTCTGTGAGTACATGCAGCCGGGCTATCACCAGCTGGAGTTTGATTTGCGCCTGTATCTGACCTACCGCGAGCTGGAAGGCCGCCAGGCGTCGGACGCCGCGCGCTAGCGTGCTTGCCGTCCTTACTCTTGGGTTATTTGCGCAGCATCAGGTTGAGCTGATCGACGACCTCGGCCCAGTCGGCATCCTCGAGGATTTCCTCGCGCAGAAAAGCCGCTTGCGCCGCCGTCCAAAACGACGCGTCCGCCAGGGACAACGAGGCTGGCAGGGGCGAGTGGGTGGAAATGAAGGCGCTGATGCTGGCGGGGTCAGCAGGCAGCCCCAGCTGTTGGAACAGGGACGGGAGACTGTGCATGGGTGATTGCATGGGGTTCTCCAGAGCGCCGACTTGGGTTGGTGAGTAGGCCGCAGACGCTTGGCCCGGCAGCCGCCGCCTCAGCTAAAACCGTAGTGCAGATCGACCGCGGCGGGAGGATTTGTTCCTTTGGTTTGCCTTGGGCGTTGTTGAAAGCCTATTTGCCTTGCTCCCGCACAGGCGTAGCTCCCGCTGCCCGATGTCTCAGGAGGTTTGGGGGTCAGGCCGGCAGATGGCCTCGCCCTACCCGGTGCGGCTGACGGCAACCGATCGAGCGCCGGAAGTAGAAGCGCGCGGGTACAGCCGGTTTGGCCGCCACGTAGCGGCACCTCTCCCCCCCGCCCCGTTGAGCGCCTGTCGCGTCAACTGGGCGTTGTACTGGCCTGTGTAGCTGCATGGTGGCCGCTAGTGGCAGACCTCGCACACCTCGGCGCTGGGCACCAGTTTGAGGAACTGATCCATGCGCATGTGTACCAGGCTCTTGTGATCGCCGGCCTCCAGGTAAATGTCCTGCTGCCGGGTCAACATCGGGTCGACCACCATGTTCATCCCGTAAGGTTCGCTCAACGCCGGCACGGCCCCGCGCTCGCAGTCCGTGAACAGACCGGCGATCGTGCTTTCGTTGGTGAGTTGCCACTGCTCTGCGCCACGCACTTTGTCCAGGTCCAAGTGCCGACTGGCAGGTACCACCGCCATTAGATAACGGCCGTGCCGATCATCGAGAATCACCGATTTGGCCACCCGTTCCGCCGGAATGCCGGCCACGCGAGCCGTCTCCAGGCTGCTCGCCGAATGCGGGTGGGCAACGATGTCGAATTCGCAATGCGCCTGTTCCAGACTGCGCTGTAAAGTTTTTGCCATACGCATGATGCACCTCCATACCCTGTCGAATACTGCAGGGCCACTGGTTATCAAAACTCCCCTAGTGAAAGTTTAGGCAGTGCGCAGGGGGGCGGCTGCCGGCAGGCTGTAACACTTGATGCTATGGGGCGCAACCGATAGTGGTGATTGGCCTAAGCGGGAGCCGAATCACGCTTTGCCGCGAAGAAACTTGCGGCCTGCCTGTGACCCAATTCGAGAGCGGACACGTCACTCCTAAAGCCCTCTCCCGTTTTGAAGTGAGCTGCCGATGCACCCTCTGCGAAAAGCGCTGCATAACGAACTGCATTCGCGTCCCTCGATCTATTTCGACGGGCCTGCCTATGTCTACCACTTGGCCTTTATCGACCCCGATGATCAGTGCGACGCGATAATCAGTGGCCTCTATGAACAGGCTGGCGCGCCTTATGATCGCAGCACGCCGCAAGGGCTGATCAAGCTTGGGACCTTTGCGTTGAAGTGGGAACGGCACACCGAGTTTTTTACCTTGACGTTGGTCGCGCCCAAGTCCGACGGCGAGACCGCTGATATCTGGCAGCCGCTTCCCGCGGTTCTCAAGGGCATAGTCGAAGCCCACCGCGATCGGATAATCAATGCCGATCTGATCCAGGTTGAAACGCAGCAGAGCTGGGCCGGCGATTATGCTTTCTATGGCTTCAAGGACCCGGCCGGCTCGAGTGTCGGTGGTGGCGATGCCACGGTCTGGAGTGACTTCAAGCTCGACCAGGAGGGTATGAACCGGATTCTGCTGATCAATCGCGGCTTGAATGCCTATCGCCTGGGTCGCATGATCCGGCGCCTGCTGGAGATCGAAACCTATCGCATGATGGCGTCACTGACGCTGCCGGTCGCGCAGTCCATCAGTGCCTCGCTGAAGGACTTCGACAAGGAACTGACCAGCCTTTCCGACAGCAATGCTGAAACCGCTTCCGGCGATGCCAAGCACCTGCTCAACGACATCGCCGCACTCTCCGCACGCATAGTGCGCTGCACGGCACGCGCCCGCCGGCGCTTCAGCGCGACCGACGCCTATTCGAAGATCGTCTTCGAGCGCATCGGTGAGCTGCGCGAGGCCCATCTGGGTGACTGCCAGCGGCTGGGCGTCTTCATCGAACGGCGCTTCAAACCGACAGTCCGCTATTGCGCGGCCACCGATCAACGCCTGCAACGACTGGGGCGCAGCGTCGCCAACCTGAGCGAGTTGCTCCAGGCCAGGGTTCAGGTCGAGGTCGAAGCGCAAAACTCAGAGATCCTCCATAGCCTGAACAGCAGGGCCAATACCCAGATCAAGATTCAGAAGGCGGTCGAAGGGCTCTCGCTGATCGCCATCAGTTACTACCTGCTCAGCCTGTTCAAACTGGTGTTCGAAGGTCTGCACACCATCGGGCTGAAGATCGAGCCACTGACCGCTGCAACCTACATGACCCCTATCGCGCTGTTCATTCTTGGCTTTATCGCCTTGCGCATCCGCCAGGCGAAGAGCCACTGATGGGTTGCCGGCCACCTGGACGATCGGGGCTTCTTCGTCCTTGTTGGTCGCAACGATGAGGTTGGAGTCCTACACCCCCGGCCACAGTGCTGGGTCGCGCCGGAAATACCGACCGCGATGTACAACTGCGGGGGCCGCGATCTTAGCGTTCTGACCGACGCCGCGCTGTTTTCGTTGCGAGCCTTGAGGGGCATTGTCGGGCGCGAAGGCTCTGAGCTGGGGGTATTGCTGGAACCGTTACGGGCGACTTGGATGAATCGCTTGTCGCCACTAGCCGTGTGTTGGAATCTGGTTTATTAATGGCTGGTGGCCATTAGTGGTGTGGCGATTGCTGCGACGCTGGGCTTGGAGGGGGCTGCGACCCTAGGTTGGGAGTAGCGGGTTACGGCTGTTGGCCCGCATGGATTGCAAAGAATAAGAAGAATAAAAAGGATGAAACCCATGCCGCGTGCTCTGCTTTTGTGTGTGTTGTGGCTGCTGACGACCGGCGCGTCAGCGCAGACGTTGCGTCTGGTGGCGGATGTCTGGCCGCCGTTTACCGATCAGAGTTTGCCGAACGGCGGCCTGGCCACCGATTTGGTCAACACCGCCTTGACGCGTGCCGGTTACGCCACGGAGCAGGTGCAGGTGCCTTGGGCACGGGCGCTGCATGGGATCGAGGTGGGCAGTTATGACGTGCTGGTGAACGCCTGGTTCACCGAGGAACGCACCCAGCTCGGGCAGTTTTCCTCGCCTTATCTGCTCAATCGGGTGCGCTTGCTCAAGCGCAAGGACTCGCCGATTGACTTCGCCTCGCTGGCGGACTTGCAGCCCTTCAATATCGCGGTGGTGCGCGGTTATGGCTACGGCGCGGAGTTCGATAGCGCCAGCAGTTTGCAGAAGGTTCCGGTGCTCGGCTTTGCCAGCGCGGCGCGGATGCTGCATGCCGGGCGGGTCAACCTGACGCTGGAGGATGAGTTCGTCGCGCGCTATTACCTCGACCGCGAGCCGAGCAGCGTGCGTGATGACCTGGAGTTTTTGCCCAAGCCGCTCAGCGAGAACAACCTGCATATTCTGGTCAGCCTGCAGAACCCGCAGCATGCGCAGATCGTCACGGCGTTCAACCGGGCGCTCAAGGCGATGAAGGCCGACGGCAGTTATGCCGCACTGTTCAAACGCCACGGGCTGTAGGCGCTTTAGTCCGTCGGCGCGGGGCTGCGCCGCTATCGCTCATGCGAGCGGCATGCGGCGCGTGGCGCTGGCCATGTTGTCAGGTGCTGATGGCCACGCGGTCACGCAGCAGGTGCGCGGCGAGGGTGCGCAGCGGGCCGAGTTGGCGGCAGATCAGCGCCAGTTCGCTTTGCACCAGGCGCTCGCGGTCGTCCATGTCTTCCGGCAGTTGCTCCAGCGCCTTGGCGAGGTTTTCTTCGGCATCGCTGTGGATGCTGATCGGGGTTTTGCTCGCCAGGTTCTGCGCCACTTCATCGAGGCTGTTGGTCAGGCGCGTGGCGGCCTCGCTGAGCAGGCTGGGCGGTGCGGCGCTGGGCAAGGCTTCGCCACGGTGCGCGCCGAGGGCCGAGAGGTAGCTGAGTAAGGTGTGTGAAAGCACCAGGAAGCGGAAGCCGATATCCGCCTCTTTGCGAAAGTGACCGGGCTCCATGAGCATATTGGCCAGGGTGCTGGAGAGCGCGGCGTCGGCGTTGTGCGCATTGCGCCGGGCCAGGCGGTAGGCGAGGTCGTCGCGTTTGCCGCTGGCATACTGCTGCATGATCTGCCGTAGGTAATGGCTGTTGCAGCTGAGGGTGTTGGCCACCACTTGATTGAGCCGCCGACCTTGCCAGTCCGGCAGGATCAGGAACACCGCGAGGCCGGCGATCAGGCTGCCGAGCAGGGTATCGACCAGGCGTGGCACGATCAGCCCATAGCCGTCGCCGATCTGATTGAAGCAGAACAGGATCATCAGGGTGATGGCGGCGGTGGAGAGGGTGTAGCGGGTCGCCCGATTGGCGAAGAACACCACGCCGGCGGCTACCGCGAACAGGGCCTGGATCAGCGCGCTGGGGAACAGGTCGAACAGCGCCCAGCCGAGCACCAGGCCGATCACCGTGCCGCTGATGCGCTGCACCAGTTTGCGCCGGGTGGCGCCGTAGTTTGGCTGGCAGACGAACAGCGTGGTGAGGATGATCCAGTAGCCTTCGCTCGGGTGGATCAGGTGCAACACGCCGTAGCCGGCGCTCAGGGCAAGCGCCAGGCGCAGGGCGTGGCGGAAGAGTAGCGAAGTGGGTGTCAGCTGCAGGCGCAGGCGGGTCCAGATGTCCTTCAGCGAGTGCGGCGAGCGGTCGAGCAGGCTGCTGTCCTGTTCCTCCGCCAGGGCATCCGGGTTGTTGGCGTTGCCCAGCAGGTTATTCAGGCTGCCGAGGTTGCTGGCCAGCGCGCGCAGCGAGCGCAACAGGCTGCGCCAGGCCGGATTGCTCTGGCTGCGCAGGTGCTCCAGCGAGGCTTGCAGATCGCTCAGAGCCTGGGTCGGCAGGCCGCCGTACTCGAACGTCTGGCGCAGCTGAATGGCCTGGGCCAGCGCCTGACAGGCCTCGCCCTGCTGGCGCAGCAGGCGTTGGCAGCGGAACAGCACATCACTGTGGAAGAAGGCCTCGGCCAGCTCGTTGTAGGGGTAGTGCGAGGAGCTGGCGCGTTCGTGGATGTCTTGCGCCATGAAGTACAGCTTCAGGTAGCGGCTGACTTTCGGCCCGGGCCGGCCATCGCCGACGCGGTGCAGGATGATTTCCTTGGTGCTGTTGAGCGCGGCCACCAGTTGACCGTTCTGTTGCGCCAGTTGCAGGCGGCGTTGTTCCACATCCAGTCCGCGCACCGGTTCGAACAAGGCGGATTTGAGCTTGAGGTAGTGGCCCAGTTCGCGGAACAGGCGCGCCAGGCTCTGCTGCACCGGTTGATGGGCGAACAGCGCCTGCCAGAGCACCGACAGCAGGCCATACCACGCCGCCCCGGCCACCAGCAGCAAGGGTTCGTGCCAGAAGTTCACGGTCGTGCCGCCGCGTTGATCGACCCCGATCATGGTGTACACCGAGAGGATCAAGGTGGCCTGGGCGATGCTGCCATAGCGCTCGCCCAACGCGCCGAGCATGGTCAGGCCGAAGCTCGCCAGCGCCAGCGCGCCGACGAATAACCAGGGATAGGGGAACAGCAACTCAACCGCGACCGACGCCACGCTGAAGCAGCCCAGTGTCACCAGCAGCGCCGTCAGCCGGCCTTGCCAGCTGTCATCGGTTTCCGCCAGGGCGCTGGCGATGATGCCGAGGAACAGCGGAATCAGCTGGTGCATCGCGTCCAGCTCCCAAGACAGCGCCATGCTGCCGGTCAGGGCGATAAACGCGCGCAGGCTGTAGCTGAACTTATCCAGCGCCCACAGGCGGCGCAGGGAGTGGCTGAGTGAGCGGGAAGGCATCAGAGGCGAACGATCCGGTTGGCGAGAGATCGATTAGAGCGGATATGCGCGCCGCTGCGAACCGGCTGTGCAGACTTTTTAGCAAAAATCGTGCGTTGAGCGGACAGCCTTCGCGTACGCCCTGCGTCAACTAAGCTGAAACCAAACGCTGCTGTAAGCCAAGGTTGAGTGAATTGCCGTGGTCGTTTCAGCCGTTGCTCAGCTATCAGCCGCCGCCGGTAGGGCGGCCCATGGGTATTTACCAGGAGGGTCCTGTGAGCAGTCAGTGGTGGCGCAGTGTGCTCTTGCTGCTGGCGCTGGCCGGGCTACCGACCGGGCCGCTGCCGGCTGCGGATGCGGGGCCGGCCGCGGGCGCAGTCGTGGTGCTGACGGTGGACGGTGCGATCGCCCCGGCCAGCGCCGATTACATTGTGCGCGGGCTGGCGCGGGCGGTGGACGAGGGGGCGCAGTTGGTGGTGCTCAGCATCGACACCCCTGGCGGGCTGGACACCTCGATGCGCGCGATCATCAAGGCGATTCTCGCCAGTCCGCTGCCGGTGGCCAGCTATGTGGCACCGAGCGGTGCGCGGGCGGCCAGTGCCGGCACCTATATCCTCTATGCCAGCCATATCGCCGCCATGGCGCCGGGCACCAATCTCGGCGCCGCCACGCCGGTGCAGATCGGCGGCATGCCGGGCGCGCCACCGCAGAAGCCGGAACAACCCGCGGCACCCGAGGCCGACAAAACCCAGCCCGCCGCCGAGGCGGACGATGCCCTGACCAAGAAGCAGGTCAACGATGCCGCCGCCTATATCCGCGGCCTGGCCCAGTTGCGTGGGCGTAACGTCGAATGGGCCGAGTTGGCGGTCCGCGAGGCAGTCAGCCTGTCCGCCGAGGAGGCGCTGAAACTGAAGGTGATCGACTACCTGGCGGTCGATCTGGGCGACCTGCTCAAGCAACTGGACGGCAAGACGCTGAGCGCCGCCGGCCGGGAGCTGAAGCTGCAAACGGCCGACGCCGCGCTGATCAGCCACGAGCCGGACTGGCGCACTAAGCTGCTGGCGGTGATCACCAACCCCAGCGTGGCGCTGATCCTGATGATGATCGGCGTCTATGGGCTGATCTTCGAGTTCTCCAACCCGGGCACGGGCATCGGCGGGGTAGTCGGCGGCATCTGCCTGATCCTGGCGCTCTACGCCCTGCAACTGCTGCCGGTGAACTATGCCGGGATCGCCCTGATTCTGCTCGGCATGGCGTTGATGGCCGCCGAGGCCTTCATGCCCAGCTTCGGCGTGATCGGCTTCGGCGGCATAGTCGCCTTCGTGGTCGGCGCGGTGATCCTGATCGACACCGAGGTGCCGGGCTTCGGCATCCCGTTCGGGCTGATCGTCGGCGTCGCCCTCACCAGCGCGCTGCTGATCGTGACCCTCCTCGGCATGGCGCTGAAGGCACAGCGCCGGCGGGTGGTCAGCGGCGATGCGGGGCTGGTCGGCAGCCTGGTGGAAGTGGCCGCGCTGCAGGAGGGCAATCCGCTCGGCGGCTGGGTGAAGTTGCAAGGGGAAAACTGGCAGGTGCTCAGCCAGGCGCCGCTGCGGCCCGGTCAACGGGTGCGGGTACTGGCGCGCAAGGGCCTGCTGTTGGATGTCGCGGCGGCTGACGAGACGCCGCCACAAGGAGGCTAGTCATGGGTTTTCCACTGAGTTTTGGCGCCCTGCTGGTGCTGCTGATAGTGCTGATCGTCTCGGCGATCCGCATCTTCCGTGAGTACGAGCGCGGCGTGGTATTCCAACTCGGACGCTTCTGGAAGGTCAAGGGGCCGGGGCTGGTGATCATCATCCCGGCGATCCAACAGGTGGTGCGGGTCGATCTGCGCACCGTGGTGCTCGACGTGCCGACGCAGGACGTGATCACCCGCGACAACGTCTCGGTGAAGGTCAACGCGGTGATCTACTTTCGCGTGCTCGACGCGCAGCGGGCGATCATCCAGGTCGAGGACTTTCTCATGGCCACCAGCCAACTGGCGCAGACCACCCTGCGCTCGGTGCTCGGCAAGCACGAGCTGGACGAGCTGCTCGCCGAGCGCGAACGGCTCAACGTCGACATCCAGCAGGTGCTGGACGCGCAGACCGACGCCTGGGGCATCAAGGTGTCGAACGTGGAGATCAAGCACGTCGACCTCAACGAGTCGATGATCCGCGCCATCGCCAAACAGGCCGAGGCCGAGCGCGAACGGCGGGCCAAGGTGATCCACGCCGAGGGCGAGTTGCAGGCCTCGGAAAAGCTCATGCAGGCCGCCGAGATGCTCGGCCGCCAACCCGGCGCCATGCAGCTGCGTTATATGCAGACGCTCGGTGCGATCGCCGGCGACAAGAGCTCGACCATCGTCTTCCCGCTGCCGATCGAGCTGTTGAAGGGCATGGCCGAGTTGTCGCCAAAGACCTGAGTGGCCCGGTAAACAGGTGGTGTGAAAACTACTGCTCACCGATTTGGAGGTTGTCATGCGTATCGGAGTGCCCAAGGAAATCAAGAACCACGAATACCGCGTCGGCCTGACGCCGCAGTCGGTGGCCGAACTGAGCGGGCTCGGCCACCAGGTTTGGGTGCAGACTCAGGCGGGCGCCGCCATCGGCTTTAGCGACGAGGATTACCGCGCGGCCGGCGCGCAGATCGGCAAGGACGCCGCCCAGGTGTTCGCCGAGGCGCAGCTGATCGTCAAGGTCAAGGAACCGCTGGCCGACGAGCGTGCCCGGCTGCGCCCGGAGCACACGCTGTTCACCTACCTGCACCTGGCGCCGGATCTGCCGCAGACCGAGGAGTTGATGGCCTCCGGGGCGATTTGCATCGCCTATGAAACCGTCACCGACGCGCAAGGGCGTCTACCACTGCTGGCGCCGATGTCCGAAGTCGCCGGGCGGATGTCGATCCAGGCCGGCGCCAGTTGCCTGGAAAAGGCCCGGGGCGGGCGCGGCGTGCTGCTCGGCGGGGTGCCCGGGGTGGCGCCGGGCAAGGTGGTGATCCTCGGCGGCGGCGTGGTCGGCAGCCATGCGCTGGCCATGGCGGTGGGGCTGGGCGCGAATGTCACGGTGCTGGACAAGAGCGTCGATGTCTTGCGTCGTCTGGACGCGCAGTACGGTAATCGCATCACCACGCTGTATTCGACCCGTGCGGCCCTGCGCGAGCAGGTGCTGGCGGCGGATCTGGTGATCGGCGGGGTGCTGATCCCCGGTGCCGCGGCGCCGAAGCTGATCACGGCGGAGATGGTCCGGCAGATGCAGGCCGGCGCCGTGCTGGTGGACGTTGCCATCGACCAGGGTGGCTGCTCCGAAACCTCGAAAGCCACCACCCACACCGAGCCGACCTACGTGGTCGACGGGGTGGTGCATTACTGCGTGGCCAATATGCCCGGGGCGGTGGCGCGCACCTCGACCCTGGCGCTGAACAACGCGACCCTGCCGTTCGTCATCGCGCTCGCGGAAAAAGGCACACGGCGCGCCCTGGAAGACGACCCGCATCTGCTCAATGGGCTGAACGTCGCCAAAGGCCTGATTACCTGCGGCAGCGTGGCCGAGGCCCACGGCTTGCCATACCAGTCGGCCACCAGCGTGCTGGAGCATCTCTAGGCGCGTCATCCCGGCTCCTACGAAGATGTGCTCAGTTGCGTAGGGTGGAAAACCCGCAAAGCGGTTTTCCACCATGGGGAATCCGGGTTGCTTCGTTGGTGGATAAAGAGAGCGTTATCCACCCTACGTCTGCGCGGGGATGACGAGTTTTTATATCTTGGCCTGCTGGGCCACTCGCCGCGCCAGGCGCGCCCAGCCTAAGCTTGGGCATTTCCCGCCGAGGAGTGCCGCGATGCCCGCCAAGACCGTTGTGATCCCTTTGCCGAACCGCGATTTCGACCCCAGCGAGGTCGCGCTGAGCTGGCAGATAGTGCGCGCGGCGGGCTATCGGGTGTGCTTCGCCACGCCGGACGGGCGGCCGGCCCGGGGCGATCCGCTGATGCTGACGGGCGTAGGCCTGGACCCCTGGGGTTGGATTCCCGGCTTGCGCCAGTTCAGGCTGCTCGGCCTGCTCCTGCGTGCCCGGCGCGGCGCGCGCGCGGCCTATCAGGCGCTGCTGGCGGATGCGCAGTTCCGCCAGCCGCTGCGCTATGAGCAGCTCGCGGTGGCGGACTTCGACGGCCTGCTGCTGCCCGGCGGGCACTGGGCACGGGGCATGCGCGACTATCTGGAGAGCGAGGTATTGCAGCGCTTCGTAGGCGCCTTCTTCGCCAGCGACAAGCCGCTGGCGGCGATCTGTCATGGCGTGGTGTTGGCCGCGCGGAGCAAGGCGACGGACGGCCGTTCCGCGCTCTACGGGCGCAAGACCACCGGCCTGACCTGGACGATGGAGAAGAGCGCCTGGAACCTGACGCGTTTCTACGGCCGTTTCTGGGCGCCGAATTACTACCGGACCTATCTGGAACAGCCCGGCGAGTCGGCCGGCTATAGGAGCGTGCAGGCCGAGGTGAGCCGCGCCCTGGCTAGTCCGAATGACTTCCTCGAGGTGCCAGCGGAGGCACCGGACCACCTGCGCAAGACCAGTGGCCTGCACCGGGACAGCCTCGATGACAGCCGCCCGGCCTGGGTGGTCTGCGACGGCAATTACATCTCCGCGCGCTGGCCGGGGGATGTGCACAGCTTCGCCCGGTACTTCGTCGAGCGGTTGCCTCAATAAGACTGGGCGCTAGCCAGCCAGACCGAGTCGGCTCCTGCAAAGGCCCGCCCGCCGCCCCTCTCTTGCGGGGCGGCCAGTTCTCCCCTGTGGGAGCGGATTTATCCGCGATGGGGACTTCCGGCCTACACGGTAGTCGCGGTTAAACCCCCTCCCGCCAGAGCAGCGCGGCATTCTTTCTGCGGGCTCGGCGCCGTTATCGGACTCGGCTTCGCGGATAAATCCGCTCCTACACCCCGCGCAACACTGCGGCGGCGGCTTCTTGTAGGAGCGGCCTTGGCCGCGATGCTGTTGGCCTCGGCAGCGAGCTTTTTGCCCGGCCCAGTTGACTTATGAACCTATCGGTCCTAAATTTGCCCCATGACTCGCGGACGCCCTAAATCATTCGACCCCGAAGTCGTGCTCGAGCAGGCCATGCAGGTCTTCTGGCAGCGCGGCTATGAGGCCAGCTCGCTGCAAGACCTGCTGGCGGCGACCGGTCTGTCGAAGAGCAGCCTGTACCAGACCTACGCCAACAAGCAGGCCTTGTTCGAGGCGGCGTTTTGCAATTACGGGGAGCAACGCGGCCGCGAACTGCGCGCGCGCCTGCTGGTGGCGGAATCGCCACGGGAATTCCTGCGCGGCTGGCTGCTCAGCGTGCTGGATGATGTCGGTGCCGACGGCAACCCGCGCGGCTGCATGTTGGTGAATGTGGCCAATGAGTTCTCCCAGGCCGACCCGGCCGTGGCCGAGCTGCTGCGGCGTGGCGTCGAACGCATCCGCCAAGTCCTGCGCGAAGGCTTGCAGCGCGCCCAGGCCTGCGGCGAGCTGAGCCCTACGGCCGATGTGGATGCCCTGGCCAGCTACCTGCACTGCGTGATGAGTGGCTTGCGCACTCAGGTCAAGGCCGGGGTGGCGAAGCCCGCGATCGAGGCAGTGGTCGAGCTAACCATGAACACCCTGCAGTAAATTTTTTGCTTAATTTTGGACCTATCGGTCCCTTAAAAGGAGAGTGAGATGCGCGAACTCTACGAGCTGTGCGGTGCCGAGCCGGAACTGGTGTTTTCCCCTTACTGCTGGCGGGTGCGCCTGGCGTTGCTGCACAAGGGGTTGAGCTTCGTCAGCCGCCCGCTACGTTTCACCGACAAGGCGCAGCTGGCCTTCTCCGGTCAGCCGCTGGTGCCGGTGCTGCGCGATGGCGAGGCGGTGGTGAGCGATAGCCTGGCGATCTTCCGCTACCTGGACCAGCGCTACCCGGCCAAGCCGCTGCTGGGCGACGCCCTGAGCAGCGCGCGCCTCGGGCTGAT
Organism: Pseudomonas sp. 2FE; assembly: GCF_005503735.1. Classification (NCBI taxonomy): domain Bacteria; kingdom Pseudomonadati; phylum Pseudomonadota; class Gammaproteobacteria; order Pseudomonadales; family Pseudomonadaceae; genus Pseudomonas; species Pseudomonas sp. 2FE. Next base: position 55,216 of record NZ_SCMO01000002.1, on the reverse strand, counting down.
CGACCAGTTGATCCAGCACAGCCTGCCTGCGGGCCTGTTCAAGGCCTTGGTGCTGCGCATCCATGCGGTCATCGATCCGGCCGATCACGCCTATTTCCGCCAAAGCCGCGAGCAGAAGCTGGGCCTGCCGCTGGAAGAGTTCGCCGACCCGGTCGCCGGCCAGGCCTCGTTGCAGCAGGCCTTGCCGCCGCTGAACAGGTTGCTGGCGACGCAAGCTTATTTGGACGGTTCCGCGCCGGCGGCTGCCGACTACTTAGTGGCGGGCTTCTTCTTCTGGGCCTGGAGCCTGGGCGAGCAGCCCTGGGATAGCGATTCGCCGGTGGGCGCGTGGTTTCAGCGCCTGCTCGGTCAATACGAAGCGCAACTAGGCCCGGTCAAGCGGGCGGCGTGAACGAGGAGAAACAACATGATCGATCTCTACTACTGGACTACGCCCAACGGGCACAAGGTATCCATTTTCCTGGAAGAGACGGGCCTGGACTACCGTGTGCGCCCGGTGCATATCGGCAAGGGCGAGCAATTCCACCCGGACTTCCTGAAGATCGCCCCGAACAACCGGATTCCGGCGATAGTCGACAACGCTCCGGCCGATGGCGGCGCGCCGCTGTCCCTGTTCGAGTCCGGAGCTATCCTCGAATACCTGGCGGAGAAAAGCGGACGCTTCCTGCCGCAGGACATCCGTGCGCGCTTCCAGGTACGGCAATGGCTGTACTGGCAGATGGGCGGGGTCGGGCCGATGGCGGGGCAAAACCACCATTTCAATCAATACGCGCCGGAAAAGATTCCCTACGCCATCGAGCGCTACGTGAAGGAAACCGCGCGCCTGTATGGCGTGCTGGATCGCCAGCTGGCCGGGCGCGAGTACGTGGCGGGGGATTATTCGATCGCCGATATGGCGATCTATCCCTGGGCCAAGTTATGGCAAGGCCAGCAGCAAAAGCTCGAAGACTTCCCGCAGATGGCGCTCTGGCTCGAGCGTATGGCGGCCCGCCCGGCAGTGCGGCGCGCCTATGTCTTGGCCGAGGAGGTCAATCGCGATCCGCAGGCACTAGCGAGTGCAGAGGCGCGCAAGCTGCTGTTCGGGCAGAGTGCCTGAATCCGCAGCAGTGATGGGGGCTCTCAGCTACGGCAGTCGCGGCTAAAGCCCCTCCCACTTCACGCGCAGCACCGCGCTCGGCTCTGGTAGGAGCGGACTTGTCCGCGATGCTTTTGGACGCGGTAAGCGGCCCCTCCCACAAGGGCCGTGCCGGTTCAGACGTACTGCGCCGCCGCGTAGCCCGAGGCCCAGGCCCACTGGAAGTTGAAGCCGCCGAGGTGGCCGCTGACGTCGAGCACTTCGCCGATAAAGTACAGGCCCGGCGATTTCAGCGATTCCAGGGTCTTCGAGGAGACTTCCTTGGTGTCGACGCCGCCCAAGGTCACTTCGGCGGTGCGATAGCCTTCGGTGCCGGCCGGCACCAGCTGCCAGCTCGCCAGTTGCTCGGCGATCGTGCTCAACTCGCCCGGGCTGTACTGCTTCATCGGCTTGGAGACGAACCAGTGTTCGGCCAGCAGGTTGGCCATCTTCTTGGTGAAGATCTCCCCGAGCAGGGTCTTCAGCTCGGAGTTCGGCCGCTGCGCCTGTTGCTCCAGCAGCCAGCTCGGCACGTCATGCTCGGGCAGCAGGTTGATTGCCACCGCCTGACCCGGCTGCCAGTACGACGAGATCTGCAGGATCGCCGGGCCGCTGAGGCCGCGATGGGTAAACAGGAGGTTCTCGCGAAAGCTCTCGCCATTGCAGCTCACCAGGCAATCCACCGAGGTGCCGGACAGCTCGCCGCAGAGCGCCTTGAGCTGATCGGTGATGGTGAACGGCACCAACCCGGCGCGGGTCGGCAGCAGGTTATGGCCGAACTGCTTGGCCACCTGATAGCCGAAGCCGCTCGCGCCGAGGGTCGGGATCGATAGGCCGCCGGTGGCGATCACCAAGGACTCGCAGCCCAGCGGCCCGGCGCTGGTGTGCAACTGGTAACCGCTGGCGGCTTTGTCGATCTGCTGGATCGAGGTGTTCAGCAGCAGTTGCACGCCGGCCTGCTCGCACTCGGCGAGCAGCAGGCCGAGGATGTCGCTGGCCTTGTTGTCGCAAAACAGCTGGCCGAGCTTTTTCTCGTGGTAGGGCACGCCGTGTTTGCTCACCAGCTCGATGAAGTCCCACTGGGTGTAACGCGCCAGGGCGGATTTGCAGAAGTGCGGGTTCTGCGAGAGGAAGTTGCCCGGTTCGGTGTACATGTTGGTGAAGTTGCAGCGGCCGCCGCCGGACATGAGGATCTTCTTGCCGGCCTTGTTGGCGTGGTCCAGCAGCAGGACCTTGCGCCCGCGCCCGGCGGCGGTCAGCGCACACATCAAGCCGGCAGCACCGGCGCCAAGAATCACTACATCTGTACCGAGCACAGCCACACCCTCAAAACCCTGATCAAAGCCCCGCGTAGAGTCCGCTGGGGCCGGCAGTTTACCCCAAGCTTTGCGTAGCGCTTGGCGTTTCCCGCCGGTTGGTCTGGTGTTGCGTGGCGCAGCCTGACTAAGCTGGCTTATCCAGCAACCGGTTACGGAGGATCGGCATGGGGCTTTCACGCGGTATCGCGTTGTGGGCGGCGCTTTGCAGTTGCTGCGCCGTCAACGCCGAGCCCCTGCGCTTGGTGGCCGACACCTGGCCGCCGTTTACCGATGCCAGCCTGCCGAACAATGGCCTGGCCAGTGACCTGGTCAGTGCCGTGCTGCAGCGTGCCGGCTACTCCAGCGAATATATCGAGGTGCCCTGGGCGCGGGCATTACGCGGTTTGCAGGCCGGCGACTACGATGTGGCGCTGGGCGCCTGGTACGACGCGCAGCGAGCCCAGTACGGGCTGTTTTCCGAGGCCTATCTGGTCAACCGCATTCGCTTCTTGCAGCGCAAGGGCGCGGACATTCAGTTCGACCAGTTGGAGGACTTGCGCCCTTACCGCATTGCGACGGTGCGCGGTTATGCCTACCAGGCGCAGTTCGATCAGGATGCGCGGCTGCACAAGGTCCCGGTGATGGGGTTCGCCATGGGCGCGCGGATGCTCGCCGCCGGGCGGGTGCAACTGACCCTGGAGGACGAACTGGTGGCGCGCTATTACCTCAAGGGCGAGTTGCACGCGCTGCAAGGGCAGCTGGAGTTCCTGCCCAAGCCGCTCAGCGAAAATGGCCTGCACATCCTGGTGCGCCGCAGCCATCCCCAGCATCGGCAGATAGTCGCGGCCTTCAACCGTGCGCTGCGGGAGATGCGCGCGGATGGCAGTTACGCGCAGATTTTCCAGCGCCACGGGTTCTGAGGCCGGACGAGGGGAAAAAGGGTGGGCATGGCCCGCTCCTACAAAGAGCTGCAGCGCAGCTCAAGACTCAACAGATAGACAGCCTGGCGTTCTCAGAGCATCCGCACGCGCAGCGAGCGGCCTTTGATCTTGCCGTCGTTCAGGCGTTGCAGCGCCTGTTTGGCGACTGCGCGTTCGACCGCGACATAGGCCTGGAAGTCGAAGATGGCGATCTTGCCGACCTGGGCACCGGGGATGCCGGCATCACCGGTCAGGGCGCCGAGGATGTCGCCGGGGCGGACTTTGTCTTTACGGCCACCGGCAATGCACAGGGTAACCATAGGTGGCAGCAGCGGCGCCCCGCCTTGCGCCTTCAGACCGTCCAGTTGCTGCCAGTTCAGCGGAGCCTTTTGCAGGTCTTCGATGGCTTGGGCGCGATGGCCTTCGGCTGGGGCCACCAGGCTCAGCGCCAGGCCTTTCTCACCGGCGCGGCCGGTGCGGCCAACGCGGTGGATGTGGATTTCCGAGTCGCGCGCCAGTTCGACGTTGATCACCGCATCCAGGGCTTCGATATCCAGGCCACGGGCGGCGACGTCGGTGGCCACCAGCACCGAGCAGCTGCGGTTGGCGAACATCGCCAGCACCTGATCGCGATCGCGCTGTTCCAGATCGCCATTCAAGGCCATCGCGGAGATGCCGCTGGCTTGCAGGTGCTCGACCAACTCCTGGCATTGCTGCTTGGTGAAGCAGAAGGCGACGCAGGACTGCGGGCGGAAGTGCGCCAGCAGCTGGGTCACGGCCTGCATGCGTTGCTCGGGGGCGATCTCGTAGAAGCGTTGCTCGATCTGGCTGTCGGCGTGCATCGCCTCGGCCTTCACTTGCTGCGGATCGCGCATGAAGGCGGCCGCCAGCTGCTTGATGCTGGCCGGATAGGTGGCGGAGAACAGCAGGGTCTGGCGCTTGGCCGGGGTCTGCTGAAGGATCTCGGCGATGGAGTCGTAGAAGCCCATGTCGAGCATGCGGTCGGCTTCATCGAGCACCAGGGTGTTGAGGCCGTCGAGTTTCAGGGTGCCCTTGCGCAGGTGTTCCTGAATCCGCCCCGGGGTGCCGACTATGATGTGCGCGCCGTGTTCCAGCGAGCCGATCTGTGGGCCGAAGGGGACGCCGCCACACAGGGTCAGCACCTTGATGTGGTCGGTGCCACGGGCCAGCCGGCGGATTTCCTTGGCTACCTGGTCGGCCAGCTCGCGGGTCGGGCAGAGCACCAGCGCCTGGCAGCCGAAGAAGCGCGGGTTCAGCGGGTTGAGCAGGCCGATGCCGAAGGCGGCGGTCTTGCCGCTGCCGGTCTTGGCCTGGGCGATCAGGTCCAGGCCCTTGAGGATCACCGGCAGGCTCTGCGCTTGCACCGGCGTCATCTGGGCATAACCGAGGGACTCGAGGTTAGCCAGCATGGCGGCGGACAGCGGCAGCGAATTGAAAGCGGTGGAGGTCACGGGACAGGCCTGCTAAACGAAAATGGCCTGCAGTGTAACAGGCCGGCCTGCGGCTGTTGGCGTGGCGCGACCGGGGGCCGGCCCCACTCGCCCCACGGAGTTTCCCTCAGTGGCTCCGCAGGCGGGTCTCCCTCTTCCAGGGGCGGTGAAAGACCGACGTGTTCGGCCGTCGCTCTCCGGCCCGGCCGCCGATCTGGCTGCCGGGCCGGCGGCGGCTCAGCGCAGCGCCTTGCCGCGTACCGGTGCGCCGTTGGCGACGTAATACTTGGCGGTGCTGCGCGGCAGCGGCTTGCGTCCACGGATTTGGTCGGCGATTTTCTCGGCGATCATGATGGTCGGCGCGTTGAGGTTGCCGGTGGTGATCAGCGGCATGATCGAGGCATCGACCACGCGCAGACCCTCCATCCCGTGCACGCGGCCCTGGCCATCGACCACCGCCATGTCATCGCTGCCCATCTTGCAGGAGCAGGAGGGGTGGAAGGCGGTTTCCGCGTGCTCGCGGATGAACTTGTCGAGGTCGGCATCGCTCTGGTACTCGAGGCCGGGGCTGAGTTCCTTGCCGCGGTACGGGTCCAGCGCCGGCTGCGCCATGATCTCGCGGGTGATGCGGATGCCGTCGCGGAATTCCTGCCAGTCCTGCTCGCTGGACATGTAGTTGAACAGGATGCTCGGGTACTCGCGCGGGTCCTTCGAGCGCACCTGCACGCGGCCACGGCTGGGCGAGCGCATCGAGCCGACGTGGGCCTGGAAGCCGTGTTCCTTCACCGCGTTGCTGCCGTTGTAGTTAATCGCCACCGGCAGGAAGTGGTACTGGATGTTCGGCCACTCGAACTCTGCACGGGTACGGATGAAGCCGCCGGCCTCGAACTGGTTGCTGGCGCCGATGCCCTTGCCGAGGAACAGCCACTCGGCGCCGATGGCCGGCTGGTTCCACCAATGCAGCGAGGGATACAGCGAGATCGGCTGGGTGCATTGGTATTGCAGGTACATCTCCAGGTGGTCCTGCAGGTTGGCGCCGACGCCCGGCAGGTCGTGGACCACCGGGATGTCGAGGTCGCGCAGCAGGGCGGCCGGGCCGACGCCGGAGCGCTGGAGGATCTGCGGCGAGGCGATGGCGCCGGAGCACAGCAGCACTTCGCGGCGGGCCTTGGCGGTGATCCGCGTGTCACTCTCACCTTTCAGGTAGGCAACCCCGACGGCGCGTAAACCGTTGAACAGGATGCGGTCGGTCAGGGCGTGGGTGACTATGGTCAGGTTCGATCGGGCCCGGGCCTGGTCCAGATAACCGCGGGCGGTGCTGGAGCGGCGGCCCTGTGGGGTCACGGTGCGATCCATCGGCCCGAAACCTTCCTGCTGGTAGCCGTTGAGGTCTTCGGTACGCGGGTAGCCGGCTTGCACGCCGGCTTCGACCATGGCCTGGAACAGCGGGTTGTTGCCGGCCTTGGGCGTGGTCACGCTGACCGGGCCGTCGCCGCCGTGGTAGTCGTTAGCGCCGATGTCGCGGGTCTCGGCCTTGCGGAAGTAGGGCAGGCAGTCGAGGTAGCTCCAGTCTTCCAGACCTGGGGTCTGCGCCCAGCCGTCGTAGTCCAGGGCATTGCCGCGGATGTAGCACATGCCGTTGATCAGCGAGGAGCCGCCCAGGCCCTTGCCACGCCCGCACTCCATCCGCCGGTTGTTCATGAAGGGTTCCGGTTCGGTCGTGTACGCCCAGTTGTAGCGGCGGCCCTGCAGCGGGAAGGCGAGGGCGGCGGGCATCTGGGTGCGGAAGTCGAGGCGGTAGTCCGGGCCACCGGCTTCCAGCAGCAGCACGCTGACGTCGGCATCCTCGGTCAGGCGGGTGGCCAGGGTATTACCGGCCGAACCGGCGCCGATGATGATGTAGTCGAATTCTTTGGTCATGGTTGCACCCTTAGTATGGGCATTTGCAGCGCGTAGGGTGGATCAGGCGTAGCCCTAATCCACCGTGGCGAATGTGAAACGGGGCGGTGGATTACGCCGCTAGGCGGCGAATCCACCCTACGGGCTCGTTTAGAACACCGAGCCGTAGTCGCCCAGCTCTACCTGCACGGATTTGATCCGAGTGTACTGAGCCAGGGTGGTCAGGCCATTCTCACGGCCGACACCGGATTGCTTGTAACCGCCGACCGGCATCTCGGCCGGCGACTCGCCCCAGGTGTTGATCCAGCAGATGCCCGCTTCGAGCTTGTGGATAACGCGGTGGGCGCGGTTCAGATCCTGGGTGACGACGCCGGCGGCCAGGCCGAATTCGGTGGCGTTGGCGCGGCGGATGACTTCGTCTTCGTCGTCGTAGATGAGGATGCTCATGACCGGCCCGAAGATTTCCTCGCGCACGATGCTCATCTCGTCGGTGCAGTCGCTGAAGACGGTCGGTGCGACGTAGGCGCCCTTGGCGTAGTCGCCCTCGGTCACGCGCTCGCCACCGGCCAGCAGGCGTGCGCCTTCGGCTTTGCCCTTGCTGATGTAGCCGAGCACGCTGTCCAGATGGGCGAAGCTGACCAGCGGGCCGAAGTTGGTGGTTTCGCTCAGCGGGCTGCCCAGGCGGATGCGCTTGACGCGTTCCAGCACCTTGGCCTCGAAGCGCGCTTGCAGGCTGCGCGGAATGAACACGCGGGTGCCGTTGGTGCAGACCTGGCCGGAGCTGTAGAAGTTGGCCATGACGGCGATGTCGGCCGCGCGGTTGAGGTTGGCGTCTTCGAAGATGATCAGCGGCGACTTGCCGCCCAGCTCCATGGTGACTTCCTTCAGCGTGGAGCTGGAGGCGCTGGCCATGACCTTCTTGCCGGTGTCGGTGCCGCCGGTGAAGGAAATTTTCTCGATGCGCGGGTGCTCGGTCAGCCAGGTGCCGACTTCGCGGCCGCTGCCGGTCAGGACGTTGAACACGCCAGCGGGCAGGCCGGCGGCGGTGTAGATCTCCGCCAGTTTGAGGGTGGTCAGCGAGGTGACTTCGCTCGGTTTGAAGATCATCGCGTTACCGGCGGCCAGGGCCGGGGCGGATTTCCACAGGGCGATCTGAATCGGGTAGTTCCAGGCGCCGATACCGGCGACCACGCCCAGCGGCTCGCGGCGGGTGTAGACGAAGGCTGTCTCGCGCAGGGGGATCTGCTCGCCTTCGATGGCCGGGATCAGGCCGGCGTAGTACTCGAGCACGTCGGCGCCGGTGACTATGTCGACGTTGCGGGTTTCCGAGAGCGGCTTGCCGGTGTCCAGGCTTTCCAGCTCGGCCAACTCGTCGTTGCGCTCACGAAGGATATCGACGGCTTTGCGCAGGATCCGCGAGCGCTGCATGGCAGTCATCGCGGCCCAGACTTTCTGGCCTTTCTCGGCACTGGCCACGGCCCGCTCGACGTCTTCTTTCGAAGCCCGTTGCACCGTCGCGAGCACCTCGCCATTGGCGGGGTTGATGGACTCGAACGTGGTGCCGCTGGTGGCATCCACGTAGCCGCCGTCAATGTAGAGTTTTTGCAGTTCGAAACGGGCCATAGTGTCCTCGCAAGTGCATGTGGGCTGGCGTTGGCGGGTCTGAGCGACCCGCCTATTTGGCCAGTTGTTGGTCCAGGTAGTCGTAAGCGATTTGCAGTGCCTGCTGGGTGTCGAAGGCCTCTCCGGACAACGCGCCGCGCAACCACAAACCGTCGATCAATGCCGCCAGCCCCCGTGCCGCGCTGCGCGCATCGGCGAGCGGCAAGACGCGGCGGAACTGGCAGCACAGGTTGGAATACAACCTGTGGTCGTTGATCCGCTGCAGGCGGCTCAACTCGGGTTGGTGCATGCTGGTCGCCCAGAAGGCCAACCAGGTTTTCATCGCCGGGCCGTTGACCTGGCTGTCATCGAAGTTGCCGTCGATGATCGCGCGGATCTGCGCGCTGGCGCTTTCGTCGCGCAATAGCTGGCGGCGGTCGCGTACGGCCAGGCGCAGGGCCGCCATCAGATGGCGCATGGTGGCTTCGAGCAGGCCGTTCTTATCCTGAAAGTAGTGACTGATGATGCCGTTAGACACCCCAGCCAAGCGTGCGATCAAGGCGATGCTCGCATCACTCATGCCGACCTGATCGACCGCCTGCAAAGTGGCGTGGATCAACTGCGAGCGGCGGATGGGTTGCATACCGATCTTGGGCATGTGGCAAATCTCCTTGGGCCTGGTAACGGGCGGCAGGCGTCTGAGTAGGCGTAAGCCAGTCTATTTTATTTTTATTGAACGCTCAATCAACTAAGAATAAGCTCCGCGACCTCGAATGGTCTCGGTGCGTCACTTGGCCGCAGTCGTTCAGGCCGCCCCCGCTTCGGCGCGGGTGGCCCAGGTCTGTCGTTGCGCCCACTGCTGCTCGGCACGGGCGCCGGTTTTCACTGCCTTGGAGCCTCTCTTGAGTATCTCTCCCCCCAGTACAAACCCTGAACGGGTGCGTCTGAACCCGGTCGTGTTCTACGGTTCTACCGTGCTGATCCTGGTGCTGACCGTGGCCCTGATCCTCGCGCCCGAAGCCGCCGGCCAACTGCTGGGCCTGGCCCAGACCTGGCTGTCGCACAGCTTCGGCTGGTACTACATGCTGGCGATCGGGGCTTACCTGGTCTTCGTGGTGTGGGTTGCCTTTTCGCGCTTCGGCACGCTCAAGCTCGGTGCCGATCAGGAAAAACCCGCCTTCAGCTACGGCGCCTGGGCGGGCATGCTGTTCTCGTCCGGGATCGGCATTTCGCTGCTGTATTTTGCCGCGTCCGAGCCCATCGATCACTTGGTCAACCCGCCGGAAGGTGAGCCGGGCACTCAGGCGGCCGCGCGCCAGGCCTTGCAGCTGACCTTCCTGCACTGGGGGCTGCACGGCTGGGCGATCTACGCGCTGGTCGGCCTGGCCGTGGGCTATTTCGCCTACCGGCACAACCAGCCGCTGGCGCTGCGTTCGGCGCTGCTGCCGATCTTCGGCGAGCGATTGGTAAAGGGCGCGGTGGGTAACGCGGTGGATTGCTTCGGCATCTTCGTCACGCTGCTGGGCCTGGTGACCAACCTGGGCATAGGCGCGTTGCAGGTGTCTTCGGGCCTGGAATACCTGTTCGGCCTGCCGCACACCCAGTCTGGGCTGCTGCTGGTGATCCTGGTGATGAGTGCGGTGGCGACCCTGGCGGCCGTTTCGGGGATCGAGAAGGGCATCCGCCGCTTGTCCAACCTGAATATCGTCCTGTTCAGCAGTCTGCTGGTCTTCGTGCTGGTCTGCGGGCCGACGCTGATGCTGATGAACGGCCTGGTGCAGAACGTCGGTGATTACCTCAACGGCCTGCTGCTGAAGACCTTCGACCTCTACGCCTACACCGCTGCGCCGGCCAAGAGCGAGGCCTGGCTGGGGCTGTGGACAGTGTTCTACTGGGCCTGGTGGATTTCCTGGGCACCCTTCGTGGGCATGTTCATCGCGCGTATCTCGCGGGGCCGGAGCATTCGCGAGCTGGTTGGCGGCGTGCTGCTGATCCCGCTGGGCTTCACTCTGGCCTGGCTGTCGATCTTCGGTAACAGCGCCCTGGATCTGGTGATGAACCAGAACGCGGTGGAGCTGGGTAAGGCGGCGTTGGAGCAGCCGTCGATGTCGATCTACCTGCTGCTCGAACATTACCCGCTGGCCAAGATCGTCATCGGCATGTCGATTTTCGTCGGTTTCGTGCTGTTCCTGACGCCGGCCGACTCCGGTTCGGTGATGCTCGCCAACCTGTCGCGCCAGGGCGGCGACCTGGACGAGGATGCGCCGCACTGGCTGCGGATCTTCTGGTCGGCGGTGATTACCCTGGTGACCATCGGGCTGCTGTTCGCCGGTAACTTCACGGCCATGCAGACCATGGTGGTGCTGGCCGGCCTGCCGTTCTCGGTGGTGTTGTTGCTGTACATGGTGGGCCTGTACAAGGCGCTGATCCGTGACGAGCAGGTGCGCCTGGAACAGGCCGAGCCGCTGGCCCGCGGCCGTCGCGCCTTCAGCCAGCGCCTGGCTGAGTTGGTGCAGCAGCCTGAGCAGGCGGTGGTACAGGCGTTCCTCGATAGCGAGGTGCGCCCGGCCCTGCTGGCTGCCGCCGAGCAACTGCGTGGCCGTGGCCTGCAGGTGCAGACTCATCTGGGCCTGGGCCAGCACGAGCTGGGCTTGCGGGTGGAACATGCCGATGGCCAGCCGTTCGTCTACGAGGTGAGCCTGGATGGCTACTTCGCGCCGCCGCAGACGCTGGCCCTGGCTGGAGCGGAGAGTGTGGCGAGCGAGCCATGCCGCTACTACCGTGTCGAGGTGTATCTGTTCGACGGGTCTCAGGAATACGACCTGATGGCCTATAGCAGGGAGCAGATCACCCGTGATGTGCTGGATCAGTACGAGAACCATCGGCAGCTCCTGAGCCGGCTGTACTGCTAAGGGAGGTGCGCGGCCCTTCCTGGTGAAGGGCAGTGCGCGCACCGCCTGGTAAAACCTGGGCCCCATGCCGGTGACGGTGTGGGGCCTTTTTTATGGGTGTCGGTTACAGGTCTGTCAGGCAGTCTATTGAGTTTTGATTGAACGATAAATCAACAAAACCGACCGAACATAGCTTGCCGCGACAAGCCGCCGGCAAGGGGCAGGCAAATGCTCGAGAGGAGGGGTGAGGCGCGTCGGCTGGCTAAAGGGGAGGAGTCCATATACGAGTGCAACCCGCGTGGATCTTTTTCTCGAGCGGCGGCATGAGCGGGCGCTATCAGGCGCTGAAGGCTGTAGCGCTGGAATAGGCGTTTCTGCCGAAGGTATTGCGCCTGGTGCAGGGTACAGCCGCAACGCGATACATCGACAGGGCCTAATCTTAGGAAAATTGATCCTCGGTTTCCAAGGAGACTCCTGTGAGCGTCGCCCCCCTGTCCGAACTCGATGCCGCCCTGCCCGGCTTGGCCCGCAAGATCCGCGTGCTGGATGCCCTGGCCTGGCCGGACGGGGTCGAGGAGGTATTCCTGGCGCGCTGGCGCGCCGGGCGTGCGCAACTGCCCAAGGTCGAGCTGCGCCCGCGCGAGCACGGCGCGGACATCGCCGCCCTGGAGGCATTTGCCGGCCGCTGCGATGAGGGCCATCCAGCCGGGCGCCACCTCGCCATGACGGCGCGCAGCTATGCCACGGCCGGGCGCATGCTTGGCGCCATAGGTACCCCGGCCTTCACCCTGTACTCGGCCGCGCTGTACCGGCGCCCGGACTTCTACTACCCGAGCCAGAAGCTGAGCATGCTGGACGCCGCCCGCTTCTTCCTCGAGACCACCGACGCCCTCCTGGGCGGCGCCCATATTCCGCCGAGCCCGGCCGATATCCCCGCCGAGGCCTTCGCCGCCTGGATGCAGCCGGAGCTGGATCGCTTCTTCGGCCCAGGCCGGGTCAGGGTCGTGCTCGATCCGACCCTGGCCGCCAAGGCCATCGCCGGGGTGAGCCGCATCCGCCTGCGCGCCAGCGCCCACTTCTCCGAGTTGGACAAGAGCCAGCTATTGCAGCACGAGGCCTTCGTGCATGTGGCCACGGCGCAAAATGGCGCGCTCCAACCCAACCTGAAGAGCCTGGGCCTGGGCGCGCCCCGCACGACCCAAACCCAGGAGGGCATCGCCACCCTGGCCGAGCTGTTCACCGGCAGCATCGACATCAACCGCCTGCGCCGCCTCGCCCTGCGCGTGCTGGCGATCCAACAGGCCCTGGACGGCGCCGATTTCATCCAGGTGTTCGAGGGTTTTCTCGCCGCCGGGCAGTCGCAGGAGGAGTCCTTCCGCTCGACTCAACGCATCTTCCGCGGCGCCGACCTGCGCGGCGGCTCGGCTTTCACCAAGGACGCCGCCTACCTGACCGGCTTGCTCGGCGTCCATACCCTGCTGCGCATCGCGATCCGCGACAACCGGCCGGAACTGGTGGGCTATCTATTCGCCGGGCGCCTCAGCCTGGGCGACACCGTGCGCCTGGCCCCGCTCTTCGAGTCTGGCTGGCTCCAGGGAGCGGTCTATATCCCGGCCTGGGCCGCCGATCTGCGCCGGCTCGCCGCCGCCCTGGCCTTCTCTGCCTTTATCTCCCAGATCAAGCTGGAGGTGCTCAACCTGGAGGTGCTTATGGCCTTCGCGGACGAGCATGAGGCCGATGCCAGCGCCTGAGCCTGCGCTCGGCCAGCGCAATCGTCGCGGCCAAGGCCCCTCCCACAAGAGCGGAACAGGGTTCTTTCTGTTGGATCGGCGGCGTTCTTGGGCTTGGCTTCGCGGATAAATCCGCTCCTACAAGAGCCTTGCAGCCGCAGCCGTTCGATTTTGAAGGGATGACCTGGGGCGCGGTGGGGCGGTGGGGCGGTGCGGTTATCACCGCCCCGACAGTCGCGGAGTTGCGCGGAGGCCTTGAAACGCAAACGAGGCGAGCAGTTTGCCTGCTCGCCTCGTGGGGTATTGCGTTTGTGGTAGATCAGCTGACTTTGGACGGTGCGGAGCGCTGCGTCAGCGTGGCGATTTGATCGCCGGGCTCTTCACCCTTTTCCAGGTTCTTGCCGAGCAGGGCGTGGTACAGCTCGCTGTCACCGAGGATGCCGACCACGTGGTTGCCGTTTTGCAGCACCAGCTTGTGGCCGGTCTGGTAGCGGATCTGCAGGGCGTCGCGCATGGTGATGCGCACATCCACCAGGGTCGGCTCGCGGCGCAGGCCGGCCAGCGGTTGGCCGGGTTCCCAGTGCTGCAGGCTGAGGTTCTGGCTGCCTTGGCGGGCGCCCTTGAGGCTGTTGTCGGCCGCCAGACCGAGCCAGCAGTCGCGGCCCTGGTCGAGGCAGACCTCGTTGGCCTCGCGCCGGCATTGCTCCAGCGGGCGCATCAGGCTATCGCCGCAGAGCACGTTGAGCGGGTTGGTATGGGCGACGAACATCCGCACGTAATCATCCGCCGGGTTGAGCACGATATCTTCCGGCTTGCCGTATTGGATGATCCGCCCGTCCTTCATGATGGCGATGCGCGAACCGAGCTTCAGCGCCTCATCGAGGTCGTGGCTGACGAAGACGATGGTCTTGTGCAGCTTGCGTTGCAGATCCAGCAGCTCGTCCTGCAGGCCTTGGCGGATCAGCGGGTCGAGGGCCGAGAACGGCTCGTCCATCAGCAGGATGTCGGCGTCCATGGCCAGCGCGCGGGCCAGGCCGACGCGCTGCTGCATGCCGCCGGACAGCTCGTCCGGGCGCTTGTTGCGCCATTGCGTGAGGCCGACCAGTTCGAGCTTTTCGTCGACCAGCTTCTTCCGCTCTTCGCTCGGGCGGCCCTGCATTTCCAGGCCGAAGCTGATGTTCTCGCGCACCGTCAGCCAGGGCATCAGGGCGAACTTCTGGAAGACCATGGCGATGCGCTTGGTGCGCATGGCTTTCAGGGTCGCCGGCGAGCAGGAGGCGATGTCCACTTCACTGCCTTCGTGCTCGATCAACAGGCGCCCGCGGCTGACCGTGTTGAGGCCGTTGATGCAGCGCAGCAGGCTGGATTTGCCCGAGCCGGAGAGGCCCATCAGCACGCAGATCTCGCCGCGCTCGACGCTCAGGCTGGCTTTCTCGACGCCGACCACCAGGCCGGTTTTCTTCAGGATCTGGTCGCGGCTCAGGCCTTGGTCGAGCAGGGCCAGGGCCTCGCGCGGTTGCTTGGAGAAGATCACGTCAACATTGTCGAAGCGAATCATGCTCATGCCTCGGCCTCCTTCAGCTTGGACTCGGGTTGTTTGCACACCCGGTCGAGGATGATCGCCAGCAGCACTATGGCCAGGCCGGCCTCGAAGCCTTGGGCGATATCGGCGGTATTCAGGGCGTTGACCACCGGTTTGCCGAGGCCGTCGGCGCCGACCAGGGCGGCGATCACCACCATCGACAACGACAGCATGATGCACTGGGTCACCCCGGCGGCAATGCTTGGCATGGCATGCGGCAGTTCGATGCGGGTCAGCAGCTGGCGGCGCGAGCAGCCGAAGGCCTTGCCGGCGTCGAGCAGCTCGGTCGGTACATCGCGAATGCCCAGGTAGGTCAGGCGGATCGGGGCGGCGACGGCGAACACCACGGTGGAGATCAGCCCCGGCACGACGCCGAGACCGAACAGGGTCAGGGTCGGGATCAGGTAGACGAAGGTCGGCACCGTCTGCATCAGGTCGAGGACCGGCTGCATCACGGTATAGAAGTGCGGTTTGTGCGCGGCGTATATCCCCAGGGGCACGCCGATGATCACGCAGACCAGGGTGGCGAACAACACTTGCGCCAGGGTCTCCATGGTTTCCTGCCAGTAACCGAGGTTGAGGATCAGCAGGAAGGACAGCACGCAGAACAGGGTCAGGCCCCATCTGCGTTGAATCAGGTGAGTCAGCACACCAACCAGGCCGATCAATACCAGCGGATTGAAGAAGGTCAGACCGTTGGTCACGCCATGAATCATCATCTCCAGCGCCGCGGCGAAGGCATCGAAGTAAGCGGCGCCGTGCTGGGTCAGCCATTCGACGAAATCGGCGATGTTCTGACCCAGAGGGATTTTGTCAAAAGTCGGCATGGTATTGAACGTCCACATGCAGAGGGATAAAAGCAGATCGATGAACGCGCCTGCGAGTTGCCTTGAACGCGTTCACCCGGTCTGAGTTACGGGTTCTATCAGGGGGCTAATTTGGCCTTGGCCACATCCGGCGCCGGCTTGCCGTCGCGGCTGCTGACGCCCGCCAGCCAGGTGTCGAGCACCTGCGGGTTGGCTTTCAGCCAGGCCTTGGCGGCGTCACGCGGCTTCTGGTTGCCGTTGAGCACGGCATCCATCAACTGGTTTTCCATGTCCAGGCTGAACACCAGGTTCTGTAGCAGCTTGCCAACGTTGCTGCACTCCTGAGTGTAGCCCTTGCGCACGTTGGTGTAGATGGTGGCGCGGCCGAGGTCGGGGCCGAAATAATCGTCGCCGCCGGCCAGGTATTTCATCTTGTTGCGGGTGTTCATCGGGTGCGGTTCCCAGCCGAGGAAGACGATCCACTTGTCCTGCCGGGCGGCACGCTGCACCTGCGAGAGCATGGCCGCTTCGCTGGACTCGACCACCTTGAAT
Organism: Pseudomonas sp. 2FE; assembly: GCF_005503735.1. Lineage (NCBI taxonomy): Bacteria > Pseudomonadati > Pseudomonadota > Gammaproteobacteria > Pseudomonadales > Pseudomonadaceae > Pseudomonas > Pseudomonas sp. 2FE. The sequence continues at coordinate 39,371 of NZ_SCMO01000002.1, read as the reverse complement.
GTGCCCAGATCGAAGGCGTTCTTGTCGATCATGCTTTGGATCAGGCGGTTGCCGTCGTTGCCAGGTTCGATGCCGTAGATCTTGCCGTCCAGCTGGTCTTTGAACTTGGCGATGTCGGCGAAGCTTTTCAGCCCGGCGTCATAGGCGTATTCCGGCACGGCCAGGGTGTACTTGGCGCCTTCGAGGTTGGCCCGCAGGGTTTCCACCGTGCCTTTCTCGCGGTAGGCCTTGATGTCGTTTTCCATGGTCGGCATCCAGTTGCCGAGGAATACATCGAGGTCATTGTTCTGCAGTGAGCGGTAGGTCACCGGCACCGACAACATGGTGGTCTTGGTCTTGTAACCCAGCGATTCCAGCACTTCGCTGGTGACCGCCGTAGTGACGGTGATGTCGGTCCAGCCGACATCGGAGAAGCGTACGGTGCCGCAGGACTCGGGCTCTGCCGCGTGGGCCAGCAGCGGTAGGCTGAGTGACGCGGCCAACAGCAATGATGTGGAACCTTTCATGGGACGGACTCCTTTCTGATTGTCGTCGGCAGCGTGCTGCTGAGCGCGGATTGCCGGGTTTTTGGTGTTGCTGGTTGAGCTCAGAGGGGAGTTCTGAGCGTCACCGCCATTCAGCCTAGCGGTCGTGTCGAGAACGATCATGGAACAGTGAAAAACAAACGCCTACAGGGTGCGTCGCATCCAGTGCAGAGGGCGTCGTATCCAGCATTAGTGAGGTCGTTTGCGGCCTTTTTGCCGACCAAAGTTGCGGCTTGGCAGACTCTGGTCGGCGAATTCTCGGCAAATTGCGAGGGTTCTGCGGGGTTATTGCGCCAGCTCCAATTTGGCTTTGATGACCGCCAGTGCCGGCTGCCCGTCACGGCTGGTGACGCCTTTGAGCCAGGTGTCGAGCACCTGGGGGTTGGCCTGCAGCCACTCCTTGGAGGCCTGACGACGGTTGGCGGTCTGATTGACCACCGTGTCCATCAGTTCGTTTTCCATCTTCAGGCTGAATTCGATATTGCTCAGCAGGGTGCCGACGTTGGCGCACTCCTTCGCGTAGTTCTTGCGGGCGATGGTGTAGACGGTAGCGCCGCCGAGGTTCGGCCCGAAAAACTCATCGCCGCCTTCGAGGTAACGCATGTCGAAATGGGTGTTCATCGGGTGCGGTGCCCAGCCGAGGAACACGATCCATTGCTTCAGGTGTTCGGAGCGTTTGACCGACGCCAGCATCTTCTGCTCGCTGCTTTCCACCACCTCGAACTTGCCGGTGCCGAAGGTGTTCTGTTCGATCATCTTCTTGATCAGGTTGTTGCCGTCGTTGTTCGGTTCGATGCCATAGATCTTGTTGTCCAACTCCTTGGCGTACTTGGCCAGGTCGGCGAAGCTCTTCAGGCCGGCGTCATAGGCATAGGCGGGGACCGCCAGGGTGTATTTGGCGCCATGCAGGTTGGCGCGCAGGGTCTCGATGCTGCCGGCGTCGGTGTAGGCCTTGAGCTCGCTTTCCTGGGCCGGCATCCAGTTGCCGAGGAACACGTCGATCTTGTTGTCCTGCATGCCCTTGAAGGTGTCCGGCACGGTGACGCGTTTGGCGCTGCTGGTGTAGCCCAGGGAGCCGAGCAACAGACGGGTCATGGCGGTGGTGACGGTGATATCGGTCCAGCCGACATCGGCGAAACGCACCAGCTTGCAGCTCTCGGGCTCCGCTGCGCCGGCCAGCACCGGTGTGGTCAGGCTCAAGGCCAGGCACAAAGAGGTAAAACATTTCATAGGCGCGATCCTTAGCTGGAAAATGGTAGTGGGCCGTCACGGTAGGCTCTTCAGCCTTCGCAGGAAGCGTGCCGGGCGGCTGGATCATGGGCCAGGGTGGCTGCGGCGACTATGACAGGAGTCGCGGTTGGCATCATGGAGGTCGTATTCAGCATGGTGCTGTCCGCTGGCTAGGGCTGGGTGTTTGGCCTGGCCGAAGCTTGCGGCGTTTGTGGATACGGCTGGGTCGGTGTGGGATCCCGGGGCAGCGGGGAAAAGCCGGATGATCCATGCATCAATGGGCTGGCCAATCTGGTGTGCGCCCGCGTCGCTCGGTTTAGGAGATAGCCATGGCCATCAGCGTATTCGACCTGTTCAAGATTGGTATCGGCCCCTCCAGCTCACACACGGTCGGGCCGATGCGCGCCGCCGCGCTGTTCGTGCAGGGGCTGCGCGAGCGCGGCCTGCTGGAACAGGTGCGCCGCGTCGAGGTGCGCCTGTACGGCTCGCTGTCCGCCACCGGGGTCGGGCATGGCAGCGATAACGCGGTGATCATGGGCCTGATGGGCGACTGGCCGGATGCCATCGACCCGGCGCAGATCGCCCCACGCATCGCCGACCTGCGCGCGAGCCAGTGCTTGCTGCTCGATGGCCACCTCGCGGTGCCGTTCGACTGGACGCGCGACCTGCTGCTGCTCGACGAAAACCTGCCCTACCACCCGAACGCCATGACCCTGATAGTCGAAGGCGCGGCCGGCGAACTGCACCGCGACACCTACTACTCGGTCGGCGGTGGCTTCGTGGTGGATGCCGCACAGGCCGCCAGCGGCGTGCTGGATCAGGACCAGACCGAACTGCCGTACGACTTCTCCAGCGCCGCCGAGCTGCTGAGCCTGTGCCAAGAGCATGGCCTGCGGGTGTCCGAACTGATGATGGCCAACGAAAAGGCCTGGCGCAGCGAAGCGGAAATCCGCAAAGGCCTGATGCGCCTGTGGCAGGCCATGCGCGACTGCGTCGACCAGGGCCTCAAGCATGAAGGCATCCTGCCGGGCGGACTGAACGTCAAACGCCGCGCCGCCAAACTGCACCGCAGCCTGCAGGAGCTGGGCAAACCCAACGTGATCGGCACGACCCTCAGCGGCATGGAGTGGGTCAACCTGTTCGCCCTGGCGGTGAACGAAGAAAACGCCGCCGGCGGGCGGATGGTGACCGCCCCAACCAACGGCGCGGCGGGGATCATCCCGGCGGTGCTGCATTATTACGTGCGCTTCAGCCCGGCCGTGACCGAGGCGGACGTGGTCGATTACTTCCTCGCCGCCGCGGCGGTGGGGATTCTCTGCAAGAAGAACGCCTCGATCTCCGGGGCCGAAGTCGGCTGCCAGGGCGAGGTCGGTTCGGCCTGCGCCATGGCCGCCGCCGGCCTGGCGGAAATCCTCGGGGCGACCCCAGGGCAACTGGAGAACGCCGCCGAAATCGGCCTGGAACATAACCTCGGGCTGACCTGCGACCCGGTCGGCGGGCTGGTGCAGGTGCCGTGCATCGAGCGCAACGCGATTGCCGCGGTGAAGGCCATCAACGCGGCGCAGATGGCCCTGCGCGGCGACGGCGAACACTTCATCTCGCTGGACCGGGTGATCCGCACCATGCGCGATACCGGCGCCGACATGCACGACAAGTACAAGGAAACCTCGCGCGGTGGCCTGGCCGTCAGCGCCATCGAGTGCTGAGGTGGCTTACGCATAAAACTTGCACGCTTTTCGCTCACGCTCGCCGCACCGCGCCATCTTGTGGCGCGCCGCTCCACTCCCTCGGTCGTACTGAACGACACGCAGAACGCTGCTCGATTGCGCCTGGGGTGACACTCAGTCCAGGCCGCGGCTCGCCGTCACTCCAAAGTGCTACCAAAGTGCTCAAGCCCCAACGCTGGCGGGTATTCCGACAGCACGCCCGGCGGTCGCCTCGGCGGCTGGCTGGCCGCCAACTAGAGGCTTTGCGGCGTCGTTTTTAGGTTTTATTGAATGCGTGTTCAATTTAGGCACGGCATTTGCGTTGTGTTAGCTCATAGCCAGGGTGTCGTTCGCACCGCCCATGGCAATAAAACAAGAGCCTCGCCTGAGGCCATACCTGCGTTGCGTGAGGAGATACCGTGATGTCGCCGTTCAACCAAGGGGCGCAACCCCAGAACCGTGCTCCACAGTCCATCGGCTTTCTGCTGCTGGATAATTTCACTCTGATTTCATTGGCTTCGGCCGTTGAACCCCTGCGCATGGCCAACCAGCTGTCTGGCCGTGAGCTGTATCGCTGGACCACCCTGACCCTCGACGGCGGCCAAGTCTGGGCCAGCGATGGCCTGCAGATCACCCCGGATTGCGCGGTGAGCAAGGCGCCGCCCCTGGACATGGTGATCGTCTGCGGCGGCATCGGCATTCAGCGCAGTGTTACCCGGGAACACGTGGCCTGGTTGCAAACCCAGGCGCGCCAGGCGCGCAAGCTCGGCGCGGTCTGCACCGGCAGTTGGGCCTTGGCCTGCGCCGGCCTGCTCGATGGCTTCGATTGCAGCGTGCACTGGGAATGCCTCGCCGCGATGCAGGAAGCCTTCCCGCGGGTGGTCATGAGCACCCGTTTGTTCACCCTCGACCGTAACCGCTTCACCAGCTCCGGTGGCACCGCGCCGCTGGACATGATGCTGCACCTGATCTCCCGCGAGCATGGCCGCGAACTGTCGGCGGCGATCTCGGAAATGTTCGTCTACGAGCGCATCCGCAACGAGCAGGACCACCAGCGTGTGCCGCTCAAGCACATGCTCGGCACCAACCAGCCGAAGCTGCAGGAAATCGTCGTGCTGATGGAAGCCAACCTGGAAGAGCCGATCGACCTCGACGAACTGGCGGTTTACGTCAACGTTTCGCGCCGTCAGCTGGAGCGGCTGTTCCAGAAGTACCTGCATTGCTCGCCCTCGCGCTATTACCTGAAGCTGCGCCTGGTGCGTGCCCGGCAACTGCTCAAGCAGACGCCGATGTCGATCATCGAAGTGGCGTCGGTCTGCGGTTTCGTCTCCACGCCGCACTTCTCCAAGTGCTACCGCGAGTACTTCGGCATTCCGCCGCGGGACGAGCGCATGGGCTCGAATACCGCGCAGCAGGTGGCGTTGCTGCCTATCCCGCAGGCGTTGGTGCTGGCGCCGCTGTCCGGTGCCATGACGGCCTTGAGTCAGGCGCGTAGCGAGTCGACTTTCGCCAGCGTCAGGCTGTAGGTTTTATCCACGAAACGCCCATGAGGGAGTGTTCGGCCTGCGGAGTCGGGGCGGACACCGGGCTTTTGTAGGAGCGGATTTATCCGCGAAGCCGAGCCCGAGAGCGGTATAGATCTCGCAGAAAGGATCCTATGCCGCTTTGCCGCGACGGGTGTTGACCGTGAGTGCCAATCGCGGATAAATCCGCTCCTACAGTCCGCGCAACGCCACGGTCCGTTTATGCGTCAGCCGTGGTTCTGTCTGTACTCTGCCAGCGCCGGTAGCAACTGCCGGGCGATCGCCTCGCGCACCGCTGGCAACATCACCGCGCCACTGGCCAGCATCTGTTCGACCAGGCCGCGCAAGGCCGCCGCACGTGCTTCGTTAAGGCCCATCAAGGCCCGCTCGCAAGCCTGCGCGGCACTGGCGCCGGACGGCACTTCGAAACCCAAAGCCAACAGCCGTTCACGCAGGTCATCCTGGTCGATCAAGTCTGCATGCATCATCGCGGTGGTCCTCATCCGGGGTCGTGGTCGCATCGATTCTGGTGATGTGGCGAGGCCGCTACAAGGGTGTTGGTCGGGGAGTGGCTTGGACGCACACGAACAGGTCGCTTTCAACTAATTCATCCGTGCGGCCAGCCCGCACAATTGGCTCCAAGAACGTCCACTTCCCCGCGCACAGCGTGCGGTCAGGGTAGGTTTGGTCACCCGCCTGGACGGCTTAACAGACAGTGGTTCCTCCTACATAAGAACCACATTTCGCCCCCCAGTTTGTGTCGGCTTACTGGGGGGCTTTTTTTTGCCTGGGATTCGGGCTGGCGTGCCTTGTAGCAGGCCGCTTGCAGCGCCCGGGAGTGTAGGGCGGACTCAGGAGCGTAGCGAACAGTCCGCCGTTCGAAATGGCGTACTGCTTTCGCGAGTACGCCCTACGCGCTAGCGTTGCAGCACATGAATCCGCGACAGCAACTCATCGCGATCCACATAGCAGCCCTGGAAGTGGCGGGCGCCACTGGCCGGGTCGAAGGCGTTGCGCGCGTGCAGGGTGCGGCGGTTGTCGAAGCACCAGAGTTGCCCGGCATCCAGCCGGCGGGTCAGGCGAAAGCGCGGATCGCGGGTCAGTGCCTGGAAGTGCCGGTAAGCGCGGTAGAGCAGGGGCATCTGTGGCGCCGCGACGTCGAAGGGCCCGCGCAGGAAGTTGGCGATGCGGATCTCGCTGACTGCGCCATAGGCATCCAGGGCGATGATCGGCGCCCGGCAGCGGTAGTCGCTGTGGCGGTCCTTGTTGCGGAACTCCACCGGCACCTCGCACAGCGTGTGGAAGTCCTCCGGCGCCTCCTGGCGCAGCGCCTCGGCGATGGCGAAACCGTCGACGAAGATGCTCTCGCCACCCACCGCGTCATTCACCAGGCAGTGCAAAAATTGCAGCCCAGGTTGCAGCTCGCGGGTCGGCAGGTCGCTGTGCAGTGGCAGGTTGAAGGCGGTGTAGGCGTTGCTGTCAGCATCGGCCTTGGACTGCACGTTGAACAGCACGCCGAAGTTGCTTTCGCGGATAAAGGAAATTCGCTGGGCAATGGCTTGCAGCGAACCCGGTGCGGTCGGCACGCCGCGGACCTGGGTCAGGCCGCTATCGCGCACGGCCAGCAGCCAGTCCAAGAGCGCGCGCTCGTCCTCCATCACGGCCTGATAGTCGAACAGCGGCAGCTGTTCATTCAGCTCGGCGCTCCACAGTTGGCTCTGCGGGCGTTGCGCGCGGCGCTCGGCGCGCGAGTCCTCGTCGTAGGCGTGGGCGCGCAGCCAGCCGGGATGGAAGCGGCTGTGGTGGCCGTCCTGCCAGTCGATCAGCAGATGGCCCTGGTCGTCGATGCGCGTGCGCTGGGGGCGCAGCTCCTCCGGCACGTCGACTATCTCCAGCACCTGCTCGCGGGTCACGCTGTAGACGCAGCGGGAGCAGGGGCAGTTGTCGCGCAGCCATTGGTGGTGAAAGGGGCTGACGCGGCCGTCGCTCCAGACCACGTCCAGGCGCTCGGCCGCGGGCCGCAGGGTGGCGAGGCCGGCGCTGACCGGATAGCTGCGCCAGTCGGCGATGGCCGGCGCTTCGGGGGGCATATCCACGACGTTCATTGCTATCTCCTTGCAGGGTGTATGGGGACGACTGTTTCAGCTCGCGCCTCTACCGAGGAAACGGCTCAGGGCCGCCAGTAGCTGTGCGTACAGCAGGTCGACTTCGGCCGCCAGGCCACGGGCGCGCAGGCAGCCGTGGACCAGGCCCAGGCCCGGGTGAAAAGCCACCGGCACGCCGGCCTCGAGCAGCGCATCGCGGTAACAGTGGCCGTCGTCGCGCAGCGGGTCGAACTCCGCCACGGCAATAAAGGCCGCCGGCAGCCGGGTGAAATCCGTCGCCGCCAGTGGCATGGCGTAGGGGTTGCGCAGTTGGCGCGGGTCGCTCAGGTAGAGCGCCAGGTAGCAGTCCAGGTCGGCGCTGCTGAGCAGCGGCGCGTCGGCGCATTGGCTGCGCGAGGGCAGGTCGGCGCGGCCGCCCAGGCTCGGATAGATCAAGGCCTGGCCGCAGGGCAGCGGTTCGCCGGCGTCGCGCAGGGTCAGGCAGAGGCCGGCCGCGAGATGGCCGCCGGCGCTATCGCCGGCGACCGCCAGGCGTGTCGGGTCGATGCCCAGGCGCCGGTGCTCGGCCTGGAGGCCGCGCCAAACCGCCAGGCAATCGTCGAATGCGGCGGGAAACGGGTGTTCGGGGGCGAGCCGATAGTCGACGGCGATGACCACGGCATTCAGCTGCGCAGCCAGGTCGGCGGTGATGAAGTCGTGGGAGTCGAGGTCGCCCACCGCCCAGCCGCCGCCATGCAGGTAGAGCAGGCAGGGCCAGCCGTTTGCCGGCCGGGCGCCGCTCGGCCGGTAGCAGCGTATGGGCACCTCGCCGAGGTCGCTATCGGTCACCTGCAAGCCCGCCGGGCGCGCCGGGGTAAAGGCCCGACTCATGCGCGAGTAGGCTGCGCGTAGACCGTTCAGGTTGGGCTCGGTAGCGCCGAAGCTGAGGCTCGCGGCGACAAAGTCGGCGAGCGGCGGCGACAAGGGGTAGGGCGCGGGCATCTTCAACCCGGCAGGCCGATCACGCGCCCGACATAGGCGGGGCGCGCCAGGGCGGCATGGGCGGCGGCGAGGCTTTCGACCTTGGCCAGCACCGCGCCGGCGAAGGGCGCCGAGCGCGGGCCCGCCAGTTCGACGTGCAGCAGCATCTGCTCGCTGGCCGCCAGCGCCTCCTCGGCGCCCACCAGGTGCAGGCTGTGATAGAGGTGCAGGCGCTTGCGGTCGTGGCCGAGCAGCTGGGTGCGGACTTCCACCTTGGCGCCTTCTTTCACCTCATGCAGGTAGTTGAGGTGGCATTCCAGGGTGAACAAGGAATTGCCGCTGGCCTCGCGGCCGCTGCTGTCGAGGCCGATGCGATCCATCAGGGCATCGGTGGCATAGCTGAAGATCAACAGGTAGAAGGCATCGCGCAGGTGGCCGTTGTAGTCGACCCAGTCGGGGAGGATGGCGGTCTGGTAGGTGGTCAGGGGTGCGGTGGCGGTCATGGCATGGCTTCCGGGCAGCGCCCTCTCCCCAACCCTCTCCCATGAATGGGAGAGGGGGCTGGAGCGGAGCGGGCTGGATGTGTCGAGGTCACTCGGCAAAGGCGAATCCGTGTTTGGCCTTGGTGGTTTTCAGCGCATCGAGTACCGCCAACAGGCAATCATCACGATAGCGCTCCAGCTCGGCGATGCTGCGTTCGCCCTGTTGCACGCTGGTGCCTGCGACCACGCTGTCGATCAGGGCTTCGGTCAGCTCCGGAGCCTTCAGGTAGGTCCAGGGTAGCTGCAAGGCCGGGCCGAACTGGGCCATGAAGTGCCGCATGCCGGCATCGCCGCCGGCCAGGGTGTAGGTCAGGAAGGTGCCCATAAACGACCAGCGCAGGCCGGCGCCGAAACGGATCGCGTCGTCGATCTCGCCGGTTGTGGCGACGCCGTCGTTGACCAGGTGCAGCGCCTCGCGCCAGAGCGCTTCGAGCAGGCGGTCGGCGATAAAACCGGGGACTTCCTTGCGCACATGCAGCGGGCGCATGCCGAGGGATTGGTACACCTGGATCGCCGCCTGTACCGCTTCCGGTGCGGTCTTCACGCCGCCGACCACTTCCACCAGCGGCAGCAGGTACACCGGGTTGAACGGGTGGCCAACCACGCAACGCTCGGGGTGCGTGGCGTCGGCATAGAACTCGCTCGGCAGCAGGCCCGAGGTCGAGGAACCGATCAGCGCAGCCGGTTTGGCGGCGGCGCTGATCTTGGCGTGCAGCTCGCATTTCAATTCGAGGCGTTCCGGCGCGCTTTCCTGGATGAAGTCGGCGTCGCGTACGCATTCCTCGATGGTGGCGACGAAGCGCAGGCGGCTCTGGGCCGCGCCGGGCGTCAAACCCTGCTTCTCCAGCGCCGGCCAGGCGTTGGCGATGCGGTTGCGCAGGGCCGCTTCGGCCCCTGGCGCCGGGTCCCAGGCGACCACGTCGAGGCCGTGAGCGAGGGCGCGGGCGACCCAGCCGCTGCCGATGACGCCGCTGCCGAGGGCGGCAAAGGTTTTGATTTGGGTGATAAAAGACATGGTGGCTCCTTTGAGCGAGAGTTCGAATACTCCCTCTCCCTCTGGGAGAGGGTCGGGGAGAGGGAAAGCAGGTCCTCACCCCCGGCCCCCGCTCTGCGCCCCGGCCGGAACGCAGAGCGTTCAGGCGCTCATCGACACACGAGCCAGCGGCTCTAAAAACGTGCCTCTTCGCCCCGGAGGGAGAGGGGAGCAAAACGGTTCGGGAGGGGAGAGCTAGTCAGCGGCGCTTGAGGCCCATCTTCACGCGGCCTTCGGCCGGGGTGAGGATGCGGGCGCCCAGGCGGGTGAGAATCTCGCCGACCCGTTCGACCAACTGGCCGTTGCTCGCCAGTACACCTTTGTCGAGCCAGAGGTTGTCTTCCAGGCCGACCCGCACGTTGCCGCCGAGCAGCACGGCTTGCGCCGCCATCGGCATCTGCATGCGGCCGATGCCGAAGCCGGCCCAGGTCGCGCCAGCGGGCAGGTTGTCGACCATGGCTTTCATGGTGGTGGTGTCCGCCGGTGCGCCCCAGGGAATGCCCAGGCACAGCTGGAACAGCGGGTCGTCGAGCAGGCCTTCCTTGATCAGCTGTTTGGCGAACCACAGGTGGCCGGTGTCGAAGATCTCCAGCTCGGCTTTCACGCCCAGCTCGGTGATGCGTTTGGCGCCAACCCGCAGTTGCGCCGGGGTGGAGACATAAATGCTGTCGCCATCGCCGAAGTTCAGGGTGCCGCAATCCAGGGTGCAGATTTCCGGCAACAGTTCTTCGACATGCGCCAGGCGGGTCAATGGGCCAACCAGGTCGGTATTCGGGCCGAATTCCATCGGGCGTTCGCCGGGGCCGATTTCCAGGTCGCCGCCCATGCCGGCGGTGAGGTTGACGATGATGTCGACGTCCGTTTCGCGGATGCGCTCCATCACTTCGCGGTACAGGGCTACGTCGCGGCTGAATTTGCCGGTCTCGGGATCGCGCACGTGGCAGTGCACTACGGTGGCGCCGGCCTTGGCGGCTTCCACGGCGGCGGCAGCGATTTGTTTGGGCGTGATCGGGACTAGATGGCTCTTCCCGGTGGTATCGCCAGCACCGGTCAGCGCACAGGTGATGATGACGTCATGGTTCATGTTCGGACTTCCTTCAGGCGTTCGGAGCCGCCCCCGGCCATGTCGGCGCGAGGGCGGTCTGTTCAGTTCAGAGGTGAATCAGGGTTGCTTGCTGAGTTGCAGGTTGGCCGCGGCATCGCGACCATCGAAGGTCTTGACCCCGGCCAGCCAGCGCTGCAGGTCTTCGGGGTGATCACGCAGCCATTGCCGGGCGACGTCCTGCGGCTCTTGGTGTTCCATGATCGGCACCATCAGCTGGCCTTCCTGGGCGGAGCTGAAGCTGAGGTTTTCCAGCAGGCGCTGGACGTTCGGGCAGCGTTGGGCGTAATCCGGGGCGGTCACGAACGAGACGGTGGCGGCGCCCTCGTTGGGGCCGTAGACGTCCTCGCTGCCGGTCAGGTAGGCGATCTTCATGTTGATGTTCATCGGGTGCGGCTGCCAGCCGACGAACACCACCCATTCGTTGCGTTTCACCGCCCGCTGCACGGCGGCGAGCATGCCGGCTTCACCGGACTCCACCAGTTGGAAACCGCCGAGGCCGAACTGGTTTTTTTCGATCATGCCTTTGATAGCGGCATTCGCCCCGGTGCCGGGCTCGATGCCGTAGATCTTGCCGCCCAGCTTGTCCTTGAACTTGGCGATGTCGGCGAAGGTTTTCAGGCCGCCGGCGGCGACGTATTGGGGGACTGCCAGGGTCGCCTGGGCGTCGGACAGGCTGGGTTTATCGAGGACCTTCACCTGGCCGGCGGCGATGAAGGGCGCGATGTTCTTGTCCATCGCCGGCTTCCAGTAGCCGAGGAAGATGTCCAGACGGTCGTCGCGAATGCCGGCGAAGATGATCTGCTGGGCGGCGCTGGTCTGCTTGTTTTCATACCCCAGGCCAGTCAGCAGGACATCGGCCACGGCGCTGGTGGCGATCACGTCGGTCCAGTTGACCACGCCCATCCGGACTTTCTGGCACTCGGCCGGTTCGGCGGCGAGCAGGGCGGTACTGCTGAGCATCAGCAAACTGCAGCTGAGATGACGGATATAGCTTTTCATGCGTGCTCCCTCATACGGCTAATCATTGTTGTTGGATAGCGGCGTGCGGGTGACGCCGTGTGTAAACAAATTACGCAGCGTCACGGGGCCGAAAACGCACCTGAGCGACCAGCTCTTGCACGGTAGCGACCTGATGATTGCTAAAGCCCGGCGACTGGCGTAAGCCGGGAATCCGCTGGCCAACTTTCGAGCGCGCCTGTCATGGCCCAAGACTTCTGGTTCCTCCTGCTGCCCGGTTTTTCGGTGATGGGCTTCGTCTCGGCCGTCGAGCCCTTGCGGGTGGCCAATCGGTTTCGCGGCGAGCTGTACCGCTGGCATGTCCTGAGCCTGGACGGTGGCCCGGTGTTGGCCAGCAACGGCATGTCGATCAACGCCGATGGCGCGCTGGAACCGCTCAAGCGTGGCGCCACGCTGCTGGTGGTGGCCGGTTTCGAGCCGCTGCAGGCCTATACCCCGGCGCTGGAGCACTGGCTCAAACGCCTCGACCGCGAGGGCGTGACCCTCGGCGGCATCGATACCGGCAGTTTCGTGCTGGCCGAAGCCGGCCTGCTCGGCGGCCATCGGCTGACGCTGCACTGGGAGGCGATTGGCGCCTTCCAGGAGTCCTACCCTAATCTGACGGTGACCCAGGAGCTGTTCGAGATCGACCGCACGCGCATCACCTCGGCCGGCGGCACCGCCTCCATCGACCTGATGCTCGACCTGATCGCCCAGGCCCACGGCGCCGAGCTGGCGGTGCAGGTCTCCGAACAGTTCGTGCTCGGCCGTATCCGCCCGCGCCAGGACCACCAGCGCCTGCAGATCGCCACGCGCTACGGGGTTAGCAACAAGAAGCTGGTGCAGGTGATAGGTGAGATGGAGCGGCACAGCGAGCCGCCGCTGAGCACCCTGGAGCTGGCCGAGCACATTCAGGTGACCCGCCGCCAGCTGGAACGGCTGTTTCGCCTGCATCTGCAAGACACGCCGTCGAACTTCTACCTCAACTTGCGTCTGGACAAGGCCCGGCAACTGCTGCGGCAAACCGAACTGAGCGTGCTGGAGGTCGGCCTGGCCTGCGGTTTCGAGTCGCCGTCGTACTTTTCCCGCAGCTATCGCGGACGTTTCGGCTGCTGTCCGAGCCAGGATCGTCAGGGCCTGTCGGAGCGCTCCCGGCAAGCCAGCGGGCTGCAGATCGGCGCCGCTCCGTAGCCGGCAGGCTTGCCGGGGAGGCCGAAGGTCGTCGGTTTGACGCTTTCGACAATTCCCCTGTCGTTTTTGCGCGATAGCGGCGAATCCCCCAGGGCTATGCTGGCCCCAAAGCGCCGGCAGAAGATTCGGCGCACCGAACTCCTAGCGCATCTAGACAGAGGGGACCGCCCGATGAGCCCAGCCGAACTGCACGCCGACAGCATCGTTATAGACGGGCTGATCATTGCCAAATGGAACCGCGAACTCTTCGAAGACATGCGCAAAGGCGGCCTGACCGCGGCCAACTGCACCGTGTCGGTGTGGGAGGGCTTCCAGGCCACCGTCAACAACATCGCCGCCAGCCAGAAGCTGATCCGCGACAACAGCGACCTGGTGAGCCTGGTGCGCACCACCGCCGATATCCGCAAGGCCAAGGCCGAGGGCAAGACCGGGATCCTCTTCGGCTTCCAGAACGCCCATGCCTTCGAAGACCAGCTGGGCTATGTCGAGGTGTTCAAGCAGCTCGGCGTCGGCGTGGTACAGATGTGCTACAACACCCAGAACCTGGTTGGCACCGGCTGCTACGAGCGTGACGGCGGGTTGTCCGGCTTCGGTCGCGAGATCGTCGCCGAGATGAACCGGGTCGGCATCATGTGCGACCTGTCCCACGTCGGCGCGAAGACCTCCGAGGAGGTCATCCTCGAATCCAACAAACCGGTCTGCTACTCGCACTGCCTGCCGTCCGGGCTGAAAGAACACCCGCGCAACAAGTCCGATGAGGAGCTGAAGTTCATCGCCGACAACGGCGGCTTCGTCGGCGTGACCATGTTCGCGCCGTTCCTCGCCAAAGGCATCGACTCGACCATCGACGACTACGCTGAAGCCATCGAGTACGTGATGAACCTGGTCGGCGAAGACGCCATCGGCATCGGCACCGACTTCACCCAGGGCCACGGCCAGGACTTCTTCGAGTGGCTGACGCACGACAAGGGCTACGCCCGTCGGCTGACCAACTTCGGCAAGATCGTCAACCCGCTGGGCATTCGCACCGTCGGCGAGTTCCCTAACCTTACCGAGACCCTGCTCAAGCGCGGCATGCCCGAGCGCGTGGTGCGCAAGGTGATGGGCGAGAACTGGGTGCGGGTACTAGCCGACGTCTGGGGCGAGTAACCACAACTCGAACGTAGGGTGGGTTAGCCGAAGGCGTAACCCACCAACCGGTCCACCGGGCCGGCCAAGGCGATGCCTGGCGGCATCGATGGTGGGTTACGCCGCTATGCGGCTAACCCACCCTACATATCAAACCGAATTCCGAGATTCTCACCATGGCTAAAACCGCCCCGCAACTGCCCATCGAAGTCGACAGCGAAACCGGCATCTGGACTACCGACGCCCTGCCGATGCTCTACGTGCCGCGGCATTTCTTCGTCAATAACCACATCGGCATCGAGGAAGTGCTGGGCGCCGAGGCCTATGCGGAAATCCTCTACAAGGCCGGCTACAAGTCCGCCTGGCACTGGTGCGAGAAGGAAGCCGAATGCCACGGCCTGCAGGGCGTGGCGGTGTTCGAACACTACATGAAGCGGCTGTCGCAACGCGGCTGGGGCTTGTTCGAGATCGAAGCCATCGACCTCGACCAGGGCACCGCCTCGGTACGCCTCAAGCACTCCGCCTTCGTTTACGTCTACGGCAAGGTCGGGCGCAAGGTCGACTACATGTTCACCGGCTGGTTCGCCGGCGCCATGGATCAGATCCTCGCCGCTAAAGGCAGTGCGCTGCGTACCGTCGCCGAACAGGTCTACGGCGGTTCCGAAGAAGGCCACGACGACGGCCTGTTCGTCGTTAAACCCCTTTAAGTCGAGCCGCTTTTTATTTGAGGTGCCGTCATGGCTTTCGAAGCACTGTTCCAGCCGATCCAGATCGGTAAACTGACCATCCGCAACCGCGTCCTCAGTACCGCGCACGCCGAGGTGTATGCCACCGATGGCGGCATGACCACCGAGCGCTACATCAAGTATTACGAGGAGAAGGCCAAGGGCGGTATCGGTCTGGCCATTTGCGGCGGCTCCTCGGTCGTGGCCATCGACAGCCCGCAGGAGTGGTGGAGCTCGGTGAACCTGTCCACCGACCGGATCATCCCGCACTTCCAGAATCTGGCCGACGCCATGCACAAGCACGGCGCCAAGATCATGATCCAGATTACCCACATGGGCCGTCGCTCGCGCTGGGACGGCTTCAACTGGCCGACCCTGATGTCGCCGTCCGGTATCCGCGAGCCGGTGCACCGCGCCACCTGCAAGACCATCGAGCCGGAAGAAATCTGGCGGGTGATCGGCAATTTCGCCCAGGCGGCCCGGCGCGCCAAGGCCGGTGGCCTGGACGGCGTCGAGCTGTCCGCCGTGCACCAGCACATGATCGACCAGTTCTGGAGCCCACGGGTCAACAAGCGTACCGACGAGTGGGGCGGCAGCTTCGAGAACCGTATGCGCTTCGGCCTGGAAGTGCTCAAGGCGGTGCGTAAAGAAGTCGGCGACGACTTCGTGGTCGGCATGCGCCTGTGCGGCGACGAGTTCCACCCGGACGGCCTCAGCCATGAGGACATGAAGCAGATCGCCAAGTACTACGACGACACCGGCATGCTCGATTTTATTGGGGTCGTCGGTTCCGGCTGCGACACCCATAACACCTTGGCCAACGTCATCCCGAACATGAGCTACCCGCCGGAGCCGTTCCTGCATCTGGCCGCCGGGATCAAGGAAGTGGTCAAGGTGCCGGTGCTGCACGCGCAGAACATCAAGGACCCGAACCAGGCCCAACGCATTCTCGAAGGCGGCTATGTCGACATGGTCGGCATGACCCGCGCGCACATCGCCGATCCGCACTTCATCGCCAAGATCAAGATGGGCCAGGTCGACCAGATCAAGCAGTGCGTCGGTGCCAACTACTGCATCGACCGCCAGTACCAGGGCCTCGACGTGCTGTGCATCCAGAACGCCGCGACCTCCCGTGAATACATGGGCGTGCCGCACATCATCGAGAAAACCACCGGGGTGAAGCGCAAGGTGGTGGTGGTCGGCGGTGGCCCGGCCGGGATGGAAGCCGCACGGGTGGCGGCCGAGCGTGGCCACGCCGTGACCCTGTTCGAGAAGAAGGACGCCCTCGGTGGGCAGATCACCACCGCGTCGAAGGCGCCGCAGCGTGACCAGATCGCCGGTATCACCCGCTGGTATCAGCTGGAGCTGGCGCGTTTGAAGATCGACCTGCGCCTGGGCACCGCGGCAGACCCGGCAACCATCCTCGACCTGCGTCCGGATGTGGTGGTGCTGGCCAACGGCGGGCATCCGTTCCTCGAGCAGAACGAACACTGGGGCGCTGCCGATGGCCTGGTGGTGAGCAGCTGGGACGTGCTCGACGGCAAGGTCGCGCCGGGCAAGAACGTGCTGGTCTACGACACCATCTGCGAATTCGGCGGCGTGTCGGTGGCGGACTTCCTCGCCGACAAAGGCGCCCAGGTCGAGATCGTCACCGACGACATCAAACCGGGCGTGGCCGTCGGCGGCACCTCGTTCCCGACCTTCTACCGCAGCATGTACCCGAAAGAAGTGATCATGACCGGCGACATGATGCTGGATAAGGTCTACCGCGAGGGCGACAAGCTGGTCGCGGTGCTCGAGAACGAATACACCGGCGCCAAGGAAGAGCGGGTGATCGACCAGGTGGTGATCGAAAACGGCGTGCGCCCCGACGAGGAAATCTACTACGCGCTCAAAGCCGGCTCGCGCAACAACGGCCAAATCGATGTCGAGGCCCTGTTCGCCATCCAGCCGCAGCCGTGTCTGAGTGAGCCGGGCGAGGGTTACCTGCTGTTCCGCATCGGTGACTGTGTGGCCCAGCGCAATACCCATGCGGCGATTTATGACGCCATACGGCTGTGTAAGGATTTTTAAGCCTGTCTCCCCTCTCCCGGAGGGAGAGGGGACTTGTCCTGCGTTGCTTTCACGGTCCCGCGAAGGAGACCAACGATGTTGAACACCATTCTCCCTATTCTGCTGTTCACCGCCCTGGCGCTGGCCGTCATCGGCGCGGTGAAGCGCATGTTGCTGTGGAATCAGGGCCGGGCCTCGAAGGTCGACCTGATCGGCGGCCTGCTGGCGATGCCCAGGCGCTACCTGGTCGACCTGCACCATGTGGTCGAGCGCGACAAATACATGTCCAAGACCCACATGGCGACGGCCGGCGGCTTCGTGCTGGCGGCGCTGCTGGCGATCGTCGTGCATGGCTTTGGCCTGCATAACCGCATCCTCGGTTTCGCCCTGCTGGCGGCCACCAGCTTGATGTTCGTCGGCGCGCTGTTCGTCGCCAAGCGTCGGCGCAACCCACCGGCTCGGCTGTCGAAAGGGCCGTGGAACCGGCTGCCGAAAAGCCTGATGGCGTTCTCGCTGAGCTTCTTTATCGCCACCCTGCCGGTGGCCGGCATATTGCCGACGGATTTCGGTGGCTGGCTGTTGGCCGCAGTGCTGGCCCTTGGCGTGGCCTGGGGCGTGTCGGAAATGTTCCTCGGCATGACCTGGGGCGGGCCGATGAAGCACGCCTTCGCCGGTGCCCTGCACTTGGCCTGGCACCGCCGCGCCGAGCGCTTCGGTGGCGGCCGCTCGACCGGCCTGAAAGCGCTGGACCTGAGCGATCCGACCGCGCCCTTGGGCGTGGAGAAACCCAAGGACTTCACCTGGAACCAACTGCTCGGTTTCGACGCCTGCGTGCAATGTGGCAAGTGCGAAGCCGCCTGCCCGGCCTTCGCCGCCGGCCAGCCGCTGAACCCGAAGAAGCTGATCCAGGACATGGTCGTCGGTCTGGCCGGCGGCAGCGATGCCAAGTTCGCCGGCAGCCCGTATCCATCATTAGACGGCAGGGGCATCCCCCTCGGCGAGCACAGCGGCGGCCCGCACCTGCCGATCGTGTCCCTGCAAGGCAAGGCGCTGGTGGACGCCGAGACCCTCTGGTCCTGCACCACCTGCCGTGCCTGCGTCGAGGAATGCCCGATGATGATCGAGCACGTCGATGCCATAGTCGACATGCGCCGCCATCTGACCCTGGAAAAAGGCGCGACGCCGAACAAGGGCGCCGAGGTGCTGGACAACCTGATCGCCACCGACAACCCCGGCGGCTTCGCCCCTGGCGGGCGGATGAACTGGGCGGCGGACCTGAACCTCGAGCTGCTGAGCGAGAAGCAGAGCGCCGACGTGCTGTTCTGGGTCGGCGATGGCGCCTTCGATATGCGCAATCAAAGAACCCTGCGCGCCTTCGTCAAAGTGCTCAAGGCCGCCAACGTCGACTTCGCCGTGCTCGGCCTGGAAGAGCGCGACAGCGGCGACGTGGCCCGTCGTCTGGGCGACGAGGCGACCTTCCAGCAACTGGCCAAACGCAATATCGAGACAATGGCCAAGTACCGTTTCAAACGCATCGTCAGCTGCGATCCGCATAGCTTCCATGTGTTGAAAAACGAATATGGGGCGCTGGGTGGCAACTATGAAGTGCTGCACCACAGCACCTATATCGCCGAGCTGATCGCCGCCAAACAGCTCAACCTCGGCACTCATAAAGGCGGCAGCGTGACCTATCACGACCCCTGCTACCTCGGCCGCTACAACGGCGAATACGAGGCGCCGCGCGAGGTGCTGCGCGCCCTCGGGATCGAGGTGAAGGAGATGGAGCGTTCCGGCTTCCGCTCGCGTTGCTGCGGCGGTGGCGGTGGCGCACCTATCACCGACATCCCCGGCAAGCAGCGGATTCCCGATATGCGCATGGTCGATATCAAGGAAACCGGCGCCGAACTGGTAGCGGTCGGTTGCCCGCAATGCACGGCGATGCTCGAAGGCGTGGTCGAGCCACGGCCGCAGATCAAGGACATCGCCGAGCTGGTGGCCGATGTACTGATCGACGGGGCGCCAAGCGCACCGGCCAAACGCGCAGCGGCGGGGGTGAATTGATGAGAACCACACGTTTTAACTCCCCTCTCCCTAGCCCTCTCCCCCTAAGGGGCGAGGGGATTGCCCCTGCATGCCTGGAGGTGCCCGCATGAGCGACATCATCCGCCGTGACCCGCGGGCCGAATGGATCGCGCGTAACCGCCTGCACCCGCTGCATGCGGCCATGCAGCGCAGCGAAACCAGCTGGATGGGCCCCAATGGGCTGATCCGCAAGAACCCCCATGCGGTCGGTTTCATCGGCCCCCACGGGATCAAACGGATCGACCGCAGCGGCGCCCAGCAGGGTGGCGCGAGCAAGCGCGCGACCCAGGCCGCCGTGGTTCAGCTGCCGCTGCACGTCATCGCCCAACCGCGCTTCCACATAGTGGTGGTGCCGGACATGGTCGGTGGCCGGCTGACCAGCCACGACCGCGACCTGCTAGGCCTGGCCCGCAAGTTGGCGGGCAACGACGGCTCGGTGTTGGCGGTGGTGTTCGGCGAACACAAGGAAACCCGCTTCGATGTCGCCGGTGTCGACCGCCTGCTGCAGCTCGAGGGCGCGGAATATGCCGGTTATGCACCGGAGCAGCAGGTCCAGGCGCTCGGCGCCGTGGAGCGGCAGTTCCAGCCGCGCCACTGGTTGCTGCCGGACAGCCGCACTGGCGGCGCCGAACTCGGTCGGCGCCTCGCCGCGCTCCTGGGCGAACGCCCGGCGACGCGGGTCTGGCAGGTCACCGATGAACAGTGCATCGGCCGTGCCGGTGCCGGCCGCGAAGACCTGCTGCGGCCGTTGACGCGGCTGATCCTGGCGGCCAGCGAATGTGCCGAGCCGGTCAGCGATACGCGCCATGAGGTGCTGTCGGTCGCGTTGGCGCAGCCCGTCGCGCGCAGCCTGCCGCGCATCGAGGATCTTGGCGCGGTGGCGGTCGACCCGGCGGCGACGCCGATGGCCGAGGCCGAATTCATCCTCTCCGGCGGTAACGGCGTGAAGGATTGGGCGCTGTTCCACCGCGCCGCCGAGGCTCTCGGCGCCACCGAGGGTGCCTCACGGGTGGCGGTGGACGATGGCCACATGGTGCGCAATCGCCAGGTCGGCGCGACCGGCACCTGGGTCACTGCGCGGGTCTATCTGGCGGTCGGGATTTCCGGCGCGATCCAGCACCTGCAAGGCATAGGTGGCTGCGACAAAGTCGTGGCGATCAACCTCGACCCCGGCTGCGACATGATCAAACGCGCCGATCTGGCGGTGATCGGCGATTCCGCCGCGATCCTCAGCGCGCTGATCCAGCGGGTGGCCGACTACCGTGCGGGAGACAAACGCGATGCCGCATAACAGCTTGAATATCATCGCCCTGGTGTCCGTCGGCGCGCATCCCACCTCGGGTCGCGCTCGCCGCGCCGAACAGGATGCCCGCGCGGTCGAACTGGGCCTGCGTCTGGCCGGCGAGCGACTGCAGGTGCTGCACGCCGGCGATACTCAGGAAGAGGCGCTGCGCGCGTATCTGGGCATGGGCCTGGCGGAACTCAGCGTGCTCGAGCAACCGCGCGGCGCCGACGCCTTGCCGGTGCTGGCGAGCTACCTGCGCGAGTCCGGGGCCCAGCTGGTACTCACGGGTAGCCAGGCGGAAACCGGCGAAGGCTCGGGGATGCTGCCGTTCCTGCTGGCGGAACAGCTCGGCTGGCCGCTGGTGGTTGGGCTGGCGGAAGTGGAGCGGGTCGAGAACGGCGTCGCCCAGGTGCTGCAAGCCTTGCCGCGCGGCCAGCGGCGGCGTTTGCGGGTGCGTCTGCCGTTTCTCGCCAGTGTCGATAACGCGGCGCCGAGCGCTCGGCAAAGTGCCTTCGGCCCTGCCCGGCGCGGCGTGCTGAAGGCCGAAGAGGTCGAGGTGATAGACGATGCCTTGCTCGCCACCGCGCAGTTCCAGCCGGCCCGGCCACGGCCCAAACGCCTCAAGGTGATCAAGGCGAAGACCGGTGCCGAGCGGATGAAAGCCGCCACGGCCAAGGCCGCGGGCGGTGGCGGGCAAGTGCTGAAAGACCTCAGCGCGCAAGACGGCGCCGAAGCCATCTTCAAACTGCTGGTCGAAGAGGGCGTGCTGCGCTAGTGAGCCGTGGGGTTAATTCGTTTACCTAGATCGGTACCCGTAGGCTGGTGTAGAGCGAAGCGACAAAACGGCAGGGAAGCCGTTTTGCACAGCTTTAGCTGCCCGCAGGGAGAGGTGCATGGATGCACCTCATGAAACCCAGCGGGTGCCACAGTTGCCACGCTGCTGCTCGAGGAGGGCTTACTGCGCTAGTCAGACGGCTTTGCACCGGGGCATCGCTGAGCCCAGTACAGCTGCTTGTGCCCGCGCGCCTGGTACGCCTGGGCCAGGCTTAGCGCCTCTGCCTGGCTGTGGTCGCGGCTGACGACAAACTCATTGCCGTTATCGTCCAGGCGCAGCAGGCACCAGTCGCGGGTCGGGTCCTGAGGCGTGTGCAGCATGGCGTTATTCCACCCCTATGCTTGGCTGGCCGCCTTGCCCGGCGCCGGCCCTCTACCGCTTTATGCTCAGTATGGGTGCTGCCGGTGCTGCCGGTGCTGGCGGCGCATGGCCTACGCTTGTTCATAACGAACTCAACGAGGTTTGAGCGTGCGTGCAGAGCGTGGGTGGCTCCTCCCTTTATGGTTGCTGCTGATCGCCGTTTCCGGTTGCGAGCGCGAGGGCAGCCCGACCCTGCTCGGCACCCTGGAGTGGGACCGGGTCAGCCTGCCGGCCGAAGCCTCGGAAACCATCCTCGCCTGGCATACCGCCGAGGGCGAGCGGGTGCAGGCTGGTCAGCTGTTGCTGGAGCTCGACCCGCGCCGCCAGGACGCGCGCATCGCCCAGGCCCAGGGCGAGGTCGCCCAGGCGCAGGCGCGGCTGCGCGAGCTGCGCAATGGCCCCAGGCCGGAGGCCCGCGAGGCGGTCGCGGCGCTCCTGCTCGGTCGGGGTGCCTCCCTGACCGTCGCCGAACAGGACTTCGGTCGTAGCGAAAAGCTCTACCAGCGCGGTCTGCTGGCTATCGCCGAGTTGGATAAGGCCCGCGCCAACCGCGACCAGGCGCGCGCGCAGCAGGCCAATGTCGCGGCCCTACTGCGCGAGCTGAGGAGCGGCAGCCGGGTGGAACAGCTCGAGCAGGCTGCTGCTGCGCTTGCGGCCGCAGAGGGGAATCTGGCGCAACTGCAGGTCGGCCGCCAGCACCTGAGCCTGCGCGCACCGCGTGCCGGGCAGGTCGACGCCTTGCCGTTCAAACCCGGCGACCGGCCGCCGCAAGGCGCCACCCTGGTCAGCCTGCTGGTGGGCGAGGCGCCCTATGCGCGGGTGTTCGTGCCGGCCTCCCAGCGTAGCGCCTTGCACATCGGCGATATGCTGCGGGTGAGGGTCGAGGGCAGCGCCGAGCCCTTCGCCGCCAGGGTGCGCAGCATCAGCAGCGAAGCCAGTTTCACCCCGTACTTCGCCCTGACCGGTGACGACGCCAGCCGCCTGGTCTACCGCGCCGAGTTGCTGCTGGAGGGCGAGGCGGCGCGGCAGTTGCCGGCCGGCCTGCCGCTGAGCGCCGAGCGGATAGTCGATGAACGCCCCTGAGCCGGCGCCGGTGATCCTGGCGCGCGGGCTGAGCAAACGCTTCGGCGAGCTGACCGCGGTCGATCGCCTCGACCTCAAGGTCCAGCGGGCCGAAGTGTTCGGTTTTCTCGGCCCGAATGGCAGCGGCAAGTCCACCAGCATCCGCATGCTCTGCGGCCTGCTGCGGCCCAGCGCGGGCGAGATCGAGGTGCTCGGCTGCCAGATCCCCCGCGATGCCGAGGCGTTGAAGCGGCGCATCGGCTACATGACGCAGAAGTTCTCGCTGTATGACGACCTCAGCGTCGGCGAAAACCTGCAATTTCTCGCCAGCGTGCACGGCCTGTCGAAGGCCGCCAGCCGCCAGCGCATCGCGGAGTTGCTGGAGCGCTATTGGCTCGGCGAGCTGACCCGGCAGTTGGCCGGCACCCTCAGTGGTGGGCAGCGGCAGCGCCTGGCCCTGGCCGCCGCGGTGCTGCACCAGCCGGATCTGTTGCTGCTCGACGAGCCGACCAGCGCGGTCGATCCGCAGTCGCGCCGGGAGTTCTGGGATTCGCTGTTCGAGTTGGCCGACGCCGGCACCACGCTGCTGGTCTCCACCCATTACATGGACGAGGCCGAGCGCTGCACGCGCCTGGGCATACTCGACGGCGGCCGGTTGGTGGCCGACGGCAGCCCGCGCGAGCTGATGGCGCAGTTGCCCGGCCGGCCCTTCCTGGTCGAGTGCAGCCAGCCCCGTCAGGCGCAACTCGCCCTTAGGGGCACGCCGGGCGTGCTCGCCCAGGCGCAGATCGGCGCCAGCCTGCGGGTGCTCTGCGCCGTCGCCGACGGTCGCGAACTTATCACCCGGCGCCTGCAGGAACAGGGCCTGCAGGCGCGGGTGGTGGAGACCGAACCGAATCTGGAGGACGTCTTCGTCGCCGTCACCCAGCGCCCGGCGCCACCCGGGCGGGAGGGCGGATGAACCTGCGGCGGATCCTCGCCATAGTGCGCAAGGAGTTGCGCCAGCTGCGCCGCGATCGGCTGACGTTCGCCATGATCGCCGGCATCCCGATCATCCAGCTGGTGCTGTTCGGCTACGCCATCAATATGGACGTGCGCGGGCTGGATGCGGCGGTGCTGGACCAGGCCAACAGCGCGCGCTCGCGCGAGGTGATCGCCGAGCTCGCCTCCAGCCGGGTGCTCGACCTGCGCTACCGGCTCTCGAGCCCGCAGCAGATCGACCAGCTGCTGCGCCAGGGGCGGATCAGCGTGGCGCTGGTGGTGCCGGCGGATTTCGAGGCGCGCCTGGAGCGCGGGCCGGCGCAGCGCCAGGGCCGCCCGTCGCAGAGTGGGCTGCTGCAGGAGCGCCGGCCGTTACAGCTGCTGGTGGACGGCTCGGATCAGACGGTGCAGGCCGCGGCCCGCCAGTTGGCGAATTACCCGCTGCCGAACTGGAGCCAGGCGGCGGGGGTCGAGGTGGTGAATTTCTACAATCCGGAGCGGGTGGCGGCACTGAACACGGTGCCGGGGCTGATCGGGGTGATCCTGACCATGACCCTGGTGATGTTCACCGCCATCACCCTGGTGCGTGAGCGCGAGCGCGGCAACCTGGAGATGCTGATCGCCACGCCGCTGTCGCCCTGGGAGCTGACCATCGGCAAGGTGCTGCCCTTCATCGCCATCGGCCTGGTGCAGATGAGCCTGGTGCTGCTGCTCGGCAAGGCGCTGTTCGCGGTGCCGGTGCGCGGCTCGCTGGGCGAGCTGTACCTGGCGACGCTGCTGTTCATAGTCGCCAGCCTGGGGCTTGGGGTATTTCTCTCGACCCTGGCGAAGACCCAGTTTCAGGCCATGCAGATGGCGTTCTTCACCTTCCTGCCGCAGATCCTGCTGTCCGGCTTCATGTTCCCCTTCGCCGGCATGCCCAGGCTCGCCCAGCAACTGGCCGAGCTGCTGCCCTTGACCCATTACCTGCGGCTGGCGCGCGGCATCATGCTGCGCGGCGCCGGGCTCGCCGAACTGTGGATCGAGGTGGCGGCGCTGGGGCTGTTTACTGTGCTGATGTTCAGCATCGCGGTGACCCGCGTGCATAAGCGGCTGGATTGAGCGGGCGCCCTGAGAATGTAGGAGCGCGTAGGGCGTACTCGCGAAGCAGTACGCCATTTCGAACGGCGGACTGTTCGCTACGCTCCTGAGTCCGCCCTACGGCCTGGGCAGGGGACTAGCTTCGTCCTGCCCCGTCCGCTTATGCCGAAAGCAGGCATACAGCCCATAGCCCGCCAGCGCGATGACGAAACACAGGTTCACAGTCGACATGGCGGGGCTCCTGAAAGGGAACTGGAAAAACGAAGCCCCGCACCTTCTGCTGCGGGGCACTTTCGGGTCGCCTTACTGGCTCTTGATGCCGTGCAGATAGGCCGCCGGCGCCGCGCCGAGGTTGCTCAGTACGCGCTCGCTGTACCAGTCGATAAAGTTGACCACGCCGAACTCGTAGGTCTCCGAGTAGGGGCCGGGCTGGTAGGCGGTGGAGTTGATGCCGCGCTGGTTCTCTTCGGCCAGGCGGCGATCCTGGTCGTTGGTGGCGTCCCAGACCTCGCGCAGGCGGGCCACGTCGTAATCCACGCCCTCGACCGCGTCCTTGTGCACCAGCCACTTGGTGGTGACCATGGTCTCTTGGGCGCTGATCGGCCACACGGTGAAGTTGATCAGGTGGTCGCCCATGCAGTGGTTCCACGAGTGCGGCAGGTGCAGGATGCGCATCGAGCCGAGGTCGGGGTTCTTGATCCGGCCCATGAGCTTCTTGCAGCCTTGCTGGCCGTCCATGGTCATGGACACCGTGCCCTTGAGCAGCGGCATGCGCACGATGCGGTTGCGCAGGCCGAAGCCGGCATGCAGGTAGGGGATCTTCTCGGCTTCCCAGGCGGCGGCGTTGGCGGCCACGTGGTCCTTGAACTCCTGGGTGGCCCGCGGGTCGTTGGTGTCGTCCCACTCCAGCAGGGTCTTCAGCAATTCCGGGTGCGAGCCGCTGCAGTGGTAGCACTCGCGGTTGTTCTCCAGCACCAGTTTCCAGTTGGCCTTCTCCATCAAGGTGGTTTGCACCGCCACCTTGGTGTTCTCCATGTCATAGGGCTCCATGTAATGGGCCAGGGTGGAGAGGAATTCGTCGATGGCCGGCGGCTTCTCCGCCAGGGAGATGAAGATGTAGCCGCCCGCGGTCTTCACCTGCACCGGCTTGAGGCCGTACTGCTTCATGTCGAAGTCGGCGCCCATCTCGCTGCCGGCGAACAGCAGGCGGCCGTCCAGCTCGTAGGTCCATTGGTGGTAGTTGCACACCAGCTTGGCGACCTTGCCCTTCTCGCTGGTGCACAGGCGCGAGCCGCGATGGCGGCAGACGTTATGGAAGGCGTGCACCACGCCTTCGGCACCGCGGATGACGATGATCGGGTTCTTGCCGATCTGCAGGGTCAGGTAGTTGCCCTTGGTCGGGATCTCGCAGGTCATGCCGGCGATCAGCCATTCCTTCTGGAAGATCTCCTGCATGTCGATGTCGAACAGCCGCTCGTCGCAGTAGAAGGGTTGCGGCAGCGAATAGGTGCGTTCGCGGGTCTGCAGCATTTCGGCGGTGGCCTTGCGTGCTGGTTCCAGCGGATCGCCCAAACTCAGGGTAGTGGTGACATCCATCGGTAAGTCCTCATGGCTGGTCGCGGCGGGCGGCCAGCGAAAAAGTGGCGGTTACGGTGTGCACGCAAGGCGCTGTGGTCGCGCTCTGATTCGGCCGCTGGCGGATACTCCGGGCTACGGCTCGACTGGATTTAAGTGTGGGGTCGGGCGTGTTCGGAGCCTTACCTATGGGCGACATGCTCGCATCCGTTTCCGACGCGCCAGCCCCGGTGGTTAGGGGCTGGTCGCGATAAGCATGTGGATGTCGCTGATAGGTAAGTGGCCACTTATTGCCTTGCCCACAATCCGTTCCATCAGCCTGAATCAGCGTTTCTGCTGGCGGGCGCTTGCCCACTGCGTCTTGAGCTATCGTTGGCGCAGCGGCACTCTAAAAATGGCGCGGGAGCAAACCATGTCCAACACCTTCCTTAATCCTGTCAACACCCGGACCTGGGCCAACGGCCGCCATCTGGTGCGTTGCGTCAAGGTGATCCAGGAAACCTGGGATGTGCGCACCTTCTGTTTCATGGCCGACCAGCCGATCATGTTCTTCTTCAAGCCGGGGCAGTTCGTCACCCTGGAGCTGGAGATCGACGGCCAGCCGATCATGCGCTCCTACACCATCTCCAGTTCGCCCTCGGTGCCCTACAGCTTCTCCCTGACCATCAAGCGAGTGCCGGGCGGCAAGGTCTCCAACTGGCTGCACGACAACCTGAAAGAGGGCGACGAGCTGGCGGTGCATGGCCCGGTCGGGCTGTTCAATGCCATGGATTTCTCGAA
Source organism: Pseudomonas sp. 2FE (assembly GCF_005503735.1). NCBI lineage: Bacteria > Pseudomonadati > Pseudomonadota > Gammaproteobacteria > Pseudomonadales > Pseudomonadaceae > Pseudomonas > Pseudomonas sp. 2FE. The sequence goes on along the minus strand of NZ_SCMO01000002.1, from coordinate 12,511 downwards.
CGACAAAGTGCTCTACCTCAGCGGCGGGGTGGGGATCACGCCGGTGATGTCGATGGCGCGCTGGTTCTTCGACACCAACGGCAATGTCGACATGGTCTTCGTCCACAGCGCCCGGGCGCCGCGCGACATCATCTACCATCGCGAGCTCCGCCACATGGCTTCGCGGATCAACAACTTCAAACTGCACCTGATCTGCGAGAAGTACGACATAGGTGAAACCTGGTCGGGTTACCGCGGCTATCTCAACCAGAAGATGCTCGAGCTGATCGCCCCGGACTTTATGGAACGGGAAGTCTTCTGCTGCGGCCCGACGCCCTACATGCACGCGGTCAAGCGCCTGCTGGAAGCCAACGGTTTCGACATGCGGCGCTACCACGAAGAGTCTTTCGGTGCGACCCCACCGGAGGCGCGCGCCGATGCCCTCGAGCACGCCGAACAGGCCGCCGAGGCACCGGAGGTGGATGCCGCCGATCTGCTGCAAGTGGAGTTCACCACTACCGGCAAAAGCATCCGCGTGGCGCCCGGCGAGACGGTGCATGCCGCCGCCGCCAAGCTTGGCCTGCATATCCCCAAAGCCTGCGGCATGGGCATCTGCGGCACCTGCAAGGTGCTGAAAACCGCCGGCGAGGTGGAGATGGAGCACAACGGCGGGATCACCGACGAAGATGTCGCCGAGGGTTACATCCTCTCCTGCTGCAGCGTGCCCAAGGGCGATGTCAGCATCGAGTACTGAGGCGTCGGTGCTTGCGCCTGGCGGGGCGACGAGGGGCACACAGCCTGGCGCAGGGCTGATCTACGCTGAATGAGTCACGCGCGGGCGCTGCTGCGAAGGTTCCGGCGGCGCTCGCGCTCAGCCCGCTCTGCGGACTGTCACTCATCCCTGCGGAGCCCTAGCCATGAAACTTTACTACTCACCCGGTGCCTGCTCGCTCGCCCCCCATATCGTCCTGCATGAATCCGGCTTGCCCTTCAGCCTGGAGCGGGTCGACCTCGCTACGCACAAGACCGAGACCGGTGCCGACTACTACGGCATCAACCCCAAGGGTTACGTGCCCACGTTGGAGCTGGACAACGGTGAGCGGCTCACCGAGGGCCCGGTCATCACCCAGTACATCAGCGACAAGGCCGGCAATACCGAGCTGATGCCGGCCGCCGGGAGCCTGGCGCGCTATCGGGTGATGGAGTGGCAGAGCTACCTCAACTCGGAGATGCACCAAGCCTTTGCGCCGCTGTTCAACCCGAGCTTCGACGCGGCGAGCAAGGCGATCTTCGCCAGCCGCCTGCAAAAGAAATTCAGCTGGATCTCCACGCAGTTGCGCGGCAAGCCGTACCTGACCGGCGCCAGCTTCACCGCCGCGGATGCCTACCTGTTCGTCCTGGCGGGATGGGCGCCGTATCTCCAGCTCGAGCTGCCGAACACCGAGGAACTGCAAGGCTACCTGCAACGGATAGCCGCCCGGCCGGCGGTGCAGAAAGCCATGAAGACCGAAGGCTTGCTGGGCTGAGCCGGCCCAACGGTCTGGCCCCAGCGCACTGCAAGGGCTGGGGCTAGAGCACTTTTGTAAAGACCCTGGGCTTGGCCCCCGGTGGCGACTCAATCCTCCTCCTGCACGGCTTTATAACCGGCCGCCAGGCGCTGTTGCACCTCCTGCGGCACGGCGCTGTAGTGGCTCAGCACCAGGCTGTAGGCCCCCTGACCGGCGGTGATGGACTTGAGCCGGCCGCCATAGCCGTCCAGTTCGGCCAACGGCACCTGGCCGCGGATCAGCGCCATGCTCTGCGACAGGGTCTCGGTGCCGGCCACCTGGCCGCGGCGGCCGATCAGGTCGGTGGTGATGTCGCCGAGCTTGGCTTCGGGGGTGGTGATCTCGATGGCGACGATGGGCTCCAGCACTATGCAGCCCGCCGCACGCAAGGCATCCAGCATGGCCTTGCGCCCGGCTGCCTGGAAGGCGATGTCCTTGGAGTCGACCGAGTGGCTCTTGCCGTCGTGGACCGTCACCTTCACATCCTCGACCGGATAGCCGGCCAGGGGCCCGGTGGCCAGCATCGAGCGCACGCCTTTTTCCACCGAGGGGATGAACTGCCCCGGGATCACGCCGCCCTTCACCGCGTCGACGAACTCGAAGCCGCTGCCGCGCGGCAGCGGCTCGACGCGCAGGAAGACTTCGCCGAACTGGCCGGCGCCGCCGGTCTGCTTCTTGTGCCGGCTATGGCCCTCGGCCGCCTGGGTGATGGTTTCGCGGTAGGGCACGCGCGGCGGCTGGGTCTGCACCTCGAGCTTGTAGGTGCCGGCCAGGCGATCGAGCAGGTAGCGCAGGTGCAGCTCGCCCATGCCGCGCAGCACCGTCTCCTGGGTGGTCGGGTGGTAATCGAGCTTCACGCAGGGGTCTTCGGCCAACAGCCGGTGCAGCACTTCGGAGATCCGCTGCTCGTCGCCGCGCCGCTTGGCCTCGATGGCCAGCCCCTGCATCGGGGCGGGGAAGGCGAGCGGCTTGAGGTGGATACTGTCCTCGTCATGGGAGTCGTGCAGCACGGCGTCGAACTCGATCTCGTCGACCTTGCTCACGGCGCCGAAGTCGCCGGGAATCAGCCGCGTCACCTCGTCATAGCGCTTGCCCTGCAGGCGCAGCAGGTGGCCGACCTTGAACGGCTTCTTGCCATCGCCGATGAACAGCTGCATGTCGCGCTGCAGCGTGCCCTGGTGCACGCGGAACACGCCGAGCTTGCCGACGAAAGGGTCCATCACCACCTTGAACACATGGGCCAGTACGTGGCGCTGCGGGTCGGGTGCGGAGCGGAAGGGCTTCGCCGCAGCGCCTTCGCCCTTGAAGAACAGCGGTGGGTTGCCTTCGAGCGGATTGGGCGCGAGCCGCGCCAGGATCTCGAGCAGCTCGCTCACGCCGGCGCCGCTGCGCCCCGAGACGAAGCACAGCGGAATCAGATGGCCCTCGCGCAGCGCCCGCTCGAAGGGCGCATGCAGTTCCTCCGGGCTGATCTCGCCCTGCTCCAGGTAGCGCGCCATCAGCTCTTCGTCGACCTCGACCACCTGGTCCACCAGCGCCTGGTGCGCCTCGGCCACCGACGAGAAGTCCGCCTCGCCGGCCGGGTTGAAAAAGCAGTCGACCACCCGGTTGCCGCCAGCGCTGGGCAGGTTGAGCGGCAGCACCTCCTTGCCGAACATCTCGCGCAGGTCGGCGACCAGCGCCGGCAGGTCGATCCGCTCGGCATCGATCTTGTTGACCACCAGGATCCGGCACAGCCCGCGCTCGCGCGTCGCGTGCATCATCCGTTGGGTGGTCAGTTCGATGCCGGTCTGCGCGTTGACCACCACCAGCGCGGTTTCCACCGCCGCCAACGCGGGGAGCGCATGGCCGATGAAATCGGGGAAGCCGGGGCTGTCGATCAGGTTGATCTCGGCGCCGGCGTGGCTGAAATGCACCAACGAGGCCGACAGCGAGTGGCGGTATTCGCGCTCCAGCGGGTCGAAGTCGCAGACCGTGTCGCCACGCTCCAGCGTGCCCGCCACGGGGATGGCGCCGCTGCGCTGGAGCAGCGCCTCGGCCAGGGTCGTCTTGCCGCTGTCGCCGTGGCCGACCAGGGCAACAGTGCGAATGTTTTCGACCGAGTAGTTCGCCATGACGACCTCCGCGCGCTGAGTGTTTGCAGTATAGGCAGGCACCGGAGGGCTGTTGGTAGACACGGAGCGTCTTGGGCTGGATGCCCACGCAGAGCGAGGGAAGGATCAAAATCCCCTTGAGCAAAATTCAACCAGATGGCCGAGGCCCGCGGCTGGCGGCGGCTGCAGCCACCTATCCACAGCTTGTATACGCTTCGCTGAACGGCTTCTGTGTGCAACCTGAAAGTTAAGCTACTGAAATTGTTCAGAAAACACTCAGAAGCTCGCAACCCTTGCCAGGCGTGCTCTGGAGCGGGGGCTGTACAGCTTATCCACAGCTTGGTCCACCGAGTTCGGGGGTAAGTGGGGGGCCGCAACGGAGCATCTTGGGCTGCGCTCCCACGCAGAGAGTGGGCACGAGCAAAGGGCTGTGCCGGCTCGACGATCAGAAGCGGCGGCGGGCGTTCATTTCCTGGTGCAGCACCTGCGTCGTCCAGTCATCGCGCGACTCCACATGCCGCCAGTGGAACGAGTCCGGGGTGATGTCGGAGAAGATCCAGCGCGACACGCTCCCCGGCATGAAGGCGCCCTCCAGGACGATCTCGTTACCCACCGGCCGGGCGATAAAGGGCTTCACGTAGCCTTTGCAGGGGCCGATCCAGGTCGAGCGCCAGGCGCCGAGCTCCAGGTCGAAGAAGCGCAGCGTCGCGCCATAGTCGCCCAACTCATCGCCGGACTGCCGGCGCATGCCCCGGCGCGGGGCGATCCAGACATCCTCAATCGCGCGCCCTTCCAGCACCCAGCCGAAATGCCACTCGGCCTCCATGACGCGGCGACTGCCATCGGACAGGTAATTGATGACCTCGACATCCCAACTGCCGACGAATTGGCCGAACAGCTTGAGTTTGCCGGCCAGCCCGGGATGCGGTCCGTCCGCGTGAAGCGCTTCCAGCATCGCAGGTAGTTTTGTCTCGTGGCTCCTCATGCTGTTCCTCTTTGCACAAACGACTGGCAGAACTCAGGGAGCAGGGCGCTTGGTCTTTAATCAAACAGTAGCGTTTGCCCCGGCCGGATGCTTCTGCCCTTAAGCATAGCCATTGGCAAAGCCGCCCCGCCCTGATCGCCAGAGGCCCATGTCGTCATGAAACAGCCCCTTTGCCGAGTGCTGGTCATCCAACTGTCCATGCTGCTCGCCGCTGCCGTGAGCGTTCAGGCCGCCGAGGTGACTTACGCGGATGTCGCGCCGATCTTCGCGTTGCGTTGCAGCAAGTGCCATTCGGCCTCTGGGCTGATGGGGGCGGCGCCGGAGGGTTATGAGCTGAGCTCATACCAGGCGACCCTCTCCAGTGCCAAGCGGGTGGCGGTGGTGCCGGGTTTTGCCGAGGCCAGCGAGCTGGTGCGGCGCATTCGCGGCGATGCGGTGCCGCGCATGCCTTACGACGGGCCGCCCTATCTGAACGACGAGGACATCGCCTTGATCGTCGCATGGATCAACCAGGGCGCGCGGGATGCGGATGGCCAGCCGGCGCGCGTGCCGAGCGGTGGGCGCGTGCGCCTGCACGGCATCCTGCGTGAGGGCTGGAAGCTGGATTCGTTGAGCCTCGGCGTCAACGCCGAGACCCGGATCGACAAGTCCCCCGGGGTGGGCGACTACGTGGAAGTTCGAGGTCGCCTGGGGTCGGGCGGAGCGGTGATCGCCGAGCGCATCCGGCCGCGCTGAATGCGTGGCGCAGGCCGGTAAACGGGCCCCGAACTGCGCTATGAGCCGGTGGTTATTTGACCAGGTTCATGCGTTTGTTGGTGAACACGCAGATGACGCCGGCCTTGTTGTACATGATCTGGTGGTTAAAGTCGCAATAGGCCGCCGCCACACTGAGGGGCAGTTGCTCGTTGTTCCATTGCTCAGGCTTGAACCAGGCCAGTTGTCCGTCCTTGCACCGCTCGGCTTGCGCATCGGTGCTGTAGGTACAGAGGTACGCCTGGTCGACTTCGGACTTTTGCCCGAAGCAGCCCGCCAGGGCAAGGGCGCCGGCGCCGATCAACAGGAAATTCGCGATTTTTTGCATGCTTGCTCCGTAGCCTGATTCAGGCCGTTAACGATCAGATTGTGCGGTTATCGACCCTGCGGCCTTCGTCGAGCATGAGTGCTATAGGCTCGCGGACGTCGGCCGGCAGGGACGCGCTGCCTGGTGGTCGCCGCCAGAATCGCGGACCGAATGCAGACCACGGCGCCGGCCAGCAGTTCAGGCGGCTATTCGCTGTGCCGCTCGACAGCCGGCCTCAGTCCCGCCACAGCGGGAAGCGCGGCAGGCTCTGGTAGAAGGCCATATCGTGGTTGGGCCAGAGTTGCGCGTCTTCGTCGCGCGCCAGGGTGTTGAGTTTGCGGATGCTGGCGAGGGCCAGCGCTTCATTGTCTTGCCAGCAGTAACCGGGGGCGATTTCCTCGGTCAGATTCTCGCTGAGGTCGGCGGCGTCGCCGCACAGGATCACCGGCCGGCCTTTCGGCAGCTCGATAAACAGCGACATGTGCCCGGCGGTGTGGCCGGGGCTGGCGATGGCTTGGACGCCTGGGGCGACCGTGTATTCGCCGGTTTGCAGGCGCCATTGGTCGGCATGGGTCAGTTCGTCGGCAAACACGCCCTCATCCAGGCCGGTGCGCGCGGCCGCCAGCTCGTCGGCGTGCAGGTGCACCTCGCAGCCCGGCAAGTCGCAGATGCCGCCGGCGTGGTCGAAGTGCAGGTGGCCGATGAAGACCACATCGATATCCGCGGGCGTCAGCCCCAGTTGCCCCAGGTAGCGGGGTATGCGTTGTTCTTCATGCATGGTGGGTGGATCGAACTGGGGGCGCATCGGCTCGAAGTAGCGTTTACTCAGGCTGGGATCGGCCACCTTGCGGTAGTCGCAGCCGACGTCGTAGAGAATGCGGCCGTTGGGCGTCTCGATCAGGTAGGCGAGGATCGGCGCTTGAATGAACTGCCCTTGGCCGCGCCCGCGGGTGGACACGCTCTTCTCATACCGGTGGGTGCCCGTCAGCAGGGGCCAGAGCTTGAGAGCACGAGACATGGTGAACTCCTCGCGACACGGAGCCTACCGAAGCTGCTGGCTTCATCGGCTGCAGATGACAGTGGCGAACGACGCCGCCGAGGGGCTGGCGATAGCGGCCTGTGTGGTTAGTTCCATTAGTTAACTTCGGCGCCTGAAGCCGCGATCCAGCGTTGCAACTCCTCACCGTAGCCCTGCTACGACTCGTCATTGCGCCTTGCCTCGCGACTCCCGGCATCCGAATTTAAGTTAACGAACTAACCGTACAGGCCACTGGTTCGCTGTGGTTGCACTTCCGTCAGGCGGGAAATGCAAAGATAAAGTATAGGTCGGCATGGTTCGGGCGCAGGCTGGGTCGACAGCTGCCGCTCTGATACGAGCGGCAGCTGGATTGGGTATCTCTAAATTGAGTGCCGCTGGATTGGGCCTTAGCCGGCGGTCATCAGCTGGCGAATAGCCGCACGCGCTCTGCTGCGGTAGCCCCGAACAGATAAAGCCCGCGCCGCCGCCACGCCGGTCAGTGTCCCGGTGCGGTTTGCGCGCTGCCCGTGGGCTGTGCGTCGAGCCAATGGAAGTACTCGAGGTACTGCTGGATCTGCACGTCGCTCAGATTCTGGTTCGGCATCGGCAGGTTGCCGTATTCCTTCAGCATGGCCTTGGCGTCCGAATCGGTTTCGAGCATTTGCTCCGGCGCCTTGAGCCAGCGCGCCAGCCAGGCGTCGCTGCGCCGCGTGGTCACGCCGGCGAGGTCGGGCCCGAGTTTGCGGCCGCCGCCGACCGAGTGGCAGGCGAGGCACTTGCTCTCGAAGTCGAGCTTGCCCTGCACGGCCTCCGGGTCGCTCGGGGCGGCCGAGGCCGGCAGGTTGTGATGTTCGAGGTCCTTGGTCGCGAACTTGGCGTCCGTGGAGATGAGCCCGATAGCGCCCTGCGCGGCATTGGCGAAGTGGTGGTCGACCAGAATGTAAGAGCCGGCTTCGGGGATCATGAACTCCACCGTGGCGCTGTTGGATGAGCCGAGCAATACCGTTTGCATGCCGCGCAACTGGTTGTCCGGGTTGCCCTCGAGCCAGACCCGATCGAAGATCGTGCCGACGACGTGGAAGCTCGAGGTCTTACTCGGGCCGACGTTGAGCACGTAGAGGCGCACGCGCTCGCCGGGTTTCGCCACCAGCGGCTGCTTGAGCATGCCGTTGTGCACCCCGTTGAACACCGTGTGGGTCGGCTGGGCGGCGCGCAGCCGCTCGCCGTCCAGCACGTAGAGCGGCGCGCCATCCACCTCACGCTGGCCGGGGTCCGGCTGGGCATAGAACTCGCTTTGCACTATCACGTACTCGCGGTCCGCTTGGGTGGGATAGCCGGCGCGCGGCTCGACGATCAGCGCGCCGTACATGCCCGAGGCGATGTGCTCGAGGATCATCGGCGTGCCGCAGTGGTACATGAAGATCCCCGGATAGTTGAGGGTGAACTCGAACTCGATGGTCTGCCCCGGGGCGATCGAACGGTACTTGTCCTGCGGCGAGACCATGGCGGCGTGGAAGTCCATCGAGTGCATCATCGGCGCCGCCGCGACTTGCGCGGCGGGCAGCGGCTCGTCGCTGCGGTTGGTCATGCTGAATCTGAGCTTGTCGCCGACGCGCGCGCGGATCGTCGGGCCCGGCACCTGATCGCCGAAGGTCCAGGCGCTGAAGGTCACGCCGGGGGCGATCTCGATGAGCTTGTGAGTGGCGTCGAGCCGCACCGTCTTCACCGGCGCCGGGTCCAGCGGCTCGAGCACGGCGCCCAGGCTGAGGGCGTCGCCCACGGCGAAGGCGCCGGCATGACGCTCGCCGCCGAGTTTCGCCGGGGCGGGCTTGAGGTCCATCCGGCGCTGGTCGTAGGGGTCGGCCGGCGGCGCTGGGCCTTGCTCGCAGCCGGCGAGCAGCAGTGCGGCGGCGAGCGCATAGACGAGACCCGCGAGTGGGCGAGAGAGAGTCATAAACTGTCCTCCTGGCTCGCACGAAGTGACCGTGCGAGCATCAAGCGCCAAGCGGTTGAGTTCAACCCTAGGCGCCTGGTCCAAGCCCGACATTGATCTGGGTCAAGCCGTGCGGACTTTTATCCGGCCGTGCAGTAGTCGGCTCTGCTCTCGCTCGGGCCTGCGCCGAACAGCCGCCGGCATGCGCGCGCATGCCGGGGCCCTGGGCTCGATGCGGCGGGCGTTGGGCATGGCGCCGCACCGGTTGGCGCGCGCTCTGCTGGCGAGGGGCGGGGGCGGGGGGTCAAGCCGCCCCCATCACCTGGCGAATATCCTTGGCCAACTCCCGCACGCGCTCTTCTGCGGTATCCCACGAACACATAAAGCGCGCGCCGCCGGCACCGATGAAGGTGTAGAAGCGCCAGCCGTGCTCGCGCAGGGCCTCGATCGCGGGTTCCGACATCTGCAGGAACACGCCGTTGGCCTCGACCGGGAACATCAGGCTGACGCCAGGGATGTCGCTGACCAGCTCGGCGAGCAGGCGCGCGCAGTGGTTGGCGTGGTTGGCGTAATACAGCCAGGCGTCGTCCTGCAGCAGGCCGACCCAGGGGGCGGAGAGGAAGCGCATCTTCGAGGCCAGCTGGCCGGCCTGTTTGCAGCGGTAGTCGAAGTCTTCGGCCAGGTCCTTGTTGAAGAACAGGATGGCATCACCGACGGCCATGCCGTTCTTGGTGCCGCCGAAGCAGAGCACGTCGACGCCGGCTTTCCAGGTCAGCTCCGCCGGCGCTACGCCGAGGAAGGCGCAGGCGTTGGAGAAGCGCGCGCCGTCCATGTGCAGGTTGAGGCCGAGTTCGCGGCAGGTGGCGCTGATGGCGCGGATCTCGTCCGGGCGGTAGACGCTGCCGACCTCGGTGGCCTGGGTGAGGGTGACTACCCGCGGCTTGGGGTAGTGGATGTCCTGACGCTTGAGGGCGATCTCGCGGATCGCCGCAGGCGTCAGCTTGCCGTTCTCGGTGCGCGCGGTGAGCAGTTTGGAGCCATTGGAGAAGAACTCCGGGGCGCCGCATTCGTCGGTCTCGACGTGGGCGGTCTCGGAGCAGATGACGCTGTGGTAGCTCTGGCACAGCGCCGACAGCGCCAGCGAGTTGGCGGCGGTGCCGTTGAAGGCGAAGAACACCTCACAGTCGGTTTCAAACAGGCGGCGAAAGTGATCGGCGGCGCGGGCGGTCCACTGGTCGTCGCCGTAGGCCCGTTCGTGGCCCTGGTTGGCTTGCGCCATGGCGGCCCAGGCTTCCGGGCAGATGCCGGAGTAGTTGTCGCTGGCGAATTGCTGCGTGTTGTCGGTCATCTGGCGCGTTCCTGTCGGCGGCTATTTGGCTCACTTTAGCGGGATTGTTTCGCGCCGGGGCGGTTGTCTGCTCGGGTTTTTTGCAGGGGCTTTGGGTTATCGAGATTGGGGCTTGCACGCGTGGCCACGACTGACTCTGGCCGCGCAAGCGGGAACATGACCTGGGGATACCTGCTCACCGGGCCACTGGCGGCAACATTGTTGCCGGGTGCAGCAGACGGCGCTCGCTGCTGTTTAGTCCGACAGCCTAAGCCGCGCTCGCCATCTCCGCACTGATCCCGGTGAGCACTACGGCTTTGTCCACATGATTGATAGTGGCCAGGATCTGCTCGGGGTCAGCCAGCGCGGGCGCCATGGTCCAACGCTGGTCGGCATCGTTGCCGATGCGCAGAATGCCGGAATGGTTCGCCTTATTGCCGTCGACCAGAGGGTTGATATCGTAGAAGCCGAGACTAAAGCGCAGTTGCTCGATGTCGGCCGGCGCGCCGGTCAAGAACCACCAGCCCGGGCCAACGTGATGCTGCTCGGTATAGGTCTTGAGGATCTGCGGCGTGTCCAGCTCCGGCTGCAAGGTGATCGAGTACATGAAGACGTCGCGGCCGACGCGCTCGCCCAACAGTTTCTGCACCTGCCGCAGGTTGGCCGTCACGATCGGGCAAATCCCTGTGCAGGAGGCATACATCATGTTGATGGCGACCACCTTGCCGCGGATCAGATCATCGTAGAACCTGACGGCTTTGCCTTCGTGGGTATAGAGCCTCAGGTTGGGGAAATAGCTGGCACCCGTCGTGTCAGCGCCCGCCGGCCGTGCTTCTACCAAGCCGGTGTCGGCGCGCCAGGCGACGACGCCGAGCGCGGCCGCACCCAAGCCGACTAAGAGATTTCTGCGAGTGTTCATCTGCAATCCTCCAGTCCTGTGCGCGTTGCTGCCGCCCCACTTAGCCGCCGGGGCCCTGGTTGCCGCTTTGCTCGACTATGTCCCAGCGCAGCATCATCGCGTGATCCTCGTGGATCAGGTTGTGACAGTGCATGGGGTACTTGCCGAGGAAATCGCGGAAGCGCAGGAGCACCCGCACGGTCTCGAACTCGTGGAGTACAAAGACGTCCTTGCGCCCCCGTTCGTGCAACGGCACCGGTATGTTCTTGCCATTCACTATCCTGTTGAGGATGCGCCCCTCTTCGAAGTGGATGTGGATCGGGTGTTCCCAGCCATCCTCGGGATTGACCAGTTCCCACACCTCGGCGTTGCCTTGGGGGATCTGCGCGCGCGGGGATTGCACGTTGACCACCTTCTCGTTGATCGTCCACACCCCGCCACTGCGGGCGAACTCCCAGCGGCGCACCCGCGCGGCGGCTATTTCGGCGAGATTGAGTGGCGGCAGCGGGCGCAGCGTAGCCGGCACCTGGCTCAGGTCCTGCTCCGGCGGGTTGCGGTCGACGATGAATTTGAGGATGCGTGGGCCTTCATCCTTGATGTCTTTAGGTCCGCGGGTCTTTTCCTGCCGCATGCGGTTGATCAGATAGAGTTCGGTGCCGATCGGGTAGCGGGAAAAGTCCACCACTATGTCGGCGCGTTCCGCCACGGCAAAGATGACCAGGGTCTGGTTCAGCAGCGGGGCCGGCAACAGGTTGCCGTCGTTGGCGATGTAGGTGAAGGTCTGCCGCACGTTGCTCGACGTCACCAGGGACAGGCCATAGAAACGGCTGGGCCCGGCATCGAGCAGGCGGAAACGGTACTTGCGCGCCGCCACCCTGAGCACCGGTTCGATCTTGCCGTTGACGGTCACCTTGTCGCCCAAAACACCCTCGGGACTGACCTGATCCCAGAACAGCATGCCGTTGGCGTCGAAGCGTCGATCGCCAAAGCCCAGCGGGTAATCGTAGGGATGGCTCGGCAGCCGAAGGGCGCCGGGGCTTGGATCGCGCTCGTCGCCCGAGTCGAGCGGGTCGAAGATGAAGTAGAAGCCGAACAAGCCGCGCACTAGGTTCGGCGCGGTGAAGTCCAGGGTGTGGTCGTGATACCACAGCGTGCCCAAGGCCTCGTTCGGATCGCCGATGTGGTTTTGCAGCTGGTCATAGCCGGCATAGATGTTGGGGTAGAAGTGGTCTTTAAACTCCCCTGCCCCATTCCTTGGCCCTGAACGATCCACGGTCGGCCCGGCTTTGTTCGGGCTGTAGTAGTCGCCCGGGAAGCCATCGCTCTCTGACGGCGTATGCAAATTGTGCAGGTGGGTGGTGATCTCGGGCGAGGCAAAACCGACATGATTCTGCGGCAGTCGATTGTGTATGCGGCAGATGATTGGCCGCCCATAGCGGGCGAAGAACGTCGGGCCCGGAGTGGTCGCACCGGGCGTGGTGCCTTCGTAACCCCAGATGCGCTGCGGCGGATAGGCCGGATGGAACACCCAATCGGGGTTTTCCTTGGCCTTCAGCTCGAACAGCAGCGGCGCTCCGAGCACTCCGGTGAGCTCGGCGAAACGTTGGTGCGGCGCTCGTCCCGCTTCACCGGCTGCGATATTCGGCTCCACGCTGGGGCTCGGGCTCAGGG